>CAZWAK010000196.1:0-13735 GCA_964631865.1 uncultured Heliobacteriaceae bacterium | reverse complement strand
GCTGCGAAGCCCCTAAATATGGGCACGACCACCTGAATTCTCAGAGAGCCAACATGATTACGCTGGAAGAAAAACTGAAGGCTGATTACGAACGAGCCGTTCGTGATGAGGCATCTCTAAAGGATGCACTGGTGAAGGCCAAAGCGGAAGCTTCACAGGAAAATCAAGCAGCCATCAAATTCAATCTACTCAAACAAAACGTAGATACTACGAAACTGCTCTACAACGATTTCCTCCAAAAGACCACCCAGGCTCAGGCTCAAGTGGCAGAGCAATATAACAATGTCACAATGATCGAACCTGCAGAGGTGCCATCCTTACCTTCCAGCCCCAAACGCCTTCAAAATATTCTCTTGGCCTTGTTGTTAAGTACAGTGGCTGGAGTTGGGTTAGCCCTCTTTGCTGATTACTTAGATAATACAGTCAAAGGGACTAACGATATTACCCAGTATGCCCAGCTCCCAACCTTGGCGATGATCCCCAAACTAACTGCTAATAGAACTACTTCATTGCAGGCAAATAGCCAAGTCACTGCGCTTAACAATGGAAATGGCAAGTCTTGGATGGCGCTTAATGCACAGCTTTTCGACCCGGAAGCAAATTCTGCTGGCATCGAATCCTATCGGGTTCTCCGAACCGCGATATTGCTTTCGACCGCAGGCGGGCCGCCCAAGAAAATCCTTTTTACCAGTGGTTCTCCAGCAGAAGGGAAGAGTACTACTGCTGTTAATACCGCCATCTCGCTGGCACGGCTCGGCAGGTCGGTCTTAATTATTGATGCGGATATGCGTCGCCCGACCGCCCACCGGTCACTTGGCATAGACAACAAAGTAGGTTTATCGAACTGTTTATCTGGTGAGATTCGCTTAGAAGGCGTCATTAAATCTACGGTCATCCCGCATTTATCAATCTTACCCAGTGGTATAATTCCACCCAACGCGGCTGAGTTGGTTAGTTCCGAAAGCATGCGGGAGTTACTTCAGGAGCTTTCCTTACAATATGATCATATTCTGATTGACTCCCCTCCTTTGGCCAGCGTTACAGATGCGTTAGTGATTTCAACTATGGTTGATGGGGTTATCCTGATGGTCAGTAGCGGCAGATGCACTCGTGAGATTCTCCGCTATAGCAGCCAACAACTCACCAAAGTTAACGCCAAAATATTGGGCGTGGTGCTTAATAATTTTGATTTTAAGCAAGATGGTTATGGATATTACCATTACAACTATTATGGAAATTATCGAGAAGAACAGGCAGAGCGCGCCACGAATGCCACTCTTTCATAAGTTCTTAGCGGCACCTTTTTTATCTGATAAGTTCTCAGATACTGTTAATGGTTAAGGCGTGTTACTTAGTGATATGGCAAGGAGTTCTAATTATGCGGTCCACTCTCAAGTACTGGTTTCTTATTGCAGGATTGGCCTTAACTTTGAGTAATGTCAGGGGGCAGGTAGACAAGCAGAATCACCCTGCCAAAGTAGATCGTTCAAGCCAGTTGCCAACTACACCTGTCATTGACCCGAATAAAAAGGGCGTCCTCATTGAAGCTAGTGAGGACTATCGTCTTAGCCCTGGCGATGTTCTGGATATCCAGATTGAAGATGCCCCTGAGTTATCGAAAATCTATCGTGTCAATGCCAGTGGGACCTTTTCGTTTCCCCCTTTCGGGGCCATTCCCTGTCAGGGGCAATCTGCAGAAATATTGGCGCAACAGCTCGAAAAGGTGCTGCGGGAAAACGATTACTTGAAAATTCCACAAGTTACTGTCTTAGTCAAACAATATAATAGCCAAACTTTTTATGTACACGGCGAAGTACGTCAGCCTGGCGTCTATCAAGTTGAGGGACGACCATCTCTATTGAAATTGGTTAGTTTGGCCGGTGGTTTTACGGAAAAACATGGAGCGATGCTATTTCTGCTTCAGCCGCAGAGGAAAGCTGGAAAAAAGATAGTAGATGAATCTTCTTCTCTTACTCCTACACTGGCTACTGCTAGTGTAGAAACACTCCGGGAAACGCAAACTTATTCCAGCACGGAGAAAGTTTTCTCAGAGAATGAGACAGCCTCTGACTATGGGCTGGAAAAAATCAAAATCAGCGACCTCCTGCGAGGCGAGCCAAAATACAATCCGCGCTTAAATCCTGATGCCGTAGTTTATATCCCTGAAGCCGATGTTTTTTATGTTGGCGGTGAAGTGATGAGTCCTGGTTCCTTTCCCATCAAAGAGGGCGCAACCATCCGCCAGGCGATTTCACTGGCGAAGGGATTTACGCCCAAAGCGAACCCTACCAAGGCCGTTGTTTTTCGGGAAAAACCGGGAACTTCCCAGCGCGACGAAATACGAGTTAACCTCAAAGAAGTTATGGACGGCAAACAACAAGATATGGCATTACTCCCCAATGACATCATTGTTCTGCCGGACAGTAAATTGAAAGCCTTCACCTCTGCCTTTCTCTCGACTCTTCCTTCCGGGGCAGCAGTTGCTTTAGGGCAGGTTCCGTTTATATTCCGGTAATCTCTGAGGCAAAGCCGACGAAGTCTTTCTACGTTATGGGCTGGCAGTGCCATCGCAAGGTAACGATGGAGAAGCCGACGGAGGCGGTCGGTTCAGTAAGTCGTGTCGAACTCGCGCCGCTGGGAAGCGTTTGTGCGCCCGCCCCACTTGCGCCGTTTTCTCTTGTTGGGCCCAACCGTTGGCTAAGCGCCGCCACAAAGCGAAGTTTGCGGTGGCGTGCCCGCTCCACCCCCGATCGTCGTCTTCCCCAAACATCACCTCCAGCACGCCATGACAACGGCTCTCTCCGCAAATCGTAAGTGGCTCACAACTTCCGTTGACCTTCGGCGGCGCAACGTTTACTCTAGCTCCTACCTCCAAAGCGTAATCAACGACGAACTCATCCAACTCAGGTTTTTTACCTCGCAGGAGATTACACATGCCGAAATATATTTTTGTGACCGGAGGCGTTGTGAGTGGCTTAGGCAAAGGCATCGCAGCGGCTTCGATAGGCGCGTTGCTGGAAGCGCGCGGCCTCAAGGTCAACCTCATGAAATTCGATCCGTACATCAACGTTGATCCCGGCACGATGTCGCCGTTTCAGCACGGCGAAGTCTTTGTGACCGACGATGGCGCGGAGACGGATTTGGATTTGGGACACTACGAACGCTTCACGCACGCGAAGCTGACGCAGGCGAACAATTGGACGACCGGGCGCATTTATCTTTCGGTCATTGAAAAAGAACGGCGCGGCGAATATCTGGGCAAAACGATTCAGGTGATTCCGCACATCACGAATCACATCAAAGACGCGATCAAAGCGGTGTCGGACAGCTACGATGTCGTCATAGTCGAAATCGGCGGCACAGTCGGCGACATCGAATCGCTACCGTTCCTCGAAGCCATTCGCCAAATGAGCAATGAAGTCGGGCGCAACAATTCGATTTTTGTGCATTTGACGCTGGTGCCCTTCATCGCGGCGTCGGGCGAATTGAAAACCAAACCGACGCAGCATTCCGTCAAAGAATTATTGAGCATCGGGATTCAGCCGGACATTTTGCTGTGTCGTTGCGAACGCCAGATTCCGGCGGATATGAAAGAGAAAATCGCGCTGTTCTGCAACGTCTCGCAAGACGCTGTGATTACGGCGCAGGATGTGAAATCGGTGTACGAAATCCCGTCGGTTTTCAACCGCGAAGGCTTGGATCATTTGATCGTCGAATTCCTGCGACTGCCGATTGGCGACACGGATTTGCGGCAATGGAATGCGCTGGTCAATCGCATCAACAGCTCGCGCGAGACCGTCAAAATCGGCATCATCGGCAAGTACGTGGACTTTGAAGATTCGTACAAAAGTCTCAACGAAGCGTTAGCGCACGGCGGCTTTGCCAATCAGGTCAAAGTCAAATTCCAGTGGATTGAAAGTGAAGAGTTGATGACCGACGAACGTTGGGAAGACCGCCTGCGCGAAGTGGATGCAATCCTGGTTCCCGGCGGTTTCGGCAAACGCGGCGTCAACGGAATGATTCGCGCGATTGGTTATGCGCGGCGCGAAAAGAAACCGTTTTTCGGGATATGCCTGGGGATGCAATGCGCTTCGATTGAATACGCGCGCAACGTCTGCGAAATCGAACCGGCGGACTCGACCGAATTCGATCCTGATACGCCCGATCCCGTGATTTTCAAACTGCGCGATTTGCTCGGCGTCGAAGATTTGGGCGGCACAATGCGGCTCGGCGCGTACGATTGCGAATTGCAGGAAGGCTCACTCGCGCGCAATGTTTACGGCACTCCGATGATTTCCGAGCGGCATCGCCACCGCTACGAATTCAATCCGAAATACATTGATCGTCTGGCCGAAGCGGGTTTGACTTTCTCCGGCAAATCGCCCGACGGCAAGTTCATTGAGATCGTCGAATTGACGGATCATCCGTGGTTTTTGGGCTGTCAATTTCATCCCGAATTGAAATCGAAACCGCTCGCGCCGCATCCGCTGTTTGTCAGCTTCATCAAAGCCGCGCACGAACACCGCTTGCAGGAAGAACGCGACCGCGACCGCGATCAACGCCTGAGTCCGTTTCAGAAAAAGATGGCTGAGCAACCGGAAGCCGAGGCCGAGACGATTGTGAGCGCGGCGAGTTGATTCAAATCATAGAACACGGATGAAACAGATGTGACGGGTTTGCTCGGATTGATCTGTACGAATCTGTGGCATCTGTTTCATCCGTGTTCCATTCTCTGCCTATGCGATTCATTGCCAGCAAACACAACGACCACGCCAATCACCTCAAAGACGAAGGCCACTTCGACGAGGCGATTGCGTATTACCAAAAAGCCATCAAAGCCGATCCCGTTTGGTCTGTTCCCTGGTACAACCTCGGCTTGCTCTACAAGTATGACCTGCAATGGCAGGACGCACTGCGCTGCAATCAGAAGGCCGTGAAGCTGAATCCGAAAGACGAAGGCGCGTGGTGGAATCTCGGCATTGCGGCGACGGCGCTGCACGATTGGGCGGAAGCGCGGCGGGCGTGGCGCGGCTTTGGCGTAGACGTGCCCGATGGCGATGGGCCGATTGAAATGCGGATTGGCACGACGCCGATTCGCTTGCATCTCGAAGACTACACCGAAATCGTGTGGTGTCGGCGCATTGATCCGGCGCGCGCGGTGATTCAAAGCATTCCGCTGCCCGATTCAGAACATCGCTACGGCGACATCGTGTTGCACGACGGTGCGCCGAACGGTTTTCGCAAAGTGGGCGAGCAGGAAGTGCCGGTCTTCGATGAGTTGGATATTTGGCAACCGAGCCATTTCGGCACGTTCGTCATCACGCTTGACAACGTGACGGACACCGAGATGGACGCGCTCGGCAAGCTGTTGGACGAACACGGGCTGGAATCTGAAGACTGGTCGCGCAACCTTCGGATGCTGTGCCAAGCGTGCAGCGAAGGGCGTCCGTTCGACCAAGAACATCAGCACGAACCAATTCAATTAGACAATCGGCGGCTCGGCGTGGCGGCGCTGTCCGGCGATCAATTGCACACGATCTTGCAGCAATGGCACGAGACTGTGCCGGACGCAGACATCGTCGAAGTGGATTGCCTGCTGGAACCGGAGCGCGCAGAAGACGCATGAATTCTTTTTACCAAACTCTCCGACAACGCACCGACGTTTTCTTTCTCATCGCCGGGCCGTGTGTGATCGAATCGGAATCGCACGCGCTGAAAATGGCGGCAGCGATTGCGGCCATCACGGCGAAACTCGACATCCCCTACATCTTCAAAGCTTCGTATGACAAAGCAAATCGTTCATCCATCAATTCGTTTCGCGGACTGGGAATGGACGAGGGCTTGCGCGTGCTGGCAAAAATCAAGCGCGAAATCGGCGTGCCCGTGCTGACCGACATTCACGAATCAAGCCATGTCGCCGCCGTTGCCGAAGTCGTGGACGTGCTGCAAATCCCCGCGTTTCTTTGTCGCCAAACGGATTTGCTTGTGGCCGCAGCGCAAAGCGGACGCATCGTGAATGTGAAGAAAGGCCAATTCCTAGCGCCGTGGGAAATGCGCAATGTCGTCAACAAAATGGAAGCCGCCGGGGGCAGGGAATTGCTGTTGACCGAACGCGGCTCATCATTCGGCTACAACAACCTCGTCGTGGATATGCGCAGCCTGCCGATCATGCGCGGCTTCGGCTATCCGGTCGTCTACGATGCGACGCACAGTTTGCAATTGCCCGGCGGCTTGGGCGAAGCGACTGCCGGAATGGCGGAGTACATTCCCAATCTCGCGCGGGCGGCGGTGGCGTGTGGCGTGGATGGTTTGTTTATGGAAGTCCACGACAACCCGGCAGCGGCATTGAGCGATGCGACGACGCAGTTTCCGTTGGAGCAGTTGGAAGGATTGTTGGAGACTTTGATGAAGCTACATCGGCTTATTTGAGAGGGGCAAATGGATTTTGAGGTCATCAAGGAAAAAGTCAAAGCCGGGAATTACGTGGTTTGGAGCCACGCTGTCACGCATTCTGTTAAGGAAGGTTTTGAAATTGACCACATTCCTGAAGCGGTTATCAATGGAACAATCATTGAAGCCTATCCTGATACCTCTCGAATCTTGATTTGTGGCAAGGTTGCACTGACTCCGAAGATTCAAATTTACTTGCACGTGGTTTGTGAGTATTCTGAAGACAATGATGTGCATTTTGTGACGGCGTACATCCCCGACGAATCTCAATGGGAAAGGCCGCCGCTCAAAAGACGCAGAAAATTGAGAGGCTAAATTTTATGTCAGAAAAGCAATTTCTGAAGCGCGGGAAAGATAAGCCGCCAATGGAGTGGAAAGCCGCTACATTTGAATATAACGAAGATGGCATTTCTGTTCGCGTGCCTGGGGTCTATGGTTGGGTTTGTCCTGAAACGGGCGAAGTCGCGTTCACGCCTGAAACCGCCAAAGAATTAGTCGCGGTTGTCCGTCAATTCATTGCTTCCGCCAAACAGGCCAAACAGATGCGGACCACGCCCTCCGAGTACATCGTTTCAGTTGCCTGAATCAGCTTCTGTTCTGCCTCACTCCACCAAATACAAATCCCGCCCCGCGCGCTCCACAACCAACGTATTCGGATCGCCTTCATACTCCTCGCGCCGAAATGTTTTGTAATCCAAATAGCCGAGATTGATGCGCTGGCAAGTCGCTTCATCCAATGCCGTCGCCAGCGTGATTTGATAACGCGGCAGGATGTTGCCGTGTTCATCGGTGCGGCTGCCATACGCGACGTGGGCGAGATGCGCGGCGACGGCTAAGTTGTTGCGTAATGCTTCGTGCTGATTGACCAATTCGATGACTTGCTCCAACGGGCGATAGCCGTATGTTTCAATCGCGTGGCCGTGCGTTTCCGAAACGTGTTTCAGGTGCGGCGCGTAGACGATCAATTCGCCGCCGGGTTCGATGATTGCGCCGAGACGATAACTCGCTTTGCCGCCAACCCACATTTCGTCGTAATGCTCGTCGAGCAGCGCGACGACACGTTTGTATTGACGATGCGTGAATCGGATGTGAACCTGACGACTGACGTTCGCCGCTTGACGAAAGGCTTGGCGAATGTTGCCGATGAACAAGCCGTGTGTGCGTAAGCGATCTTCGTCAGTACGTGAACAGACGGAATTGAGCGAGATAATCTGGGCCGGAATCAATTCGACGGCGGCTTCGATCATGTGGCGCGTGGGCGTTTCGATAACGCCGATGGTTTTTTCAATTGTCACGAGCGCGCCGAGCCAATGCGTGTTGTGCGTGAGTTCGGGGCCAGCGATGCCGGGGAAAAAATATTTGCCGCCGCCCGCAAAGCCCGCGACTTCGTGCGGCACGGTCGCGCCGAAGACGAGAATCGTGTCGTAGTTCGTAACCAATTTATTGAGCGTGATCGGTACCGAATTGTTCAGCAAGCCGCCCGTCAATTGTGTGACTTGCGCCGCGCTCAATTCGCCGATCTTTACGAGCGCATCGGGCGAATCCCATTGATGATCGTAAATCGCGCCAACATTTGTGAGTCCGCTCAGCATCCCGACTTTTTCGAGCTTTTCGCGTTCCGTCATCGGGACGTGCGTGCCTTGCGCGATGAGCGCATCGAACGCCGCGACTTGTCTTGATGCTAAAAAATTAGCAGCCGCCGGAAACAAAATGTCCGTGTTGTCATCGCGCGTTTTGTCCGGCAGGATCGCCAGCACGCGCGCTCCCGGCGCAATGCCGAGCAAGCCTTGTTCGACGATGCCGCGTAATTCCTGCGGCGTCAAATCCAGTTCCGGTGCGCCGCGTCCGATGGTAGTGGCAGGTGCAGGTTGTGTCATGAAAGCTCCTGGTTATGAAGATCGTATTGGATAGCCAATGCTTCTGCCCGTCGTTGGATTTCCGTCGGATCGGGTGGCCCTGCGAAAGTTCCTGTTGCTGCATTGATGAAAATATCGCCGACCACGCCTAATGTTCCGTGTGTGGCGTATGCTAATTCTACGGGCAAATGCCATTGAAAGCTGACCGGGTCAAAGGTCGCAGTCGTAGTGTGCAGAAACATTCCGACTTCGCGGTGCAACCAACGATTCACGCGAAAGATGGCTTCCTGATCGGTGGGAACAGCAAGTTCTGGAGTCACGACAACGCTCATAGTGCTTCTTTCCTCTTGGCGAATTGGGGGCAGATCAAATCATCGGCAATTCAACGAAGCCTGTCAATGGGCGCGCTGGCTGGCAACGTGCCGCGAAATATGCTCAAATACGCGCAGATCAAGCCAGCAGAGACTTGATCGCAAACAAAATTCCCACCCAGTGCAGAAGCGTAGATAACAGAATTACCAACAACCACATTGGAGGAATCAAAATGCGTAAGGTGTATTTCGCGGTTGTCGTTTGTCTGCTTACGTTCACCGCACCCGCTACTGCCGACACGATCAAATTGAAAAACGGAGACCGGCTGACCGGCTCCATCGTCAAATCGGACGAAAAATCGCTCGTCATCAAAACTGAATATGCAGGCGCAATCACCGTGAATTGGGACGCGATTCAAGATGTCGAATCCACGCAGCCGCTCAATGTCTTTTCCAAGAGCGGACAAAAATTAGTCGGCACGCTCACGACTGCCGAAAACAAAATCGCCGTCACCACGACCGACGCGGGCAAAGTCGAACTCGCCCGGAGCGACATCACGACGATGCGCAATGCCGACGAACAAGCCGCGTGGCAAAAAGAACAGGATCGCTATGCGAATCCGAGCGTGCTGGATTTGTGGACAGGCAGCGCGGACTTCGGCGTGGCGTTGACTTCGGGGAATTCTTCGACCTCGACCGTCACTGCCGGATTGGATTTGGCGCGCATCACGCGGCGCGACAAAACGACGGTGTTTTATCGGCAGATTCAGGCTTCCGACCGCAACGTCACGCCGTCGCGCCGCATTGCCAACGCCAAGCGCGCGGGTGTGCAATACGATTTGAAGTTGTCGGATCGCAGCTTCGTCTTCGGCTTTGCGAACTTCGATTTCGATGAATTCTTGCGACTGGATTTGCGTTTCGCGCCGGGCGGCGGCTTCGGCTACAACGTCGTGAAAGGCGAACGTTCGACCTTCGATGTCTTCGGCGGCATCGCGTACAACAAAGAAATCTTTGACGTGACGCCCGCGCCGACGACGGCTGTCCCGACTCCGACGTACACCACGCGAACGCGCGATTCGATAGAAGGTTTCGTCGGCGAAGAGTGGCGCTTCAAGATGAACGCGCGGACGCAGTTTTTTGAGAAAGCCGTGCTGTTCCCGAACTTCTCAGATCGTGGCGAGTATCGTATGAACTTCGACGCTGGGATGAACACCGCGTTGAGTCGCTATCTAAGCTGGAATCTGGCCTACAGCCTCCGTCACTTGAGCAATCCACCGCTCGCGGGCATCAAGAAAACAGACACGCTGCTGTCCACCGGCATTCGCTTCACGTTTGCGAAATAGCCGAGCTGGTTTCGTAGGGCAGGACAACGCACCTGCCCTACGCGCTCGCCCCGGCTGAGACGCAACTTGGGGAAAACCGGCCTACGCACAAACGCGCGGTTGGAGTGCTTTCTGCGCGGTTGCACTCTTACGCGCGATGAATTGTCGCTGTGATTGTACGCGCCGTCGCGGTTGCCGCGCTTCCCGCCAGCCTTGCCCCAACGCCCCGCCAATGCTGCACACGCTCAAGCCCAACACCAATCCGCTTAACACCCACCACAATGTTTGACTCAGCATTCCGCTGGCCGTCGCAATCACTTGGTTCATTTGGTCGAAGTTGGTGAAATCCATCGCTGCCTCCTGTTTTGGTTCTCAAAAATTTACTGTCACTGGAGATAGCGGAAGCCAAAACCAAAATCCCTCACGACATGGCAAAAAAATTCATTGCCGGAAAAAAATCGGGGATTTTTTCAGGAGTGAGGAAGAGGCGAGTTGTGTGCGTCATTTTCAGGCACGTTAACTGCCTGAAGAAAATGCCGACGGCGGTGTTCCCAACAATTGTTCCGTCATTGCCAGGAACTCTTCCGCCTGCACGATCATCGTTTCCACTTGCGCTTGCGTGAGATTAGATGCGACGCCGTAATCGCCCTTGATTCGGTTGTCTTGCGCGTCAATCAAGTAGCGATGGAACTTCGTGTCCACTTCGCCAGTTTTGACCAAATGCAGCCCAAACGCCCCCAGCAACGAACCGTGTTTGGAAAACGTCAGCCCTTTACCCAGCAACAACGCTCCGGCCAGATGAAACATCGTGTACTACGCCCGCGACGCCGCTGAATCCAACAATTGGTTTGCCGCCAGCAGCTTTGTCGCTTGGAGCGTTTCGCGGGCTTTGTTGAGCAAGGCTTCTTGTTCCTGCGTCATACATGAATTCCTTCGCGCCGCACGTTTTGCACGAACGGCATCTGTGAACGTAAATACTCCTCTTCCGAGAGAAAGATGCGCGAGAGCAGTACATCGTATTTGAGGCACAACGCGGACGTGAACTCACTCGTGCGCGCCACTTCCTCAAACTGACTGACCGACCCTTTCAGGACAATCAACACATCAATGTCTGAACCGACGACCGCATCACCGCGCGCCTGCGAGCCGAACAAGATCACATCCACGAGCCGCGCGCCATACAGCGTCGTCAAGAATTGATGTAGTTCCGCCAGGATCAAGGTCAGGTTGTCATTTAACTTCTGCTGCATAATTGCAAATGGTAACGCATCGCCTGCCCCGCGCCAATCCGGTTGTCTCGGTTGGCGAGCGAACAAGCCTTGCCATCGCTGCCGTCGGCTGATATTTCTATCGCGCCAATGATCCAAGTCCAATACAGCCCCGGAGCCAGGAAAACTGCCGTCACGCTGCTCGGACAACTTGTTCCCGACGAACAAATAGCTGCTCTCGCAGGCGCATTGGACGGCGCAACCGTGCGGATTGCGGCGCACGGCGATTCGTTGTTCTTCGACGTGCAACACCCGGATGTTGTCTTTCAGCAACGCCGTTTGGCACGCGATGAGTTGGGGCGCTTGTACGTGCGCAATCTGTATTTGGAAAAACAACCGTGGGGAAAACCATTGTTGGGCTTGCGTGCGGTGCTACACCAAATCGAAGCCGGGCAAGCATTAGGCATCGCGTACTTGACCACGTTTGCGAGCGGTAGTGCTTACGACGATGGCTTCAATGGATACTACACTTGGGCGCGCTATGGCTTTGACGCCGAACTGCCACCTGACCGTCAACGACTCTTGCCCTCCACATTGTCTGGTTGCCAAACGTTGAATGACGTGATGTTGCGCGATGGCGCGTATTGGTGGCGTACCGAAGGCGTGCCGCTGGAAATGGCCTTCGATTTGCGCCCGGATAGTAGTATGATGCGCGTGTTGCAACGGTACTTGGAAAGTTTACGAAAGGCAGGTCGTTGGTCATGAAATTACAATTCGTGCATGTGCATAGCCGCGAAGAATTCTTACAGCTTCAAGCAGAGGACCAAATCAATTCTGAGTTGTCTTATGAAGAGTATGTCGCGGGTTGTCAGCGAACCGATGAATACATCCGCCAGCAACGCGCCGCGATGGATCCGTTTGACCGTGCGATCCTGGAAGAACGCGAAGCCGATTTTCGCCGCCGTCGCCAACCGCGCGCCGCGTGAAACGACAGAAAATTGGTAGACAATCAAAGCCGCTTTCCGTCACGAAGAGCGGCTTTGGCGTGTTAGGGGGCTGGCAGAATCGTGTAGCGATGTTTTTGGCTGAGCAGGCAAACAACCTTGCCAGGGCGATCAATGATGACCGCAAACAAATCCATGATGTCGCGTCCCAATACGTTGAATTCAAGTCCTGCTGCGTCCGTCACCGCCGTGAATTGGCTGGTAAACAACACTGGGTTGCCATCGTCGCGTTGAAGATTCAATTTCGCTTCCACCAGAACCGAGCCGGTCGTTCCGCCCAAGCCGCTGATGTCTTCTTCGGCTTCGAGTGTTGCGAGTCCCAGTTTAGCAAGAACGGCAGCACTGAGCACGGTTCGATCTGCCCCCGTATCCACGAGGAATTCGACACCTTCCCAGATGCCTTCGCTCGATAACATCTCGCCATAAATAACCGGACGGGCAACGCCATCTTCATGCATTTTCCAGGTACCGTTGATGCGCATAGATTCGGATCGTTTTCTTCGGATAAATATAGCGAATCAGACTGCTGTGATCTTCAGGGTGAGCCGCTTTCGCCAACGCCAGCGCTTCTTGTGCTGTCTCGCCTACGAATAGCTCTTCCCCAGCGACGACAATAAATTTGCCGCGATGGTTGCGATAGATTTCGGTGGCGTGTGCCTCTAACCAGTTAGCATTGCGTTCGACCTGCGCCATCGAAGCGCGGAAGCGGGCAATCTCTGCCGGGTCAATCACTTCTTCCATCGTGATTTGAATGTGTGGTAAGACCATACTTAATTCCTCCATGTCGGAAACTATATCATTGGCGTTGTGCGCTCCGCTATTGCCCGCGCCGCGCCTGCACTTCCGTGTCGGTGGCCGCGCGCCAGAAGCGGATGGTTTTGTCTTTGCTCGTGGACAGCAGCGTCTTGCCATCGGGCGCGAAGGCGACCGACCAGACTTCATCGGTATGCCCGGAGAGTTGCAGCAATTCCTGCCCGGTGGAGCCATCCCAAAGCTTGAGCTTTTTATCTTTGCTTGCCGAAGCCAGGCGTTTGCCGTCAGGAGAAAAAGCAATGGAGTTAATACGCGCCGCATGCCCTCTGACACTGGAAATGCGACGACCGGTTTTGACTTCATAGAGATTCACGTCCCCGTCATTAGTTGCTTCCGCCATTCGTTCCCCATCAGGTGAAAAAGCGAGGTGTACAGTGAATGCGGTTACATCAAACGAGCGGAGTTTCTTTCCGGTCTGAGCATCACAAAGAACAATCTTACTCGGCAGAGAGAACGCGATTTGTTTGCCGCCCTGCGAGAAGACCGTGCCAGCATTCCAACTACCCATCTCCATACTCTCTTTGAGCGAAAATATTTCCCGCTCGGTATTCACCTCCCAAACTTTCAGGGTGACCTCGCCGCCTGCCGGTTCCAGCGTAGCCAGTCGTGTTCCATCATCGGAAAGCCCTGAAATATAACCTCCGCTTGATAACGGAGGACGAAAACTTCGCATCAGTTGCTGCGTTTCCAGATTCCAGATTTTGACCTCAGCGGGTGAGCTAAGATCGAGATACGCAAAAGTATAAGTGACCAGCCGTTTCCCATCAGAGG
>CAZWAK010000195.1:0-13797 GCA_964631865.1 uncultured Heliobacteriaceae bacterium | reverse complement strand
GGACTTTGCGATGTACAACCGCAAGCTGATGATGGAACAAATGATTGACGCCATCTCGGACAGCGGCGAAGTGAAGCCCTTCAAAGCCGAATTGCAAGTCGTCAATTGCCATCACAACTACGTCGCGCGCGAAACGCATTACGGCGAAGAAGTGCTGGTGACACGCAAAGGCGCGGTACGTGCTGCGCTCGGCGATTACGGCATCATCCCCGGTTCGATGGGCGCGCGTTCGTACATCGTGCGCGGCCTCGGCAATGAAGAAAGCTTTCATTCGTGCAGTCACGGCGCAGGTCGTGCGATGTCGCGTAACGAAGCCAAGCGGCGATTCACGACAGCGGATCACGCGAAAGCTACGGAAGGCATCGAATGCCGCAAGGATGAAGACGTGATTGACGAAACGCCTGCGGCCTACAAGGACATCGAAGCGGTAATGAATGCACAACGCGAGTTGGTCGAGGTTGTGCATACGCTCAAGCAGGTAGTGTGCGTCAAAGGATAAAAGCAATGGAACACGGATTGTACGGATCAAACGGATGAACACAGATTGATCCGTGCCAAGCTGTCGCATCCGCGTCATCCGTGTTCCATCGTCTACAAAAGTTTATGCCCTCGGCATTCTTATGGGGCTGGCCGCCAAAGGTTATGATGCCGCACGCAACTGCGGCTCATCAGATTGCCAATCTGAAAGCTCGTTCTCCAAAATCGAGGAAGCTACGAGGGCTCCAAATGATCAGGCAGCACCACTTCAGCCCGCTGCCAGAAAGGAAGCATTATGACTGCCAAACGAAAAGTCACTCGTGACATCATTATTCAAAATCACCTCCTCGGCTTGCTCTACGAAGATGGTGTCTTAACCGAAATTCTGGAGCCGGGCTATCACGTGCTGGTCGAAGAACCCATTGTCGAAGAGCCAAGCTTCATGGAACGCTTGCGCCGTAAATTGAAGGGCTACGTCGAGCCGGAAGAAGAGCGTCAGAAAGAAGTGGTCGCCACATTGATTGACGTGCGCGAACGCGATTTGACGATCAAAGGCCAGGAAATTCTGACCGCCGACAAAGTCGCCATTCGCGTTTCGATCATCGTGCAATTCCGCGTGACGGATCCGCGCGCGGCGGTGCTCGCCGTAGAGAATTACCTGGAGCGGTTGTACTCCGACGTGCAACTGGCGGCGCGTCGTTCGCTGGCTTCGATGACGCTGGAAGAAATTCTGACGAACCGCAATCGCCTGTCCGAAGACATCCTCGCCGATGTCAAAGAAATCGCCACGACGTATGGCGTTTCGATTCTGCGCGCCGACGTGAAAGATTTGGTCTTCCCCGGCAACTTGCAGGAAATTATGAATCGCGTGTTGACCGCCGAACGCTTGTCGCAAGCGCAACTCGTCGAAGCCCGCACCAACGCCGAAGTCCAACGCATCGCTGCACAAACCAAAATCGAAGCCGTGCGGTTGGAAGCCGAAGCGACAGCGCAAGCGCGCACCGCCATCGCGCAAGCCGAAGCCGAAGCGACGCGCATTCAAACCGAAGCCGACATCAACGCTTTGCGCGAACGCGAGCAGGCTGCGACGGCATATTCGGCGCACCCGGCGTTGCTGCGATTGCAGGAATTGGAAACGTTGCGCGATCTGTCGAAGACGGCGAAGGCTCGGATTTACATTGGATTTGACAAACATCAATCCCTTGCTTCGAGTGGACAAGAAAGCTAATTTATATTTGAAAGCCGAGGCTTTATGGGCAAAGAGCAAAGACTTCCTTACACAATTCTGAAAACTGCATCAGGCCTATTTGCTGGCGGAGGGACAGGATTTTCCTATACACAGATGGAGCAGTTTTTCTGCTATGAGCTTCATAAACACCCAAATGAAGTCGTGTTACCCCCTGCTAATAACAGATCAGAGATGTTTGAGAACTGGCTCTCTTTGTTTCCTTTGAGTAAACAAAAGTCTTTGCTTTTGCGACTTTGCTCGTGTGATTTACCGATGTGGCATGGAAAACCTGATGCTTCGCTACTTGAGAAGTTAGCACGTCAAATTGAAAGTGCCTCAATTGATGAAACTGTTTCTCCTAAGTTGCGAGAGGTAAACTCTGAGGTGATTGCAGAGCATTGGCGCAAGGCACTTGATCGCAGGCAAGAAGATACAGAGGGAGCGATAACAGCCGCTCGGACTCTTATCGAGACTATCTGTAAACACATACTGGATGAATCGGGTGAGATTTATGATCCCAAAATGGATTTACCAAAATTATATAGTTTGGCAGCTAAACAACTCACCTTGTCGCCCTCTCAGCATACTGAGGAAATATTCAAACGAATTTTGATGGGTTGCCAAGATATTGTTATAGGATTGGGTTCAGTCAGAAACCATATTGGAGATGCGCATGGCAAAAGCCAAAGAAGGGTCAAGCCATCCGCTCGTCACGCAGAATTCGCTGTAAACCTTGCTGGTACTGTAGCAACCTTCCTACTGGCAACCTGGGAAGCTAGAAACGGTAAGACTTTATAGTTATGTTTTGGGAAAGGAAACTATGTCACAAAACATTCATTTGATTTCCAATCCGCAGCTTTCACAAGTAATTGAGCAATTGAGCTTGGCGGAATTGGATCGTTTTGCGGATGAAGTAACAGCCTTGCGCGCGCGTCGTCACGCGCCTGTGCTGAGCCGGGATGAATCGGCGTTGTTTGCAATCATCAATCAGTCGTTGTCGGAAACCGAACGATTCAGATTGGAAGAGCTAGGCGAAAAGCGCGCAGATGAAACGCTCACGCCGGAAGAACATCAAGAGTTACTGCGGTTGCAACAACGGTTGGAAGCTTTACACGCAGCGCGCATGAAAGCTTTGGCAGACTTAGCAAAATTGCGTGGCGTTACGTTGACGGTGGTCATGGAACAATTGGGGATTGAGTTTCCTGACTATGTGTGAAGCCAATGTCTGACAAACATATTCCAGCCGAGTTGCGCCGCTTGGTGCTGACACGCGCCAGAGGGTTGTGCGAATACTGCCGCAGCCAAGCGCGATTTTCTCCGCAGCCATTTTCCGTCGAACATATCATCGCGCGCGCTCACGGCGGTCAAACCGTAGAGGAAAATCTGGCCTGTTCCTGTCAAGGTTGCAACGGATACAAATACATCAAGCTACAAGCCATTGATCCGCTCACAAACAATTTGGTTTCCCTGTTTCACCCGCGCCAACAACGTTGGCGTGATCACTTCGCGTGGAATGAAGACGCCACATTGATCGTGGGATTGACGCCGACGGGTCGCGCTACGATTGAGGCGTTGAAGTTGAACCGTCCTGAACTGATCAACCTGCGTGAAGTGTTGTACGCCGCACAGAAACATCCTCCGACTGAAACCGATGAGGCATAATTGATTATGAAATCTATTCTGATTTCGCTTCGATTGTTGGCCTCTTTCAGTTGGAACCCACCGCTGGAAAGCACTGCCGCGAAACTGGTGCAATGGCTGTCGCCATCATTCCCTAAACTCGCGAAGAAGCAGGCGAGCAAGACGATTCACGTAATAGTCGTGCGCTGTGATAATCAATCGCAAGGCATCGTGCCTATGCCAGCGCAAATTTTCGCGTTGTGTTTTTTCTTTCACCCTCGTATAGTGCGCGCTGTCGTCAGACCTCAGCAATTTGATTCGGCGCTTGTAGACACTCCCCCATTGATTGATTTGGTACGTCTGACCTCGAACAAACTGTTTTTCCAGACTTGAAAGAATTGTCCTGCCCCGCTGTTCTTGCAGTCTTTCACGTAACCCAACCGAGGAGGAACTATGGATTTTGTACTGTGTGCCCGCAATGTTTCGGGCGGGGCTTTTGGGAACGAACCCGGAGCTTCCAAATTTTTACTCGTCCCCGACGGCCAAGCCCCCGACCCAACCCAAAATGTCAAACGAAAGGTGTGGGCGGATGAGGTCGTCAAAGAAGCCCAAAGCGTCAAGCCAGATGAAAGCGGGGCGCTGGGGCATATTCTGATTTTCATTCACGGCTACAACAACTCGCAGGCCACCGTGATGGAACGCCATCGCAAGCTCAAAAAAGATTTGCGCAACATCGGCTACAACGGCACGGTCGTCAGCTTTGATTGGCCCAGCGCGGACAGCGGGCTGAATTATTTGGAAGATCGCGTAGATGCGAAACAAGCGGCCTTGCAATTGGTGTCAGACGGCATCGCCCTGTTCTTACAATTTCAGCAACCGGATTGCCGCATCGGCATTCACCTGCTGGCGCATTCGATGGGCGCGCTGGTCGTGCGCGAAGCCTTTGACGACGCCGATGATCGGCAATCCATGGCCAATGTGAATTGGAAGATCAACCAACTGCTTCTGATCGGCGCGGATATTTCCAGCGGCTCGTTGGGCAGCGGGAATTCTTCGACCGACTCGCTCTATCGGCATAGCACGCGCGTGACCAATTACTTCAATCTCCACGATTCGGTGCTGGTGCTGTCGAACGTCAAGCGCGTCGGCATCGCGCCGCGTGCAGGTCGCGTCGGCTTGCCCGGCGACCGACCGGCGCACGCCGTAGATGTGAATTGCTCGGATTACTGGAAAACGATTCCTGAGACGCAACCGACCATCGGCAATCGCTCGCATTCCTGGCACATCGGCGATGCGGTGTTTACGCAGGATATTCTCGAAACGATGTGGGGCGTGGCGCGCGATGAGGTTTCGACGCGCGAAGGAGAAGGAAGCTCGCTGACCCTGATCGAGCCAGAATGACGCTCGTGATTATCTCGTGTTGGTCTGCCGTCGCCCGCGCCAGATCAACACGAGGATCACGCTCAACACTAGCAACATCACCAAGCCCATCAAACCGACTGAGAGGCCGTGCAGTTGTCCGAACCAAACGCGCGTCGGATCAGTCGCGGCCAACGTGTCGAGTTTGTCGCCGAATTGACTGCGAATGTCGTGAATCTTCGCGGCCACGACGAACCGCGCGAGGGCGGTCGCGACGAACGCGAGCACATACATTCCGAGTTCGAAGAACCAGACTTTGGTGCGGTCTTCGCGGGCGAGCCACAAGGCCACGAGCAACACGACGCTCATCGCCAAACTCACGTATTCCAAATTCATCAGAATCGGCGCGACCAAATCGCCCGCCATCCGGCGCGTCGGCAAAACGGCGAACGCGGCTTGTGCCACGGAGGTCGTGAAAAACGCCATCGCGCCGAACCAGGCGCTGAGCAATGCAAGTCGAATTCTCTGGGGCATAATGTTGCTTTATTTGTTTTCTACCGCAGGCTGTCGGTTTTCCCTGAGCACGCGCTCAGCCTCTTCGAGCGCGGCATCGCGGGCTTTGCGCAAATCGTCAATCGTAATCGGCACGGCGCGGTCGGGCTTCACGCCGCCGCCTTCAACGCGACGGCCTTTCGGCGTTTGATAATCGAATTCGCTGATGAGCAATTCGCCGCCGCCGCGCAATTTGCGCCGCGTCGCTGCCAGCAAACAACCACAGCTTTGTTGTCCGACGACCGTCGCGCGTCCTAGTTCCTGCATCACGCCCGCAAACAGTTCCGAACCGCTGCCCGAAGCGTCGTTGACGAGCACCACAATCGGCGCGGTGTACGACTGAAACGAACCCGTGTTGGTAATCAAATCGGTGCGTTGGCCGGAGCGACGAATGAATTTGCCGAAGGAAACTTTGCTCGAAAAAAAGTAGCTGCCGATGTTCAGCACTTCCGCCGGATAGCCGCCGCCGTTGTCGCGCAAATCAATGACGAGGCCGGGCGTGTCGCGCAGGTCTTCCAGCGCGCGTTTGAATTGCTCGTGCGCGGGGTCTTTCCAGCGGCTCAAGCGAATGTAACCGAAGCCGGATGGCAAACGACGCGCGATGACTTGCACGGCGGTCGAATAGACCTGGCGCTTCAATTTGACTTCAAACGTTTGCGACGGGTCTTCAATGCGTTCGAGCCACAACGTGACCTCGGTGTCTTCCGTGCCGTCAAGCAAGCTCGCATAGACCAACATCTTCGTCGCACGCTCTGAAGACGACGCACCGATGAGCGCGCGCGCTTCCGACAGACAATCTTCAATTGGCTTCTTGTCAATCGCGCGCACGATCATGCCGGGCTTGACGCCTGCGGCAGCGGCTTGCGAGCCGGGCACAACGCGCAAAATCACGGCTTGCCCCTCGACTTCGCTGAGCGAAACGCCCGGCGTCACGGTTTCGAGCCGATCAAACAAATAACGTTTGTACGGATCGCGCACGCGCGTGTGGGCATCGTGCAATTCGCCCGTCATCGTTTGCAAAAGCTGATAGAACTGCGCATCGCTCTGTACGCTTTCGAGGCGGTCTTTGTAGCGGTTGCGCACGTTCTTCCAATCCACGCCGTTGGTTTTCGTGTCGTAATATTTTTCGTGGATGACCGTCCACACGTAGTCGAACACGTCCTTGCGATCTTTCCCCGAAAGAGAAGCCTGCGAAGGTTGCGATTGCGCGAGCGGCGCGACGAACACCACGAGCAGGAGAAGGCTGTAGCAAAACAAGCGGCGCAGCGAATTGGAAGAGCGCGTTGGCATGTGGGTCCAGCTTGGGGGGCGAGTAAAAAATAAAAAAATCGTTTCGAGTGCGGGGTATTGACCCCGCACTCGACCAAAGGGAGCCGCGCTCCCTTTGGAATCCCACGTTTGGGATTCGGCGACCCCGTAGCAAGCTACGGGGTATTCTCTGAATCAATAACGCGGCACAGACGGATCAATCTGCAACGACCACGCATCAATGCCGCCCGTCAGGTTCTTGACATTCGTGAAGCCTTGCCCGGCCAACAGCATACAGGCGCGCTCGGAGCGCATGCCGTGATGACATTGCATCACGATTTCTTCGTTGGGATCGAGGTCTGTCCACCAGTTGGCAATTTGTCCGAGCGGTCGCAATTCGGCTCCGGGGATGCGGCAAAAATCGTATTCGTGCGGCTCGCGCACATCAATCAGGCGCAAGGTTTCGCCCGCGTCCTGTTTCGCTTTGAGTTCTTCGACGGTGATGATGCCGATCATAGGTTGAAAGTTGAAAGTTGAAAGTTGAAAGTTACTGGCGTGAGCGTTCAATGAGTTCGCTCAAGGCTTGAATGTCGGCTTGCGCCGCTTCGAGCTCACGACGGCTCGCCAGGTATTTTTGCCAGTGTTCGCTGTTGACGAGAAATTCCAAGCGCTCTTCGCCTAACGCCCCGGCGAGCATGGCAATGATGAAGCCTGACACTTGCGTGTGTTCGACGTAGCGCGAAATCACGACATACGCGCTCTCGGCAGTTTCCAGATTCCAAGTGGGCTCCGGTTCGTTCATTGGACAAATGGGGTTTCGACGATGGTTGCCGTTCCCTGCCCTGCGCCGTCGCGCTTGAGGGTGAAGGTCGTGCCAACCGCCAAATAATAGCGATGCACGTAGCCGAGCGCGATGATGCGATTGAGCGCAAGGCTTTGCACACTGCTCGTGATTTCGCCGATCTTCTTGCCGTCTGCGGCCCAAAGCTCTGTGCCTTTGCTCGGCGGTTCGCTCGCGTCAATCGTCAAGCCACGCAGTTGCCGCGCGGGCTGCCCGCGATAATGAATGCGCGCGATGATTTCCTGTCCGAGATAGCAGCCTTTCGTGTAGCTGACGGCTTTGTCGTAGCCCGCTTCGAGCAGGATGTTGGCGTCGGTCACGTCCACGCCTTCGCGCGGGATCGCCGCCTCGATCCGTGCGATTTCCAACGCTTCACTGCCAGCGGGAAGCGCGCCGCCTGCGAGCAAAGCTTGCCGAACCTGCGTCTTCACGTCCGCCGCAACAAACACGTCAAAGCCCGTCGCGCCAGCGCGCGCGTGCGAAGCAATCAAGACGTTCACACCGCTGATTGCCGTTTGATAATTGCGATATTCCGGGGCGGCTTCGATAGTCTGTCCGGTCAACGCGGAAAGCAATTCTGCCGCCTTTGGCCCTTGCACCGACAGCAGCGCGCGTTCGTCGCTGACGTCTTGGACGAAGAATTCTCCGGCAGGTACGAAGCGGCTCAGGTTCTTGAAAATCGCCGCGCGGTTCGTGATGTCGTATTCAATCAGCAACGCCGAACCCGCCCCTTTATCTGTTTGATAAAAGCGACAGAGGCTCACGACTTTGCCTTGCACATTCAAGAACGCTGCCAACACGCCATCACCCGTTTGTAACGACTTCACATCATTCGTGACTAGGCCGTTGATGAACTGCACCGCGTTTTTGCCGCTGACTTCGAGCTTCGCGGTCAGCGACAAATCCAGCACCGCCGCGCCGTGTCGAAGCGCTTCGTATTCCGCGCGCGCATCGCCGTACTCGCGCGGCGGGATCGTGTTGAGGATTTGGGAATTTACGGCTTGGATAGACATTCGCTAGTCTTCAAACAACTGCTGATACATTTGGCGAAAGCGTTCGGCGTGGGCGCGTTCGGCTTTGGCTAAGGTATCGAACCAGTCGGCCACTTCGTCAAAGCCTTCGGTGCGCGCAGTGGCGGCGAATTCGACGTACATCTGTTCGCCTTGATACGCTTCATCTACCAGCGCCGAGAGCAAGTTTTGCTGCGTCGTGCCAAAGGGTTTGCCCGTCGCGGGATCGCCAACCTCGCGCAGAAAATCCAGACTGCCTTGCGCGTGATTCGCTTCGCCCTCGGCCATATCGCGCAACATCCCGGCGGCATCGGGATAGCCTTCGATGTCGGCGCGGCGCGCAAAATACAAATAGCGGCGCGACGCCTGGGCCGCTTCGGCAAACGAGGCTTTCAGATGTTCGCTGGTTTTCGTGCCTTCGAGTTTGGGCATAACTCAGTAAAATCAAAAGGCAAAAGGCAAATATCAAAAGGCAAAAGTGGGATTCGGAAAATCTTTCGATTCGATAAAAAGAAAAATTAAAGTGCCGAACGTCAGTTGCGACTGTTTGCCTTTTTACTTTTGATATTTGCCTTTTGCTTTCGCGTTTGTTTTACGCGGCAAACGAACTGCCGCAACCGCAGCCGCCGGACGAGTTCGGGTTATTGAACGTAAAGCCCGACCCCATCACATTGCTGACGTAATCAATTTCGACGCCGCTCAGATATTGCGCGCTGAACATGTCCACGAAGACCTTCAGGCCGTCTTTTTCGACGACTTCATCGGTGTCCGCCGGAGCTTCTTCGATGTTCATCGCATATTGAAACCCGGAGCAGCCGCCCGGCACGACGCGCACGCGCAAACCGCCTTGCTCGCCGGGGCTTTCGGCTTCCATAAACTTTTTCACTTCGTTCACCGCAGTGTCTGTCAAAACCAGATTCATGAGATTTCTCCTTGTAAAGCTAAAAATTATTCCGTAATCAAATCGCCGAAGCCCGCGACTTCTTCGCGCAGGATTCGCTCGACCAACTGTTTGAGCGTGATCGTCGAACTCGGACAGCCGACGCACGCGCCTTTGAGCCGCACGCGAATGTCGCCGTTCGGCTCAATCGCGACCAATTCAATGTTGCCGCCGTCAGAGATCAGCGCCGGGCGAATGCGATCCAGCGCCGCTTCGACTTGCGCGGCAGAAATCGTCGGAGAGTCGTCAAAGATCAGCGGCATCATCTCTCCTTTCCAGCGCAACTATAACGATTGCGAACCGGATGCGTCAACTGGCAACAAGTTGGGTGCGCCTGCATCTTGCAGGCAATGCCCACACAAGCTCGCGCTTCCATCGCAAAGGGTTCCTATCGCAAGCCTTTGCCTGCAAGATGCAGGCGCACCCCTTAGCTTGCTCGTTTCAAGTTCAGCACGGGCAACTCGCGGTTCTTCTTGATGGCTTGAATGCTGACCTGCGCGGCGACGTTTTGTGCGATTTGCCGAAACGCTTTGGCTTGAATGCTGTCAGGGTCGCTCAGCACGACCGGCACGCCCAAATCGCCGCCTTCGCGCACGCTGACGGCAATCGGAATACCGCCTAAAAACGGCACGCCATACCGTTCCGCCAACGCTTCGCCGCCGCCGTGTCCGAAGATGTAATACCGCTCGCCGTTCGTCG
Organism: uncultured Heliobacteriaceae bacterium; assembly: GCA_964631865.1. GTDB lineage: Bacteria > Acidobacteriota > Blastocatellia > RBC074 > RBC074 > JAFDVL01. The sequence goes on along the minus strand of CAZWAK010000195.1, from coordinate 3,823 downwards.
GCACTTCAAAATAGCTCATGTTTTCGACGATGCCCAAGACCGGGACTTTCAACTGCTCGAACATATTGTAGGCTTTGCGCACATCGGCGAGCGCGACTTCCTGCGGCGTCGTCACCAGCACTGCGCCCGCCAATGCCGTCGTTTGCGCCAAGCTTAATTGGACGTCTCCAGTCCCTGGCGGCATATCTATGATTAAGTAATCGAGATCGCCCCATTCCACTTGTCGCAGGAATTGTTGCACTGCCGAATGCAGCATCGGGCCGCGCCAGACGACGGCTTTGTCGCCCGGATTCAGCAGCCCGATGGACATCGTTTTTACGCCGTGATAGACCGGCGGCACGATGTTGTTGCCGCGCACCATTGGCGGCTCAAATCCGCCCATCATCATCGGCACGTTCGGGCCATACACATCGGTGTCACAGATGCCGACGCGCGCGCCCATCAATTGCAACGACACGGCGAGATTCACGGCGACTGTAGATTTGCCGACGCCGCCTTTGCCCGAACTGACGGCGATGATGTTGCCGATGCCTGCGACTTCCGCGCCGCTCACGTTGCCTTTGGCTTTCGGGACTTCGGCGTCCATTTTGACTTCGACGACTTCGACGCCGGGAATCGCTTTGACGGCAGCTTCGGCCTGGCCTTTCAATTGATCGCGCACGGGGCAGGCCGGCGTCGTCAGCACAAACCGAAAACCGACAATGCCACCACAAATTTTGACATCGCGGATCATATTCAGCGTCACGATGTCGCGGTGTAAATCGGGGTCTTTGACCGCCCGCAAAGCATTGAGAACTAGCTCTTCTGTAATCTCACTCATTTGCAAATGTTCCTTTCAGCCACGAATTGCACCAATTGACACGAATTGTTTTACCAAGTCTTGTCCGAATTCGTGAAAATTCGTGGAATTCGTGGCGGAACTATCTTAGCCTGCTTGCGTGAATTCCTCTAGGGCGTGCTATGATTGTGGCGTACCCACAAAACAATCTGAGATCACAACTATGTCAATCCTGTCTGAAATCATCAGCACCGTCAAAGATGTCATTGATGTCGCGCGCTCGACTGCAACCGGCATGAGCATTACGCTCAGCCAAATTCCGAAAGCCAAGAAAACGGTCAGCTACCCCGAAGAACCCGTGACAATCTTCCAACGCTTTCGCGGCGAACACATGCTGACGCGCAATGCGGACGGCAAAGAGAATTGCGTCTCGTGCTTCCTCTGCGCCGCCGCCTGTCCCGCCGAAGCCATCTACATCGAAGGCGCAGACGACCCACGTCCATACGAAGAGCGCGGATCGGCAGATCACCGCTATGCCAAGATTTATCGCATTGATTATGGACGTTGCATTCTGTGCGGTTATTGCACCGAAGCCTGTCCGACCGATGCGATCAAGCACGGGCACAACTTTGAGTGGGCCGTCTATACGCCGGGCGAGATGGTGAAGGACAAGGAATATCTGCTCAAGAATTTCGAGCGCGATAAGGATTTGAATATCAAGTTGGTATAGAGGTAACTGCCATGCAACTCGAAGATTATTTTGATTTCCTGTCCGCAAACGAGATTCGGATTAAAGGTCATCGCGTCGGGATCGAAGATGTGTTGTACGAACATCTCTACAACGAATTGACTCCGGCAGAATTGGTCGTGCGATTTCCCACTTTGAGGGCAGAACAGATTTACGCTTCGATTCTTTTCTACCTTAACAACAAGGCGCAAATGGACAGCTATTTGACCGCTTGGCTGCAACACGGTCAGCAAATGCGTAAGGCACAGGAACGAAATCCAAGCCCAACGATGCTGAAGTTACGTTCCCTGCCGCTCAGTTCATGATGATTTCGCAACTCTCGCCGCGATTCACTTTGGACTCACACCCGTTCCCTGCTGCAACACGTTCAGCGCATCCAGTTTCACTTGCGCAAACGATTCCCTCGTCCCGTTCGGCCACGTCACCATTACAGTTTCAATCGCAGTCGCAGTACCCAAACCAAAATGCACGCGCGGATCGTTGGCGCTCAAATAGCTGCCGTCGGTATGCACGCGACGATAGAGCGGCGTTTGGCCTTTCGCCTGCACAATGACTTTCGCGCCGAGGGCTTGGCGATTGTCTTGCTTGCCAACCAACTTCAATTGCAACCAATGATTCCGCGTGGCGTTTTCATTCAGCAACAAGCGCGCGAGGCCGTTGTTGTTGGCGATGACGAGGTCGGTATCGCCGTCGTTGTCCACATCGCCAAATGCGGCGGCGCGGCTGACTTCAGCGAGTTGCAAGGCAGGAAAGTTCGCGGCATTGATTTCGCGCAACGTTTTGCCTGCTTCGTTGTGGAAGAGTTGATTGCGCTGCTGAAACGGAAACGGTTGTCCGCGCAGCGAAGCCATAATCGTCACCGCGCCGTTCGCCGCGAATAAATCCAGCCAGCCATCGTTGTCATAATCCAACCACGCGACACCAAAGCCCGTAGACATAAAGCTCGGCTGCGATAAATTGAATTCGAGCGAAGCATCATTGAACAACCCTTTGCCATTGTTGCGATAGAGCGTGCTGCCTTCTTTCGTGAGGTTCGTCACGAGCACATCATCATCGCCGTCGTTGTCAAAATCGCCTGCCGTCACGCCCATCCCCGCGCGCGGCACGCCGTCCATCGAATAGGCCGCGCCCGCCAGCAAACCTTCTTCGGCAAATTTCCCGTTGCCTTGATTGATCCAGAGCAAATTCGCCGCGCCATCATTCGCCACATAAATGTCCACGCGCCCGTCGTTATTGAAATCCGCGCACGTCACGCCGAGGCCGGGGCCGTAGGCCAACGCGATGCCCGACGCTTGTGTCACGTCTGTAAACTTGCCGCCGCCGTCATTGCGAAACAAACGATCCGGCAAACCGCGATATTGTTGTGGGCCGCAATAATCGCGCTCGCCCGACGGCGCAAAACACGGCTTGTTCGCCGCGACGGTGAAGTCCACGTAATTGCACACGAACAAATCCACATCGCCGTCGTGGTCGTAATCCACAAACGCCGCGCTCGAACTCCAACGCGGATCGTCTACGCCTGCCTGTTTCGTCACATCGGTGAACGTGCCGTTGCCGTTGTTGTGGTACAAAACATTCGCGCCAAAGTTGGTGAGGTACAAATCCACAAAGCCATCGTTGTCGTAATCGCCCGTCGCCACGCCCATGCCGTAGCCGACAAAGCTCAAGCCCGCTTTTTCGGTCACATCGGTGAAGCGCAATTGTTTCCCAGGAAACAATTCGTTGCGAAACAATCGGTGCCCCGGTTTCTGCGTTTTCGGCAAAGGAAAGAGCGGCGGCTTGTTGTCTAACGCTGCGCCTTGCACCAAATACACGTCCAGATCGCCGTCGTTGTCGTAATCAAACAACGCCACGCCCGCGCCCATAATTTCGGCCAGATAAAAATTCCCGCTCGCGCCGTTGAAATGCTGAAAGACGAGACCCGTTGCGGCAGAGGCTTCACGGAAGGGTTGGGCAGCGGCGGATGGCACGGCCCAAATCGCCAGCAAGAGGCACAACAAACGGAAAGGCATTCGCCGCTTCGCGATTGCTGGATAAGTTCTGCTGTCCCAATTCATATCGTTGCTTTGTTGTCGTCTCATTGACGCCATAAAGTAAAGCGTGCGGACGCAGAAGAAAAGAGCGGACGGAAAAGTTGACCGTCGGCATCCTGCCATCGCATTCGGCTGGCAGATTTTCTATCGGCGTGGCTGCCCGCGACTGCATCTTCGGGGCAAGCAGTGATTATGGTAGACTGAGCTAGAGCAATACTGTAGCCAGAAATCAGGCGGCTAAAGCGCCGTAAGTCCTGAGTTCTT
>CAZWAK010000194.1:0-13824 GCA_964631865.1 uncultured Heliobacteriaceae bacterium | reverse complement strand
AAGAACTCAGGACTTACGGCGCTTTAGCCGCCTGATTTCTGGCTACAGTATTGTTCAAGAGCAGGATGAGGTTTTAGCGGATTTAATCCGCAATGTAGGAGAGCGAAAAGGGCAAGGCAAAGGGTTTGATTTTCACGGTTTCGCGGATCGGATTGATTTTACTGGGGAACAGCTTTCTTGGGAAAATCTTCGGACTGCCGTTACAACGCGATGCCTAGAGAATCTTTGCTCTAAGTGGGATGTCTGGTTTGGGAAACTTAAAGCTTTCAAAGAGAGATTCGGACATTGCAATGTCGAGACTGGTTGGGAAGAAGACCCTGCCCTTGCTGCTTGGGTCATAGGGCGGCGTGTTCTGTGGAAGAAAGGGGCTTTGAGCGATAAGCAAATTGCACGATTGAATGAGATCGGATTTGTCTGGGATTTTCAGAAACGGAAGGCAGAAGAAACGTGGATGAACTGGTATCAGGAATTGGAAAAATACACGCGCGAGCACGGAAATCCGAATGTGCCGCGAACTCATTCAAACACAAAACTGGCGAGTTGGGTTTGGATTCAAAGGCAAAGGCGAAGAGGAACACATCGTGAGGGACAACTCTCCCAAGAAAAAATTCAACTGTTGGATAAATTAGGATTTTATTGGGACGCTCGTGAAGAAAGTTGGATGGAAAAGTTTGGAGAGCTTAGAGAGTTTCAGATCAAACATGGACATTGTGAGGCAGGGCTAGATGAAAGCGATAATAGTGAATTAGCCGGATGGGTTGCGCAGCAGCGAGCAAAACTCTTAAATGGGCAACTAAGCACTGAACGGAAAGCTCTGTTGGACAGTATGGGCTTTACGTGGAACAGCAACCTCCAGGATCGCAAATGGCAAGAGATGTATGAGCGATTAAAGCAATATCACGCTGATTATGGAAATGCGGATGTACCTAACCGTTGGAAAGAAGACCTCAAACTTGCAAATTGGGTAAGCGCTCAACGTGACCGTCGTAAAAAAGGAACATTATTATCTGAAGAAAGAATTCGGTTATTGGATGAGCTTGATTTTACTTGGAAAAGCCGGGATGTCGGTACCTGGGAAGATCGCTTAGAGGACTTGGCAAAGTTTAAGGCCAAACATGGTCATTGTGACGTGCCGTTTGAGTACCCTGAGATTCCCAAGCTTGGTCAGTTCGTGAATAACATGCGAAGCCAGCGAAGAAGTGGAAAGCTTTCCGCCGACCGCATTGCTAAACTGGAAGCACTTGGCTTCGTGTGGTTATCCTCAAGGCGTCGCATCGGTGAGGATGGGATAAGTATGGCGTGGAAGTCCCGATTCGATGAACTCGTCAATTACAAACAGACACATGGAAATTGTGAGGTACCTTCTGATTGGAAAGAAAATGCGGCTCTTGCCAGGTGGGTTAGTGTTCAGCGTGGGCTAAAGAAAAGCGGGGAATTGCATCCAGAACGAGTGAAGCTCCTTGAAGAAATAGGCTTTACTTGGGCGCTTGCTGGTCCCAAACAGCCTTGGGAAGTCCGTTATGCCGAATTACTGGAATTCAAAGCGATCCATAGGGATTGTGATGTGCCGACTAACTATGTTGATAACTCTGCACTTGGCAAATGGGTATCGAAGCAGCGGCAAAATAAGAAAGCCGATAAGCTTTCTTCTGAACAAGTGCGATTACTTGACCAGATAGGGTTTGTTTGGGAAAAGAACCCGAGTTAGGCGGTTTTCGATTGAGCGTGAAGAGGCCACAACGGTAGCGCAAACTAGCTCTGCTCATAACAGATCATCTCAGATTTCAGGCGGTTGTCTGCCAATCGTTCGACGCGGACGTAGTTCAATTGGTACGGGAATCGCTCTTCGTGGCGCAGGTTTTCCAGCGTCAGGTCTTCCATCTGCGACAATTCGGCATAGCGTGTCCACGAACCGGTGTTGTAGTACACGCCGCGTTGACTGCGCTTTTCGTCGGGTTGATGCGTGTGTCCCATCACAACGATTTCCGGGCCGTCTGCCGCGTCCAATTCGGCGCGGGCGGCGGCGCGCAAGGTTTCTTTGTCATTGCGGGCTTTCGGGTCGGCAATGCCCAACGTCGAGTCTTTGCCGCCGATGCCCAAACTCGCGCCTTGTCCGGCGGCGTCCAGAATCGGCATCCATTCTGCGGGCGGCAATTGCGGCATCACGTCGCACAAAAACTCGAACACGGCTTCGTCTGTTTTGAGCTTCTGGCGCACATCGGCGACGGTGGCATTTGGCGTGCGCACCTTTTGGTACAGCGTCATGATTTGCGCGGCAAAGTCATCGTCGTACTCAATCATCTCGCGCAGACGTGCGGCCAGCTTGGTCTTGTCCTCTGTAGTGCTCAAGGCAGAGCCGGGATGTCGCGCGAGAAATCGGGCCAGCATCCACGCGACGGCGGCGAAGCTGAGGCGGTCTTCCTTCCATAAAATCTGCCGCAGATTGGTGACGGGTTTGATGTTGTCGGCAAACGGAAACTCGCCTTCGAGCCAGTTCACGAACTTGACCATAAACAACGTGCCGGGGCACATTTCCAAACGTGCGACGCCGTCCGGCCCGGCCAAAATCGGATTCCACCAACTCTCGAACCGATTCGCCGGATCGAACTGATGCCCGTGCCCGATTTTCAAGCGTCCGTCGTAACGCGTGAACCATTCTTCGCCGAGCGCGAACGAGATGGACCCGGCGACTTCCTGCAACCGCCGCTGCACATCGCCCCAGAAAAGCTCTACGTCGTGATTTCCGGCGGCCATCGTCACCAAATTGCCCTGACTACTGAATTGTTTGAGCGCGGCGAAGATGTCGGGATGCCCCTGGAGAATCGGTTCCAGCTTTTGCATGGATTCCGCTTCGGAGCACCAGTATTTCGCCGAGCCGAGCGTGTACGCGCCGGGATTGACTTGCGCGAATTCCAGAAAATCGCCGTTGATGAACAACTCGATTTCGCCCGCGCGTCCTTCCGCCGAGTCACTGAGCTGCGCAATGAATTGGCTGAATTGTTGCTTGTGATAGACGTGATCGTCGCCGGGGTCGTCCGGGCCGCCGCCGACGTGTAAATCGCTGACACTGATCGTGACTTGTTTGTCGCTCATACTGTTTCCTTTCTGCGCGCGAGGTTTATTGGAGGGGGCGCGCGGTGATCCCCATTGGACATTGCAGGGAATAAAACAACCCCAGCGGATTTTTCGCATCCAGCAAGCGCCGCCGTTCTCGTAACAAAACATCGCCGAGCGTTTTGGTCGGCGGTTGTAAGTAGTTCTCAAGAATCTCCCAGCCAAATTTGGCGGCAAACGCGGCAGGCACGGGAAAATTCGTAGCAATCAAGCCAAGCGCCCGTTTTTCGCGAAAGCGCGTCAGGAAGTTGAAAAAGGCCAACGGCGAAAAGGCTCCCGAACTACAGGAATTCAAAAATACGATGGGGCCGTGTTTGAAAGTGCTGCCATCGGTCAACACATTGGGATCAATGCGGACGCCTTCATCCAATTCCAGCAATTCCTTTTGGTTGTCCTGAAAAGGTTTGTCGTTGCTGCCGTGACAATAGAGATAAATCACCGTTGCGGGGTAATCGTCGGTGAAGAGCATGTCCTTGATCTCAGCGCCGGTTTTGCGCAGATCAGTCTTGTATTTGCTCGCATCCAGTTGTTTGACCCAGCGTTCCTGCTCCATTACAGGCTTTGCGTCCCCGGCAATCGCATCAATCGTGGGGTTGAGATTGCAACTGAGGAAAGGGGGCGCGGTCTGATGGGCACGAAAGGGAAGTTTGTACGTGGTTTTGGCCTTGAGCAAACATTCGATGGCGAAACGATAGCCCCAGAAATCCTGCGCTTGCAGCGGCGCTTTGGCTTTCTTGTCGTCTGGCCACTCGAAGTGATACCGATGGGGATACAAAATTTCCCAGGGCAGAAAGGCGCAGTCGGTCGAAATGCTCAGACGACTGTTCGGCGCAAGGTCATTGATCGTTTGCAGCAATTGCCGACATTCGTCGTCTTCGGCCAAAGAAAAGTACAGGATCGAGCCAGCGGTGGCGACCCGTTCCATAAATTCCCCGAAAGCACGCTTTTCCCCGTCACTCTGCGGTTCATCAATCCGATAGCCGAGCTTGTTCCAGATGATGTGCTTGGAAACGGGTTCCAAAAGGCTCTGAATCTTGCCGAGACAATCGCTCAACGACGTACGGGTGATTTTCTTGAACTCTCCGGCCAGCGGTTGTTCGAGATCGTCCTCCTGGATAAAGCTGTAACTGATGCTGTCGCCGTCCAGCCAGAGCAGCAAGCGCGCCGTGCGGGGTTCTTCCTGCACCTCCATCATTTCGTCCAAATCCATTTCGGGCGTCGGCAACGCGGCGAGCTTGGAAATGTCCGCGATCTCGAATGCTTCGACCAACTGAACGGCCAAGTGAAATTCGTAGAGCACGGCCCCCGCTTTATCAAAGATCACGTGAATGCCCGCGTCCTCTACGGGCAGCTCTGCCGCCTTGAGTTGAAAGCGCACGGGTTCCGCCAATGCGCCGTTTTGAAATCGCGCCGTTTGATGCCATTTGCCGTCGCGAATCGTGAAGCCTTTCGCGATGATACTGATGCCTAACGCGCCGCTTTCGTGTTGGAGCCTGGCTAGCTCCTGCCCGTGTATCACGGCGAGAAGCTTGTCCGTAATCTGGCTGTAGTCAAACACCAAATCCACCTCGCTCGCGCATTTCACCTGATTTCCCAGCGCGTCTTTTCCTTCCAGCCGAAACGAGAATTGCGGTGTGGAAGGCGTGGGGAGTTCGATAGATTTGGATGGCTCAATCAACGGGCTGGAATCGTAGGGAGACAACGTCGCACCTCGGTCGAAGACGTTCTTTTCAGGCAGCTTCCCCTTTCTGGTGGGGCGCGAGGCAGGCGGGACAGTGGCTTCGTTTTTGTCTGACGTCACGAGAAGGTTGCTGAGCAGCGCATCAATCCGCGCCTGTCGCTCAACGCCGACCTGCTGCCGAACTTCAAGCAACACGGCCACCAACGCAAGCTGGCCGCTCGGCAACGTGCCGTAATCGTCGAGCCGCTGCACCAGGCGAATCGTGAAGGTGTTGGCGTCGCCTTCCCAATGGATTTTGCTGACAATTTTCGAGCCGACCAGCGCCTTCTTGACGAGCGATTTGCGTTCGCTGAGATCGTCCATTTCCGGCAACAGGACGGCAACAATTTGATCGAAGAGGTCTTTTGACATCATAGCGGAACCCTGGCTGCCCTCGGATGGAGAGGGAGGATGAAGCGAAATCTCGTGCGGCTGGCGGGGCTGACCGACACGGCATTGCCTTAATTCTCGTGTGATCTAACAAAGAGAAAGAGAATCTTACTCTTTCAAATTGGTTTTTCCAACCATTCAACGCTTTGGTGTACAACCGCACACGGGATGGTGGTTTATGAGTCGTTTTGCGGCCCCACTTATAACGCTAAGCATCCCAGCTAAATTGTTTCTCTAAAGCGATTTGTCGGTGGTATTGCGCTTGGCCGAAGGCTCTGGCACAGGGGTTGTAATAGACAACAGCGTCACGACCCAAAGTTGAACTGGCAACGGAGGATCGAGCTTGAATAGGAAAAAGATATTGGTGGTCTGAAGAGACCCCCTACTCTCTCGGAGGAAAAGATTATGACCAAATCCATGTACAAATCAGTTTTCGCGTTAGTTTTGATGGCTGGTATCCTGCTCACCTCGGTTGCGCCCAGCGCGTTTGCGCAAACGCAATGCCGCACTCGCAGCCGCAACGTTCGCGCCGTGAACTACGATGATCGGGATTACGATTATCAACGCGACCGCGACTATCGCCGCAATCGCAACCGCGACTATCAGTACGACAACGATCCGTACTACAACTATGATCGCAACCGCAGCCGGAACGACGGGCTGAAACGCACGGGCATTGGTGCTGCGATTGGCGCGGGCGGTGGCGGTCTGATGGGCGGGCGCAAAGGCGCGTTGATTGGCGGCCTTGTCGGCGCAGCAGGTGGGTACATTTATCACCGGCAAAAAGAAAAAAACCGCCGCTACTAACCAACTTTCTCAATCAGCAATTTAGGACATTTCAGACTCTCTCAAATACTTTCTGATTCGCGGGCGATGAGCAATCATTGCCCTTCTTTTTTTGCCTTAATACAAATTGAATTCGTACACCACCTGCATCCGCACGTTCACGGGCGCTCCGTTTTTGATCGCGGGGCGGAACTTGATTTTCTTAGCGGCTTCGATGGCAGTTTCGGTCAAGCCTTGCGGCAGGCCACGCAGGGTTTGGATGTTGTGGATACGCCCATCGGCTCCAAACACCAGGCTGAGAATTACAGTGCCGCGAATGCCCTTCTGCCGCGCTTCTTCGGTGTACGCGGCTCTTTCTTTCCACACAATTCTCGGCTGCAAACTGTAGGTCGCGTCGAAGATTTCAACCCCCGTGCCGAGATCATTGTTGCTGCTCAATCCACCGCCCTGTGTCGCTTCGCCGCTGCCTTGATTGTTGACGCGGCCTGGGCCTTGGCCTGTGCCTGCGCCCGGCCCAGCGCCTGTGCCTTGCCCGTTGCCGATGCCAGCAGGATTGCCCGTGCCACTTGAAGGCAGAGCATCCGCGCCGTCTTTCACTCCGGTCGGGCGCGGCAGCGGCTTCGACAAGGCTTCATCGCCCACGGTCGTTTCGGGAACAATCAGCGTCGCGTCGGTTTTGACCGGCTCAGGGTCGGGCGGCCTCACTTGGGGCAAGGGCGACATTTGCGGCGGATTGCCATTGCTCGCGGGCGTCATTTCACTGCGACCGCCGCCGCCGCCGCCACGCGCGGGATCGGCGGTGGCTTTGCTGCCGCCGATGATTCCGCCTTTGCCCGTCGGAACGTGATCCGGCCCGGTTTCGGCTTGGGTTTCCGGCGGCGGCGGAGACGGAAGTTTGATGTATTCGATGAGCTTCAGATCAGAGGGCTTCTCGTTCTTGCCGAGATTCAGCGCCCCGGCCACAATCAACGTTGTGAACACCAACAGATACGAAGCCATCGCGGTCGCCGTGCCGGTTTGTAGTCTGCGCCGTCGCACCGGATTGCTACCGTCGCCGCGCCAGAGTTGCGAAAGGAAGCCGTGCGGATTGCGTTTGAATTCTTCCCAATTGGCCTGCATCGCACGCGGCAGCCGCTCGAATAATGCCTCGTCCGGTAGCAGAAAACGAAGCTCACTTGTGGCTTGAACTCGTGGCAATCGTTTGCCGAAATCGCGGGCGTATTGTTGTGCGGAAGAAATCAAGCGGGCGAACAAATTCCCCGGCTCCGGCAGCACCAAATGCAAATTCGCCGTCGCGGGGCGAACAAAAGTGACGGTGTCGAAATCCACTTCGTATTGCGCTTTGAAGCGCGTGAAGGCACATTGCGCCGCAAACGCATCGGTGCGCAGTTCAGACGGCAGTGGCGACAAATCCGCCAACAACGAATGCAGGTTTTGGGCGCGCGTCACAATCGCTTCATAGTTGTGACGGCATGGGTCGCACAGGCTCAGGTGGCGCTTGACCGACAGCGATTCATACTCGGTCAATTCGCCGTCCAGATGAGCGCGTAAAATTCCTTCGTCGAGACAGATCATAACTTGTACCTCTCAGCGGAGAACCGCTATTTCGTTTCTCCGTAGAGTTCGCGGAATCGCTTCTCAAATTCCGCTTCCGCGCGCGCGAGCAGCGTGCCAATCGAATTGGCTTTGACGCTGAACACTTCGGCTAATTCCTGGTACGAAAGCCCGCCTTGCCGCAGCATCAGCAGTTGCGCTTGCGCGGGTTTCATCGCCGCCAGCACTGCGTGGACGCGCTGGCGTTTTTCGTCGCGCAGCACATCGGCCAACGGGTCATCGCTCGCCGTGCCGGATTCGTACGCGGCTTTTCCGGCGGCCTGTTCATAATGTTTCCGCCGCGCCGTAGCGCGCAGCGCATCAATGCCGAGCCGCGTCGCCACGCGATACAACCAACCACCGACGTTGTGATCGCGGTCGGGCGGAAGCGGCTGGCGATAAATTTTCCAGAACACATCGCCCGCCAACTCTTCGGCCTGCGCGCGATTGCCCGTCAGGCGAAACAGCACGGCCACAATGCGGCCATAATGTTCGAGGAAAATCTGCTCAAACTCGGCCTCAGCCCAGGTCTCCGAACACACTTCGGCTTCGACCTCTTCGGGTGGTGAGAAGGGGGCGGTAGTGGCGATGGCTTCTCTCAATTTTTCTTCCGTGACAACCATTCAGAGGATCCTCTCCGCAGCGCTTGTCGTCTGTTGTCGTCCGTGTAGTGTATCAATCTTTCCCGTCCATCGGGGCGATTTCTTTCGCTGCTGGCTAAACGTCTGCCAAAGCGGATTTGTGACAGAAAAAGAAATGGAAGACGGATCGGACGGATGATACAGAGCAAAACAGAAGCGCGCTTGAAAATCCGTGCCAATCAGTGGCATCCGCGCGATCCGTGTTTTATGATTGCGCCGCTATGAAAACGATCCAACTACTCGCCGCCGCCCTCATTTGCTCAATGCTTGTGCCATTCGCCTTCGCGCAATCCTTGCCCGTTGCTACGCCGGAAGCGGTCGGCATGTCAGCACAACAACTTGCCTACATTGACGAAGCCATCGCCGCCGAAATCGCCAAAAAACAATTGCCCGGCGCAGTCGTGCTGGTCTCTCGGCAAGGCAAAATCGTCTGGCGCAAAGCTTATGGCAATCGCGCGCTGGAGCCACAAACAGAAGCGATGACGCTCGACACAATCTTCGATCTCGCCTCGCTCACAAAAGTCGTGGCGACCGCGACTTCAGTGATGATTCTGGTCGAGCGTGGCAAGCTTCGACTCGGCGATCCCGTCGCGCGCTACATCCCCGAATTCGGCGAGATGGGCAAGCGAACGATCACCGTCGAGCAACTGCTCACGCATCGTTCCGGCTTGATCGCAGACAATCCGATTGAAGACTATCAACACGGCATTGAGAAGGCCTGGGAAAGGATTTGGCAGCTTGCGCCAATGGCCGAAGTTGGATCGAAGTTCATTTACTCGGACGTAAATTTTGAAGTGCTCGGCGAATTGGTGCGTCGCCTCAGCGGCAAGCCGCTCAATGAATTCGCCGCCGAAAATATCTTCCGCCCGCTCGGCATGAAAGACACGGGCTTCGCGCCCGCGCAAGCGTTGCAAGCCCGCGTCGCGCCGACCGAACAACGCGAAGGCCGTTGGATGCGCGGCGAAGTTCACGACCCACGCGCCTACTTGCTCGGCGGCGTTGCGGGACACGCGGGATTGTTTTCGACGGCTGATGATTTGGCGCGCTATTGCCAGATGATTTTGAGCGGCGGCTCGCTCAACGGCACGCGCATCTTGAGTCCGATGGGCGTCGCACGAATGACCGAAGGCCGCGCGTCGGGCGGCAACGCGGTGGACGGCAACGTGCGCGGCTTGGGCTGGGATATGTTCACGGGCTTCTCGGCGAATCGCGGCGATTTGTTTCCGGTTGGCAGCTTCGGTCACACCGGTTTCACCGGCACAGGCTTGTGGCTCGATCCGACGAGCCAAACGTTTGTTGTCTTCTTGAGCAATCGCGTGCATCCGAAACTCGACGCGAAAAAGCCTGCGGATGTCAGCAGCCTGCGCGGGCGCGTGGCAACAATTGTGACCGCCTCAATCACCGCTTCTCCATTCGGCTCCACGACCCTTGCGTCCCGCGAACTGATGCCTAAAACCACCGACCACCGACCACCGACCACCGACCACCCTTCCCTCAACGGCATTGACGTGCTCGCCCGCGACAACTACACAATGCTCAAAGGCAAGCGCGTCGGCCTCATCACGAATCACACCGGCAAAGACCGCAGCAGCAATACGACGATTGACCTGCTGTTCAAAGCGCCGGACGTCAAGCTCGTCGCGCTGTTCTCGCCTGAACACGGCATTCGCGGCGCGTTGGATCAGGAGAAAATCACGAACTCGACGGACGAAAAAACCAGCTTGCCGATTTTCAGTTTGTACGGCGAAACGCGCAGGCCGACCGATGAAATGCTGAAGAACCTGGACGTGCTCGTCTTTGACATTCAAGACATCGGCGCGCGGTTTTATACCTTCATTTCGACGATGGGCTTGGCGCTCGAAGCGGCGGCGAAGAACAAAGTGAAATTCGTCGTGCTCGACCGCATCAACCCGATCAACGGCACAGACGTCGAAGGCCCGCTCGCCGACGCCGACAAGCTTTCGTTCATCGCGCATCATCGCATGCCGATTCGTCACGGGATGACGGCGGGCGAACTCGCGCAACTCTTCAATGCCGAACGCAACATCAACGCCGATTTGCAAATCGTCAAAGTCGAAAACTGGCGGCGCGGCGCGTGGTTCGATGAAACGGGGCTGACGTGGATCAACCCCTCGCCCAATATGCGCAGCCTGACGCAAGCCACGTTGTACCCCGGTGTGTGCCTGCTCGAACCCACGAACGTTTCCGTCGGACGCGGCACGGACACGCCGTTTGAAGTCATCGGCGCACCATACATTGACGGCCAGAAATTAGCCGCCGCGCTCCATGCCGCCAAACTGCCCGGCGTGCGTTTCGTGCCCGTGCGCTTTACGCCCACGACGAGCGTCAACAAAGGCCTGGAGTGCGGCGGCGTCAACCTCATCATCACGAACCGAGACGTGTTGGAGCCAGTCTTGATGGGCTTGGAAATGGCCGCGCAGATTTACAAACTCTACCCGAAAGACTTCAACGTAGACCGCTTCAATCGCCTGCTCGTCAGCGACAACATCTTCGCTGCTTTCAAGCAAGGCAGCGAAGCCAAAGCACTGCGACAAATCTGGCAAAGCGAGTTGGAGCAGTTCAAAGCACTGCGGCAAAAGTATTTGCTGTATTGAAAATGCTTGTCGCCAGTAATTCTCAATTTGAAAAAACAGATAGTGCAAGGTGTACATTCTTCCTTCTCCATTCTTCCTTCTTCATTGTTTTCGGGGTATTTCCTCGCCCGATAAAGAAGAGACAATGAAGAAGGAAAAAGGAAGAAATGAACAATGTCCCTCCCGCAGTCCCAACCTGAGAATGGCTGGCTTGTCCCAAAATCCTCAGCGCGAGCGTTGCGCGTTGCACCATTGCCGGTCATGGCCCGCGCCGCGCCTGCACTTCTGCGTCGGTAGCCGCGCGCCAGAAGTGGATGGTTTTGTCTTTGCTTGTGGACAGCAGCGTCTTGCCATCGGGTGCGAAGGCGACCGACCAGACTTCATTGGTATGCCCGGAGAGTTGCAGCAATTCCTGCCCGGTGTTGCCATCCCAAAGCTTGATCTTGTGATCAAAACTTGCCGAGGCAAGTCGTCTGCCATCGGGCGAGAAGGCAATGTCGCTAACCATGCCGGTGTGGCCTCTGACACTGGAGATGCTGCGACCGGTTTTGACTTCGTAGAGGTTCACATCCCCCTCAAAAGTTGACGTTGCCAGCCGTTCTCCATCAGGCGAAAACGCGATGCCTATCGTGATGGCGGATTTCTCAATCGTGCGAAGTTCCTTCCCTGTCTGCGCATCACACAGCACGATCTTTCTCAACATTGCAAAGGCGATTTGTTTCCCATCAGCCGAGAACGCTGTTTGATATAAACTCGACCCGCCAAAACTATCTTTGACAGAAAACAGTTCTCGCTCTGTCTCCACATCCCAGACTTTCGCGATGGTCTCCCGGCCTGCGCGTTCTCGCGTAATTAGTCGCGTCCCATCAGAAGAAAGCCCCGAAATGGAGCTTTCACTTGCCACCTTGAGTCGAAATTCCCGGAGCACTTGTTGCGTTTCCAGGTTCCAGATTTTGACATCATGGGCATTACTAAATTCGCTGTAAACATTCACCGTAACCAGCCGTTTTCCATCGGAGGTGAACGCCGCCATTACCTCTTCTTTGTTATTACCAAGCGGGCTGAGGGCAAAACGTTCCTTACCTGACAAAGCATCCCAACCCCGCACTTTGCCATCCTCTGTAGAAGCGACAAGTGTCTTTCCGTCAGAAGATATCCTTGACAGTCCGGCAGCCGTTTCAATCGCTATTATTTCCGGCTCTGATGCAGGGGCTAAATCCCAGGTCAAAACCGTTGCATTCCTATCAATTACCATCAACTTCTTTCCTGCCTCGGTAAAAACAAAGGTATCGGCAGAGTCGCTGAGTCCCTTGAAGGCGAATAGCTCGCGCCCTGTTTTGGCATCCCATACTCTAACGGTTTTGCCATCAACAGCAGCTATCATCTGCCCGCTTGGTGAAAAGGAAGGTAGATAGATTGAATTCTGGGCCGTTTTAATCTTCAGCAGTTCTTTCCCCGTTAACACATCCCAAATCACAAGGGATTCATCAGCAATCGCCAGGCGACGACTGTCAGGCGAGAATTGGGAATAGGAGAAGTTTTGCCCAGAAACATTGAATGCCCGGGCTTCCTTGCCTGTAACGGCGTCCCAGACCTTCACCTTTCCGTCTAATGCACGGGAAGCCAGGAGCTTCCCGTCGGGAGAAAACTCAAGGGGCATCCATTGCCCGCTGGTGCCTAATTTCTGATGTGCGACAATTGAAAGCGATTCCTGCCACGTATCAATATCCCAGACTTTAATGGTTCCGTTCTGATATCCAACCGCCAGTTTTCGACTATCCGGTGAGAACACAAAATAACCAGAGTCGGAGGAAACTCCTTCCTTGACTTTGGCTTCCTGATCGGTGGTCAAATCCAAAAGTCGTAGCTTGCCCTGCCGTCCCCACCCCGCCAGTTTGCGACCATCCGGGGAAAACACAACCCGACCAAAACCGCTCAGGGTTTTTCCCTTTTGCCAAGTCGTAGCATCCCAAAGTGTGAGGTCATATTTATCATCCACAACCGCTAATTGTTTTTGGTCAGGCGAAAGCGCAAGGGATACGGTCTTCGCGTTGGGAGCCAGCTTTCGCGTATTGCCATTAGCCAGCCGCCAAAGATAAAACCACTCGAACCCGCGTTTATCTTCCTGCCCAGCGGCGGGAAGCTGCGCATCCAGCAATTCGCGCATGCGCCCGAAGCTGCCGTTCTCCAAATCCTGACTCGCCAAATTCATCTGCGCCGTGTACAACAATCGCCGGTTCGTTTGCTCCGATTGCACCGCGCGATTGCGTTGCCGAATCGCGACGAACGAGAGCGCGCCCAACGCAGCAATAATCACCGCCGCCACCGCCGCCGCGCGCCACAAGCCGCGCCGATACGCAGCCCGTTGCCGCAACAGTTCGGCATCCGGCAAATTCGCCAGCACCCATTCCCGATCAAATACGCGGTAGTAAATCCGATTGCGCACGTACAACAACCCTTCGACCACGCGCGTGATGCCGGAGAGGCGCAACACGCTGATGAGCGGGTTCGTTTCGTCGTCTTTGACGCGCTTGTTCTCGCGCAGCTTTTTGTACAAATCCAGCAACGCCGCGCGGTCGGCTTCGCTCTTCAGCAGGCGTTCGCGCACGAAGAGCAAATTGTCATCGCGTTCGCGGGCGCGTGTGGTGAAAAACAATTCTTCACACAAACAATCTACACCGCCTGCATCGTGGACATTCGCGTCGGCGGCGACGGCTTGGCAGAGGCGTTGGGTCAAATACGGATGCCCGCCTGTCCAGTACAGAATGCGTTTGAGCAACTTCGTCGCGGTCTTGTCTTCGCGCCCCAACCCTTTGCTGAGCGGAGCCGCTTCGTCGTCGGTGAAATCGTTGAGTTCAATGCGCTGGCCAATATTGAACGGCGTCGTGCGCGTGTCGCGGATTAGATCGGACGGCGTCGCCACGCCCAGCAGACAAAACGTCAGGCGTTCGAGTTCCGCGTCTTCGGTGCGGCGATTGTAGAGTTC
>CAZWAK010000193.1:0-14110 GCA_964631865.1 uncultured Heliobacteriaceae bacterium | reverse complement strand
GTCTCACGACTCATTTCATTTTGCGTTTACCTAAAAAATGTCCACAGTATTGCTAGAGGTTACTTTATAAATATTGAGCAAGCCTTAAAAATTGCCGAGCAAGATATCCGACAAAGAGTTTCTGCATCGGAAGAATTGCGCCAGTATCATTTCGATCCCGTCCAGTTTCGGAGCGAGTACGAAGCTTGCTGGGTCTTCCTGGCCAGATCGGAAGACATGGCAAGGGAAGGTTATGCACCTGCCGCTGTCTTCGCATACATAGACAAGCAGGATGGGCATTCGTGGAGCGAGGCAGAGGTCGTTGCTTATTTCTACACAACCCCAGCGCCAAAGAAAATTCGCCAGATCGAACAGCTTGCCGCCTGAATCAATCACTGTAGGAGGAAGTATTTATGACAGTAAAAACATTGAAACGCAGACCAAGACCAGGTCAACTCGGGGTGATCGTGGCAGATGTGCCGGAGTCCTTGCCGCCCTCCTCTCCGACGGCGCAACCTCCCATCACTATCCACGGAGAGATTTTAGCGGGGACACCTACGATTGCTGGAACGCGCGTGCCGGTCACGACCCTGATTGATTACTTGCGACAAGGGATGACCGTAGATGATTTTCTCGCGGGCTATCGTGGCTTGTCCCCTGCCGATGTGGATGCAGTGTTGGCGCGCGTGCGAG
The DNA here is from genome assembly GCA_964631865.1 of uncultured Heliobacteriaceae bacterium. Classification (GTDB taxonomy): domain Bacteria; phylum Acidobacteriota; class Blastocatellia; order RBC074; family RBC074; genus JAFDVL01. The sequence goes on along the minus strand of CAZWAK010000193.1, from coordinate 13,438 downwards.
AAGCGTTGGAGCAAGGGTGGTTGGCAGAAAAGATCGGATAACGAATGCGTATCTTATTGGACGAGCAGATTGACTGGCGTTTGGGAAAGCTCTTCCCACAGCATGACGTAACGCACGTGGATGACCTGGGATGGAAGGAAAAGAAAAACGGCGAACTGCTGACGCTGGCGCAAGCGGATTTTGAAGTCATCGTCACGAGTGACAAAAACATTCCGTCGCAGCAAAAGATGGAGAAGTTCGCTATCGGAATGGTGATTCTCCGTGCTTATAGCAACTCGCTGCTGGATCATCAAAAGCTGCTGCCGTATGTGTTGGAGGCAGTTTCTGAAGTGCAAGCGCATGAAATTATCGTGGTCTATCAAAACGAAAACCTGCGCCGCACGAGACCTACGCGAAAATCGGCTGCAAGACTGGGCGTATTATCTGCTGGAAAATTGATCGTGTGCCTTCCTGTTGAGAGCCGTAAAAAAGCCGACGTCAGAGTTGCCTTGCTCTTCGCCAGTGCGCAGGAAGATACAGTATCGCGCGTCTGAGCGGAGACTCAAAGGTTGGCACGCTTGCGGGACGGGGCTTTGCGCGTGGTGGTGGTGGGCGGCGGCGCTGAAGCCTCTTTGAAAGCCTTGAGCACCATATTTATGCGCGTTTGCCAACCTGCCCCTTGCTCCCGAAACCAGGCGAGCACATCAGCATCCACACGTAACGAGATCGCTTCTTTCCGCGCGACCGGCTGCAAACCGCGCCGCACAATGCCACGCACGATGTGTTTGGGATCCGCCTCAGGATGCTCAGCCGAGAGGTGAATCTCTTTGTCTTTCAGGCTGTGTAAGTGCGCCCAGTCAGTCTTGGACGTTTTCGAAGAAGATTTTTTGTTCACGTTTCGTTGCCTTTCGCATGGAAATGACACGAATTTCCGCTGCCGTTTCCGTATGCACAATTGAGACGACCACACCGCGCAATATACCTAACGTCACCCATCGTTGCTCGCCATAGTCGAACCGGTCGTCCTCGAAGGTGAAGGTCGCGCCCGCAAAAACTTCCTCGGCGTCTATGAAATCCAGCCGATGCTCCTTGAGATTGATGCGGCGCTTCTTCTCATCCCAGGTAAACACGCCCGTAGTGTATACACATCACGAATATGCGGCAAGGGTGGAAACGGAGCCTATTTGGGCAATAAAAAAGCGAGCGGAGGAGTTGCCTCACCCGCTCGCTTGATTGATGTGACAGTCACAACCGTTTAGAAACCGAGCCGCAGCCCGCCTCTGAATTGCCGTTGATCCTGTGCCGCACTTGTGATGACAAGGAAATTGCCGCCCGACATGTTGTTCGCCGGGTTGTTGAAGTGCGGAGTGTTCGTGAAATTGAACGAATCTATGCGCAAGTCTATGGTGACTCGTTCAGTGAGGCGGAACGTGCGCAGCAACGACACGTCCAGATTTGCGAAGCCAGGGCCACGTAAGATGTTACGTCCAGCAGAACCAAACCGTGACGCGCCCGTTACCAGACGGAATCCGCTGGCATCAAAGAACGGTTGATTGGCAACGCCGAGAACCGCCGAGCCAATGCCGCCCAGCTTGTTCACCGCACCAATCAGGTCTGGCGTCTGTGAACCACCCAGCGGACAGGCACAAGTACCGCCGTCAGCCACGACCGTAAAGGGACGACCTTGCACCGCATTCCAAATGGTGCTGAGCTGCCAACCGCCCAAGACGGCTGCCGCCGCACCATCGCTCGCCCACGATTTGCCTCGCCCAAACGGCAATTCGTAGGCCGCGCCGATGTTGAAGTTGTGCGGAATATCGTAACCAGCCAACGCCCGATTACGCGCACGTTGCGAAGGCGAGTTGAAGGTCAAGCCCGCCCAGCCCGTGTCGTCGGTCATGTTGATGGCCTTCGACCAGGTGTACGCGCCTTTGAGGAAGAAGCCGTTGGCAAAGCGACGATTGACCGCCACTTGCAACGCATGGTAGTTCGCGCTGAATTGACCGTCCCACAGCAAGGTGCTGGCGGTACGGCCATATCTCGTATTCAACGGTTGGACGCCGCCCGGTTCGGCAGCATTGCCTTCGGTGTCGCCCAAAGCGCGGACGGTTTGCGTGCCAACGTAGCCCGCTTCAATCTTGATGTCGCCGATGAGTTTACGTTCGACGAACAGGTTCCAGGATTGAATGTAACCACGATTGACGCGCCCATTGATCGGCGTGCGCATCTGCACCGTACCCGGCAGGTTCACGCGCGCCAGATTCAGGTCTGGGCCGGTGAAATTCGGGATGCCGACCGTGCTGGACAGCGTTCCGAATGGCGTATAGACGAGGCTGCGTCCAGTGGCAGTGGACACGAAGTCCTGCGCGATGGTGAGCGGGTAGAAGCCCCGCAGCGGACGTCCGAACGGCATCGGATCGTAGGTGACGCCGTAGCCACCACGTACGACCATGTTGTCCCCCATGCGATAAGCAAAGCCCACCCGCGGAGCAAACAGTCGCTTACTGGACTGTACGCCCAGGTCGCTGGGGTTGCCGCCACGACCACCCAACAGCACTTGCATCAGACCATTCGGCGTACCGTTGGTCAGTTGTACAGGCGAGTTCAAATCCAGCACCTCAATGCCGCGATCTGCGCGCGACATGATCGGGTACAATTCATAACGCAATCCCAACGTCAAGGTCAGATTGCGCGAGGCTTGCCAACGATCCCGCACGAAGAAGCCCATTTGCCATTCGCGCGTGGTCATCGTTTCATATTGCAAACTCTTTTCGACGGTGAGCGGAGTCCCCAACAGAAATGCGGCAAACGAATTGTATTGATTCGCACCCGGTGCGCCCGTGCGATTGAGGACGGTTTCGCGTCCGGTAAAATTGAAGCGACCGCGCGGGCCAGCGCCAATTTCCGGCTGCCAGTGATTCAGGTTGTGCTTGACGATATCCGCGCCAAAACGGAGGTCGTGGTTGTTTTTGATCTTCGACGCATTTTGCGTGAAGGTGTAGCTGCGCTCGTCGCGGAAGATCGGCGACCAGTTGTTCTGGTTGCCGAGACCAGTGTAGGTGTTCAGGTTGAATTGCGGGAAGCCGCTCTGACGAATATCGGAACCATTCGTCCCCGGAATACCGAGGACATCCAGCCCGATGTTCTTGCCATAGTCTGGCCCGGTCACGTCCTGCGTGCGTTGCGTCACCGAGAAATTGCCATCCACGATGAAGCCGCTGCCCAGCGTCCAGGTGTGTCCCACCGTGCCGACGTAGGATTTGGTGATACCCACGCCGCTGCCGCAAGTACCGACGCAAAGACCAGGGCCACCGGCGGCACCCAATGCAAATTGCGCATTGGCATCGGCTTTCATGTGGCTGAACTTCGTCCAGATTTGATGGTTCTGCTCGCGATTCCAATTCACTTTCACGTCGTAGTTATTGCGATCCAGCGACATTGGCGCAGAGTTGTAGTAGTTCGCAGCAGCGCCGGGCAAGTTCGCCGCAGGAATCAGGGCCAGCACCTTTGCCGTAATCGGGTTGATGCGCGCGGCAGGGATGATGTTGCCATCAAAGGCCCGCCGATTGGTGCCGTCAACGTTCCCGGTCGTGGGATCGAAAATCATCCCCTGGCGCAATGGAACGGTCGCCCCCGAAACAGTTTGCACGTTAATTGGGTTCCCGGCGGAATCGTTGACGACCGCGCCTAAGTAGGAACTGAAATTTCCGGCCCGAATGTCCGCCGTCGGAACAGTGAACCGTCCGTCGGCAATTTGCCCTTCAAACATACCTTCCCAGCTACCGAAGAAGAAAAGTTTGTCTTTCTTGATCGGGCCGCCGAAGGTACCGCCGGGAATCGTGCGCAGTTGTTTTGGCTTGTTGGGCGTGTTGATGGTTTGTCCACCAATCACGACCTGATTGGCCTGGAAGTAATTCTTCGCGCGGAATTTGTGGTTGTCGTGGTAGATAAACCCGGAACCGTGCCATTCGTTCGTGCCGGATTTGCTGATGACTTGAATTGCTGCACCGCCAGCAAGACCTTGCTCGGCGTCGAAGTTGTTCGTCGAGACGTTCACTTCGGCGATGGATTCAGAAGGAGGTACATACGCGGTGTGGTGCGGGAGCCAGATGTTGACGCTGGTTGCGCCGTCGAGCCGCGTGTTGTTGTTGTTGCGCGCCGTGCCGTTGACGTTCGTGGTCAGCGACATTTCGGGCGTGTCGGTTTGCGCATTCTGGAAACGACCGGTCGTCGTGCCGGGAACCAGGTTGATGATGGTTTGATAGTTCCGATAGGCGGCAATCGGCAAGGCTTGGATTTCCTTGCTGCTGACTTCGGATTTCACCGTCGCCGATTCGGTTTGCAGCGCCGTCGAGGCTGCTGTCACCGAAACGACTTCGCTGACGTTGCCGACTTTCAATTTCGGGTCATTCCGCAAAATATTATTTGCCGTGATGGTGACACCGGTTTCGGTATAGGTTGAAAAGCCCTGCTTCGTGACTTTCAAATCATAGACGCCCGGCAAGACGTTGGTGATAGTGTAGGAACCATCTTCGCCGCTCATCGTTTCGCGGACTTGGCCGGTTCCTTGATTGGTAAGGGTTACGGTCGCACCCGGAACAACAGCGCCTGATTGGTCGGAGACGTTACCGGTGATGGATCCGTAGAGAACTTGCGCACTGGCTGGCTGGAGTAATGCGGTAAGAGCCAGGAGTAAACTCAGGAACAAACCTGACCTGAGCGCAAATCCTGAAAGAAAGTTTCGCATAGATACCTCCTCAAAATTTAGGTTGCGAGAGTGTGGGAAAAACGGATTACTGGTAGTCATAACTAACGAACTGTGTCCAGGAAAAACCCCAGAGACTTCTGCCGCTCGAAATATTTAGTCAGTTCGAATGAAACTACGGTGTTGATGCGCCCGACTAGCGCGAGCTTTGTGAAGTTATATTTAGGTTACAGCAAAACAGCAAAGCCAGATGATGTGCGTCAGTGTACGCTGGATGAAATGGATCGTCAATGGCACTATATGAAACTATCCATCTTTGGTTTTACCGCGCTATCCACCTTTTGTTGCGGGGGCGTTTGCTTGGCGCACTTGGCATATACTGCCGCGCACACGGAGGTCGCTGAATTTGCGAGGTAGCGCGATTTGGCAAATCGCGTGTATTCCTTGCGATTTGCCAAATCGCGTTACGCCGCACAAGGACACAACGATGATCGCAGTAGGACAACAAGCGTATCTGCTCTTTGACGGCGATTGCGGCCTCTGCGCGTGGTCGGCGCAGTGGGTGCAACGGATGGATCGGCGCAAGCTCTTCCTCGTGCAGCCCTATCAAACCTATGACGAAACCGAGTTGCAACGTTTCGGCATTACGTACGAACAGTGCGCGCGAAAAGTCCAGGTCATTGGGCGGCGCGGTCAGGTCTATCGCGGCGCGTTCGGCGTGAACTATTTTTTCTGGCACTATTGGCCCTGGAAGCTGCTGGTCGCGGTGATTTACGCTGTCCCGTTGCTGTTGCTGGTGGAATTGCTCGTGTATGGGTGGGTCGCGCGCCATCGCTATCGTTTGTCGCAGTGGTTGGGGCTGAAGGCCTGCTTGCTCAAGCAATGAACCACCTCGGCGCGAACTTCTGCGGCAAGACCAGCGTAAGAGGTCACGTCGTTGACAAAGCAGCGATGAACCTGTTAGGTTGCGTTGCATTCACAATCCAGGTCTTGGAAGCTTTTCTCGGAGGCGCGTTATGGCCATTCAATGTACGACTTGCGGAACTCAAACTCGTCCGGGCGCGAAATTCTGTCACGCTTGCGGAACCCCGATTGCCACGACTTCGTTGCCGTCTACGCTGCCGCTCGGCACCACGCCGCCAGGGGTGGGAACCCAAACCGCACCGCCGCCCATCGCCGCACCGACGACGCCACAACCGGCAGCAGCAACCGAAGCCATGCATGCGCCCAGTGCCTATTTGCCGCAAACGCCGCAAACCTATCACGCGCCGCCGCCCGTGGCGATGGAACCCACGAAAAAATCCGGCAATACGCTGAAAGTCGTGCTGATTTCGCTGGCCATCATCATGGTGCTGGGCATCGCGTCGGTCATCGGGGCGGTGTATTTTGTCGGCAAAAAAGCGTCCCAGACGATTGCGGAGATGAAGCAACGCGGCAATCTTCCCACGATGTCGCAGAGCGCCGAAAGCGTGCCGGACGAGAAGCTCGGCGTGCCGATTTATCCGGGCGCGAAACGAGAGAACACCGTATCCGGCTCGCTCGGCCCCATGTCGGGAGCCGTCGTGACCTTCTCCACCAAAGACTCGGTCGAAGAAGTAGCACAGTTTTACCGCGACCATTTCAAAGGCAACAAAGAGCAGCCGCTCAACGAAATCAGCGATTCGGGGGACGCGGATCAAGAAGGCTCCGTCGTGTTTCAAGTCAATCGAGAAGACGGCTCCCGCCTGCTCACCATTTCGCCGCACGATCAGAAACGCAATCTAACCGAGATTGTCCTCATCATCGGCAATGGCGTCCCCGGCATGCATAATTTGCCCGTCCCGCCACCGCCACCGCCGCCACCGCCCGGAGGTTCTGCCGAGCGCAAAGCCAGAGACATTCAGCGTCAGGCGTTGGAACGAGCGGAAAAAGTTTTGCGCGATTTGGAAACGGCCCCGCCGCCGCCACCACCTGCGCCGAAACGTTGAGTCGCCACGAACCGCCTCAACAAGTCGGAATAAACACAGGGATCGTAAACACGCCGGTATTCGTCGTCGTCAAAGCGTGCAGATTATGCCCACCGCTGTAAGCCCGCACCGAATTGTTCGCATTCGGATTCAGATTCATCATCACGCCCACGACGGGCAAATCGCCCGTCGGCCACAGCTTCATCCAGCCTGATTGTCCCGCCTTAATAATCGTCGTGAAGCGCGGCACCATGCGCGGCGTGCTGTCGGACAAGCTCGTGCGGTACTGGCACTTACTCGCCGAGAGCGTGAAGCTATAGCCTTTTTCGACGTCATCGTAGGTCAGCCCCAGGATTCCGCCGATAGAGACGCTGTCACCGCCGGCCAGATTGCCGCCCAGGCGCGTCAACAGCAACAGCGTGTCATTGCCGTCCAAGCGGCTCGGAATGTTGTTGAGCATCAGCACGCGCGGCCCGGCGTTGTAATTGACCTCGTCAAACTTGATGTCTGCTGTTGAGCCGTCGGTGTTGAGCGGTGCGGGCGTGGTTTTGAGTGCGGAAAACGCTTCGGCTCCTAAATTCGCCGAATGCCCGGAGAGCAGCTTGAGGTAGTAATCGCCCGCCAGATAGTTGAATTGAATCGGCAAGCCCGTTGCCTTATCCACCGCCACCACCAACAAATAGCCCGTGATGCCTGGATCGTAGTCAGAGATCACAAAACTAAAGGTTTGGCTCGCCGTCAGACAAACGAACGTGTCTGCCGATTGGCACGTGCCGGAATCCACGAAAAACATGTGGGCGTAGGTGCTCTGCGTGGTGTGCGTGTTGGTAAGGTTGATTTTGGTATTTTCCTGATGCGGCCAAACGATGTGCGACGAATAGTACGGATACAACAAAACGGAACCGGGTTTTTGATCGCTCATGCCGTAGGCAGGGGGAAGCGGCGTCCCTGGTTGTGCGGCGACTGTCACGGCCATCGTACCGAGCGCGATGGCGGTGAACAGGATGTGTGCGATGTTGTGTGAGATTCTCATAGCCGCTTCCTTACCTGCTGCAACGACAGACGCAGGATGCGGGCGAGAGTTGGCGGACTTGTTATACGATAGCGATAAAAGCTTGTCTGGAGAAAATCACCATCGGTTCGACATTATTTGTGATCTTTGTCATCGAATAACGACGACAGCACGCTGGACACCACACTGACGATCAACGCGCCCCAAAACGCCGAGAGAAAATCGTCCACGTGAAAGCCGACTTTAAAATAATTCACCGCCAGCCACGACGCGAGCCAGAACGTCACGGCGTTAATGACCAATAAAAACAGCCCCAGTGTGATAACCGTCAGGGGAAAGGCAAAGAAGCGCAGTATCGGGCGCACGACCATATTGACCACGCTGAGGATCAACGCCATCGCGGCGTAGGCGATCCAGCCGTCCCCGCTGACGCGAATCCCCGGCAGAAAATACGCTGCCGCAAATAATGCAATGGCAATGCTTGCCCATCGAAGTAGTAGTTTCATAATTCAATGTTCTCTTGCCTGCGATTCAGGCAGCCTGCTTGGACGCGGCATCTGCTTGTTCCAATTCTGCCATCCACGCCCTTGATCCAAAGACCCCTTCCAACAAGCCTGCCACACCAATTTCAACTTCCAAAGCCGGCCAGTACAAGCCCGTTCCAGTGCCCAGAATTTCAATGGCGGACAAATCCCTGGCGGAGGCCGCTTGTAAGCCTTGAATCAAGGGCGCAGGAATCAACAGCGTGGCCCCGTTGGCCAATTCAATCACAATTCGCTTGTTCGTTTTGTTATAGCGCGCGGCAACGGCGTAAGTGCCTTTTGCCACTTCTTCCTTGCCACGTTTGGTGGCAGCTTCGTATTGACGGTCAAACTCTTCGTCACTAATTTCCCACTTGCGGGTTTTATTCGCCATAAATATTTCTCCACACAATCAAAAGCTCATCTTGTCGCCGGTTCGCAATCCCCAAAGCTTTTTTGACATCGGCTTTTCGCATGCCACGATTTTCCCGGAGCGCAGGCGGGGTCTCCTCATCACCAAGGTAAATCAACACCTCCGATTTTTTGCCCTTGCCCTTCTTCTTTCCTCGAATGACGTGGCTGTGCGCAGGCGGATGATCGTTGGTGTAAATCCAAAACTCAAAGCCCCGTTCTGTGAAAACCTTTGGCATAGCTGCGAAAATAGCCCGCCCGCAGTGTTTCGTCAACCAAGACCATTTCGCCGCGACGCTTCTTCAAAACTACGCTTCCCACGTGCGCAAGCCTTCGACCAAACGCAACAACTCGCTCCGTTTTTTCTCAAACATCGCAAACAACAAAATGATCGCCAAGCCAACAACGATACCGGTCACGTACCACAGCCACGTCCAGCCGAAATTCGCCGCCGCGTGCCAGATCATCGCAAACATTGAAACCAGCAGGAACGACGCGCCGAGATACAAAAACGCGCGCACACGCAGCAGCATCCCGGCCAACACACCTGCTGCCGACAGCACCATCAACACCATCGGTTGCCAGGGCGACTCGGCCACGCCGCGCACAAAAATCTCCGCCGTCGAAGACACATACAGCACTGACAGCGTGATGTAGCGCAGATTCGTCATTTGCCTCGCGGTCAAGCGCGCACGATTCAAATACGCCGCGATCAATACCGAAACCGCCGCAGGCGTGAGCCACAACTGCGGGCGTTCGAGCAAACTGAAATGCTCCTGACGGTTCAGGAAATACCACAGCGCCCCATTCGCCGCGAGACATGCGAGCAGGCTCACAGCAAATGAACGGCGCAACACCGCCACCAGCGCGTACAAAACGCCCACGACCAACAGCAAGCCCGAATAATCAATTTTGGACGCGACCAGCCAAAAGCCCACGACCGGAAACAGCGGCAGGAAGAAGCCAGTGTTGAGCAGTGGCTCGCCCAACACACGTTGCCCGCGCCGCCAAACGCCAACGCCATCACGACCAACGGCCAATAGCGCGTGAAGAACCCCGTAAACAACCAGGGCATCGTCAAGCGAATATGCAAAAACAGCAGCGCCAGCAACGCTTCCGAAACGTAAACATAGCCCATTCGTCCACGCTCCGAAAGCTGCCACGGATCGTGTTCAGCGCGCACGGCGAAGAAAATCGCCTGCATACTCAAAACCAATAAAATCGCGGCTACGCTGAGGATCGCAAACATCGGCGCAGCGACTTGACCAGAAACAATCTGTTGCCCGATTTCGTTCGCCAACAACCCGCCCAAAAACAACACCACGACGCCACACAACGGATACAACAAACTCTTCGCCGCGCGGCTCCATTCATTGGCAAATCGTTTGACGAACCAGAGGCTGAAGACTTCTGCCGCGCCCCACGCGATCAGCAAAACAATCACGGCGCGATGAAGCGTTTGCGGGTTGATGGTGGCAGGCAGAAACGCCCAGCCCAACAAAACTGCGCCGACCAACCCAATGCTCAGTGCCGCAACGTGAAGCATCCAGCTTCGCGCACCGCCACGGGCGAGCAGCGCCAATGACACGACCTGCAACGCAACAGCGAGCGCCACGAAAAGCCGCATCACAAATGGTTCGCCAGCCCCGGAAATACTCGCGCCAACAGTCATCATCGCAACAATCAACCACGTATTCACGATTTCCGGCCAAGCCTCGGAAGCAGTGTGAGGTGGCATTCCCAACGTGCCCGCCCATTCGCACAATCGCGCGCGCGCTGCCCACAACCAACTCATCATCAGCGTATAGCCCGCCGCGCTCATCACGAGCGCAAAGAGCAACCACGATCCCGACAAGTCCGCTTGATCTACCGCCGTTCCTGCGATCACCAATCCCAACGCATACAATCCAACTACCGCCAGCTTCGCCGTCGCGTCCCATAAATTCGCCAGCATCAAGGCCAACGTGGCAAGCACAGCACTCCAACGCAACACAGCGTGAAATGGCAAAGGAGAATCATCCCAATCAAACAGTAATCCTTGCCCTGCCAACAGCGTCACACCCAATAATGACAGGGCTGTCGTCACGCGATGGTACGGCGTTGCTTCGCGCGCCATCGTTCGCACAAAGGCAAACAACGCTAATCCACTCAACGCCCAAACAATCACGTTGAGCGCGGTCAGGACAGAGAATTCAACCGGAAGGTCTTGCGCAAATCGTCCGTTCAAATACCAAACCGTCGCCGTCAAATTCAACACGAATCCGCCCACGAACGCATAACCTGAGACTCGTTCGCGCAACGAATGCCCAATCAACACTACGCTCAACACAATCAGCGGAAGCAAATACGCCGCAACCGCGCCAATGCGAGCGAACCACGATGCGCCTGGCACAACGAAACCGCCCTCGCTGCTCTGCGTAGTCATCGCAAAAAATGTCAAGCCGATGATCGGCGTCGCTGCCAAAAACAACGACCACGCGCGCGCCCAATTTGTCAGCGCAACAGCTTCTGGTTCCAGCATTGGGAACCGCATCGCCTGCGCCCAAACATAAAGCTTTTCGCGCCACCAAATCGCGCCTGCGGTCAACAACAAATACGCCGCCGCTGCCCATCGCAGCGTCGAAGCCGAAGCGCCGCTCGACTGCGCCAGCAACGCGCTGCTCAGCGCCAAAAGCAACAGGATGCCCAGCACACGCCAGCGCGTGAATTGCTCCCACAAACTCATCGTCAACGCCAGCAACAACGCGCCCCACAACATCCATTCCGTTTTTGTCGCAAGGCTGATGGCATTGATCGGAACGCTTGCCAATGGCGCGAGTTCGTTGATGATTCCCGGCACAACGCTCCACCAACTCAACGCCGCAAAACCTGCGACCAACACCCACGTCATCACCTGATCGCACGTCGGCCATTCGGGATACAGCAAGCGCGCTGCAATGCTCTGCCAAGCGTTCGATGAATCGGCGGCGGCTTCGCGCGTGAGACCAACGCGGCGCAACGCCAACCGCAACCCAATCCACACCGAACCGAGCAGCGCCAACGCCAACATCGTCAGGCGCAAGCCATGCAAGTCGAACGGCACTTCGTGCAACACAAGCGCGCCATACGTTGCCGCAGTCACGGCAAAAAATGCGCACAGATACGTGATCGCCTGCAACACCGTACACAGCGCGGGCGAGCGATACAACCACGCCAACGCGGCAAACAATCCTGCCAGCCACAACGTTTGCGCAGTCAATGTTGACGCGGTGTTGTCGAGCGCCGTCAACCACAACACAGCTCCGGCCAGCATTGATCCGAACAACGCGACGTGTTGAGTTGGCGCGGCAAATTCTGCTTTGAAGCGGCGCAGGATAATCGTCACGATTAAGGCCGCCGTTGCATACAACAACGTTGTGAGTTTGAAGCTGCGGGCGAGTCCGAAATGCAGAAACTGCGCCAATGCAAAAAACGCCAAGCCCCAACCGATCAGTGTGACTAGAGGCTGAGGCTGAGGCAAACGCCACGCCGCGGCAAACGCGCACGCAGCAAACAACGCATACACCCACGCGATTTGTTGCGCATCACCTGCCAATCCAAAGCCGTGTACGCTGACGAGCAATAAACTCAAGGCTCCAACGCCTGCCACAACGGGCGCGTAATACAAACTGTCGGCTTTGCGCGCGCGTCGGTACAACGCTTCGCACGCGAGGAGCAACGGCACAAACAACAGGGCTAAAGCTTTGCCGCTCGTCAGCGAAAACAGGGATGCCAACAACGCGCGCGATTCTTCCGCGGTGGTGATTTTTTGCAACGCCAAATTGACACCGAGCAAGTACACCAACACCAAACACGGCAACGCGAGCAAATGCGCCATCGGCAATTGAAACGCAAATGCGACGGAGCTTAGCACCGCAAAGTTGATGCCCGCGACAATCATCACGTTGATGACATTCGGCCACGCCAGCACGAGGCTCGCCAGCATTACGACGGCGCTGAAAACGGCAATGCTCGTGCTCAGGATTGCCAGATGATTCAGTTCCGGCGTGCGCAGACGTTGCCACAACAACAGCCCCGCGAACAAAGCCGGAATCGCCAGCAAAGCAATCATCGGCGCGATGCGTTCGAGCGTTGTCACGAAAGCTTGCGTTTTGAAGATCAATAAGCCCAACGCCGCGACCGCCGCAAACGAACTCGCGCTCAGCAATGTGAAAGCGTGATTCGCGGTTTTGACATCGAGCGTTTCTTCTTCGCGCACTTTTCGCAGCATTCCCAATGTTGCCATCGCATAACACGCAAGCGGCAGCGCAGCCAATAAACACAGCGTGATCGTTGAAGTTTCGCTGCCGACCACGCGGCGCAATAGCAATTGCATTGCTGAAGTCCCAACGGCTCCGAGCGTCAACCAATACGCCCAATCCGGCGCAATGACTTTGCCCGCGCGCAGTACCATCACAACGAACAACACGAGCGAAACGACTTCGCTGCCCAGCACCATCGGATCGTTCGCCGCCATGTCTTTGGCAAACGCCGCAATCGCCAGAAAATTCAGCGGCACGAGCATCGTCGCCGTAATCAACAGCCCGCGACTCGTGTTCGGCAATTTCCAGCGATGCTCGCTGTAAAACCCCAAGCCCGCAAACGCGCCCGTCATCGCCGTGAAGATGAAAAACTTGAGCAGCGGAATCTGTTCGATCTGTGCCCACAAACTAATCACGAGCGCGAGCGAACATCCGATGATGAGCAGGCCGCCGAGCAATTCGCCCCAGCGAATGTTTTTCTCTTCCATAAACGCCGCGAGCATTTCGGCGAAGGATTTGCGCGGAGGTGGTGGCTGGTGGTCGACGCGCGCATGACCGGTCAGGCCGGGCGCACGACCCGGGCG
>CAZWAK010000192.1:0-14213 GCA_964631865.1 uncultured Heliobacteriaceae bacterium | reverse complement strand
GAGGGTTAGCACTGAGGGGAGACCTTCGGCAAGCTCCTCATCCAACTGGCATGTGCTCTGCTTTGCGGGGCCGAAACGAGAAGCCGAAGTCATCCGGGAGCGGCTGCGCGAGTTCTTGCAGACTCACCTCAAACTGGAACTCTCTGCTGAAAAGACCCTTGTGACCCACGCCACCTCACAAGCGGCCCGTTTCCTCGGCTATGACCTGCTCAGTCAACGGGCTGACACCTGGCGCGACAAACACGGCGTGCGTTCGGCCAATGGGATGTTGGCCTTGCGCGTGCCCTACGAAGTTGTCCAAGCGGCCTGTGCCAAATACCAGCGCCGAGGGAAGCCGACGCACCGCGCCGAACTGGCCGGGGATTCGGATTACGACATCGTGCGCCAGTATCAATGGTACTACGCCGGATGGGTCAACTATTACCGTTTGGCCCAAAACCTTTGGGTGTTACACAAGCTGCGAAGGGTGATGGAAACATCACTGCTGCGGACGCTGGCCAACAAACATAAAACCAGCGTCGGTAAGCTCTGGCGCAAACATCGCAGTCGCAGACGGACGCCGGAAGGCTGGCGGCGGTGCGTGATGATCACGCATCCTCGGCCAGGACGGGAGCCGCTGCTCGCGTGGTTTGGCGGCCTCTCGCTCAGGCAACAAAAACGGGCGGTAATCCAGGACAAAGTGCTGATTCTGAGTCCGGTGCGCACACAACTCATCCAACGCCTGTTGGCGGAGATGTGTGAAGTCTGTGGAGCGGAAGAACAAGTGCAAGTGCATCACGTGCGGAAGCTGGCAGACTTAACCAAGCCGGGACGAAAACCGTTGCCCGACTGGGCGAAAATTATGATCGCCCGGCAACGGAAGACCTTGGTGCTTTGTCGGCAATGTCACCGGGCAGTTCATAACGGGAACCCACTCCCACAACGACAGCCTCTCACGAAAGCCGTCACTGGAGAGCCGGATGATGCGAAAGTATCACGTCCGGTTCGGCGGGGGGCGGTTGAAAAAGGAGCCCACAGGCCACCTCGTCAGCCGCCTACCCAACATTACTAATTTTCACTCCGGCTTGTGTGGGTTCACGGTCGGATTCACACATCGCCGAGCAACCATCCCAGCAAAGGAGTCACACACGGCGGTAACACCGCCCAGAAACAATGAAGTCGGGATTCGTGGATAAATGCGCTAAGGTAAAAAGCGGACGAGCGGCGGAGGCAGGTCGAGTTTTCACTGAGCCTAGCAAGCTCGTAAAGGAGTCTGACCCGAGGCGCACCCACGTGCCCGAAACTGTCGCCCTGGTGTGAGCCAGGAGCACGCGGAGGAGAATGTTCCGCTTGGGGCGTCCTCCCGCCGGTCTCGTCCAGAAAGGAACGAGACCATGATACGCAAAGTGATGGAAGCAATCTATCCCTGTGTGGCCGGGTTGGATGTTCACGAAGCGACGGTGGTGGCGTGTCGGCGTCGGCTGGTGGCGGACGGACTGGCGGAGATGGAGGTGCAGACCTTTGCCACGACGCGCACGGCCTTGCAAGCGTTAGCGACGTGGTTGCAGGACTGGGGCGTGACGCAGGTGGCGCTGGAAAGCACGGGGATTTATTGGGTGCCGGTGTGGAATGTGCTGGAAGGACAATTTCAGTTGCTGTTAGCCAACGCGCAGCAGTTGAAGAAAGTGCCGGGGCGCAAATCGGACGTGAGCGATGCGGAGTGGATCGCGCAATGTCAGCAATGCGGGTTGTTGAAGGCGAGCTTTGTGCCATCAGCCGAAATCCGCGAGTGGCGACAATTGACGCGACAACGGACGAAGCTGGTGGATCAACGGACGGCGCTGCTCAATCGGTTGCACGCGGTGTTGCAGCAGGGGAATTACAAGTTGGGACAGGTGGCATCAAACATCGTGGGGGTGAGCGGACGGGCGATTTTGCAGGCGCTGAGTGAGGGCGAGAGCGACCCGGCGAAGTTGGCGGCCTTAGCGCAAGGGCGGTTGCACGCGAGCCTGGCCGCGTTGGTGGCGGCGTTGGACGGGGAGTTGAGTGTCAATCAGCAATGGTTGGTGGGGCGCTTGTTGCAACAGCTTGCCAGCGTGGAGCGCGAGATCGAACGTTACAGCACACGCATTGGCACGCAGATGCGCGGCTACGAGGTGCAGTTGGAACGGCTGGATACGATCAGTGGGGTGGGGCGGAGAGTGGCGGAGAACCTGCTGGCCGAAATCGGGCCGGAGATGACGCCGTTCCCCACCGACGACCAGTTGGTGAGGTGGGCCGCGTTGTGTCCCGGCAAGGAGCAATCCGGCAACAAACGTGGCAAGACGCGCACGGCCAAAGGCAATCGGTGGTTGAAGCGGGTCTTGACGGAAGCGGCGTGGGCCGCCACGCACGAACACCAAGGGTATTTGGCGGCTTTGTATCGGCGCATCGCGCCCCGACGAGGCAAGAAACGGGCGATCATCGCGGTGGCGCGCACGATCTTACAAGCCGCCTGGCACATTTTGAAAGAAGGGGTGACGTACCGCGAGTTGGGCGGGGACTACTTTGAGCAGTTGCAGCAGGAAGCGACGGCGCGGCAGTTAGTGCAGCGGTTGGAACGCTTAGGCTACACGGTCGAGGTACAAGCCAAAGCGGCAGCGAGTTAAGCGCGCCGGTCTCCCCACACGAATTTAGTCAAGCAGGGCTGCCGTATTGGCAGTCTCAGGTAATCTTTGTCTTGTTTGGCCCGTAAGCCTCTCAAGACTTCTGAGGAGGAACTGAAGATGAATCTGTATGAATATCCCGAACGCATTGAAACGGCATCGTTGTTGTTGCAAGAAGCCCAACGACGCCTGGACAAGTTGCGCGAGCAGCAAGGCTTGATCGAACAGATTGCCAGCCTCGGCATTCTCACCGCTCGCGATGAAAACGGCAAGCCTGCCTTTCCGAATGAAACCGCGCGCGCCGCCGAACTCTCACGCCGCTTGGCTGCGCATCAGGAATATCAAGCACTGAAAGAAATCGTGCAGCAGGCCGAGCAGGAAAAGGCTGTAAAGCTCGCGGTCATTGAACGGCTACGCAATGAATTCAAAGTGGGATTGCTGGATCGGCAGGAGACGATTGCGGAGAAATGGTTGAGTGCAGATGTCGCCGCGACGAAGCGTCCGCAACTGTCGCTCATCAAATGACAAAGCCGATTTCCTGAACCTTCATTCAGAAAATCGGCTCTCACAAATTAGGCGGGACTGGGCACCACCCCAGTCCCCCAATTCCACTGGCAAGAGTAACGACAAACGAACCGGCGCGTCAAGCGCCCAGCCCTCTCGAAAGGATTTTTCACGATGGCCTTACTAAAACCACGACAACGCAAAACACCCAGCGAAGCCGGCGCCGACACCGACACAATTTATGTCCGCTTTGCGCCGGAAACGATTCAATGGCTCGAAGCTGATGCCCAGGCACGCGGCTTCAAAACCAAACAAGCTTTGATACGACATCTGGTCAACCAATATCAGCAAGCGCGACAAGCGGGGCAGTCGGACATGAAGTTGTAGTGCCTTGCCCCAACAGCAAATCATTAGCAACCAGCAGTTCATAATCGAATTTCAATCACCCAACTACCGGAGGCAGCATATGGCAGGACAACTGGTACAGCGTGGCGAACGTTCGTGGTATGTGCGCGTCTTTCTGGGGCGCGATGCGAACGGGCAACGCAAGTTTCATAACAAGACGATTCACGGCACGAAAAAAGACGCGCAACACTATTTGAATGCGGTGCTGCGTGAACTGGATTTGGGGACGTTTGTTGAGCCGCGCACGCAAACCTTGAGCCAATATGTCGAGCATTGGCTACAAGCCGCCGCGCGTCCGCGGGTGAGCACGCGAACCGCCGATGGCTACGAAGCTTTATTACGCCGTTATGTGTTGCCGACGCTGGGGCTGAATAAACTGAGCGACATCAAGGCGCTGGACATTCAAGCGATCTACGCCGGAATGTTAGCGCGCGAGTTGAGCGCGCGGATCGTGCGACATACGCATTCTGCTTTGCACAATGCGCTCAAACAAGCCGTGAAATGGGGAATGCTCGCGCGCAATCCCGCCGAACTGGTCGAGTTGCCGAAAGTGTCGCGTTCCGAACGGCGTGTGCTGTCACCGGAAGAGGCCATCCGGTTTTTGCAAGTCGCAGCGGAGGCCCCGCGTGGCTTGATCTTCGCGTTTGCCTTGCTCTCTGGAATGCGACCAGAGGAGTACCTGGCGTTGCAATGGCGCGACTTGGATTTTACGCGCGGAACGATCACCGTCCAGCGCGCCTTAATCCGCCACAAAGGCACCTGGAGTTTCGCCGAACCCAAAACCGCTCGCAGCCGTCGCACGATCCCTTTGCCTGCCTCCTTGTTGCAAAGCCTGCGCCAGCATAAGCGCCAGCAAGCCGAAGACCGCCTCAAAGCCGGAAGTTTATGGCAAGTCCATGATTTGATTTTTTGTAGCGAGATCGGGACTCCGCTGGCGATTCCCAGTCTGACCTATCGCTATTTTCGCCCGCTGCTCGTACAAGCCGAACTCCCGCAAATTCGGCTCTACGATCTGCGGCATAGTCACGCCACGCTGCTCTTATTTGCCGAAGAACATCCGAAAATTGTGAGCGAACGGTTGGGACATGCAACGATTACCCTGACCTTAGACACCTACAGCCACGTTTTGCCGCATATGCAAAAGCGCGCGACCGAACGCCTGGAAACACTCTTGGGCGGCGGAGTTGTCACTCACCAGTCACTCAAAGGGAAAATGTAAGGAAGGAGAAATGCTGCTAAAGTATTGAAAAGATTGGAGGCGGCGATCGGAATCGAACCGATGGATAAAGGTTTTGCAGACCTCTGCCTTACCACTTGGCTACGCCGCCTTGTCAAAGAGGAAACGGCTTGTCCCCAAAAATGAGGCGCTATGCTCCCATATCCACTGCGCTTCCGTCAAGCGGTTGCGGGGTCTCTCGGTGGCGTGCGAATTAGCCGTTGACACCTTCGGGTGGTTTCATTACTCTGATGCGCGCCGATGAGTTTGCTCCCCATCCCCTTGAGCTACTACCGCCTGGTACGATCACTTCCATCTGTATCGCGCCCGACCCGCGAAACTGCTTTGTCAATTAGCCCTGAGATTCGTTGCGTATGAATACCCCAGGCAAGGTTTCGTTTGATCGCGTCTCGAAACTTTGGGAAGAACCGGCTGAGGTTCCCGAACAAATCGTCCAACGTGTCATCCTCTTCACCTTTGCGGTGGTTTGGTTGGTCATCTTCGTCACGTACGATTGGAAGTACATGGCGTTGGGGTTAATCCCCACGTTTTTGACGTTCAATTCCCGCAAGCGCGGCACCATTGTTTTGGTTGGATTGGGCGGCGTGTTGGCGACGGGGATTAATTTTCTGGTGCATCCCAAAGCGTATTACGGAGCCGAGGGCGCGCTTACTTACACGATCACGTTTTTCATCACGTTGGTCATCTCGATTTGTTATTTCGCCAGCCGCCAAACGCGCATTCTGGCCAGCGAAAAACGCAAACGAGCACGCCGTGATGCGGAACTGAAAGAGTTGGAAAATGCGTATGCCGCGTTGGAACGAAGCCAGCGTGCGTTGCAACGCCTGACCAGTTTGCTGGCGGAGAATGCGCCCGTCGCCATCGCGCAGCTTTCGCCGGAACTACATTACGTCATGCTCAATCCGATGTACCTGCATCTGGTTCGTGCCCAAACTGGTGATGCGTCGTTGGCGGTCGTGGGAACCAAGCTGACGGAGCATTTGTGGAAAACCGATGCGCAAGCGCAGGAAGCGATTTCGTTGATCCGGCACGGACTGCCCGTCAAATTGCCCGCGCAGCCGAGTGTAGCAAAAACGACGGGCAAAGTGAGCTATTGGGACTGGACGCTCTGGCCGGTCAAAGACGAAGCGGGGGCGACGGAAAGTGTTTTATTGCTCGGCGCGGAAGTGACCGAACGGATTCACGCCGAGCAAAAACTGGAAGCCGCGCGCTTTGAACTCGAAAAATCGAATCATGCCAAAGATATGTTTCTGGCGACGCTCTCGCACGAGTTGCGTACCCCGTTGACGCCTATTCTCGGCTGGGCACGCATTATGCAGGATTACAATTCCGACGGAGAGGTGACGGCGCAGGGCTTGCAGGCGATTGAGCGCAATGCACGGTTGCAGGCGCAACTCGTGGATGACTTGCTGGATTTGTCGCGCATCACGATGGGCAAAATTGAACTGGCCTGTGCGCCCGTGGATTTGAACGAAATCGTGCGCCGCGCGCTCGAAACCGTGCAATATCGCCTCGAATCGCAACAGCTTCATCTGCAACTCGACCTGACCACCACGTCGTTACTAATTCACGCCGACGCGACGCGGTTGGAACAAGTGTTGTGGAACCTGCTGACCAATGCGGTCAAGTTTACGCCGCCGGGCGGGCAAATCACCGTGCGGTCGCAGTTGGTCGGCAACGATTGTCGCGTCGTCGTTAGTGACAATGGCATCGGGATCGAACCGCACGTTTTGCCGTTGCTGTTTGAGCCGTTCAAGCAAGGCGATTCCAGCATCACGCGCCGTCACGGCGGGCTGGGCATCGGGCTGGCCATTGCGCATTCGCTGGTGCAAATGCACGGCGGCAAAATCGTCGCGCACAGTGCCGGAGCCGGGCAGGGCGCAAGTTTCACTGTGACATTACCGCTCTATCAAATGGCTGTGACGAAGCCGTTGGAAACACATTCTTCATCCCGTGCCTTGCGGCTGGATGGGCTGCACGTGTTAGTGCTTGAAGATGCGGCAGACACGCGCGAGTTGCTGGGCATCGTTCTGAAAGCGTACGGCTGTCAGGTGGAATTGGCGGATTCTGTCGCGCGGGCTTGGGAATTGGTGCAAGCGCGGAAGCCTGAAGTGATTATTTCTGACATCGGTATGCCCGAAGCCGATGGCTATGAATTCGCGCGGCGACTGCGCCAAACGCCTGGATTCGAGGGGATCCCGATGATTGCCTTGACCGGGTATGCGATGGACGCGGATAGGCAAAAAGCCTACGAAAGCGGCTTTGATGGGCATTTGCCGAAACCAGTAGACCCGGAAATTCTGGTGCGAACCGTCTATGAACTGCACCTGAAAGAATCCATCGGGCCGCTGTTTCGCGCCTCGACGCTGGCCGACACGGTTTAGGCCGAGGAGAGGAATAATTGCACGCAACTATGTAATATCTGCATAGTGAATGGCTGTTTGCCATTTGTTAATCGAACTGTCATAATGCCTTCATCGCCTCTAAACTCGTGAGAAATGAAGCAATTCCCGCTCATTGTCCAGCCGGAGGGATTTGTGGCACGCGCATTGCTCTCGTTTTGGGCGGGTCTATATTTCATTGACTTGATAGGGAGGAAAAATACCAATGAGAAGGCATTTCAAATTTTTTTCGGCTCTGAGCCTGGCACTGACCTTGATCGTATCTGCACTGGCACAGGACACCGAAATCCGCAACCGCAATTCCAACACCAGCGCCAAGGATGAAGGGCGTCGCATTTCGCGCGCCGTCGCTGGGCAAAAACAAAAAATTCGTGGCACCATCGTCAAACGCGATCCCGATGGATTCGTAATGCGTGATTTGAACGGCAGTGATTGGAGCGTGACGCTCACCAATTCGACCGAAGTCAAAGAACGCAAGAGCAATCCGTTTCGTGGCGCGCAGAAATACGGGCAAACCACCTTGCTGCGCGGTCTTAACGTGGAAGTCGAAGGACAAGGCGATGGCTCTGGGGCCATCGTGGCCAAGACCGTCCGCATGACGCAGGAAGAATTGGCGATGGCCCGCACGACCGACACCCGCGTCACGCCGGTCGAAGGCCGTGTGGGCGAAGCCGAAGGTCGTTTGACCCAGGCCGAAGCCAATGCCCAACGCCTGTCGGGGCAGATCGAAGAACTGCAAGCCATTTCCAATGCGGCCAAAGGCGGTGCCAAAGCCGCGCAGGAAACGGCTGATGCCGCCGTTGCCGGGGTCAATCAAACCAACGAACGCATTTCGATGCTGGACGACTACGAAGAACGCAAAGTCGTTTCGGTGAACTTCAAGGTCAACAGCTTTGTGCTTTCGGACGAAGCCAAGACGATTCTGGATGCCATCGCGTCCCAGGCCAAGACCGAAAAAGGCTATGTCATCGAAGTGGCAGGCCACGCTTCGGCGGACGGCAAATTGGAACTCAATCGCAAGTTGAGCCGGGATCGTGCCGATGCGGTGATTCAATACCTAGTGGAAACGCACAACATTCCACAGCGCCGCATCGCTTCGACTTTTGGCTACGGCATTACCCAGCCCATCGCGGACAATACGACCAAAGAAGGCCGGGAACAAAATCGCCGCGTGGATGTAAAGATTTTGGTGAGCAAAGGCTTGCTCGCGCCAGTCAATGTCACCAAACCGGCCACTTCTTCTGCCGTTGAACCCCAACGTGAACGCTCGGCGAGCGCCTCGAATCAGTAAGTTCGAGTGGCTTGGCAAGTGAACCAATGACGAAGAGCCGTCGCGTGAGTTGCCCCGGCACTCCCTTACGGCTCCTCGTCATTTTTCTTCTGGGTGGGAATTGGCACAATGGAATTGAAACAACTTTTGCAGCGCACAGTCTTGAATAGTTTGGTTTTGATGATCGCGCTCGCGCCTGCCCTCAATGCAGTTGGGCAAGCCACGCGAGAACGCAGCGTGGGCACGAAGCCCGCAATCACTGCACAACAACCTGTCCCCAAACCTACTCCGAAACCAACTCCTCCGCCGGAGCCGCTCAAAAAAACTGAGGTGAAGGAAGAGGCGGACGAGGTTTTGCGGATTGACTCCAAGCTGGTTGCCGTGCCGGTTTCGGTGACGGATGCCAAAGGTGAACCGATTCGCGGTTTGAAGCCGGAAGATTTTACATTGGAAGAAGAAGGCCGCTTGCAACAACTCGTGGCGCTCGGCGATCCCGGACAAACGCCCGTCGAGTTGTCATTGGTCTTCGACGTTTCCGGCAGCGTGTACGAACGCTTCAAATTTCAGCAAGACGCCGCCGCGCGCTTTTTGAAGCAAGTCGTGAAGCCCAAAGATGCCGTTTCGATTTTCGCCATTGGCCTCTATGCCAAAATGATGATGGGGCGCACCAATGACGTCAACAGCGCGCTGACCGGGTTGATGAGCATGACGCCGACCAAAGAAGGCACCGCGTTTTTCGACACCGTCGGCGACGCGGCCAAGTACATCGGCAAAACGGCGGAGCCAGGGACGCGCCACGTCATCGTCGTCATTTCCGATGGCGAAGACAACAACAGCGACCGCTATCGTCTGCGCGAAGTCTCGCAGGAATTGCAACGCAGCGATTGTTTGTTTTATTCGATCAATCCGAGCGGGCCTTCGATCTGGCTCAACAAAGTCAGCGTCAAAGGGCATCAAGGCATGACGTCGCTTGCGCAACAAACTGGGGGCGCAGTTTTTCTGCCGGAAAAATTTGAAGACCTCGACGCGGTCTTTCGCCAGATTGCCGCCGAGTTGCAAGCGCAGTATTTGTTGGGCTATTACTCAACCGATGAGCGCGCTGACGGCGGCTTCCGCAAGATCGCGGTGAATGTGCCGAAACGCCCGGATTTACGGGTGCGCGCGCGGCAAGGGTATTACGCGCCCAAAGCGTGAGTAGACGGTAGTCAGTAGACGGTAGACGGTAGAAAAAATGCGTTTACTCAAGCACTATCTACTGATTACTACCTACCGTCTACCGTCTACTGACTACCGTCTACTCGTTTGCAATGCTACTCTACGCGCGATGGCAAAATTCCTTCACATCGCAGACATTCATTTAGGGATCAGTCGGTATCGCCGCTTTGGCACCGCAGATCGTACGCGCGATTTTTTTGATGCGTGGAGCGATTGCCTGCAACGCTATGCGCTGGCCGAGCAAGTGGATTTTGTGCTGATTGCGGGCGATTTTTTCGACACGCGACGTGTTGAGCCGCAAGCTATGAACCACGCGATGTTCGGCTTGATGAAGCTCAAAGACGCAGGCATTCCGGTCATCGTCGTCGAAGGCAATCACGATCAGCGCGAAGCCAATCAGCAATTTAGTTGGCTGCGCAGCCTGGCCAATTGGGGCTTCATCAAGTTATTGGAACCC
This sequence comes from uncultured Heliobacteriaceae bacterium, assembly GCA_964631865.1. Lineage (GTDB taxonomy): Bacteria > Acidobacteriota > Blastocatellia > RBC074 > RBC074 > JAFDVL01. The sequence goes on along the minus strand of CAZWAK010000192.1, from coordinate 4,099 downwards.
GCGCAGGACGACGAGGGGAACGTGCGCTTCGACCCCTGGAACGACGTGGCGCGCAAAGGCTCGTACATTGACATTGACACAGCGGACAGCGGCTTCCGCATTTTCGGCACGACGTGGTACGGCACAACCGTCGCGCGACAATTGCCTGCGTTACTGGACGAACTGCAAACGCATCGCAGCGCCGAACGGTTCAATGTGCTGCTTTTGCACACCGATGTCGAAGGCCAACTCAATCGCCCGATTCCTGCCTTGCCCATCGCCAAAATCAACGAATTGAAATCGGTCGTGGATTATCTCGCACTCGGTCACACGCACAAAAACTTTGAGATTGACGGCTGGGTCTACAACCCCGGCTCGCTCGAAGCCTGCAACATTGACGAATATGCCAACGTGCGCGGCGCGTATCTGGTCGAAGTCAAAGACGGCAAGCACGAAGCGCGTTTGATGCGCGATTATCAGCAACGTCCGTTTGTCCGTGTGCGCTTTGAAGTTGGCGGGCGCACGACGCCGGAAGAATTGCACGAAGCCCTGTTCGCACAGCTTCGCAGCGAAGTCGCACCACACAATCCCGCTGACGATTCCAAGCTGAAGCCAGTGTTGGAAGTGACGTTGGCGGGACAGCTTGGCTTCAAGTCTTCGTTGCTTGAACTCAATCGTTTGCGTGAGGAAATCAAGGACGAATTCGATCCGTTTTTGTGCATCGCTCGTGACATCACAGTGCCGGTGGAATATGCCGTTGCGTCCGGCTCCGGCGAACATCATTCGCGTGCTGACCGCGAGCGCCGCGTGATCGAAAGCCTCATCGCCCGCGACGCGCGGTTTCAGGAACACGCCGCCGAAATGACGGAGTTGATGCTCGAAGCCAAACGGCTCGCGTTGGCCGAAGAGCAACCGGAAAAGATCGTGGCCTTGCTCGAACAACGGCTGAGCGCACTCACCACCAAAGCCAGCGAATCAAGCGCGTAAAAAAATCCGCTCAAGACAAATTCCGGCTGGCAATTCCGCGCAATTTCTACGACAATGCCTGAGTCCTGCTCCAAAGCAATGCTGCTTTCCTTCTGGTCCCGCCGGCTCACTAGCGATGACGAAGAATTGCAGAATCCGTTCGAGAGAAGTCCGAGGTTTTGTCCACATTGGCTGTTATGGAAGCTGTCTTCACCATTTTGGCTATTCTGTTGCTGGTGCAAAGCGTCGCAGCGCTGGTGGCGGGGTTGCGGCTGGCGCGCTATGCTTGGCACACTTTGTCTACGGCGCGGGAACGCTACGTGCCCAAGACCGCCGTCATCATTCCGTGCAAAGGTCTCGAACCGGATTTTGAAGAAAACATCATCGCCTACCTCGCGCAGGATTATCGCCACTACGAACTGATTTTCGTGACGGAAAGTGAAACCGACCCGGCCTATCTGAAGCTCAAACACATACTGGAAGACAGCAATCGTTCGGCTTGGCTCATTACGGCGGGAGAGGCACAGAATCGCGGGCAAAAAGTGCATAACCTGTGCGCGGCACTGGATGCGCTGAACGCGATGGATCGCAAAACCGAAGTGCTGGTGTTTGCCGATTCCGATGCGCGCCCGGATGCGAATTGGCTGCAAGAACTCGTCACTCCGCTCGCAGATCCGCGTGTGGCGGCTACGACCGGCTTCCGTTGGTATTTGCCTCTGACAGCCAAAGCGCGCCGCAATTTCTGGGGCTATTTGCTGTCGGCCTGGAATGCCGGCGCACTGAATTTGTTGGGCGAACGTTCGGCGTTTGCCTGGGGCGGCGCGACCGCGATCAATCGCGACACGTTTGAAGAATTGCGCATAAAAGAACAGTGGGAAGCAGGCGCAGTCAGCGATGATTATGTGCTGAGCCGTGCTGTGCAAACCCATTCTTCGCGGTTGCGCATCAAGTTTGTGCCGCAGTGTCTCGTGCCGTCCGAAGCCCAGACCACGTGGCGCGAACTGCTGGAATTTACCGCGCGGCAAATGACAATCACGCGCGTCTATGCGCCGCGCGTGTGGTGGCTAACCACCATCACGCATACGCTTTTCAACTTTACTTTTTGGGGCGGCTGGCTGGCGCTGGTCTTCGGTGTGGTCAGCGTGAAATTGTTCTTGCCCTTGCTGCTCGGCATCTGGGCGTTAGGGCTGATGAGTGGCGCGGTGCGCAGCTTTTTTGCCGCGCAACTGTTGCCGGAAGAAATGCAGCCGCAAGTCCGCCGCAGTTGGTGGGCGTATGTGTTTTTGGCTCCGCTGGTGTCGCTGCTGTACCTGCACAACATCCTTGTTTCCGCGCGCACGCGGCGCATCCTGTGGCGCGGCATCGGCTACGAAATGCGCTCGCCGCACGAAACCCTCATCTGGCATCGCCCGCAAACGGCGCACAAGTATTCCGAAGCGCAACTGCGTCGCTCCGGGGCCGCTGCGAAATCCTCGTCGCGCGAATCATAGGGTTGACAGTTCCCAGGGCTTTTAGTATCTTCTCGCTCGCCTTAGAGGGCATTGCTCCTCAGTAGCTCAATGGCAGAGCATTCGGCTGTAAAACGATGCAGCTTCCATAGGCGACTGTGGTTGAAAAACCGGGTGAATTCAGGGAACCCTTCTCCGCAAGCGGAATGGCAACCCTGAGCGAAGCCTGCTGAAGGGGCTGTGCAAGCAGCGTAAGCAGGAACGTGCAGAGACTAGGAGTTGCGGACCCCATCCAATAAAACTCCCGCGAGCGCCCGGCAACTTTTTCTGAGAAAGTTGATGAGATAGTCCGCACCTGAGCGAAAGCTTAGGAGAAAGCGTAACCGAAGGGTTGTAGGTTCGAGTCCTACCTGAGGAGCCAATAAATTATTCTTTTAATTTTTCCTCTCCGCCTTATAATCACCACGTAATTCCTCGACGTTTGATTTTCGTTCTGCGTCTTCCGCATCTTTTCATCAGATGCGCAGGGTGTTGAGCCTTTAAGACGCTTGCCCCAGAAAGAGAGGACATCGTGAAACTGTTCGCCTCATCTGTTACTCACGTTGTTATTGCACTTTGCTTTTCAGCCTCAATTTTTTCTCAGTCATCTCAAAACGCCCAAAACGCAACAGCCAGTCTTGATGCAACAAAAATCTATGAACAAGCCTCGCCCGCTGTTGTTACGATCACTGTGTTGGATGAAACAGGAAAAAAGAGGCTTGGAAGTGGCGTCATCGTCAAGCCGGATGGTGTTATCGTAACCAACTATCACGTCATCAGAGGCGCTGTCAGTGCTAACGTTCATCTCAAAAATGGCGACATCTATGATGAAGTTGGAATTCTCGAAACGGATGAGCGCAAAGACATCGCTGTTATTAAAATCAAAGCCATAGGGCTTCCGGCAGTTTCTTTTTCGGATTCAAACAATGTGAAAGTGGGGCAGGTTATCTATGCGCTAGGCTCTCCAATCGGGCTTGACGGCACGTTTTCGTCAGGAATGGTTAGTAGCATACGACCTGCAAAAGAGGTCAGCAATCAATTAGATGGGTTTCGATTTATCCAGTTTACTGCCCCTGTCTCACATGGCAGTAGCGGCGGGCCGTTGCTTGATGAGCAAGGGAAAATCGTAGGGCTAGTCAGTAGCGGATTCACTAACGCACAAAATCTTAATCTTGCCATTCCTGCCAACTATGTAATGCCTCTCGCTTCGGGCACGAGTTCTAGTTTTCGCAGCTTATCCAAGATGCCAGAGGGAAAGGAAAAGGCTGTTGCTCGTCCCCCGGCTGAAATCCTAGCTTCAGCCAAGTCTATTTGTGTTTTGGTGAAACAGGGAAATCCCATTCTCAAAACGGAGATCAGTAATAAGCTCTTAGCCTGGGGCAAACTCAATTTATTGGTCTCTCCCACAGAAGCAGATTTAGTTTTACAGGTGATTCAGACCTCAACACTGGATGGCTACGGGCGCGGGAATGAAGCAACGGCACTCTTGGTTGAGCCAAGCTCAGGAGTCGAGCTTTGGTCAACCACGAAAGGCGGCTCTTGGCAATTTTCTGGTTGGCGTGTTGCTTCTGTCGCTCACGCGATTGCTAATGAGTTTATCAAGATGATGGAGAAGCTGAAGTCAGGACACATTGTGTAAAGTCTTCTCTGGGTTAAATTTCGTGTTG
>CAZWAK010000191.1:0-14268 GCA_964631865.1 uncultured Heliobacteriaceae bacterium | reverse complement strand
ATTGACTTGGCTTCTTTTTTTATTGCTCGACCTCGATCTGCGGCTCCATCTTCGTGAAGCCAAAGCCAAACGCCACCAATGTGAACGGCAAGCGCAGAATGCGATCATTGTACTGATTGACGCCATTCAAGTATTCATCGCGCGCGGCTTTCAATTGTTTCTTGGCGGCTTCGACCGCTTCCGCTTGCCGCACGTACGCATCGTTGGTTTTCAGATCAGGAAACTCATCGGTCAGCTTCGCAATCGGTTCGACGGCCCGTGTGAGTTCTTTGTACACAGCTTTGAGCGCATCCACGTCGCCGCTTTCGATGGCTTTCTTCAGGGATTCGCGCGCAGTGTTGACGGCGGCCAGCGGTTCCGGGTCTTTTTTGAGAATCGCTTTTGCCGTGTCGAGAGCTTTGAAGGCGGCTTCGCCTTGCGCGGTCAGCGCGGCAAGATATTTCTTCCAACCTGCGCCGACGCCGTTGCGGCTGTTCGTGAGGTAATCTTTCGCATACGGATAGAGCTTATCCAGCGGGTAAAACTTGGCCCCGTTTTTGAACTCTTCCCATTTCCACGTGCCGTCGGGTTGCGCGGCAAAGGTCAACGGAATGGATTGATTGGCCGCAGAGGCACTGGAGGGCGCTTTCTCTTTGACAATGGCCTGCCACTTCCCATCTTTCGGCGACTGCGTGATTTCGCCGATTTCAATTACCTCATCCAGCGCGCCCATAATGCTGGTCGCAGGCGATTCAGACTGCGTGAGCACTTGCGTGGCAATCGAGCGAAAAACATCATCTTTCGTCATCTTTTTCGCGGGCGCTTGCGCGAACACGGGGAATGAGGCTAAAAGTAATAGGGCAAAACCGAGATTCAGCTTGGCAATGGGTTTGTGCATAGTTCCTCCAAAAAAACGGTAGAGCAAACTGTTCGTTTGCTTCTCAATATAGGCTTTGCTTCCGTCAACGGGTAGAGTCTCGAAACCACGCAAACTGATCGTTTGCGCAACAACAAAACAGGAGTGTAGGCTATTCCGAACATCGAAGGCAACACCAAAGGCTTAAAGGCGAACCAGATCAATCGGCTGGAAAAACTCGCCACCCGGCGCGTTCCGCCGAATGAAATCACGACGCAGGAACTCGCGCGCCAACTCAGCGAACTCTCGCACGAAATGAAACGACAGGTCGGCGTGCTGATTGATCGCAAAGGTCACGTCGAACACGTCATCGTCGGCGATGCTTCGCGCATCGTTTTGCCCGCGCAGGCACGTTCGCGTCTCGCGGAATCGCGCTTCAACGGCTTGCGCTGTTTGCACACGCACCTGCGCGGCGAGCCGTTGACGCAGGATGACTTGACCGATTTGGCGTTGCTGCGGCTGGATTTGATGGCCGCGATTGACGTTGATCCGAAGACGGGATTGCCGGGGTTGGTGAAAGCCGCACACATCCTGCCGACAACGAGCATTCACAACGAAAACGGCGAGTCGTTGCAGCCGCAATATCAATTCCTCGATCCGAAACCGCCGAGCCAGTTGGACGTGGATTTCCTCGAGTTGATCGAATCGCTTGAAGCCGAAATGTTCCGCAATCGCGGCGCACGCAAAGCCTCCGACAAGCGCGAACGCGCGATTTTGGTGAGCGTCACGACCGATGGCTTGACCGTCGCGCGTGAATCGTTGGCCGAGTTGCGCGAGCTGGCGACTTCGGGTGGTTTGGTCGTGCTCGACGAAATCATTCAGCGGCGGCAAAAGCTCGATCCCGCGACGCTCGTCGGCAAAGGCAAACTCGATGAAATCATTATCAACTGTTTGCAGTTCGGCGCGGATATGATCGTCTTCGACCGCGAACTGTCGCCCGGTCAAGTGCGCGCGATCAACGCCGCGACGGATTTGAAGATTCTCGACCGCTCGCAATTGATCCTCGACATCTTTGCCCAACGCGCCGCGACCAGCGAAGGCCGCATTCAAGTCGAACTCGCGCAATTGAAATATCTCTTGCCGCGCTTGTCCGGCTCCGGCACCGCGATGTCGCGGTTGATGGGCGGCATCGGCGGACGCGGCCCCGGCGAAACAAAGCTCGAAGTAGATCGTCGCCGCGTGCGCGACCGCATCACGCATCTCGAACAACAAATTGACAAAGTGCGCGAAGCCCGCACGCAACGCCGCGCCCAACGCATGCGTCGCGAAATGCCCGTCATTTCGATTGTCGGCTACACGAATGCAGGCAAGAGCACGCTGCTGAATTCCTTGACGCAAAGCAAAGTCACGGCAGAGCAAAAAATGTTCGCCACGCTTGATCCGACGTCGCGCCGCCTACGCTTGCCGCAAGACCAGGAAATCATCATCAACGATACGGTGGGATTTATTCGGGATTTGCCGAAAGATTTGCTCGCGGCGTTCAAAGCGACGCTGGAAGAGATTGAGCAATCCGATTTGCTGATTCACCTGGCCGATGCGTCGTCGCCGCTGCTCGAAAACCAATTGCAATCGGTCGAGCGCATTTTGGAAGAGTTAGAGCTACATCAAATCCCGCGCCTGCTCGTTTTCAATAAAGCCGATTTGGTCGCTGACAAAGAGCAATTGATAAACTTATGCAGCAACCACAACGCCATTATGATTTCGGCCTCTGAGCGAAAATCGTTAGCTCCTTTAGTGGCGGCTATTGAGCAACGAGTCACGCCGGAGCCAGTGCGATAGAATCGCGCGTGCCTGCCCGCTTCATTGCTTCTCAACTCCGAGAGGATTACTATTGCGCACAGCATCGGGTTCGCCCTTGCTCCTCCGAACAGCACTGCACTTGCCACCGCTCAGCCACGCTGGATGGGCAAGGAATGCGAAAGTGCCCGATGAACAATAGGTACAACTGAATTCCTGCAAAGGAGGGTCCATCATGAACCGATTCTGGAAACTGGCGTTCGTGCTCGGCATCGGCGCGAGCCTTGCGTTTTGTGCGCAAGAGGTCAAGTCGGCAGCCACCAGCACGCTTTCCGCGCAAGCCGCCAAAGTGTTGCGCGAATACAAGGGCATCAAACTGGGCCTGAAACGCGAGCAAGTGCAAGCCGCGCTCGGCAAACCCGAAAACAGTAGTGAGGCGAGCGATGACTTCCTGCTCACGGGCGAGGACACGATGACCGTGCGGTATGAAAACGGCGAAGTGAAGGCGATCCAGTTGGCGTTTTTTGAGCCGAAGAACGCGCCCGCCTGGAAAGATGTCGTCGGCGATGCGGAGGTCACGCAGTTGGCGACGGGAGCCAAGACGGCGCGCAAAGTGGTGGCCGAAGAAAAATTCTGGGTTTCGATTTACCAAAACAAAGAAGGCACCGTGATTCGCATTACGATCAGCCGAGGGTAAACGAGCGGACAAAACAACTACCGATGAAAAAGTAACCGACATTACCTGCGCCGCCCGCGCCGCAGCAGAGTGATAATTTATGCAAACGACTGGCGCGACGTATTGAATGCCTCGCGCGTGTTTGCAGGATTGCGGTACGATAAGAGCCTTGTCAATCGAATCTTGAGGGAGAGTGAACGGCTGGAGCAAAATCGGCGAAGAATAAAAAGTTCAATGCCGTTCGGCCAACAAGGCTTGAGCCTCTTGCAGATCGCGCGTGTCAAAGCCTTCCGTGAACCAGCCATAAATCTCCGCAAGCCGCGCTTGTGCGTCGTTGGCCTTGCCTTGTTGCCGCCACCAACGGCTCAGACTCACTATGGCGCGCAGTTCCAACGATTTCGCCTGCTGGCGGCGGGCGATCTCAATGGCCTGCTGAAAAGAGGCTTCGATCTCCGCCGCGTCGCCGCCCGCCGCGCGCAGCAACTCGCCTTTCAGTCGGTACAATTCTGCCTCCCAAAAATGCTCTTCATTCTTTTCGACCAACGCCTGCGCTTCCGCTAACACCGCAAGAGCTTCGCGGGTCTGCCCCAGTTCCCCGTATGCTTCCGCCAGCAGACAGAGTTGATAGTTCAAGTACGCTTCGGCCCCAATGGAACGGTAGATGGCCAGGCCGCGTCGCATCTCTTCGATGCCCGTGTCGGTCTCGCCTTGTCTGACCCTGGCCCAGCCGTGCAGCAGCGTCGCCACGCCACGCCAGACCGGCAGTCCATGGTCGGTAGCAAAGGTGACCGCCTCCTCTGTCAACTCGCATACGCGCGGACAGTCCTGCCGGTATTGAGCAATCGCCGCCGCATACGTCATCGCGTACGCCTGGCTGTTTGCGTGCGAGACCTCGCGTCCCAAACGGAGCGCGGTAAGACAATGCGCGAGCGATTGCTCCGGGTAGCCGAGCAGCCAGAGCACCTGGCTCAGGTAGATCGCGGCGCTCATCCCCGGCTCTTGTCCATAAAGCCAGGTGAGGGGACGATGTTGCGTCGTCGTGTAAAGGGAAACGCCCTGTTGGAGGTGGTCGCGGGACAGCACAAGCTCCCCCAGGTAGAATAAAGGGATTCCCACACGGGTATGAGCGACCACCAGGATGGGGCCTTGCAATTGTTCGGCCAGCCGCAGCAATTCTTCTGCGTAGGTCAGCGATTTCCGTAATTGCCCCCGCCCAATATTCACTACACATAGCCCCCACACGGCGGGGAGCAAATGCTGTGTCTCACCCAACTGCTGACTCAGTTCGCGCGCGCGCGAATAAGTCTGTTCGACTTCCGGCGTGGCATAGCCTTTCGTGGCCACCAGGACATTGCCCAGCACGATTTGCAAAGCCAGCTCCTGCTCGTGCCGCGCGCGACTGTCGGGCAACAACGCCACCAGCGCCAGTCCGCGCCGCGCCAATGCTGCCGCTTCCTGCGTGGCAAAGACCTGGCTGGCCTGTTGGGCAGCCAGATGGAAATATTCTGCCGCCCGCGCATAGTCCCGCGCCGCTTCATACAGCGCCGCCAGTTCATTCGCCAACTCGGTGCGCTGTTCGCCGTGACAAGCTTCCAACGTCGCGGCTACTGCGCGGCTGAGTGTCGCTCGGCGCGTGGCGCGCAGGCTGGCGTAGAGCAGGTTCTGGTACAGCACGTGAACGAAGCGGTAGCGCAAGGTCAGCGTGCGATTCGGAAACTCAGTTTCGCTCGTCAGCTTCACAAACGCGAAGACGCGCTCCAGCTTTTCCAGCCGCTCTTCCATTGCATCGGCTTCCAGGTTCAGCACCCGCGCGACGACCGCCGAATCAAACTCATAGCCCTGCACGCTCGCGGCGGTGAGTAGTTGGCGATCTTCTTCGCTGAGTTGCGCGATCTTGCGCTCAATCATCCCGCGTACCGATTCCGGCAACTCGCGTTCGAGGTCGGGCAACGTCTGTTCCAACGCCCACGCGCCGCTTGTAGACGCAATCACCCTGCGATCTCGCAGGTAACGCATGAGGTCGGCCATAAACAACGGACTGCCTTCTGTCTTCGCGTGAATCAGCTTCGGGAATTCCGGTGGAAACTGATGGCCGGGAAATTCCAGCGCGAGATATTCGGCAATTTCGGCTTCGGTCAAAAACTCCAGCAGCAATTCGTGGCACAGCCCATGCGCCTGCAAATCGGGCTTGATCTGCAAAAACGGATGTTTGCTGAGTAGCATGTCCGAAGGCCGATAGGTCACGACGATCAGCACGCGCAGCGCATCGAACTTGCCCGCCAAAAAACTCAACAGATCAATGGTCGAGACATCCGCCCAATGCAGATCGTCAATGAACAAGACCAGCGGATGCCGCCGCGCGACTTCCTGCAAGAAGTTGCCCAACTCGCGCCGCATCCGCTCCTGCGAAGCCGCTTTGACTTCGGTGAGCAACCGCGCTGATTCGTCATGCTCGCCCGACAGCGGCACGATTTGCGCATACCACGTCGGCGCAGTCTGCTTCATCACCCGCGCCGCCTGACTGTCGCTTTGCAACAGGCTTTCCAACGCTTCGAGCAGCGGCAGATAGGCTTCCGTGCCCGCCAATCGTTCTGAACAACGCCCGCGTGCCATCGTGCATTGCGGGGGCAACGTCGTCAGAAACTCTTCGACCAGCGTGGTCTTGCCGATGCCCGGCTCGCCCGCCACACACAGCAACTGCCCGCGCCCCTGCAAAGCCGTCGCCAAACCTGCCTGCAATTCCGCCCGCTCTTTTTCGCGCCCGACGGTGTGACGCCGCAGGGCAGATTGCGGATTGCGGATTGCGGATTGCGGATTCTCGCGCACCACGTCACTGCGTCGCTCCATCGCCGTGTCGCTGTGTCGTTCGATCTCCTGCAACGCCTGCGCGACGTCGACTGCGGTGGGACGCGCGCTTGCGTGTTTTTCCAACATTTGCAAAATCAAGTGTTCCAAAGCAGCAGGCAGTTCCGGCTGCAAGCGGGTCGGCGGGAGCGGCATTTGCGCGGTGATGGCGTGCAAATAGCCGAGTTGCGTTTCGGCGTGGAAGGGATGCCGCCCCGTCGCCAGTTCATAAAGCACAATGCCGAGCGCGAAAATATCCGATGGATGGCTGACCACTTCACCGCGCGCCTGTTCCGGCGACATATACGCGACGGTTCCCATAATCGTCCCCGGTGTCGTTTGTTGCATCAGGGTTTCGACCTCTTGACTCCGCAATCCGAAATCCGCATTCCGCAATGGCGAGAGCCGCGCGAGGCCGAAGTCCAGCACCTTCACGTAGCCATCGTCGCGCACCATAATGTTGTCGGGTTTGATGTCCCGATGCGTGATGCCAGCGGCGTGCGCGGCGCTCAAGGCTCTGGCCATCTGACTGCTCAAGGACAAAACGGTCTCGACCGAATTGCCCGCAGCAATCACCGCGCGCAGCGTGCAGCCCGTGACCAGTTCCATCACGATGAACCGCCCGGCGGCGGCGCGGTCAATGTCAAAGAGAGTGACAATATTCGGATGATTGAGGGCTGAAGCGGCGCGCGCTTCCTGCTCAAAGCGGCGCACCCGTTCGGCATCCGTGGTGAATTCCGTCGGCAACAGCTTGAGCGCCACCTTGCGCTGCAATCGTGTGTCCTCGGCCAGATAGACTTCGCCCATCCCGCCTTTGCCGAGCAGAGAAAGAATTTCGTAATGATTGAGGTTTGTCCCCACCAACGAGGGCGACGGCGCAGCCGCCAACATTTCAGCAGCCAATTCATCGGGTGGCGCTGCCATAAACTGTGAGACGCGGTCGTCGCACACGAGCAGTGCTTCGACTTCCTGGCGCAGGGTTGGATCGGCGTCACAAGCTTCGTCGAGAAAGGCGGCGCGCTCTTCCGGCACGCGCGTCAAGGCAGCGTGAAACAACTGCTCGATTTGTGATAGGCGTTCCAGCTTCATCCTTCACACCTGAGAAAGTTCGTGCAACAACCAGGCGCGTGCCAAACGCCAATCCCGCGCGACGGTTTCCGGCGAGACTTGCAACACGGTCGCCGTTTCTTCGACCGTCAAGCCGCCAAAATAGCGCATCTCCACGACCTGACATTTGCGCCTGTCCAGCGCCGCCAGTGCTTCGAGCGCCTCGTCGAGCGCAACGACTTCCGCCGCTCGCTCATCGGAGACCGTAGCCGCTTCATCCAATGACACCAACAACATCTCGCCGCCGCGTTTGGCCGCGTGTTTCGTGCGCGCGTAATCCACCAGGATATGCCGCATTGCTTTGGCGGCCACGCCGAAGAAATGCGCGCGATTCTGCCAGGGTGTCTCCTGCTGCTCGACCAGCTTCAAATAGGCTTCGTGAATGAGCGCCGTCGTTTGCAGCGTGTGACCGGGCTGCTGGCGACGCATATAGCGTTGGGCCATTTGCCGCAGTTCGTCGTACACCAGCGGCATGAGTTGGTCGAACGCGGACGGATCACCGCTGCTCCACGCGCGGAGCAATTGGCTCACTTCTTGTGCTGCGGACGGCATAGTTGCGGCTCCCCCTCATTGATTCTGTCTGGTGCGAATGGCGCGCGGATTATAGCACCTGCCCGCTGGCTTGCCACACTCCTGCGTCGCGCGAAAAAAAAATCTCGCGCGACATTACAGGTTTGGCGTGCCGTTTCCGTTTCCTTAAGTGGAGGCATTGAGAAATTGGTCTCAGTCAACAACTTTCCCATCATAAGGAGGAACCATGAAGCGAAGAAGCCTTTCTTTCATCCATTGGCTGTTGGTGTTCGGCCTGTTGAGCGGCGCGCTGCCCATCCGTGCGCAAGAACCGGCGGAGCAGACCACAGCGCAGCCTGAACATAACACGTTTGCCCGTGACCCGCGCCAGCAGCCCATCGAACCGAATGCGGGAGCGTGGAAAACCTGGGTCATTTCGTCGGGGCGAGATTATCGCGTGCCACCGCCCCCGAATCGCCGGGAAACCAGAGAGGAATTGCGCGAGTTAGCGCGCTTGACCCGCCAGCACGATGCTGCGACGAAACAACAAATCGCCTACTGGGACGCGGGCGCGCCGTCGTATCGCTGGATGGATTTGCTGGTCGCGCGCCTCACCGCCAATACGCCAACGACGGCCTTTCCGCATCGCGTGTACACCTACGTCGCGCTTGCCATGTATGACGCCACGATTGCCGCGTGGGAAGCGAAGTATCATTACAACCGGCGACGTCCGAGCGACGCAGATGGCACTGTAAGAGCCGCCGTGTCGGTTCCGAACAGCCCGTCCTATCCGTCCGAACACGCCGCCACAGCCCAGGCCGCCGCCGCTGTTCTGGCCTATTTATTGCCCGCCGAAGCACAAGCGTTTCAGACGATGGCCGAACAAGCCGGTTGGTCGCGCGTGCTGGCCGGAGTGCAGTATCCGAGCGATTACGAAGCCGGTCTGGCGCTGGGTCGCCGCGTGGCCGAGCAGGTCATTGCCAAAGCGCGCGCCGATGGCTCGGATGCGGTTTGGATGGGCACTGTGCCGACGGGGCCGTGCAAATGGACGGGCACGAATCCTGGCAACGTCACGACTCCGAATTGGCGCACGTTGGTGCTGCATTCGGCGGATGTGTTTCGCCCCGCCGCGCCGCCGCCTTGTGACTCGCCGCAAGTGTTAGCCGAAACCGCCGCCGTGCGCAGCTTCCCGCGCACGTTCGTGACCAACTACAAAGCCTTTTACTGGCAGACCTCCGATGGCATTCATCTCTGGCCGTTCCGCTACATCAGCCAGTGGGTCTTTGAAGACCGGCTGGAACAGAATGCGCCGCGCGTAGCACGGGCGTACGCGCTGCTGGCGGCGACGTTTTATGATGTCTTTATCGCTAGCCATGACGCGAAGTACGCGTACTGGTATCTGCGCCCGCATCAACTCGATGCCGGGATCACGCCGCTCTTCCCGGTGCCAAACTTCCCCAGCTATCCGTCCAACCATTCCTCGCTTTCGACCGCGCGGGCGGAAGTCCTGGCACATTTGTTTCCCACGCGCGCCGAGTTCATTCGCGCGTTGGGCAAGGAAGCCGGCGATTCGCGCATCTGGGCCGGAATTCACTATCAAATGGACAACGAAGTCGGCGTCCAGCTAGGGCAGTCGGTGGCTTCGGTGGTCATTGACCGGGCGCGGAGCGATGGCTCGCATTAGACCAGATTGTAATTGTGTGTACAGAGCCACGCGCAGCGTTTGGAGCGCGACGGTCTCGACGTCGCTTTAGAACTCGCAACCAAAGCGACGTCCAGCCGCAGCCCTCCAAACGCTTCGCGCTCATAAACCCTGCACGCAACTTTTTGAAGCCCATCTGCAAATGGTGTCTGCGCATTGGCGGACAGTGCCTTCCCAAAAGCGAACAGTTCGGTCTTCCCTACCCGTTTTGCCGTCGCCTCAACTTGCTCCATTCACAACAGTTTCCTACTCGCTGCCCTCTGGCACGCCGCTTGACATTAACGGTGGCAGCGCCGACGAAAAGCGCTGCGATTTGGAGACTTTATGAATAATGTGATCCCGCGTGCCTTGATTGCCGATGACCAGTCCGATGTTTTGATTGCGTTGCAATTGTTGCTGAAAAGCGAAGGGTTTCAGATTGAAGCCGCGACTTCGCCTGCGGCGGTGCTCGAAAAGGTATCAGCGCAGAAATACGACGTGCTGTTGATGGATATGAACTATGCCCGCGACACCACGTCAGGACGCGAAGGATTGGATTTGCTCACGCGCGTGCGCGACCTGGATCAGACCTTGCCCGTGATTGCGATGACGGCGTGGGGCAGCATCGAACTCGCCGTCGAAGCGATGCAGCGCGGCCTCAGCGACTTTGTGCAAAAGCCCTGGAACAATGCGCGGCTGTTGGAAGTGCTGCGCGAACAAATGGCCATCGGGCGGCGCAAGCGAGCCGCGAAAAACGAACTCGTCGAAGCGCGCGCCATTCAGCAACGCCTGATTCCGCGCGAATCGTTGCAGGTCGGCAACTACGATTTCGCCTGCTCGTGGCAACCGGCGGGCGAAGTCAGCGGCGATTACTGCGACATCGCCCCGCTCGATGAATCCCACGTCGCGCTGTGCATCGGCGATGTGTCGGGCAAAGGTTTGCCGGCAGCGTTGTTGATGTCAAATTTGCAGGCCGCCGTCAAAACCAACGAAGAAGCGAACCTGTCGCCCAGCCAGCTTGTCACCAACGTCAACCGCGTCATCAGCCAGAATGTTTCCGAAAACAAATTCATCACGTTTTTTTACGGCGTCGTGGACACGGCGACGAATCGCCTGACATACACGAACGCCGGTCACAACGCGCCGCTGCTGGTGCGCCGCGATGGCAGCGTGTTTTGTCTCTCGACGGGCGGCGTGATTCTCGGCATTCTGCCCGACTATCCGTTTGCGCAAGGTTCGATTGATCTGCAACCGGGCGATCAATTGCTGCTTTACACCGACGGCATTTCGGAAGCGGCGAACGCGGACGGCGAAGAGTTCGGCGAAGCGCGGTTGCAACAATTCCTGCGAACCATCGGGCCGCGTCCGGCGTTATCGGCTCTGCAACAGATCACGCAAGTCGTGAACGACTTTCATCCAGCGCCGGAGCGCGATGATCGCACGATGATTATGATGACATTGGCTTGTTAACATTTCCGTGTCGCACCGCGTCTTTGTGGCAACGGAGGTCTTGTCATCCAAACGGGAGAGAGTTGTTATGAAGAAAATGCGATTGCTCTTGAGCTTGTTGAGTTTGTTCGTCCTGGTCTCGTTCGTGTCAGCGCAGGACGCCGAAAAGTCGCGCGTCTACGTGACCACGACCAAGCGCATTCCCTTTCCGAACGGCGTTTCCATACATTTGAAAGACACGTTCGGCGAAGTCTTTGTCGAAGGCTGGGAGCGCAACGAAATCGAAATCGAATTGAAGCGCGGCACGCAGAAAAATTATGCGACCACCGAACACGCGAGAGAAAAACGACGGCTCGAAAAAGTCAAACTCGCGATTGCGAACGACAACGCGGGCGGCGTGGTCATCGAGACCAAAAACATGCCGTTCATGAAAAATAACTTCAGCCTGGAATATAAAGTCAAAGTCCCGCGATCTATCTTCCTGAAGGTAAAACACGGCATCGGCGAGGTGACGATCAAAAACATGACGAGCGACATCGAAGCCACCGTCCGCATCGGCGAATTGGTGGTTGAAGTGCCGGAAGCGGTTCGCTATGACGTAAATGCGCGCGCGAAAATCGGCGAAGTCGAATCCGCGTTCGGCGGGCAATACAATCGGCAAAAACTGCTGGGCGCGAAACTGACCGAAGAAACCCAACGCAGCGAACCGCACAAGTTGTATTTGCGCGTCGGCATCGGCGAAGTGAGTGTTAGGAAGATGGAAGCGAAATAAAGGTAGACGGTAGACGGTAGACGGTAGACGGTAGAAAACCAAAAGCTACTCTCTACCGTCTACCGTCTACCGTCTACTCCGAGGAAATCTATGCAAACCTTGCTACAAGACCTTCGTTACAGCCTGCGACGCCTGCGCAAAAGCCCCGGCTTTGCGGCGATTGCGATTTTGTCGCTCGCGCTCGGCATTGGTGCAAATACGGCGATTTTCAGTTTGGTAAATACGGTGCTGCTGCGTCCGTTGCCGGTGACGCAACCCGATCAATTGGTCTCGGTCTACACCACGATGCGCAACGGCGCGCAGGATTCCATCTTCTCGTATCCGAATTACAAAGATGTGCGCGACCGCAACGAGGTCTTTGCGGGCTTGCTGTCGTATCGCTTCTCGCCGATGAGCTTGAGTCATCAGGGCAATAACGAACGCATCTGGGGTTATCAGGTGTCGGGCAATTACTTCGATGTGCTGGGCGTGCAGGCGATGCTCGGTCGCACCTTTTTGCCCGAAGAAGACAAAACGCTCGGCTCGCACCCAGTGGTCGTGTTGAGTTACGGCAGTTGGCAAAAACGATTCGCGGCTGACCCGAATGTCGTCGGCAAAACGACGCTCATCAACGGGCACAGCTTCACGATCATCGGCGTGATGCCGAAGGATTTTGTCGGCACGGAAGTCGCGTATCAGGCCGAAATGTTTGTGCCGTATATGATGGCGAAGGTGATTGAGCCGAACAACTATTCGCTGGAATGTCGCGACTGTGACAACTATTTTGCCGCTGGTCGCTTGAAACCCGGCGTCACGCCCGCACAAGCTGAAGCTTCGTTGCAAGCCCTGATGCAACGCCTGGCACAAGAGTATCCGCAGGACAATGAAGGACGCGGCATCAAGGTCGCGCCCGTCGGTTTGTTCCTGCCGCAGATTCGAGATTCGGTGATGGGGCTGTCGTGGGTGCTGATGGCGGTGGTCGGGTTAGTGCTGCTGATTGCGTGCATGAATTTGGCGAACCTGTTGCTGGCGCGCGCGACTGAACGGCGCAAAGAAATTGCTGTGCGTTTGGCTATCGGCGCGAATCGCGGACGTTTGATTCGGCAGTTGTTGACCGAGAGCGTGATGTTGTCGGTCCTAGGCGGCGCGCTGGGCTTGGTCATCGCGTTTTTCATCACGGATTACGTCGGCAAGATCAAATTGCCGATGGACATTGCGTTGACGTTTGATCTGCGCGTGGATTGGCGTGTGCTCGTGTTTGCGCTCGGCGTTTCGATTGTGACCGGCGTGTTGTTTGGTTTGTTGCCCGCGCTGCAATCGTCGAAGCTCGATCTGGTGAGTTCGCTGAAAGACGAAGGTTCGATGGCCGGATTTCGTCGCGCTCGTTTGCGCAGCACGTTGGTCGTGGCGCAAATCGCGGCATCTGTCTTGTTGTTGCTCTGTGCCGGATTGATCGTGCGCAGTTTGCAAGCCGCGCAAACGATGCGACCGGGATTCAATCCCGACAAGGCGTTGGCGATGACGTTCGATGTCGGGTTGCAAGGCTACGACGAAGCGCGCGGGCGAGCCTTTCACAAACAACTGATGGAGCGAGTGCGTGCGTTGCCCGGCGTGCAATCGGCATCGTTGGCGATGGCGATTCCGCTGAGCCTGAATTACAACAACAGCACGATTTTCATTGAAGGCCAAGCGCCGACGGGCACAGCCAATCTGCCGCTCGCGGTTTCCAATATCGTGTGGCCGGAGTACTTCAAAACGATGGGCATTGCGCTGCGTGGACGCGATTTCAACGAGCGCGACAAAGAGCAGGAATCGCGCTTCGCCATCATCAACGAAACCTTCGCGCGGCGCTTCTGGCCGGGGCAGGAAGCCATCGGCAAACGCTTCAATTTCTCTGGCCCGAACGATCCGATGTGGGAAGTAGTCGGCGTCGCAGCCGATGGCAAATACGACAGCCTCGGCGAAGAACCGAAAATCGCGGTGTTCCGTCCGATGCTGCGCAGTTATTCAAGCTGGACGTCGTTGGTTGCGCGCACGAACGGCGATCCGCAAGCGATGCTGAACACGATTCGCAACGAAATCCGCCACCTCGATGCCACGTTGCCTGTGTCCGGCATCAAGACGCTGAAAGACCACATGAAAGTCCCGCTCTTCCCGGCGCAAGTGGCCGCTACCGTACTCGGCAGTTTTGCCCTGTTGGCGTTGATCCTCGCGGCGATTGGGATTTACGGCGTGATGAGCTATGCCGTGTCACAACGCACGCGCGAAATCGGCATTCGCATGGCGCTTGGCGCATTGAAAAGCGATGTGCTGAAAATGATCGTCGGACAAGGCTTACGGCTGGTCGTGATCGGCGTTGCCATTGGTTTGGGTAAAGCGTTTTTACTCACGCGCTTTTTGTCGGTGGTCTTGTACGGCGTGAGCGCGACAGACGCCGTAACGTTCATCGCGATCCCGATTTTATTGTCTGCGGTCGCGTTGCTGGCCTGTTGGATTCCGGCGCAGCGGGCGGCGCGAGTAGACCCGATCAAAGCCTTACGCCACGAATAATCAGAGTGTAGCGCGATTTGCTAAATCGCGTGGGTCTCAGCATCGAGCCACGCGATTTGCCAAATCGC
>CAZWAK010000190.1:0-14386 GCA_964631865.1 uncultured Heliobacteriaceae bacterium | reverse complement strand
GAAACTCATCACCTATCGCACGCGCTTTGAACCAACGCCCGAAGCCAATGCCGCCGGGTTGATCGCAATTCGGGAAAGCGATTGGCGCATTCGCGAAGACGACGGCAACCGCGCGGATGACACCGATCCGTTCTATGGCAACTGGACATTGACGACCGCTGAACGCGCCGCACGCAACGGTTCGGCGGCTTCGCTCAGCGATCCAAGCGGCGCAGGCAAAGGCTACGGTGTCAGCGATACGAGCCGTGCTTCCGGGCAGGTCTTTGACGACACGCGCTGGTGGACGCCGAAGATTGCGTTGCCCGGCTTGTTTGTGAAAGACGCTTCGGGGTTAGTGAATAACCCCGAAGATACGCTGCGGCTCCGCGCCGAAATTGATTCGTTCGCGGTGGATGTAAAGGCTGATTTTACGGACGATTTTGTGACCAGCAGTTCGTCCGGCGACTTCCTGATCCTGCGCGTGCGACCGTATAAAAACAACCATTCGATCAACTCGCGCGATGACTCGGGGGCAAATGTTGAAGGCTTCACGAACCTGCTTTACCTCGACGCTGACACCGTGCCATCCAACGGCTTCGTGCATTACGACGGCAATGATTTCGCGGGCGGTGAAGGCAAGTTTTTTTACCCCGACGAAGAAGATGATGCCGACGACGAAGCCGATGTGTTCTTTCGCATCGAAGCCCAATTCCGTCGCAACAGCTTTCCGCAAACGGGCGATGGCGTATTTCTGGATAACCTCGAAGTGCGGTTGCGCGTCGCGGACACCGCCGTTTACGCCGCTTCCGCCGCCGGATCGGTGACGACAGTAGATGCCGCGAGCTATGGCCCAACCGTCGCGCCAGGGCAAATCGTTTCGGCCTTTGGGACGGGTTTTGCAGCAGGCACAACGCTCAGCAAAGTTGTAACGACGCTTCCATTGCCGACCGAACTGGAGAAGGTTTCTGTGCGCGTCAACGGCGTGGCGGCTCCGCTGTTTTTTGTTGGCGTGGGCGGCGCGTTAGGCGCGGGCAATTATCAAATCAATTATCAACTGCCTGCCGAAACGCCGACGGGAACCGTGCAGGTAGACATTCTGAACGAAGGCCGTTTGCTGGCGTCGGAGTACCTGCGCGTCAGTTCAGATGCGCCTGCGGTCTTCACTGCGAATGCGACGGGGCAAGGGCAAGCCGCCGTCCTCAACGAAAATTACACGCCCAATGCAGCGGCGAATCCGGCCACACGCGGACGCTACGTCATCGTGTATGCGACGGGGCAAGGCACGCAATTGCTGGATGAAGTGAGTCGCCAATTGTTGCGGTTGCCATCCGGCTTTGCGGCTCCGGCGCAGCCACTGTACGTCACCGCGCAAACGCCAATAGTGACGATTGGCGGCGTGTCTGCGCCGGTCACGTTCAGTGGCCTTGCGCCGGGCTTCGTTGGGTTGTGGCAACTGAATGTATTGCTTCCGGCGCATGCGCCGACGGGCAATGCCGTGCCGCTGCTGCTGCGCACGAGCAATGGCAGCAGTCGTGTGACGACGATTGCGGTGCAGTAACGCGCCGCTTCCCAGCAGTCGTTCAGAAGGTTTTCAGCAATTCTCAATTTGGCGGTTGAGACAAGCGGATTCTTCATTCTTCCTTTTTCCTTCTTCATTACCAAACGAGGAAGCTCTCTGCAAACAATGAAAAATGAAAAATGAAGAAGGAAGAATCCGATCCGAAGGATTTTTATGTTTGTTCGTTTTAGCTTAATCAGCTTGGTTCTTCTCTGCTTTGCGCCTGTCATCACGGCGCAGGACATCTTGATTGAAGACATTGAAATTCGCGGCAATCGTCGTTTGCCCAAAGACACGTTGCTCTACAGCATACAAAGCAAAGTCAACGATCCCTTTCGAGAAGAAGCCGTGCGGCGCGATTTTGAAGCACTGCTCAACCTCGGTTTTTTCGATCCGCTGAAATGCCGCGTGCTGACGGGCGACGGGCCGAAAGGCGGCAAGATCATTGTCTTTGAAGTGAAAGAATATCCGATCATTCGTGCGCTCACGTATCGCGGTTTGAAGTCCACGACGGAAAGCGAACTCTTCACCAAATTCAAAGAACGCCGCGTCAGCGTGACGAAAGAAACGCAATTCGATCCCGGCAAACTCAATGGCGCACGACAAGTCTTGCGCGAAGCATTGGCGGAAAAAGGCCATCCCAATGCGAAGATTGATTTGGAAATCGAAGAGATCAATCAGACCTCCATCGGGCTGATTTTCAATATTGATGAGGGGCCGCGTGTGCGCATCAAAGAAATCGTGTTCACAGGCGCAGGCGATAAGTTTTCGCAGCAACGATTGAAAGGCGCAATGAAAGTCGTCAAGGAATCCGGTCTGCTCTCGTCGTTCCAATCCAAAGACATCTACTTCAAACCGAAGCTCGAATACGACCTCGAAAACGTGCGCCAGTTCTTAGGCTCAAAAGGCTACCTCAATGCGCGCATCGGTGAGCCGGTGGTTGAAGACGCGGGCAAAGTGACTTCAGGCATTCCGATTCCATTGCCTGATTTACCGAAGCTTCCCAAACTGCGACAGCGCAGTCCCGGTTTGCGCATTACCGTTCCGGTCGAAGTCGGGCGTCGCTACAAAATCAAAACGGTCAAAGAAGACGGCGTGAATATCTTTCAGCCCGGCTTGATTACTGCTGTGTCTGGTTTGAAGGTCGGCGACTATGCAAACGCGGAAACGATTCGGCGCGGCGTGTACGAAAAGGATGGTATCAAGGGACTCTACGGAGATCGCGGCTACATCAACGCTTCGGCGGAACTGGAACCTGTCTTCACCGAACTCAACGAAGAAGAGGGCGAAGTCGAATTCACAATCCGCGTCGAAGAAGGCAAGCAATACACGCTGCGGCGTTTGGAATTCATCGGCAACACGAACACGCGCGACCGTGTGCTGCGCCGCGAAGTGCTCGTCAATGAAGGCGATGCGTACAGCAAACGCTATTGGGACTTGTCCATTCTGCGCTTGAACCAATTGGGTTTGTTTGAAGAGATCAAGGAAAAGGACGCGCTCACCCGCACCAACGACCGCACGCAGGAAGTGGATGTTGACGTGCAGGTCAAAGAACGCGGACGCCAATCCATCAATATGAACGGCGGCGTTTCCGGCATCACGGGAACATTTTTCGGAATCGGTTATTCGACCAATAATTTGTTTGGCTACGGCCAATCCTTGAGCATCAACGTGGCGGCGGGGACAGGACAATCCAGCGTGTCGGTGGGCATCACCGAACCCTGGTTTTTAGGCAAGCCCATCAGCCTGGGCGTCAATTTGTTTGCGCAACGGCAACGATATTTTCGGGTCGGAACAGGCTTTGCGAATACCTTTTCGACGGCGGATTATTTGACGTTGACGCAAGGCGGGCAGGGTTCGATTTTGGGCGGCTTGCAGGATCAGGATCAAGACCAACTCTTCACGCAAAACCTGGTGGGCGCTTCGTTGGACTTCTCTGCGCCGCTTTCGATTTTGACGCGCCGCTTCAAGGAATACGGGCAATTCACGCGCGTCGGCTTGTCGTATTCGGCGATTGTCTCGAACAATCAAGACCCGAAAGTAAACCGCGATGACGACAAGTCGAATGACATTCCGGTGTCGTACAGTCAGCCGACCATCCTGACCAGTCGTCTGACGCCGACGCTGTTTTATAACACGCTGAATTCATCGCTCGACCCCACGCGCGGGAAAAGCCTGTCGCTGAGTCTCGGCGTGGCGGGCGGTTGGCTCGGCGGCGATGTCAATTTGCTTTCGCCTTCGCTCGACTTCAAGTATTTCAAACCCGTCGCGCGAAAATATTCTGAACTCGCGCACGTCTTCGGCTTTCACTTTGCCGCACAACACGCGCGCACGTTCGGCAAGGTGTCGGACAAAATTCGCAACACGCAATCGCTGGCGTTCATCGGCAATCTTCCCGTCACAGATCGTTATTTTTTGGGCGGGGATTACGACGTGCGCGGTTACAACCCGTTCTCCATCTCGCCGACCTATCGCTATGACTATTATCGTTCGACGCAGAACGTCGTCGCCAAAGTTCTCAATAGTGCGGGCGATCTCGTAGATGTGCAGGACGGCTCCGTGCATTCGAGCGTGGCGCGCGCATTCACGTTCGATTCGCCCGATGGCGCTTGTTCCGCCTTGCGTGGGTTGTCTGTTCCGCGTCGGACGAGCTATCCGAAGTCTGCGAATTGCAATGTAGAGCGCATCATCCGCTATGACGCCGATGATGAAGAAGTGCCGTTTTACACGGCGGTCGGTGGCGACACGAAGCTGGTCATCAACGCGGAATATCGCATTCCACTGCATCGCATGCTTTCCGTCGTTGGCTTCTTCGACGCAGGCGCAGTCTTCAATCTGCGCAAATACAGCGATCAAATCATCACCTCGAATTTTACGACTGAACAGAACATCACGCCGCAAGGAGTCGTGTTGAATTCTTCCGGCACAGTGGCAACCCGTCACGAATTGGACAGCGCGATAGCCGCCGCCGGGAACAACCTGACGGATGGTCTGCCCGCTGGCTTTCGCCGCGTGTACATGCAAGGCGATACGCGCTCGTACAACATTCTGCAACTGTCGCAGGGCGGCGGCAGTTTCTGGAACAACACACGCATTTCGATGGGCGTGGAAATCCGCGTCCAGGTTCCAATGCTGAACGTTCCCTTCCGCTTGATCTTCGCCCAAAACCCAAACGCGAATACGGACATCAGCGATCCGCGCCTGTTGTTGTTCGAGCGCAAGAGCAACATTCGCTTCAGCGTCGGACGCACGTTTTGAGTGTACGCCGCCGGCTGGTTCGTTAGCGCCCTTACAATCCTTACAAAACCCTTGCACTTTCCTGAAGAAAGAACCGGATGCTCTCGGCATGATGCTGGGCGTGACACTGAATGGGAAGGAACAGATTCATGGCAAAGCGCAATCTTATGAAGCGGTTCATCATTGGAACCGTCATCGTGTTGGGGATTTTGGCAAGCAGTTTGGTGTGGTGGCGCACACACAGTCAGGCCGCGACGGAATTTGCTACTGCCGTGATTGAACGTGGCACATTGCGCAGCACGGTGACTGCGACCGGCACGCTGGAAGCTGTGCGCACCGTACAAGTCGGCAGTCAGGTTTCCGGCAGCATCGCCACGCTGCACGCTGATTTTAATTCGGTCGTGCGCAAAGGACAGGTCATCGCGCAAATTGATCCGGCGATGTATCAGGCGCAAGTCGCGCAAGCCCGCGCCAATCTGGATGCCGCCCGCGCGCAGCAATCCGAAGCCAAAGCGCGCTTGACGAATGCACAAAACAACATCGCCACCCAGCGCGCCGGATTGACGGGTGCAAACGCCAACCTCGCCGCCCTCAAAGCGCAACGCGACGATGCCAAGCGGCAATTTGAACGACAGGAATCGCTCGCCGAAGAAGGCATCATTACGCCGCGCGATTTGGATTCGACGCGCGCTAACTATCTCGCCGCCGATGCACGTTACAATCAAGCCGTTGCGCAAGTCGAACAGGCTAAACTTGCGCAGGATGCCGCTTCGTCCGGTGGCATCGAACAGGCGCGCGCACAAGTCCAACAAGCCGAGGCACAGGTCAAACAGATGGAAGCCGCGTTGCGCGTCGCCGACGTCAATCTGGAACGCACGACGATTTTTTCGCCGATTGATGGCGTCGTGATTTCGCGTGCGGTAGATGCCGGGCAAACCGTCGCGGCGCAATTTCAAACGCCGACGCTGTTCACCATCGCGCGCGACCTGACGCAGATGCAGGTCATCGCCAACATTGATCAGGCGGACATCGGCTCTATCAGCGCCAACAATGCCGTTGCCTTCACGGTGGACGCCTTTCCGAATCAAACCTTCAACGGCACGATTCGCCAGATTCGATTGAATCCGCAAACGGTGCAGAACGTCGTCACCTACAACGTCGTCATCGAAGTCGAAAACCGCGAATTGAAACTCAAGCCGGGACTAACCGCAAACCTGATTTTGACGACGGCGGAACGTAACGATGTATTGCGCGTGCCGAATCTGGCCTTGCGTTTCACGCCGCCGGAGATGACTGCGCCGAAAACGAACGGGCGCGTCGTGTGGGTGCAGGGCGCAGATCGCAAGCCGCAACCGCGCACGATCACGACCGGCATTACCGATGGCTTCTTCACCGAAGTCGTCAGCGGCGAATTGAAAGCGGGCGAGGCCGTCATTACGGGCTTGAAACAGGCCGCCGCAAAGTAGGGGAACACTATGTTGATCGAAGCGACTACAGAGCATGCGAGTACCACCTTGCCAGCCGTTGCGGCTGCGCCGGAGATCATTCGGCTCCAGGGTTTACACAAGACCTATCAAATGGGCGAAGTCGCGGTTCATGCCTTACGCGGCGTTTCGCTGACGATTCGGCACGGCGAGTTCGTAGCCATTATGGGTTCATCGGGTTCGGGCAAATCTACGACAATGAACTTGATCGGTTGTCTGGATCAACCGACGAGCGGCAGTTACTTTCTCGACGGGCAGGATGTCGCGCAACTCACGCCGGATGACTGCGCCGACATTCGCAATCGCAAAATCGGATTCGTATTTCAGAGCTTCAATCTGCTCTCGCGCACGTCGGCGCAGGAGAATGTCGAACTGCCGATGCTCTATGCCAATCTTTCTTCTGACGAACGACAGGAACGCGCGTTGACGGCACTGGCAATGGTCGGCTTGCAGGGACGCGAAGACAGCAAACCGAATCAGCTTTCGGGCGGGCAGCAACAACGTGTCGCGATTGCGCGCGCGCTGGTCAATCAGCCGCAACTGATTCTCGCCGACGAACCGACGGGCAATCTGGATTCGCGTACGTCGGTTGAGATTATGGAAATCCTGCAACGACTCAATCGTCAGCAAGGCATCACCGTCATCATCGTCACGCACGAACCCGATATTGCCGAATATGCCGACCGCGTGGTCGTTTTCAAAGACGGCTTGATTCATCAGGATTACGCTGTCGAAGCGCGCCGCGATGCCAGCGCCGATTTAGAAGCTTTGCATGTTCAATCTGACGCGCAAACCGCTGCTGCGCCGAAGCGCAACACGCGGCTTTCATTCAAAGCCCTGCCAGTGAATACCGCAGGGCTGACCCAAATGCTGATGACGTATCGCGTCGCGTTTCGTGCGCTGGCTCGCAACAAAACGCGCGCTGCATTGACGATGCTCGGCATTGTGATTGGCGTGGCGGCGGTGATTTCGCTGGTCAGCATTGGGCAAGGCGCGACGGCGCTCATCACCAAACGAATTTCGACGCTTGGCAGCAATCTGTTGTTCGTCAGTGCCGGATCAGCCAATAGCGGCGGGCTGTTCGGCGGCAATACGACCAACACGCTGACCGTCGAAGACATCAACGCCATTGCGCGCGAATGCCCCAGCGTAGCGATGGCGAGCGCCACCGCGTCCGGGCGCGTACAAATCATTTTTGCGGGGCAAAACTGGAACACGTCGTTGCAGGGCGTGGGGGAGAACTACGCGCAGATTCGGAGTTGGGAAATTACGGCAGGCGAATTTTTCACCGAGAACGATGTGCGGATGGCAACGCGCGTGGTCGTGCTGGGCAAAACCGTCGCCGAGAAACTGTTCCCCAACACCGACCCGATTGGGCAAACGATTCGTGTGCGCGAACTTTCGTTTCGCGTCATCGGTGTACTCGGCCCCAAAGGCCAAGACCCGCAAGGCCGCGATCAGGACGATTTGGTACTCGCGCCGCTGTCCACCGTGCAAAAGAAAATCCTGGCGATTACGTGGGTGCATTTTGCGTATGTTTCCGCCGTCTCGCAGGCTGCGTCCAAACAGGCAGAAGCAGAAATCACTTCGCTGCTGCGGCAACGCCATCGCCTCGGCCCCAACAAAGAAAACGATTTCTTTGTCCGCAACATGTCGGATGTTGCCTCTACGGTGACGGCGGTGACGGCGATTCTGACGATCTTTCTCGGCGCAGTGGCGGCCATTTCGCTGATCGTCGGTGGCATTGGAATCATGAACATCATGCTAGTGAGCGTGACCGAACGGACGCGCGAAATCGGGATTCGTCTGGCGATTGGCGCGCGCGCCGCGAATGTGCGCTCGCAATTCCTGATTGAATCCGTCGTACTTAGCGTAATGGGCGGATTGATCGGCATTGTCATCGGTTCGCTGATCTCGGTTGCGCCCCGTCTTTTCGGCTGGGAAACCAGCCCGTCTTCAATCTCGGTGCTTGTCGCGCTGCTCTTCTCGATTGCGGTCGGAATTTTCTTCGGGTATTACCCGGCACACCGCGCCGCACAACTGAATCCTATCGAAGCCTTACGTTTTGAGTGAGGCACAACAAGGAGAACTATGATGACCAGGAAACGAAGTATCTTCCTGTTACGATTCGTGTGCTTGGTGTCCATCGGTTTGGCGAGTCCGGCACAAACGCCATTGCCGACGAAGCCTGCGCCAAAGCCGCGCATTGATTTATCTGTGCCGCCCAACATCGCCGCGCAATACGCCGGCATTGAACCGGGCAAGCAAGTGCGTTGGTTGTTGCGCGATGCGATTCTGTCGGCACTCGAAAACAATCTCGACATCGAAATTGAACGCGACAATGTGCGGCTGGCGCAGTTTGATTTGTTTGCGACGCGCGGGGCGTATGATCCGACGTTTACGTCGAGTTTCAATTACAACCTGCAACGACAACCGAACACGTTTCCCTTCAGCGGCAGCACACAGAATGTGTTGACGACCGACACGTTCAATTACAACGCGGGCTTGAGTCGCGCGATTGAGCGCACGGGCGGGCGTTTGGACGCGAGCTTCAACAACGCGCGCACGGCCTCGAACACGTCGAACCTGGCGACATCGTACACGCCGCAACTCAGTCTGACGTACACGCAACCGCTGCTACGCAATTACAAAACGGACGCGAATCGGCGGCAGATTCGCATTGCGAAAAAACGATTGGACGTGTCGGACGCGCAGTTTCGGCAACAAGCCATCGAAATCATTTCGCGCGTGCAGAAAGCGTATTGGGATTTGGCGTTTGCGCAGCGCGATGAAGAACTCAAACGCGAAAACGCGCGGCTGGCCGAAGAGCAATTTCGCAACAATCAAAAACAAGCCGAAATCGGCACGCTCGCACCGATTGACGTTGTGTCTGCGGCAACGCAACTCGAAACGCGCCGCCAGGAAATCTTTCAGGCGATGAACGCCGTGGCACAAGCACAGAACGCGCTCAAACAATTGGTTATCCGCGATACGAATTCCGAAGTGATGAGCGCGCAGATTCTGCCGACCGAAACCTTCGATGCGAAACCGCTCAACCTGACCTTGAATGATGCGCTACGCATCGCCAAAGACAATCGCCCTGAACTCAGGCAAGCCGATTTGCAACGCGAGATCAATCAAGTAGAAATCGAATTCCAACGCAATCAAACCAAGCCGCAGGTGGATGCGTTTGTGAGCTATGGATTGACCGGTGTCGCCGGGACGCCCGCGCAAACCTTCGATCAAAACGGCAATCCGCAACCGGTGCGTGTGGCGCAGGATTTTATCGGCGGTTATGGCACGGCGCTCGGCAATCTGGCAGGCAACGACTTTCGCACCGTGCGTGTTGGTGTGAACATCAGTTTGTCGTTTGGCAATCGCACAGCAAAAGCGAATCTAGGCCGCGCGCTCGCCGCCGATCATCAACTGGATTTGCAGCGGCAAAGACAACAACTCGCCATTGACATCGAAGTCCGCAACGCGATGCAGGCGGCTGAAATGGCGCGGCAACGCATCACGACGGCACGCACAGCGCGCGAATACGCGGAGCAACAATTGGCGGGCGAAGAAAAGAAATTCAGCGCCGGGCTTTCGACCACGTTTCTGGTGTTGACGCGACAAACGGAACTCGCCCAAGCGCGCGTGACCGAATTGCGCTCGCTGACCGATTACAACAAAGCCGTCGCGGATTTACAGAAAGCCATTGCGACGACGCTGGAGAACAACGAAATCCAACTCAAACAGCCGTAGCGCAAAGTCTGCGGCTCCAACTCAACCATCAATCAAGGAGAAAAATCATGTACAAATTTGTAACGCAGCTTGTGCTGTTTTGTGTTTGCCTCTTCGTCACTGTTACGGCCAACGCTGCAACCATGCAATCCGAAATCGAGGGCGATTGGTTAGCAGAAGGAAAATTCAAAATCCGCATCACGCGCAATGGCGATGCCTATCAGGGCAAGATCATCTGGATCAAACCGGGCGAGCAAACGAAGGATGTGAACAACGAAAACAAAAGCTTGCGCAACCGTGATCTGGTCGGCATCACGATGCTGGACGGGTTTCGTTATGCTGCGGCCAGCAAAACCTACACGGGCGGCACGGCCTACCTGTTCCCGCGCGGCAAGACGATGACGAATACCGTGTTGACCGTCGCAGGCAATCAACTCAAGATGAAAATTAGCATCGGGTTTATGTCGAAGACACTCGCTTTGACGCGCGCCTGATGATGGGGTCTGTGCTGCGCATCCCAGTTGCAAAGAGGGAAGGTGGATGCGCAGCACAAACACGCAACCAGAAAGAATATCCGTTCTCGACCGCGACGAGCCACGCATATTGCTTCTGGCAGAAGCCTGGCAACTCTGGAAGCAAGCGCAAGCTTCATTCATTGTAGTAAAGCGGGATAAGCTTGCCGCGAGTTTGTAAAGATTTGTGAAAATTAAGAAGAAACCGCCTGTTTTCGCTAAATAAGTGAAATCTCATCGCAAGTTTACATCGCTTACAAAACCATTGCGTTTTCATGATGAGGGCGGTGCGGTGTTCTCCGACAATCGTGGGTATGGAAGCAAGCAATCTTTACGCCCCACAGCGCGTTCGGCTGAGCACGCCAGCGCAAATCCCTTCTGCTTTTCTCGCGCCTGACAACTTCCGCGACAGCGCGGATGATGACTTGGTGCTCGCTGCACGAAGCGGCGAGGAAGCGGCGTTTCGTGTCTTGGTCGAACGCTATGCGCGCTTGGCGGCGCATCTCGCCAGCCGCTTTTTTCGCCAGCGCGATATGATCGAAGAGATGACGCAAATCAGCTTTACCCAAGCCTGGTGCGCGCTTGGCAGCTATCAACCGCGCGGCGAGAAATCGTTTGCCGCTTGGTTGTCCAGCATCACCATCAATACCTGTCACGACGAATTGCGGCGCGCGTGGCGACGCCGTGAAGATGTGTTCAGCGCGCTGAACGAACACGAACTGCACGCCGTCCAAAATGGTCGCCAGCGCGCTGATCTGGAACGCGCGGTGATTTCAAGCGACCTGGCGGGGAAGCTGCTCAGGCATCTCGAACCGGAAGATCAGATGGTCTTGACGCTGCTGAAAATCGAAGGTTGGTCAATCGCGGAAATTGCGGCGTATTTCAACTGGTCGCCCGCGAAGGTCAAAATGCGCGTGCATCGGGCGCGGCATATTTTCCAACGCGCGCGCCGCAAATATTGGTAAGTTGCAACGGCGCGGTCAGCCCAACGTGAGGGCGTAGCCCACGCCGCGTTCGGCGCGAATGCAATAACTGCCGGGTTGTTGTGTGAGGGCGGTCAGTTTGCGGCGCAAATTGCTGACGTGAACATCCAGACTGCGGTCGCGCGGGGAAAAGGAACGACCGAGCAGTTCTTGCGATAGGGTTTCCCGCGCAATCACTTTTCCGTTCGCACGTAAGAGCAGGCGCATGAGGTTGTACTCGGAAAACGTCAGTTCCAACTGTTGCCCGGCGTACCGAACAGCGTGCAACTGTTCATCGAGTTCGATCTCGCCGAGCTTCAACGGTGGCGGCGGCAACACGTTATAACCGTCGGTGCGCACACGCCGCAGTAACGCGCGCACCTGCGCCAGCAGGACGCGCGGATTGAGTGGCTTGATCAGGTATACGTCGGCCCCGAGTTCTAAGCCCAAAATGCCGTCCACTTCATTGCCGGGAGAGACCAACAACAAAACCGGCACGCGCGAAGTGGCGCGGATTTGTCGCAGCAGCGATAACCCGTCAGAGTCGGGCAGCATTGTTGCCAGCAGCAACAGCGCCCAGTCCTTTTGCCATAGATGATTTATTTCCGGTGCTGGTGCAGGGATCGTCTCAACGATAGCATCCAGAGTGGCACAACAAGAGGTGATCATTTGTTGTGTCGTCGGGTCATTCTCGATTAACAAAATATGCTCCATAGCCAGCGAAAAATCAGCAACAATGGGAATGTGGGCAGACGTAATGAGCAAGGGAAATTTCTTGCTGCCCGCTATCATCCCGCAGCCGCGCCCGGAAAGAGGTCAGCGGAACGTAAGGATTTTGCAAACAATGTAAATTTTTTGAAGGAATCGCGGTTGGCTCGTGGAATCATGGCGAGGATCATTCTTTGACGACAACAAAGAGATCAAATAGAAAGAGAGAAATAAGCATGCCAAATACATTTCTCAGGCACGGCGTGAAAAGTCAGTATGGGTTGGCAAGCATTTTATTGGTGTTGTTGCCGCTCCTGGCCGTGCTGCAATACCGCTGGCTCGGTCAACTCAGCGAGAGCGAACAAAAACAACTGCTCGTCGGCGCACGGGCGGCGGCTTCGCGGTTCAGCGAAGATTTTGATCGTGAAATTACAATTACCTTCGCTGCGTTTCTGCCTGATCCTTCGTCTATAACAACCGCCACAACCGAGCGCGTTACGCAAGCCTACACCAATTGGCAAATGGCCTCGCGCTATCCGCAATTGATTCAAACGATCTATCACGCAACCCTCGACCACGAACAAGAAGTGACGCTCGCCCGCTTCAATCCCACGACGAGCCAGATGGAAGCCAGCACCTGGCCTGACGAAATGGCGGCTTTGCGCCGAACCATGAAAGAGCAGATCACCCGTTTGGGAGAGGTCATGCGCCAGCCGGGTGTATCGGAAATGCCGCGCCAGCCAATGATGCTGGACGCGGTGTTGCCCGCCTTACTGATTCCCCAACCGGAGATGATGAAGTTCATGACAGGCAAGCAAATCTCGCGGGCGTTCCCGCTGAGTTTTCTGATTGTGGTTTTACAGAAAGATTATTTGGGGCAGGAGTTTTTGCCCGCGCTGGCCCAACGTCATTTTGGCGCAGGCTCGCAAAACAACTATGAACTCACGATCACCAATCACGCCACCCAGCGATTATTTTTTCACTCCTCGGCGCAGCCCCTGACGCCGGCGGAGGCGGATGTGAGCAGTCAATTCTTTCGTCTTCAGTCCACCGAATTACGCGAGCGCGTCCGCCAACGATTGCAGTATAGTAAATCACCCCTTGCGCCTGTCTTGATGGGAGGAGACGCCAGTACCTCACCCGGTTTGTTGATGTCGCCGATTATGCCGTTGATGGGGGCGTGGCTCTCTTCGGAGCAGTCGGAAGGACTCTGGGAACTTCATCTGCGTCATCAATCCGGTTCGTTGGCGACGGCAGTGGCACAAGCGCGGCGGCGGAATCTCGCGCTCAGTTTCAGCATTCTGCTGGTGCTGGCCGGGAGCGTCGTTTTATTAGTGCGTTCCACGCGGCGTGCGCGGCAACTGGCGCAACAACAAATGGATTTTGTGGCGGGCGTTTCACATGAATTGCGCACGCCGATCACCGTCATTGATTCTGCTGCACACAATTTGGCGAGTGGCGTCACGCGCAGCCCCGAACAGATGCAACGCTACGGGCAAATCATCAAACGACAAACGCGCCAATTGCACGAAATGATCGAACAGGTGCTGGAGTTCGCAGGCATTCAATCCGGGCAGCAGCCGTATGCGTTACAACCCGTGCAACTCAACCTCCTGCTGGAAGAATTTGCGCAGGCCAATCAAGCGTGGCTGGCAGAACGTGGCTTTCAATTGCAGTTGAACCTTGCGCCGGATTTGCCCGTCGTTGAGGCCGATGCCGCAGCGTTGCGCCGCGCCTTGCAAAATCTGCTCAACAACGCACAAAAATACAGCGGCGCGAGTCGTTGGATCGGCTTGCAGGCGGAGGTGGAAGTTGATTCACAACCGCAGCAAGTCGCGTTGTCCATCAGTGATCGCGGGCGCGGCATTGCGGCGCAGGATTTGCCGCATATTTTTGAGCCGTTCTATCGCAGCAGTGACGTCAAAGCCGCGCAGATTCACGGCAATGGACTCGGCTTGAGTCTCGTGCAAAACATTGTGCAGGCGCATCACGGCACGATTACGGCGCAGAGCAATGTTGGCACGGGCAGCACCTTCACGATCCGCTTGCCCATTGCTGAGTCGGAGAGGCCAGCGCAAAACGTCAATGAGTCGAGCGCCGTCCTGCACGAAGCACAAGGCTAGCCGTTCACAAAGGAAGTACCCTCATGAGCAAACGAATTCTCCTGATTGAAGACGAAGCCGATTTGGTGCTGACCCTCACTGATTTGCTGACCAA
>CAZWAK010000189.1:0-14516 GCA_964631865.1 uncultured Heliobacteriaceae bacterium | reverse complement strand
GCCTTTTCTTGTTGGTGCTGGTGTTGTTGATCGGCACGGAAATCAACGGCAACAAGAACTGGTTGCAGATTGGCCCGGTCGGCGGACAGCCTTCGGAATTGGCCAAGATTTTCACGTTGCTGATGCTGGTGCGGTATTTGTCCGGCGTGCGTGTGCGTCCGCTGACCGTGAAAACGATAGCGACGGCGGGTGCGATTTGGATTGTGCCAACCATATTGGTGTTTCTGGGGAAAGACACGGGGAGCACGCTCAGTTATGTCTCGTTTTTTGCGGTGCTGATTTTTCTGTGCGGCTTGCGTTGGAGTTGGATTGCGACGGGCCTGGCGGTCGTCGTGGTCGCTGCGTTCATCGCGATCCCGAAGATCAAAGCCAGCACCAGCTATCAGGCCGAGCGGATCAAGGCCGTGTATTGGCCGGAGTTGGCGGCGAAACGGTATCGCTATCAAAACGAGCAGTCTTACATTGCGATTGGATCGGGAGGCCCTTACGGCAAAGGCATCGGCAGCGGGACACAAGGCTCGCTGGGCTTCGTGCCGGAAGTGCATTCGGATTTTATTTATACAGTTGTGGGTGAGGAAACCGGGTTTCTCGGTTCCAGCCTCGCCCTGGGTGCGTACTTAATCATCATTTGGCGTTTGATCGAAGCGGCGCAAAAGTCGCGCGACCGCGAAGGCACTTTGCTGGTCGCTGGCTATACCGGTTTGCTGTTGTATCACGTCGCTGTCAGCGTCGGCATGGTCGTCGGTTTGTTACCGATCATGGGAATTCCATTGCCGCTGATGAGCCACGGCGGGTCGTCTATTTTGGCGACCTTATTTGCGCTGGGGTTATGTCTCAGCGTACGTCTGCGCCGCTTTGTGAATTAACGCCAAAGGATGACGAAGACCTTAACCGAAACGCTTGCGCAAAGCGTTTCTCACAGAGCGAGGAACGGTGTTGTTGGTTGCTCGCTCGCCGTCGTGCTGAAGGACAAGGGAATTGAGTTTGGTTCGCCTCTGGTGGGGCGACGAGCGAAGCATCGCATGGGCTTCGGCACGCGAGAACAGGTTCCTCAATGAAAACCTCGGGGGTGTCGGCGCACGCTTGTTCGCAGAACAGAGCGTGCCGGGACGCCGCTTTCGTTCCGCCAATGAGCGAAAGGACGAGGCGTGATCGTTTGGCTACAGGCACACAGTGGCATTTGGCTGTTTCCGCCCCAACGGACGCGAACTTGATCCTGACCGATTGGCTTCATCACCAAATTTGTAGTTTCGATGGGCTGGCTACTGGGCGAGCACGTCGTGCTTTGTGCGCCGCGCGAACGCGCGCGCCGCGCCGCACGCACGGCCACTGGTCGCCAGCCTTTTTTATGGAAATTGACGTCCGCCTGCACGCGGATTCATCAACTTGCCGAATAGCACAGTGAAGGGGCTGCTGCATCAGCGCGGCCATCTCGCTGCTGGCTATTGCTCTCAGGAGAAATAAATGAGTAAAGAATTAATCGTGAGCCTGAATGGGCGTGAAAAGAAAATTGCGATCATCGAAGATGACGTCGTTACCGAGTTTTATGTCGAGCGCGGCGACGAAAACCAAGGCATCGTCGGGAACATCTACAAAGGCAAAGTCATGAAGGTTTTGCCCGGCATGCAATCCGCCTTCGTGGACATCGGGTTGGAACGCGATGCGTTTTTGTATGTGTCCGACTTCATTGACGACGAAGATTTTGAAGGCGCGTTTCAAGACGAGCGCAAGGAAGACAAACGTCCTGCGCGCGCCGAGCGTGCGGAACGTGCCGAGCGCCCGGAGAAACCCGAACGAGGCCGTTCGCCGCGCCCTGCCGCGCCCGGAACACCGGTCGTGATTGAAGCGATTGAAGCGACAGAAATGGAAGAAACGGCGGAAGACGAAGAAGCGGCGTTGGAAGCCCTGCGCCACATCGAAGAACTCAGCGCCGAGCCGGTCATCGAACGCGAGCCGGAAGAAGAATTGGAAAGCGTGACGGAAGCCGTGGTCGAAAGCCCGCGCGAACGCCGTCATCGCCGCTTGCAATACGTGGAGCCGGAAGAAGCCGCTGACGAAGCTGTTCTCGTGGCGGAGGTCGTTGCTGCTGAGACAGGCGAAGCCGAGGCAGAAGCCGAAGCGGTGGAAGCGGTCGAAGAAGAGCCGACCGGCCGTCGCCGTCGCCGTCCGCGCACCAAACGTGGACGAGGCGAAACTGTTGCGGCAGAAGAAGCCGTAACCGCCGTTGCCGAAGCCGTGCCTGAACCTTTGCCCGACGTGGTCGAAGCCGCTGCACCGGTCGCGCAAGTCTTTGAACCGACGCCGTTGGCCGAACCGGGCGAGCCGATGGAGCGCGTGAATGATGACGATTTGACCACTTCCAAACGACAGATTGCGCCGCCCGAAGAGTTGGTGCTGGTCAAGATGGAAGTCGAACCGACGCCCGAAGTACATGTCGGTTCGTTGCAAACGGCTTTGCAGGACGCCGCCGATTTCGAGCGCATCAGCGATGACGAAGCGCTCAGCGCCCAAACTGAGGAAGCTGCGGAACCGTCCGCCGCCACGCCTGAACCGGCGGAAGAACTCAGTTCGGCGGCGGTGGCGGATGCGGCAGACCTGTTGTTGCCGGATGCCAGCGCCGAAGTGCGGGAAAGAAAATCGCGCGCCGAATTTGCGACTCGTCGGGGCGGACGCGGACGCCGTCGCCGCTTGCCCGGCGGCGAGGAAACAGCCCCCGAAAGTGCAGAGGAAAAATCCTCCGAGTCGGAAGCCGAAAGCGCGCCCGCACCCGTGGCTGCGAGCAGTTTGCTTTCGTCTACGGGCAGCGGAGCCTTACGGCCAGGACGTCCGGTGATTTCCGACTTGTTGCGCGAAGGCCAGGAAGTGCTCGTGCAAATCGCCAAAGAACCCATCGGACAAAAAGGCGCGCGCATCACGTCGCATATCGTCCTGCCCGGTCGCTACGTCGTGTACATGCCGACAGTCGAGCACATCGGCGTCTCGCGCAAAATCGGGACGGACGAAGAGCGACAACGCTTGAAACGCACGCTGAATCAACTGCGCGCGGAAAACAATATTCCCGGCGGCTTCATTGTGCGCACGGCAGCCGGCGGACGCACGACCGAAGAACTGCGCGATGACGTGCAATATCTGGCGCGCACGTGGGGCGATATGCGCCGCCGCTCAGATCGTTCCAAAGCGCCAGCGGTCGTGCATCGTGATCTGGATTTGGTGCAACGCATTTTGCGCGATCAGCTTTCGTCCGACTTCACCGCGATTCGCGTGGACAATGAATTCGAGTACGAACGCATCGTGGACTTCGTCAATCGCTTTGCGCCGAAGCTGATTCATCGCGTCAAGCTCTACACGAAAGAAAATCCGATCCTCGATGAATATGGCGTGCAGGCCGAAGTGGACAAAGCCGTCAAGCCGCGCGTTTGGCTGAAATCGGGCGGCTACATCGTCATCAATCAAACCGAGGCGCTGGTGGCGATTGACGTGAACACGGGCAAATTCGTCGGGCGCTCGAATCGGTTGGAAGATACGATTGTCAAAACCAATCTCGAAGCGGCGAAAGAAATCGCGCGGCAAATTCGCTTGCGCGATCTCGGCGGCATCATCATCCTCGACTTCATTGACATGGAAGAGCGCCGCAACCGCCAGCGCGTGATGCAGGCGTTGGAAGTCGAATTGCGCCACGACAAATCGCCGTCGAAGATTCTGCAATTTAATGATTTCGGCCTCGTCGCCATCACGCGCAAGCGCGTCAAGCAATCGCTCGAACGCACGCTCTGCACGCCGTGCAGCTATTGCGGCGGCGGCGGGATGGTGAAGAGCGCGCAGACGGTCTGCTACGAATTGCTGGCGGAAGTGCGCCGCGTCGCCAAACACGCCGATGCGCACAGCGAAGTGATTTTGCGCGTCAATCCCGAAGTCGCCAAAGCCTTGCGCGGCACCGAACGCGACATCTTCGTGGACATCGAAGCCCATTTCGCAGGCGTCGTCACGATCAAGAGCGACCCGGCGGTGCATCAGGAGCAGTTCGACATTGCGCTGGTGTAACCTTGCGCCGATTGTACGAAGGAGCGAAAGAGAGAATGAGCAACATGGGCGCTCGTTCTCTCTTCTCCCGCTGCGCTCCTTTTCTTCCTCTTTCCCGCGCCGCTGCCCTTCATCACTTGCCGGAAAATCTTATTGTTCCCTTACTTGAACTCAGGTAAGATCGCGGCTGTTTTTAGCCCCAGGTTTCTCTCAGCGGTGAACCCGCCGTAGCCCCCAAATCAATTTTATGATCCTGATGACAAGCCTCGTGTGCTTGCAGTTCGATGGTTTCTAATGCGGTCTTATGCGGCGAAATTTTTTGCGACGAATGGCAGTGATTCTGGTGGCCGGAGGGCTGGGCTTTTGGCTCAACGGGCTGCCGATCCCGGTGTTTGGCTCGGTGCAAGTGACCTTTGGCAGCATTTTCGGGTTGTTAGTGGCCATTACTTGCGGCCCCTGGTGTGGGGTTGTGGTGACGGTAATCGCCGCGACGAAACTGCTGCTGCTTTGGCAATCGCCTTACCCGATGCTGCTGCTGGGGCTGGAGGCGCTGACGGTCGGCTGGTTGGTGCAACGACGCATCACCCCCATTGTGGCGGACTTGCTCTTTTGGGCCGGGCTGGGCGTTCCGTTGGCCAGCCTCATTGTCTTTTGGGTGTTGGGGCTGAGCGTGTCTGACAATGCGGCGGTTGTGATTAAAGCGCCCTTCAATGCGTTCCTCAATCTGTTAATTGCCGAACTCGTCTTGTTCATCCTGCCGCTGCGCCAAGCCCTGGGTACGGTATCGCCCGTGCTCGGCGACGCACTCCCGCTGCGGCATCAAATCTGGAAAGGATTTATCCTCTTCACAATGATTCCGCTGATGCTGTTGACCCTTGTGATTGGACAAGGCGAAGCGCGCGACCAGGAAGAAGAAACCGCCTATCGCATGCACGAAGCCGCCAGCGCGATTGCCCGCAATGTAGACGATTATCTGGACAAACACGAAAAGGCGGTGGCGGCGCTGGCTCTCATGATGCAGGAAGCGCCGCAGTACGATGTGACCACGAGTACCCGCCTGTTGCAGCAGCAACACGCCCAGTACAACGGCTTTCTCACCATGCTGACCACCGATGCCCAGGGGCAAATTCTGGGGCGCAGTTCGGTGCTTCCCTCGAATGGGCAGTCGCTGCCATCCTCCAGCGTCAGTGATCGGGAATATTTCAAACAACCCAAAGCGACCGGGCAGTCGTTTCTGTCGGATGCCTTTTTAGGGCGTGGTTTTGGCACCGACCCCATCGTGGCTATCAGTTGCCCGATCTATCGCCACGGGCAATTTCAAGGCATCGTCGAAGGCTCGCTGAATCTCCAGCAGTTCCGCGAGTTCGGGCAATCGTACGAAGCGATGCGGGAAGCTTCTATCATCGTGACGGATCGCCAGCAGCGGGTGATTTATGCGCGCCAGGGATATGAGCCGCTGCATTCGCTGCGCGGTTCGCCGTTGCTGCAAGCGGCGGAGCGCGACGTGGCACGACGGTCGTTTACGCAAATCACGGAGCAGCAGGAATGGCTCGCCAGTCGCGCTTTCACGCCGCGCACGAATTGGCAGGTGATCGTGCAGCAGCCGATGGCAGAAGTGCGCCGCCGCGCGCAGCAATACTACCTGACGATGCTGACGTGGGTGGCGGTTGGAATCCTTTGCGCAACGGTGCTGTCACATTATCTGGCCCGCGCCGTCACGCGCCCGCTGGAACGATTGGTGCAAACCGTGCGTGCCTTTGAAGCCAATGGCGCACCGCACGACGTGCCCGTCCTCACGAACGAGCTGTCCCAATCCCCCGCCGAAATCAATGCCCTGGTCCAGGACTTCGGCGCAATGGAACAACGGCTCAGGCAATCGTATCAGGATTTGCGCGCCTCGCTGACCGAACGGGATGGACTGAATCAACAGTTGCGCGTGTTGCTGGCGGAACTGGATCAGCGCGTGCAGGAGCGGACGGCGGAACTCGCCGAAGCCAAACAGCGCGCGGAAGAAGCCAATCAGGCTAAGGGACAGTTCCTCGCTAACATGAGCCACGAAATCCGCACACCGATGAACGGCGTGAT
Organism: uncultured Heliobacteriaceae bacterium; assembly: GCA_964631865.1. GTDB lineage: Bacteria > Acidobacteriota > Blastocatellia > RBC074 > RBC074 > JAFDVL01. The sequence continues at coordinate 8,411 of CAZWAK010000189.1, read as the reverse complement.
CGGCATGACCGAAATCCTGTTGGAGACCCCGCTCGATCAGGCGCAGCGCGACTATGCCGAAACCATTCGCAGCAGCGCCGAATTGTTGTTGACGGTCATCAACGACATCCTGGATTTTTCCAAGATCGAATCCGGCAAACTGGATGTCGAAATCATTGCCTTTGATCTGCGCCAACTCGTCCACACGACCATCGGCCAATTTACAGAACCGGCGCGGCGTAAGCGAGTGAAACTGCTCGTCACGCTGGACGATGACCTTCCGACCATCGTGCAGTGCGATCCGGGACGCTTGCGGCAAGTGCTGACCAACCTACTGAGCAATGCGCTCAAATTTACGGCAGCGGGCGAAGTGGAATTGCGCGTGCAGCCGCAAAGCGAAACCGCTTCGCACGTCGCATTGCAGTTCAGCGTGCGCGACACCGGCATCGGCATCGCGCCCGCCGCACAACAACGTCTCTTTCAAGCCTTCACGCAAGCCGACAATTCCATCACGCGCCAATACGGCGGCACCGGCCTGGGGCTGGCGATTTCCAAACAATTGGTCGAGTTGATGGGCGGTACGATTCAGGTGGAAAGCACGCCGGGGCAAGGGACGACCTTCTGGTTTACGTTGCTCATGGAAAAAGAAGTTGCGCCCGCTGTCAGCCTTGCGGCGGCCCCGCACGCAAGCCCCGCCGCTGGCCTGCCCACTCCTGCATTGCAGCGCATCCTGGTTGCCGAAGACAATCGGGTCAATCAACTCGTCGCGCGTTCTATGCTGGAAGCACAAGGCTATGAAGTCGAAATCGTGCCCAACGGACAGCAGGCGGTAGAGGCGCTGGAACGCGCACGATATGACCTGGTGTTGATGGATTGTCAGATGCCGGAAATGGATGGGTTCACGGCGACGCAACACATTCGCCAACGCGAAGGCTCCGGGCGGCGCACACCCATCGTGGCGCTTACGGCGCACGCTATGGCGAGCGAACGCGAGCACTGCTTGCAAGTGGGCATGGACGATTTTCTCTCGAAGCCTTTTCGTTCCGCCGATCTGAAAGCCGTGTTGGCGCGCGTGCTGGCGCAGCCGGAACAAGCTCCGCCCGCCGCGCCGCGCGTGACCGACAGCCGCACGTGACAACCGCCCGTGCTGGCACAATTGACCGTTGTGTTGTCCGCGTCAGGCGCAACGCAGGGCAGGGCGCTTTGATCATCATTCCCTCAACTCGTGAGGCCGCGCAAATCTTCGCGCGCATTGAGATTGCGCAGGAAGCGTTCTGCCCTTGCCAAATGTGCATACTCCGCCCAGCGCACGCGCCGCGTCTGCACACGGGTTTGCAATGCCCGCACTTTCAATTCCTCTGCCGCCAGCAGCGCCGAAACCTGCGACAAACAACTTGCCGCATAGATCGCCGCGAGCATTTGCGGGCGCTCGTCCTGATCAAGCGGAACTGTCAATTCGTTATGTTCTGCCGCGTGAATCGTGCGCAGCAATTGCAAAAACTCCGTCGTCACGAACGGCAGATCACACGCCAGAATCAATGCCGACTCGTCCGCGCTGCATTGCCGCAACACGGTTTCGATCCCGCCCAACGGCCCGCGATGATTGTGCAAATCGAACCACAACTCTGCGTCCCACGGCGCGGCCAGTTGTTCATAGCGCGGCAGATTCGGATTCGTTGGATTGACGACGACGACCAACCGCTCCGCAATGGTTTGCGCGGCGGCCAGCACGTGCTCAATCATCGGACGCCCCTCAATCGGTAGCCAGGATTTGTCTTCGCCCATCCGCAAACTGCGCCCGCCTGCTTGAATTGCTGCAATCATGCTCGGAACTCCGTCGTGGGATGTGTTATATTTCTCGCCGTTCAGACGTTTTACTTCTGAATCATACAACGTCCGGTCAAGAGGTAACATTGTGACTATGAATCGCCTGTTTTTATTGCTGTTGTTGGTCGGTTTGAGTTTTCCTGTGCTCGCACAGGCTGCGAAATCAGACAATCTCAAATCTCAAATTTCCAATCTCAAATCCACGGAGTTCTATCCGCTCGCGCAAGTTCGCAAAGGCCAACGCGCCACCGGCTACACGGTCTTTGAAGGCAGCGAGCCAAAAGCGTTCGAGTTGGAAGTGCTCGGCGTGCTCGAAGGCTTCAATGGCCCGAAGCAAAACGCGATCATCGTCAAGCTGTTTGGCCCGTACACCGACCGCACGGGCGTCTTCGCCGGGATGAGCGGCAGCCCCGTCTACATTGACGGCAAGCTGGTCGGCGCGGTGGCATTCAGCTTTCCGTTTTCCAAAGAACCGATTGGCGGTGTGACGCCGATTCAGGAGATGGTGGACATCTTCGCGCGCAAGCCCGGCAGCGACAACGTGCCGACGCAACCGCGTTCGATTTCGTTTTCGGAAATCTCGTTCAACGAACAGTCGCGCGAGTTTGCACAATTCGTCAATCCGCCGCCGCTGACGAACAACGTTTCCAGTATCAACGCGCCTGTCATGAAACCGATTGCGATGCCGCTGGCAATCACAGGCGTGCCGCCGGAAGTGGTCGAACGATTCGCGCCGCAATTCCAGGCGCTGGGGATGATGCCGGTCGCCGGAGTCGCCAGCGCCGCGCCGATCACGGAACTCAGCAAGACGAATGACAGCACGCTCAAGCCGGGCGCGAAGATTACCGTCCCGCTCGTGCGCGGCGATTATTCGTTAGCCTTTTCAGGCACGGTGACGCATCGGGACGGCAATAAAATCTACGCCTTTGGGCATCCGCTGTTCACCGCTGGCGTGACCGAATGGCCGATGAACGAAGGCGAAGTTATCACCGTGATTCCGAACGTCAACAACTCCTTCAATGTCGCCAAACCGACAGCACTGGTCGGCACATTGACTGGCGACCGCGCGACCGGCACGTACGGCGAACTCGGTGTCGCGCCCAAAATGATTCCGCTCGAAATCAATTTGAAAACCAGTCGCGGCGAAACGCGCAGCTACCAATTGGAGATGGTGAATGATCGCTTCTTCTCGCCGCTGCTGATGCAGGTGGTGACGCTTTCGACCATCACGGGCAGCGAACGGCAATTGGGCGACGCGACGCTGCAATTGCAATCGCGCATCAAGCTTGCAGGCCAACCGGAAATCAAATTGGAAAACCGCCTCTCGTCCGGCAACGCCTTCCTGGCCGCCACCTTCGCCGCGACGCAGCCGATCAGCGCGATCATCAACAGCGGATTGAAAGACCTGCGCATCGAAAAAATCACGCTCGACATCACGTCGCGCGACGTCCGCAGCACGGGCAAGCTCGAAAAACTCTGGATTGATCGTAGCGAGGTCAAACGCGGCGACAAGCTGATGATTCACGCTTTCGCGCGCACAGAAGGCGGCGGCGAATACGTCGAACGCATCGAAGTCCAAATCCCCGAAGACGCGCCGCTCGGCCAATTGCAACTGATGGTCGGCGATGGCGCAGCCGTGCAAGCCGCCGAACCGCGCACCAGTTTCGTCCCGAAGACGATTGACCAATTGGTGCGCGAAATGAACCGCCTTCGCAAAGCCGACCGCCTGTATGTGCGCCTGTCTCGCGCCGACAACGGAGCCGTCATCAACAACGAAGAAATGCCGAACCTGCCGCCGTCGGTGTTGGCTACGTTAGGTTCGGAACGCACGACAGGCGGTTACGTGACAACGCGATCAGTGACGGTGTTGGAGAAAGAATTGGCTCCGGCAGAGTTTGTGTTGTCGGGGTCGAAATCGCTGACGGTGAATGTGGTGGAGAAGTAAGCGCGAAGGACTATTTATGATAAGCGTACCAACTAAAAATAGTCAGGTATTAACCGATAGCGAAGTTCTTGCGGATAGAATGCCCAGCGAAAAAATCGAGATTTACTTACAGATTGCCCACGCAACAGTAAGTAAATCTGTCTTTGCGATTCTTATAGGAACTTTGATTGTTGTTTTCGGATTATTTTTTCGTCAGTTACTAAGTTGGGCAACGATACCAGGCAATGCTCAAGTTTCTTCTATCTTTTGGGTTATCCAGGGATTCTATGTAGTAATCGGCGCGTACTTAATTATGCAAGGCATTTTCTGTCTTATAGAAGCAAGAGTTCAGTCCACAGTTATGAGTAAAGCATTACAACTAAAACAAGTCTTTGCTAAGAAAGGGTAAGAATGCCCGATTTGCCCCCAAGTGATCCCGATGCTCCTCTCAGTTGGACAGATAAAATACTCAAAACCGCCAGCAGAATAGATAAGGCCACGACAGGCGCTTTGACGGCTGCGGCTTTTTCATCTGTGCCTTTGGGAATTACCTTTGGAACTTTGGGTTGGGTCCCGTTCTTGGGATTTACGGGTGCGCTAATCTATCGAGGGATTAAGTATTACTCGGAAAGACATCTCCGCGAAATCGAAGATCAGATACAAATGCAGGAACGAATTAGACTCGAATTAGAAGCAATACAAAAGTCTCCGTACTTATCTGACGAACAAAAGAAACAGTTATCCAATAACTTACTCAAGGCAAGCGACACTTCAATAAAAGACGACAAGCTTCTTCCACCTTAATAAGTTATTCGGCAAATTTCAGTCGTGAGTAATATACATCTTTTCCGCTTAGTCCACGAACTTCAATAACAAAGCAGCGAACTTCTTCAAGAAAATGAAAAAACTCTTTACGATTATCTTTCCTTTCCTTCTCGTCTCTTCACTTTTAATGACAGCCTTCGCGGGTGGCCCGGTGTTCTGGCGTGTCAGCACGCGCGCGGACATTGAGAAAGGCGATGCGAGTGGTGTTTCGATTGCCGACAACGGCGCGTTGACGCTGGCTCCGGCGTTCACGGAAGTCTACGACACGAAGCAGGCATACGTGTGGGCAGCGGTCGCGGACAACGCGGGCAACGTCTATCTCGGCACGGGACATGAAGGGCGCGTCTTCAAAGTGGATGCGACGGGCAAAGGTTCATTGCTTTACAAAACCAGCGAGCTTGACGTGATGGCGCTGGCGGTGGATGCGAGCGGGAATGTGTATGCGGGGACTGCACCCGACGGCAAAATCTACAAGATCAATGCGCGCGGCGAAGCATCGGTGTTTTTTGAGCCAAAGACGAAATACATCTGGGCGCTCGCGTTCGATGGGCAAGGGCGATTACTGGTCGGCACGGGCGACAAAGGCACGATCTTTCGCGTGACGCCCGACGGCAAAGGCTCGGCGCTGATTCGCACGTCGCAGGCGAACATCACTTCGCTGAAAGTTGAACCGAACGGCAACATCATCGCAGGCACTGATCCCGGCGGTTTGGTGCTGCGGATTTCGCCAGAGGGCAAAGCGTTCACGCTGTTCGATTCGGCGCAAAAAGAAATCCGCGAAATCGCGCTCGGCAGAGACGGCAGCGTCTACGCACTGGCGTTGGCCGAAGCAGCAGGCAGCGGCGCGGGCGGTGCGGCAGCGGCTTCGACCACGCCAACCGCGCCTATCGTGCTCAGCGCCGACGAAGGCGTGACCGTTACGATCAGCGATATTCAAGTGTTGGATTCCGGCTCGTCTTCGGGGGCGACGACCGCTGCCAGTTCCGGCGCACAAGCCAAAAGCGCGCTCTATCGCATTGACGCGAACGGCGTAACCGATGTGGTGTGGAGTTCCAATGACATCACCGCGTTCACTGCAAACATTGACGACCAGGGGCGCGCGTTGATCGGCACGGGACAAAAAGGCCGGATTTACAGCGCAATGTTGCACAGCAAACCTTCGCTGCAAATTCAATCCACTGAAGCGCAAACCGCGCGCCTCGTGCGTACAAACGCGGGACAGCTTTATGCCGCGTCCTCCAATCTCGGCAAGCTCTTCAAACTCGGCAGCAGCACCGTTACAAGCGGCACGTACACTTCGTCTGTGCGCGATGCCAGCACGGTCGCAACTTGGGGCCGCGTGAATTTTGTCGGCGAAGGCGACATCGAAGTGCAAACCCGCAGCGGCAATACGGCGAACCCCGATTCGACGTGGAGCGATTGGTCAGCGGGAATCAAGACTGCGGACGGCGGCGCGATTGCCAGCCCGCGTGCGCGTTACCTGCAATGGCGCGCAACGCTGAAAGGCGCGAACACGAAACTGCGCGAAGTCAACGTGTCGTATTTGCCGCGCAACCTCGCGCCGCAACTGACTTCTTTAACGTTGACACCGGTTGGCGTGGCGATGCAGCCGCTGCCACAGCAACCGCCGGATTCCGGCATCGAACAAGCCGGGCTTGATCCCGCCATCTTTGGCCTTTCCACAAGCTTGCCGCCGCGCAAGTTCTATCAAAAAGGCGCTCTCTCGTTGCAATGGACAGGCGAAGACCGCAACGGTGACAAGCTGGAATATTCGGTGTTTTATCGCGCGGCGAATAGCACGGATTACTTTCCGCTCAAGACCGGCATCACCGAAAATTATTTCACCGTAGACGCGAACGGCTTACCCGATGGGCGCTATATTTTCAAAGTCGTCGTCAGCGATGCGCCCGCGAATCCCGGCGCGATGGCTTTGACGGACGAAGAAGAAACCGAGCCGATTGAAGTGGACAATTCCGCGCCCGTCGTGACGGCTGGCACGCCGCAAGTCTCTGGCACAACCGCTGAAGTCACGTTCCAGGCCGAAGACAAAACCTCCATCATTCGCCGCGCCGAATACCAAGTGGACGGCGGCGAATGGAAGCCCGTGTTTCCGACCGACGGCATCGCCGATGCACGCCGCGAAGAGTTCAAGGTTGCCGTGACATTGCCGGATCGCAAGCCGCACGTGATCGCGCTGCGCGTGTTTGATGCGAACGCGAATGTGGGCAGCGCGCAGGTTGGCGTGAAATAGCCGAATCATTTGCACAAGCGTACAATGTTCAGCGGAGGTAAGTATGACCACTTACAAATTTACTGAACTTGCAGACGACATTTTGCGGAAGCTGATCCGGTTGAAGGCCAAGGCGACGGAGCCGGAAAAATGGGATCAAATGCGGCTGCCGTTAACAGCTTTCGAGCGGCAACAAATTAAAGCGATCAATTCGACGCTGGAGAATAAACAGGTCGTGCGAATGAATGAGGCCACTATCTGGGCGCGTGCTATTTATCCCTTGCTTGTGCTGGCGGAAAGGCCAGGGCTGCAAGCTTGGTCGGGCGTGGCGATGTCCGCGCAGTATCCCAGCTTTTCGCTGGAAGGCATTGTGGACGGGGTACTCGCCAAAGAAGAATTGGGAACCGTTGCCTCTCCATATTTGATCGTTACCGAAACGAAAAGAGGCGTTGAGGCCAAAGACCCAACCTACCAAATGCTGGGCGAAATGCTCGCCGCCGCGTGGATCAATTATCAAAACGATCATAAGCCGCAGCAATTGATTTATGGTTGCTACACAGTCGCCGATACTTGGACCTTCGCTGAGGGGATAGTGGAAGAATTCGAGGCCGAACATCCGCACTTCACCGTCGAGTTGTCGAGCGAGTACAAAGAAAAAAACGAAACCGAAACGATCTTCCAAATCCTCAAATCCATCGTCGCCAAATTCACCACCAACCAATAGTCGCCGCTCTCGAAACAAAAAAAAAAGCCTCTGGCAAAACACGCGCCAGAGGCTTGGGTTGCAACCTCACCTTGCAACTCAACTCGTTAGAATTCTGCGTCAAACGCTACTTCGCCGACCACACCTACCTGGTAGGCCGACACGCGACGCTCAAAGAAGTTAGCCAGTTCTTGCACATCTTGCAAGTCCATAAATGCGAACGGATTTTTTGCACCATAGCGAGGCGTAATGCCGAGCATCAGCAAGCGTTGATCGGCTACGAACTCTAAATACTGGCGCATATCCGCTAAGGATAATCCCGCAACTCCGCCGCTCAAAATATCCTCGGCAAATTGCGTCTCGCAGGCTACAGCTTCTTCGATCATATCGAGAAGTTGCAGAGTCATTTCGTCATCAAATAGCTCTGGCTCTTCGCGGCGCACCGTATTGACCACCTCAAAGGCGAAGGCCATGTGTGCGCTTTCGTCGCGGAAGACCCAGTTCGTTCCTGCTGCTAAGCCGTGCAACAGGCCGCGCGAACGTAAAAAGTAAACGTAAGCAAAGGCGGCGAAGAAGAATAATCCCTCAATACACGCCGCAAAGCAAATTAAATTTAAAAGAAATTTTCGTCGTTCTTCCTTGGTTTCTAATTGATTGAGTTCATTGATCGAATCAATCCACTTCAAACAGAACTCGGCTTTCTTGCGAATCGAAGGGATGTTGTGAATCGCCGCGAACGCCTGCTCGCGCTCGTTGATGTCCGGGATGTAGGTGTCGAGCAACGTCAAATAAAATTGCACGTGCAGAGCTTCTTCGTACAATTGCCGTGACAGATACATGCGCGCTTCGGGCGCGTTGATGTGCTTGTACAGATTCAGCACCAGGTTGTTCGACACAATCGAATCACCCGTCGCAAAGAAGGC
>CAZWAK010000188.1:0-14802 GCA_964631865.1 uncultured Heliobacteriaceae bacterium | reverse complement strand
CGGCGGGCGGCAAAGCCGTGGCGCAATGGTTTCCGCAACAGCGGCGCGCGTTCGGAATGGCGGTGTTTGATGGCGGTTCGGCGGTGGGCGCAATTCTGGCTCCGCCCGTCGTAGCCTTGCTGGCCTTGCATTTGGGCTGGCGCGCGGCGTTTGTCGTCACGGGCGCGCTGGGTTTGTTCTGGCTCGCGGCGTGGTGGCTGGTTTATCAAACGCCCGCAGAGCATCGCTGGCTCAGCGATGCCGACCGCGAGCAAGCCATTAAAGAAAACGGCGCGGGCAAAAGCCAGCAAACCTCTTTCGGCGCGGCGTTGCGGCAAATTATCGGCTGGCGGCAATTGTGGGGACTGATGGCGACGCGGATGCTGGCGACGCCCGTGTGGTGGTTTTATGTGTTCTGGCTGCCGGATTATTTGAGCAAAGGGCGCGGCTTCACGCTCAAGGAAATCGGACTCTTCGGCTGGATTCCGTATCTGACCGTAGACCTCGGCAAACTGATTGGCGGCGCGTGTTCGGATCGGCTGCTGGCAGGAGGCTACAGCGCCACGCTGGCGCGCAAAAGCGTGATGAGTGTTGGCGCGTTGGCGATGGCCGCGGGCGTGTTGGTCGTGGGCGCGGACACTGCCGCAGGCGCCATCGCGTGGGTCTGCGTGGCAACGTTCGGCTTCGGCTTGTGGAGCGCGAACATTCTCGCGTTGCACGCTGATATTTTCCCGACCGAAACGATGGCGACCGCCGTTGGCTTGACCGGGATGGCATCGAGTTTGGGCGGTTCGATTTTTACTTATGCCATCGGCTTGATGGTAGATTGCGCTGGCTATGCGCCCGTGTTTGCCGTAGCGGGAACGCTGGCTCTGCTGGCGTGCATCGTGTTGTTCGTCGGCGTAGGCCGCGTGCATAACCCACAGCTAAAACCCGTATGAGATTGCAAAACAAAATTGCCGTGATTACCGGCGGCGGCAGCGGCATCGGACGCGCCACCGCGAAGCTGTTCGCCCGCGAAGGCGCACAAGTCATCATCGCTGAAGTCAACGAAGCACAAGCGCAGCAAGTCGCCGCCGAAATCGGAACCAACGCGCTGGCGCTTCCCACCGATGTCACCAACGACGCTTCCATCAACGCGCTGTTTGCGCAGGTCAAGGAACGTTTCGGTAAGCTTGATATCCTCATCAGCAATGCCGGGCGTCCGTGGCAATCCACGAGTCTGATGGCGACCGAAGAAGATTGGAACAAATGCCTGAACCTGAATCTGAAATCGTCGTGGCTGTGCGCGCGCGCGGCGCATCCATTGCTGATCGGCGGCGGCAGTATCGTGACGATTGCTTCGACGCAGGGCTACCGCAGCAACGACCGTTCGTTTCCGTATTCCGCTGCGAAAGGCGGTTTGCTCGCACTCACGCGCAACCTCGCGGTCGAATATGCGCCGCAGGGCATTCGTGTCAATGCGATCATTCCGGGGCAAATCGAATCGGTGCGCACCGAAGGTTATTTCAATTCTTTCACCGACCCGACCGAAGCCCGCCGCCGCGTACTCTCGACCTTTCCGCTCGGTCGTTTGGGCCAGCCCGAAGACGTTGCCAACGCCGCGTTATTTCTGGCTTCGGACGAGGCCGCATGGATTACTGGCATCTGGCTCGTGGTAGACGGCGGGCGCGATGCGGCACTCGTGGATTTGTCCGATTTGCGCGGGGCATGAACGCTGCGCTCAATCTGGATGCACGCCTGGGGTTTGACCCGCGGCAAGCACGAGGAACTGATTGCTACGCTCAGAAGCTATTTGAAAAGTTTTTTGATCAGCGTATTTTTAATAACTTACAGGTATTGCCGAACCATCTGGTGAGGGCCATCAAAACCGATAAGCCCTTTATTTTCCTGTAAGCTCGTTGACCGCATCCTTGCAGGGAAAACATATCAACTCGCATAACAAGACACGACGCGCCAGACCCCCAATACTGCGTTGGCGAGGCAAAGGGACGACATTGTGAAGTATTTCATGGCCGCGATCATGGGGGCGGCTTGAGGTTGGTCTTGGGCGTGCCACAGTAGATGGGGCTGCTCACTCTTACGAACATTTTGACCACGAACAATCCGGGCAGGTGTCGCAGCCGCCATTGCGAAACACGTTGCGCGCACCGCATTCAGGACAGGGCTTGCCGGTCAACCGTTCTGTTTTGGCTTGCGTGTCTTGCTTTCCTTGCAGACGACGCTCGGTCAGCAACAGGCATTCTGCCACCGCCTGCTCCGGCGAAGTCATCAGCCATTGGTTGAAAAACGTCGCATGTGTGCCCGTGATTTTTTGTAAGCAATGCGCGACTTCCGGCACGCTGAAGCCGCCGCGCAACATCTTGGACGCCAGCATCCCGACGCTCGGCGAGAGCGGCCCATTGCCGAAGACTTCGAGGATGCGCTCGCCATCGTGATTGACCGTGACATACAAGTTTTGCCCATCGAACGGAATCTGCCACGTGAAGCCCGTCAATTCGCGCGGACGGCTGATTTTATTGGGTGTCGGCGGCGTCGCTTCGACTTCGGCAGTTGGCGTCATTGCGGTCAACACTTGTGCCTCGCGCGAGCCGTCGCGGTAATAACTCACGGCTTTGACGCCCAGCTTCCACGCCAGCCGATGTACGCGGTCGGTGTCGTCCAGCGTGAAGCTCGCCGGGGCGTTGATCGTTTTGCTGATCGAATTGTCCACGTGTTGTTGCAAGGCCTGGAGCATCCGCAAATGCTCGTCGGGCGTGAGCGCGTGCGCCTTGACAAAGTAGGCGGGCAAGTCAGCCGCGCGCTTTTCGATTTGCTCGGCAGCGGCTTCAACTGAGGTTTCGTCGAGCGGATCAAACGTGATACCGAGTGCCGCCGCCGCGAGCAGATGCGCATACACGCGCGTGCCGAGCGTGTCGCGGCGCACGTACGCGTATGAAAAATTCGGCTCGCAACCGGAACTTGTTTCCGCCACGAGCGAAATCGTGCCGGTCGGCGCAATCGTCGTGACTTCGTAGTTGCGTGGCGTTAGAGGCACGTTGCGATCCAAGCCGACTTCGTCGTACAGCAGTTGTTTGTAGGCTTCGCGATTCGCCTCGAACTCCGGCATCACGCCTTTTTCTGCGCCGAGGCTGAGCGACGCTTCCCACGCCGCGCGACGAAGGAATTGCATCATTTGCGCGACATAACGCGCAGCGTCTTCGCTGCCGTAGCGCAATCGTTTGTGCAACAACAAATCCGCCAGCCCCATCACGCCTAACCCAATCGGGCGCGTGCGTTGCACCATCTCGTGAATCTGCACGAGCGGCCAGTCACAAGCTTCGATCACATTGTCGAGAAAGCGCACGCACCAGTAAACATCGGCCTGCAACTGCGCCCAATCGAGATCATCGCGCGTGGCATCGAAATACTTCGCCACATCCAACGAACCGAGGTTGCAGGCGTTGTACTCGTGCAAAAATTGCTCCGCGCAAGGATTGGACGCTTGCTTCGGCCCCAACGATTTCCGCAGCGGATTTTGGCGATTGACGTGGTCAATGAAGATGATGCCCGGCTCGGCCCAGCGATGCGTGGACGCGATGAGGCGTCGCCACACATCGGGCGCGAAGACCATTCCGGCGTGCGGCGGCGCTTGTCCGTTGTAGCTGTAGGCGCTGCTGGTTTGCGGATCAAGGATCGCTTCTGTCCAGGGCTGTCCCGCAAACTCCGTCGGGAACCATTCGTTGTTTTCGACGGCTTCCATGAACTTGTCGGTGACGGTTACGGAGAGATTGAAATTCGTGAGGCTCGTCTGATCGTTCTTGGCGTGAATGAAGCGCAGAATGTCGGGGTGCGCGACGGACAGGATGCCCATATTCGCGCCACGTCGCACGCCGCCTTGCTTCACGACTTCGGTGACGGTGTTGACGATTTGCATAAACGATACCGGCCCCGAAGCCGTGCCGCGCGTTTCGCCGACGGGTGCGCCGGCAGGTCGCAAACGCTCGTACGTCATTCCCGTGCCGCCGCCTTGTTGATGCACGAGCGCGCAGGCTTTCGCGTGCTCCATAATGCCTTCGAGCGAATCCGGCACAGGCAAAACGAAGCAGGCCGCCAGCATCGCGTTCGGCTTGCCAGCATTGACCAGACACGGTGTGTTCGGCAGGAAGGCGCGCGTGAGCAACAGCGTGCGCAGGCGTTGCGTGAATTCTTCGCGCGCGCGCGCGTCAGGTTCCGCGCGTGCCACAAAGCTGACGACGCGCTCGACGATGTCGCCCCAGTCTTCGAGCGGATGCCCATGGCGATCTTGGCGCGCATAGCGTTTGGCGACGACTTTCTGGGCATTCAAACTCAGCGGTGGGAACGTTGGTGCGGCTTGTACCATAACTCGGAATCAAGGTTTTCTGACCGTTACGGCAGATGGAAGCAGCGACTTGGTGATAGGGCTACAGGTGGAAGCGCAACGGTCAGAAGCTGTGGTTATTGTGCGGCGGTCAATTCGGCGAAGGCTTCAAATCGCAGCAAGGTTTTCACGCCGTTGTTGTCCTCGATCTCCAACGCTTCGTCGCGCCCATCGGGGCCTTGCTTCGTCCACACGTGCTGCACATGCGGAATCGCGTGCATCAAATGCCGCGCATCTTGCGCCGTGCCGCCGCCCAACATAATTTGCAGGGCGGGCGCGGCTCTGTCCTTGCGGTCATAGCTGATGCCGCCGAAAGGCAGATGGCGTTCTTCTTCCTGTGCGCCGAGGTCGCCCAAAATTTCCAGGCGCGTCGGGCGCGCTTGATTGCGCGCATTGAAGGCCTGGAAAAATTCCGTCCATTGTTCCGCTTTGATTTCGTCTCGCATATTCATCCTCCTCTAATTTGGTTTGCACTTCTTTTTTGCAAGCGGTGTTCCACTCGCTGCCCGCCCCGCCCCGACCGCCGAAGTTGCGCAAAGCTTCCCACTCGCGCGCCTCAAACTGCGCGAAAACCCGCGAACAATTGCTTCACGTCAGAAATTGCCGAATCGTTTCATTGTTTGTGGCCCATAGGTCTTGGGCGCTGCCTGCAAAAAGCAGATGGCTGTCCGCCAGCATGAAAATACTTGTGTTGGTTTGGCAATACGCTTCGCGGTTTGAGTGCAAAAGCACTTCTCCCGTCGCGTCCATTTCCGCTTGATGCGAGCAAAGATAGCGCACCTCATCCAGATTTTGTGTGACGTAAATGGAGCTGACCTGTTCGAGATCGCGCTGCCGCAGGATTTCGCGCAGCAAGCGTCGGCTCGTAATCGGATCAAGCCCCGAACACGGCGAATCGTAAAACATGACTTCGGGCGAACCGGCGATGGCGCGGGCAATCGCCGCGCGCCGACTCATCCCGCCCGACAATTCTTCGGGCATCAAGTCGTAGGCATCATCCAATCCTACGACGTGCAGCACGCGGCGCACTTCGGCCTCGATCTGGTCTTCCTGCCAACCCAGATGCGGCAGCCGATACGCGACGTTTTCCGCCACGCTCATCGCAAACAACGCATCCGTTTGCAGCACGACGCCAATGTGATCGCGCAAGGAGAAAAGCTGCTCTTCCGGTTCCGCTGAGATTTCTTCGCCCAGCAAAAAGATTTGTCCACTGTCCGGGCGCAACAACCCGATGGCCAGTTTGAGAATCGTGGATTTGCCGCAATTTGATGGGCCAATCAAAATCCGCATCGCGCCGCGCGGCACGGTGAAGCTGATACGATCCAACAGCACGCGGTCATCGAACGCCAGCGAAACCGCACGGAATTCAATCGCAGCGGCGGCGGCGACAGGTTGCAGGTGTTCAGGATTCATACAGTACAGCTCAAAGTGCAACCGCTGTTCCCCGCGCGAGGCTGTGTAATTTTGCGCATGGGCGGCGGATTTTTGGGCGGAATACCAGTTGCCGTCTGTTGGGTGTATGAAAAACGTTCACCTTGCCCATGCGGCGCAAATCCCACATATCGAATTCCGCGATGTGCGTCTGGCCTTTGGCGCGAAAGTCGTGCTGGATGGCGTGAGTTTTCGCGTGCAGCCGGGCGAGATGAAAGTCGTGTTGGGGCAATCAGGCTCAGGCAAATCCACGATCCTGCGCTTAGTGCTGGGGCTACTCAAACCGGACGCGGGCGAGATTTATATCAATGGCGAAGAGATCACGCGACTGGACGAAGAAGCCCTGCATCACGTGCGCCAAAAGATGAGCATTGTCTTTCAGGAAGGCGCGCTGTTCGACAGTCTGAGCGTGTACGAAAACATTGCGTATCGCCCGCGTGAGTTGGGTTGGTCGGACGAAAAAATTGATGCGCACGTGCAGCGCGTGCTGGCCTTCGCACGGCTCGGCGAGGTGGCCGATGCGTTTCCCGATGCGTTGTCGGGCGGCACGCGACGCCTGGTCGCCATTGCGCGCGCGATGGTGGACAACCCCGAAATCATTTTGTTCGATGAACCGACGGTCGGCCTTGATCCGCCGACGGCGCATCGGTTGTGCGAAGCGGCGGTGCGGCTGCGCGATACCGAAAATGTGACTTCGATGTTTGTCACGCATCGCTTGGCGGATGTGCGCTATCTGGCGTCGCATTACGCGGTGCAACAAGCGAACGGCGAAGTGGCACTGCGCGAAGAAAACGATCAGCTCTGCATCGTCAACACGAGGTTTCTGATGCTGAACGAAGGCCGGATTGTGTTTGATGGGACAGACGAACAACTCTGGAATTCGCAGGACAACTTCCTCCGCACGTTCACGCACCAAGACGAAGAGTGAGCCGCGCGCGCCAAGCGCCCTGTGGAATCTTTCCCACCGACCAGCGGAAACTGCGCAAAATCTCCTAGCGGGCGGCATCCCCGCGCGCCTTTTGCCAACGAGATGGCTGCGGCCTCTGGTTTGCACGTTTCTCTCTGCGTGAACCAGGCAACCGAACTCAAACCAGCAGAAGCCGTTTTCCGTGCGCGCGGATTGTCGAAAGTGTATCGGATGGGCGAAGTCGAAGTCTACGCGCTGCGTTCGTTGGATTTGGATTTATATCAAGGCGAGTTCGTCGTGTTGTTGGGGCCATCGGGCAGCGGCAAATCCACGTTGCTGAACATTCTCGGCGGTTTGGACGCGCCGACGAGCGGCGAAGTTTCGTTCCGCGATCACAACCTGACGCAAGCCGATGACCGCGAACTGACGCGCTTTCGCCGCGAACACGTCGGCTTTGTGTTTCAGTTTTACAACCTGATTCCCAGTCTGACCGCGCTCGAAAACGTACAACTCGTCACCGAAATTTCCGAGCATCCAATGGCGGCGGAGGAAGCCTTGCGCCTCGTCAGTTTGAGTGAGCGCATGCATCACTTTCCCGCACAACTTTCCGGCGGCGAGCAGCAACGAGTTGCCATCGCGCGCGCCATCGCCAAACGTCCCGACGTGTTGTTGTGCGACGAACCGACGGGCGCATTGGATTATGCGACGGGCAAATTGGTGCTGGAGGTTTTGGAACGAGTGAACCGTGAACTCGGCACAACGACCGCCGTCATCACGCACAACGCCGCGATAGCCGCGATGGCGGATCGCGTCATTCGCATCGGCAGCGGGCAAATCGTGGACGTGCAACGCAACGCCACGAAAGCGCGCCCCGATGAATTGGTCTGGTGAAATGACAGCCTTGCATCGCAAATTGTGGCGGGATTTGTTGCACCTGCGCGGGCAGGTCGCGGCGATTGTGCTTGTCGTGGCGTGCGGTGTCGCATCGTTCGTCGCATTGCAAAACATCTATCGTTCTTTGATCGTCACGCAGCAAACGTACTACGCCGAATATCGCTTTGCCGATCTTTTCGTTTCGCTGAAACGTGCGCCCGAACGGTTGGCAACGCGCATCCGCGAATTGGACGGCGTGGCTTCGGTGCAAACGCGCATCGTCGCCAATGTCACGTTGGATGTGCCGGGCTTGAACGAACCGGCGAGCGGGCAATTGGTTTCGATCCCGGCACAGCGCACGCCGATGCTCAACGATCTGCGTTTACTGCGAGGCCGCTACATCGAGCCGGGACAACGCAACGAAGTCATTTTGAGCAGCGCCTTCTCGGAAAAAAACAACCTGAACCCCGGCGACACGATCAGCGCGATCATCAACGGGCGATGGACAAAGCTGAGCATTGTCGGCGTCGCGCTCTCGCCCGAATTCGTCTATGAAATTCGTCCCGGCGATATGTTCCCCGATGCGCGGCGCTTCGGTGTGATGTGGATGAATCGAGAGGCACTCGGCACGGCGTTCAATCTCGACGGCGCGTTCAATAACGTCGTGCTGTCACTTGCGCCGCATGCGAACGAAGCGCAGATTATCGCGCGGCTCGACGATTTGTTCACGGAGTACGGCGGACTCGGCGCGTACAACCGCGACGATCAAACGTCGCATCATTTCGTGAGCAACGAAATTGCCGAATTGAAAGTGACCAGCACGTTGATCCCCGCGATTTTCCTGAGCGTCACGGCGTTTCTGATTCATCTGGTGTTGTCACGCTTGGTCAGCACACAGCGCGAACAAATCGCCGTGCTGAAAGCGTTCGGCTACGGCAATCTGAGCATCGGCGTGCATTACTTGCAACTCGCGCTCGCAGCGGTCACAGGCGGTGTGATCCTCGGCACGTTCGTCGGCTGGTACTTCGGCTATGCAATGACGGCGCTGTATGCAGAGTTCTTTCGCTTTCCGGTGCTGCGCTACGAAATGAATCCCTGGATACTTGGCACGGCGGTGTTGATTAGTTTGAGCGCCGCAAGCATTGGCGCGTTGCGCGCCGTGCAAAAAGCCGTCGCGTTGCCGCCCGCCGAATCCATGCGCCCCGAACCGCCCGCGCGCTATCACGCGAGTTTGATCGAACGCATCGGCTTGCAAAAAATCTTCTCGCTCGCCACGCGCATCATCGTACGCAACCTCGAACGCAATCCGGTGAAAGCTGTGTTGACGACGCTCGGCATTGCGATGGCGACATCATTGCTGGTCGTGGGCTTTTATTTTTACGACGCGATAGATCAGGTCATTGACGTGCAATTCCATCGCAAGTTCCGGCACGATGTTTCGGTGGTCTTCAACGAACCGCGACCATCGCGTGCGCGATACGATCTGGCGCATTTGCCGGGCGTGCTGCGCGTCGAGCCGTATCGTGTGGTCGCGGCACGATTGCGCTTTGGGCATCGCACACGGCGGCTCGGCATTGTCGGGCTTGATCCAGCAGGCGAATTGCATCGGCTGGTGGACAGCCAGATGCGCGTCTTTGACTTGCCGCCCGAAGGCTTGGTGATGACGACGGAACTCGCTGACATTCTCGGCGTCAACGTCGGCGACACGATCACCGTTGAAGTGTTGGAAGGTGCGCGCTACGTCCGGCAAGTGCCCGTCGTGAAGACCGTAGACGAATTGCTCGGCCTCAATGTGTATATGAATGTCGAGGCGTTGAATCGTTTGCTGAACGAAGCGGGCACATTGACGAGCGCGTATCTGATGGTGGACACGAACGCGATAGACAATTTGTACAGCAAACTGAAAAGTACGCCGACAGTCAGCGGCGTGTGGATTCCGAGCGTGTGGCTCGAAAGCTTCAACGAAACGCTGGCCAAAACGATGGGAACATCCACCCGCATCATCATTTTGTTCGCGGTCGTGATTGCGTTCGGCATGATTTACAACGGTGCGCGCATTGCATTGTCCGAACGTGGCCGCGAATTGGCATCGTTGCGCGTGCTGGGCTTTTCGCTCAATGAAATCACGGTGATGCTGCTCGGCGAACAAGCGTTGCTGACAGCGGCGGCGGTTCCGTTGGGCTGCGCGCTGGGCTACGGTTTGGCATGGGCGATTACGAAAGCGATTGATACGGAGTTGATGCGGCTGCCGTTGGTGGTGACGGGCAAAACGATGGTGACAGCATTGTTGATTGTGTGCGGCGCGGCGGCGTTGTCGGGGCTGTTGATTCGCTGGCGGCTCAGGAATCTGGATTTGATCGAAGTGCTGAAGACGCGGGAGTGAAACGATGAACTACAAAATCTGGCTCAAACGAATTCTCCTGGTCGCGTTGCTGGGCGTCATCGCATTTGTGATTCGTGCAGCAATGCAACCATCGCCGACGAACGTCGAAGCCGCACAGGTATCGCGCGGCGCATTGCGCGTCACGATTGACGCCGAAGGCAAGACGCGCGTGCATGACCGCTTTGTGGTTGCCGCGCCGATTGCGGGCCGGTTGTCGCGCATCCCCTTGCATCGCGGCGATTGGGTCGAAAGCAATGCTGTTGTAGCAAAGATCGAACCGCCGCCGCTTGCGCCGCTCGATCCGCGCCAATTGGCCGAAGCGCGCGCCCGCGTAGCAACTGCCGAAGAACTGAAGCACGAAGCCAACGCCATCGTCGAACACGCGCGCGCCGATTGCGATCAAGCGCGCCGCGAATTCGAGCGCGCCGAAAAGCTCGTTGAATCCGGCGACATTCCCAAACAGGAATATGAACGCATGCGCAACGCCGCGCAAACCTGTCGCCAACAGATTGAAGCCGCGCAATTCAAAGCGCGCGCTGCCGCGTCCGAAGTCGAAGTCGCCAAAGCCGCGCTCATCGCCGTCGAACGCGCGGGGCAAACGAACCCGGCAGCAACGGTTGCCGTTCGTGCGCCCGTGCGTGGTCGTGTGTTGCGCGTGGTCGAAGAAAGTGAGCGCGTCGTAGCGCCGGGGACGCCGCTCGTCGAACTCAGCAGTCAATCGCTCGAAATCGTAATTGATGTGCTTTCGACCGATGCCGTGAAAATCAAACCGGGTGCGGCAGTCTTCATTGAAGGCTGGGGCGGCGAGCACGCGATCAAAGCGCGCGTGCGTTTGGTCGAACCGAGCGCGTTCACGAAAATCTCTGCGCTCGGCATCGAAGAACAGCGCGTCAACGTCATCGCGGATTTTGTCGAATCCTTCGCGCAACTCGGCGACGGCTATCGCGTCGAAGCGAAGATCGTGTTGTGGGAGGCCGACAACATCGTCAAGGTTCCAGCCAGCGCGTTGTTTCGGCAGGGGGCAAGCTGGAGCGTGTTCGTCATCGAAAACGGGCAAGCAAACTCACGCCCCGTCGAAATTGGGCATCGCAATGCGTTTGAAGCCGAAGTACTGCGCGGCTTGCAGGAAGGCGAAGCCGTCATTCTGCATCCTGCCAGCGAAATCAAGGACGGCCTGCTTGTGGTGCGCGGTCAGCTTGGAGGCAACGCTTCGTGAATGAGTCTTGGGCGTTGTGAGTGGTGTGGCCGTTGACCTTCCTGTTGCTGGAAGACTTGCGCAAAGTCTGCAATGGGGCCAAGTGAGGGCAGGATTCGCACGGAGGTGCGCAAAAGCACGCAATTACAAACCCCTTTTGCGTGGTACGAGCTTTGCCATTTTCCTGATAAGTAGGAGGGAATTATGTTCCGCAAACATCAAACTACAACTGAAGAACCGGAGGGATTTGTTGAGCGGCTCGCGCACACGCTAGGTGCGGAAGCCGATGCTACGCATATCTTCGCGCCGCCGATTGAGCGCGATGGCGTCACAGTGATTCCGGTGGCGAAAGCTGTCTACGGGTTCGGTGGCGGCGGCGGGAGACAGCGCGGAGAGACCGGCTCCGGTGGTGGCGGTGGCGCAGTCATCAAACCCGCAGGCTATATCGAAATCACAGATGGTCGCACGCGCTATCGTCCGATTCGTGATCCGGCGATGTGGCTGCCGATGATACTGGCGAGCGGCGTGCTGTCGTTTTTGGTTGCGCCTGGCGTGCTGAAGTTGCTACGCAATGAAAGGAAGTGTGTATGAACGGCTATCATTACTTGCTGCGAGGTTTCGTTGTCTGGCTCGTCATCATCGTGGCGGAGTCATTGCACGGCACGGCGCGCGAACTCTGGTTGAAACCGCTGGTCGGCGATTTCCGCGCGCGACAGATCGCGTTTTTCAGCGGCATGGCGTTGATCTTACTGGTGGCGTTGTTGTTTGTGCGTTGGCTGCGCGCGGAGAGCCAGCGGCAGTTGCTTCACGTCGGATTGCTCTGGGCGCTGCTGACGCTGGTCTTTGAATTTGCGCTGGGGCTGATTGTGTTGGGCTATTCGTGGCGGCGAATGGGGGAAGACTATAACCTTGCGCGCGGCGGATTGATGGGATTGGGAGTGATCTGGTTATTGTTCGCGCCGCTGCTGGCGGCTCGCTTACGAGGTCTCATCACACCCAAGCAACGAGAGGTAACACCATGATGAAAGCAACAATGAAAGCCTACGACCCTGCAACTACAACGTGGGAAATTCGCGCAGCAGACTTTCCGTGGCAAGGGAAGCTCTCGGCCCAGGCGAAATTCTTACTCGGCTACGCGATTCTGGCCCCGTCGAGCCATAACACGCAGCCGTGGAAATTCCGCGTGTCTGCCGATGGCGGCATTGACGTGTGCCTGGATTACGACGGCTGGTTGCGTGTGGCGGACGCCGATCAACGCGAACTGCATTTGAGCATCGGCTGCGCGCTGGAAAATCTGCTCATCGCCGGGCATCACTTCGGTTGCGCGCCAACGGTTGAATATTTTCCTGAGCCGGAGAATCCTGCGCTCGTGGCGCGTGTTCGTTTGTCTGCCAGCCGCACGCAACCGGAAGGACTCGAACCGATCTTCGCCGCGATCACGCTGCGGCATACCCATCACAAACCGTTTGCGTCGCGTCCGCTGCCGCCCGAAGTGATGCAGCGCGTCACCGGCAGTTGCAATGAACCGGGCATCAATTTGTTTTTGACGATAGATGAAACGATTCGTCGTCAGATGGATGAGTTGATTGTGCGTAGCGACGCCGTGACGTTTGCCAATCCGGCGTGGCGCGAAGAGTTAGCCTACTGGATCGGGCAAGGCGTGTTCGGCACGCCCTGGTTGATTTCGCAACTCGGTCGGCTGGCAACCGCCTATGTGAATCTCAGCAAACCGACACAACGCAGCGATCACGAAGTGCTGATGAGCGCGCCAATCCTTGCTCTGCTCGCCGCAACGAACGATGACCGTGTCGCGCAAATCAAAGCGGGGCAGATTTTCGAGCGCATCTATCTGATTTGTGCAGCAGAGGGCATCGGGGTGCGTCCGATGAGCCAGATTTGTCAGGTGCCGGAACACAAAGCCCAGTTGAAAGCCTTGCTGCCCGCAGGCGATTTTCCGCTGCAACCGTTCCTGCTCGGTTACACCAACGCGGAAGCCACGCATACGCCGCGCAAGCCTGTGACAGAGGTCTTGTTGTAAATGGCAACCGGGGTTTGCGGAAGAATTCGCAGTGCTGCGTAAGTCTCCGCAATCGGTTTCTTCGTGGTCAGTGGATAGCCTTGAAATCACTCGGGTTTCCTCGGCATAATCTTTGCTCCTCTCCTGAGCGTTTGCGAAAGATTCCCCTGATGAACTGACAATATGAGCAAACGAACGATTCAGTTGATGATGGTGGCGGCGGTGCTGGGCATTGCTGTCGGTGTGGGCGGATACACGTTCATCTATGCCAAAGGCGCGTCGTACCTGACGAACGATCCCGCGTCGTGTGCGAACTGTCACATCATGAACGAACAATATGATGGCTGGCTGAAGTCGTCGCATCGCAGCGCCGCGACCTGCAACGATTGCCACACGCCGCCCGGCGTCATCGCCAAATATGCGACCAAAGCCTCAAACGGCTTCTGGCATTCGTTTTATTTCACCTTCAATAATTTTCACGAACCCATTCAAATCAAACCGCGCAACCTGACCATTACGGAACAGGCCTGTCAGAAATGTCATGCCGAAATCACGGAAGCGATTGCGACGCCGCACGCCACAGGCGAAACGACTTCGTGCGTCAAATGCCATCGTTCCGTCGGACATCTCCACTGAAAAAAAAATTATGACTGAAACCCTGGAAGACAAAGCCAAACGTCGTCGCACACAACGTCGCGCCATTCTGCTTGCCGCGCTGCTCGCCGTATTGGGCACGGTCACGGGTCTGGCGCTGTTCGCGAATATTTTCGAGCGCAAACAGGAAGGCAAGAATCCGTTTTATCGCGTCGTCGAATTGAACGACGACACGGATGACCCGGCGATTTGGGGCAAAAACTTTCCGCTGCAATACGACGATTACAAACGCACCGTAGATCAAGTCCGCACGCATTACGGCGGCAGCGAAGCGTTGCCGCGCACGCCGACCGCTTCTGATCCACGCTCGGTGGTCGCGCAATCCAAGCTCGAAGAAGACCCGCGCCTGAAAACGATGTGGGCGGGCTATGCGTTCTCGAAAGACTTCCGCGAAGAACGCGGTCACGCCTTCATGCTCGACGATCAAACCTTCACTGAACGCCAACAGGTCGTCAAGCAGCCGGGCACATGCATGCACTGCCATGCTTCGGTTTATGGGCCATACAAAAAACTCGGCGGCGGCGATTTGACCAAAGGCTTCGAGGCGATGAATCAAATGCCGTACACCGAAGCACGCAAACGGGTTGCGCATCCCGTCGCCTGCATTGATTGCCACGATTCCGGCAATATGCAATTGCGCATCACGCGCCCCGGTTTTATTGAGGGAATGCGCGCGTACAAGGCTTCGCAAGGCGTGCCGAACTACGATGTGAACACGATGGCGACACGGCAGGAAATGCGGTCGTTTGTGTGCGGGCAATGTCACGTCGAATACTATTTCAAAGGGCCGGAGAAGCGGCTGGTCTATCCCTGGGCGAAGGGCTTGAAGGTCGAAGAGATCATGGCCTACTACGACGAAGTGCAGCACAAAGACTGGACGCACGCCGACACGGGCGCACCTGCGCTCAAGGCACAACATCCCGAATTTGAGTTGTGGAATCAGGGCATTCACGCGCGCTCCGGCGTGGCCTGCGCCGATTGC
>CAZWAK010000187.1:0-15211 GCA_964631865.1 uncultured Heliobacteriaceae bacterium | reverse complement strand
GGGCCGAATCCGCAATTCACCTTCAACAACGTATTCCCGCAACGCTGCGCCCAAATTCCTGCGAGTTCCGTGACTAAACCGCTCTACAGCTACGATTGGAATGGCGGTTCTTCCATCGTGATGGGGCCGTTTTATACGGGCACGAAATATCCCACCAAGTTTCGCAACACGCTCTTCTTCGCCGATTTTGTGCAAGGCTTCATTCGCCGCGCCGTGTTCGATGCCAACAACAACCTGACGAGCGTCGAATCGTTTGCGACTGCCGTTGATTCGCCCGTGCATTTGGAGCAGGGGCCGGACGGCTTTTTGTATTACATCGCTATCGTGTCCGGCGAACTCAAACGCATTCGCTTCAGCGGTTCGGCTCCGCTGGCCACCGCCACTGCGACGCGCCCCTCAGTCTCGAATCCGTATACGGTCGCGTTTTCCAGTGCCGGATCAACCGATCCGAACGGCGGCGCGTTGACCTATCTTTGGGACTTCGGCGATGGCGCGACTTCAACGTCAGCCAACCCAACGCACACCTACAATGCAACAGGCGTGCGAACCTTCACGGCGAAGCTCACGGTCACGAATGGGCAAGGGCTGACCGGCTCCGACACGATTGATGTCGTGGTCGGCGGACGCCCGCCCGTTGCGACGATCACCGCGCCCGCCAACAACGCGCGCATCGCAGCCGGCACGCGCGTGACCTTCACCGGAACCGCTACAGATGCGGATGAAACCTTGCCGACGAGCGCGCTGAAATGGACGGTGCTCTTGCATCACAACGATCACGTGCATCCCGGCGTGACGGCAACGGGCACGAGCGGAAGTTTCATCGTCGAAGATCACGGCACGACGGGCGAAACGTATTTCTACGAAATTGTGCTGACCGTAACGGACAGCGCCGGATTGACCGACACCAAGCGGGTCAACGTACTCGCAGAAAGTTCGCCCCCGCCGCCGACCACGTTGCCCGCGCCCTGGCAAGCCCAATCGGCGGGCGCGGTCGGCCAAGCTGGCTCCGCTTCTTATGCCAACGGAACGTTCACGTTGCGCGGCTCCGGCGCGGACATCGGCGGCTTCAATGATGGTTTTTATTTCGTCTATCAAAAACTATCAGGCGACGGCGAAATCAAAGCGCGCGTGGCCAGCGTGCAGAACACTGCTGTGGGCGCGAAAGCCGGCGTGATGCTGCGCACGTCAGTGGCGGATAACTCCGCGCACAGCTTGATGAGTGTTTCCTCCATCGAAGGCGTCGCGTTCGAGCGGCGCGATGAAACAGGCTTTGGCACGGCGCTGGTTTCGGGTGGCGGCAGTGTTCCGCCGCGTTGGGTGCGACTGGTGCGCCGAGGTAATCAGATCAGCGGGTATCAATCGGCGGATGGCAGCGCGTGGACGTTGCTCTCGACGGCCACGATCAACTTCCCGACCGAAATGTTGGTCGGCCTGGCCGTCACCGCCGCGAACAATGCGGCGCTCTGTACCGCTGTACTCGATAACGTCAGCGTGACGAAGCTCACGACCAATCAGCCGCCGACAGTAGCCATGACTGCGCCTTTGTCTGGCGCGACGTTCACGGCTCCGGCCAGCATTCGGCTGATTGCCAACGCGACTGATGGCGATGGCTTCATTAGCAAAGTCGAATTCTTCCACGGCACAACACTCATCAATACACAGACCGTGTTCCCCTACGATTTCACCTGGAGAAATGTGCCCTCCGGGAGCTACACGATTACGGCCAGAGCCTTCGATAACAAAGGCGCGGTCACGACCTCGGCCCCGCTTCCCCTGACGGTCAATGCCCCCTCCGTTGTGACAGGCACGGGCACGGGTCTGCGCGGCGAGTATTTCAAGAAAGGGGATTACAAAGACCGAGAATTGCAAGACCTGAAAGCCACGCGGTTTGACCCGACCGTGAATTTCTTCTGGGGTGAAGATCGTCCGTTCAGCGGACTCGACAAGGATCACTTTGCGGTGCGCTGGCGCGGGCAGGTACAGCCGCGTTACTCCGGCAACTACAGCTTCCACGTGAGAACCAGTGGCGGCGTCCGGCTCTGGGTCAATAACAGATTGCTGTTCGATGACCAGGCCGAGAAGGACGAGGTGATGGACAAGAGCGGAACCATCGCGCTGACCGCCGGGCAGAAGTACAGCATCGTGCTGGAATTCTACAAGTACGACAAGAACAAGAAGATCACACAGATCCGGCTGGATTGGTCGAGCACTCAACAGCCCAGAGAAGTGATTCCGAAGAGCCAACTCTATCCGGCCCCCAGAGGCGATGACGATGATTAGGACGGAGAGAACAATGCCTTGTAAGTACTGGCACACCGAATGGTTCGTGCGCGCTGACGCATCATTCGGCCCATCATTCACGAAGGATCAGGGAAGTGTACGAACTGAAGCTTAGTTACTGCATTCGGCAACCAGTGCAGGTTTGGTTGCTCGTGCTGTTGTTATTCGTTATGACGAACTTGGCTGCGGCCCAAATATTTTCGGATCCCGGCTTCACGGCGGAAACGGTCGTGACGCTGCCGCCCTATCAGGCGATAGGCGTGACGTTCGCGCCGGACGGACGCTTGTTCGTCTGGCAGAAAAACGGGCAGGTGCGCATCGTCAAAAACGGCGCGTTACTGGCACAGCCCTTCTTCTCGCTTGGCAATAAAGTGAACGTCGCTGGCGACCGCGGCTTGATTGGCTTGGCGCTGGATCCAGGCTTTGCCAGCAATGGCTATGTCTATTTGCTTTATGTCTATGAAGGCGGTGGGGACCCTGGCGACAACGGCGCAAAGACAGCCCGACTCACACGCATCCAAGCTGATCCGGCCAATCCTGATCTTGCGTTGCCGAACAGCGAAGTCGTCTTGCTCGGCACGCTCAGCAATGCGCCGTGCAGTCAATACGCGGAGGGCGCGGACTGTATGGCGTCTGATGCTATCGCGCACACGGTCGGCACAGTGCGGTTTGCGCCCGATGGCAAATTGCTCGTCGGGATGGGCGACGGCGCTTCCCCGTTCTTCCTCGACCCGCTCGCGTTCCGGGCGCAGAGTCTGAACTATTACAACGGCAAGATTTTGCGCCTTAACCCGGATGGCACTGCGCCGAGCGACAATCCGTTTTACGACGGCACGAACTCGGTGCGCTCGAAAGTCTATGCCTACGGCTTGCGCAGCCCTTATCGCTTTGGAATTCATCCGAGCACGGGCGAAATCATCATCGGCGATGTCGGGCATACCAAATGGGAGGAGTTGAATCGCGGGCCAGGCAAAAACTTCGGCTGGCCGTGTTACGAAGGCAATGGCGCGCAGCTTGCCTTTCAAAATGCCTTCCCGGCGCAATGTGCCAGCGTGCCTGCCAGTGCGGTCACAACTCCGCTGCACACCTACGCGCACGGCGACGGAGCTTCGGTGATTGGCGGGCCGTATTACACCGCGACCCAATTTCCACCGAAGTATCGCGGCAACTATTTCTTTGCGGATTATGTGCAGAACTTTCTGCGCCGCGTTGTGTTCGACGCCAACAACAACGTCGCCAGCGTCGAGAATTTTGCCACGAACCTGACGACGCTCGTCACGCTCGAATTGGGGCCGGACGGCGCGTTGTACTACCTCGAATTGGAGACCGGCAAGCTGCGCCGCATCCGCTTCACGGGCAATGCGCCAGTGGCAGTGGCGACGGCCACGCGACCCAGTTTGTCTCAACCCTACAACGTGGTTTTCTCCAGCCAGGGCACGGTTGATCCCGATGGCACGGCGCTGACCTACGCTTGGGACTTCGGCGACGGCGCGACTTCGACCGAAGCCAATCCGACGCATCTTTATCCCGCGACCGGCGTGCGCACTTACACCGCACGGCTGACGGTGACGAATGCCTACAGCCTGACCGCCACGACCACCGTCAACGTGGTGGTCGGCAGCCGCTTCCCCTTAGCGACGATTCTCACTCCGGCAGACGGCAGCACCGCGAACATCGGCGAGACCGTCACGTTCAGCGGCACGGGCACAGACCCGGACGAAACCTTGCCGCCGAGCGCGCTAACCTGGAATGTGTTGCTGCATCACGACGCGCACGTCCATCCGGGACTCACCGTGACCGGCGCGGGCGGCAGCTTCGTCATTGAAAATCACGGCACAGACGGAACCTATTTTTATGAGATCAAGCTGACCGTGACCGACAGCAGCGGCTTGACCGACACCGACAGCATCCGCGTCAATCCACGCTCGCCCATTGGTTCGCTGCCGTCGCCCTGGACTGCCGCCGAAGTAGGCAGCAATGGTTTGCCCGGCACGGCGAATCACGCCAGCGGCACATTCACCGTGCAAGGCTCCGGCACAGGCATCGGCGGCTTCAGCGATGGCTTTTACTTCGTCCACCAGCCGCTCACAGGCGATGGCGAAATCCGCGCGCGCGTCGTCAGCGTGCAGAACACTGCCGCGGGCGCGAAAGCCGGTGTGATGATCCGCGCTGGAACCGCCGCAAATGTGGCGCACGCCTGCCTCAGCATTTCCCCCGTGCTGGGCGTCAATTTCGAGCGCCGCCTGAATATGGGCTGGGGCACAACGCTGACTTCGGGTGGCCCCGCGACGCAACCCTTTTGGGTGCGACTTGTGCGCGCAGGCAGCACGTTCAGCAGCTACCAATCCGCGAACGGAACCGCCTGGACACTGGTCGGCACAGCTTCCATTCCGCGGATGCCATTGAGCACATTGATCGGGTTGGCGGTCACCAGCAACAACAACGCGACGCACAATACGGCCGTGTTCGACAACGTCTCAGTCATCCAGAACATCGCTGGCACGGGCTTGAAAGGCGAATATTTCGATCTCTCCAATTTGACCGTGCTGCGCTTCACGCGCATTGACCCCACGATCAACTTCGATTGGGACGATGGTTCGCCGTCTCCTTCGCTCGGCCAGAACGACTATGCCATCCGTTGGACGGGGCAAGTGAAGCCGAGCTTTACCGAAGCCTACACTTTTCACACGGTCACGGAAGGCGGCGTCCGGCTTTGGGTGAACGGGCTGCTTTTGATTAACGATTGGAATGATTCCGGCCCGCGCGAACGCAGTGGCACCATCACGCTCACCGCCGAGCAACGCTACGATCTCAGGCTCGAATACAAAGAAACCAAAGGCACGGCGGCCATTCAACTGCAATGGTCCAGCGCGCGCCAAACGCGGCAAATCATTCCCCAGCTTCGGCTTTATCCGCCGAACTAAACCGACGAGAGAACGATGAACGAAAAAGCAATGCGCCTCCGAAATCTAAATGCTTCCACCCGACTCTTCGGGTGGTGGACAACGATGCTGATTGCCCTGCTGTGCGGCGTTCCTGCCGCCGCGCAAACGTTTGCGGAAGCGGGCTTCACGGCGGAAACAGTCGTGACGCTCCCGGCCTACAATGCTGTCGGCGTCACGTTTGCGCCGGACGGACGATTGTTCATCTGGCAAAAAGACGGGAAGGTGCGCATCTTCAAAAACGGCGCGCTGCTGCCGCAACCATTTCTTGATCTGGGGAACAGAGTCAACGTCAACGCGGAGCAAGGTTTGATGGGCTTGGCGCTGGATCGCAACTTTGCCGCGAACGGCTTTGTCTATTTGCTCTACGTGTTTGAGAGCGGCGGCAGTCCGACTTCAACAGGCCCCAAGACCGCGCGGCTCACCCGCGTCAGAGCGAACCCGGCGAACCCGGATGTCGTTCTCGCCGGAAGTGAAGTTGTGTTGGTTGGCAAGATCGGCGATCCGCCGTGCAGCAAACACGGCACGGGCGCAGATTGCATCGCCTCGGACTCTGCGGTGCATACGATTGGCACGGTGCGCCACGCGCCCAACGGCAAGTTGTATGTCGGGATGGGCGATGGTTCCTCGCCGAGCTTTGCCGACGCGCAATCACTGCGCGCGCAGGATTTGAATTTTTACAACGGCAAGATTTTGCGCGTGAACACCGACGGCACCGCGCCGAGCGACAATCCGTTTTATGACGGCAATCCAAATTCCGTGCGCTCGAAAGTGTTCGCGTACGGCCTGCGCAATCCGTTTCGCTTCACGGTGCATCCGACGACAAGCGAGCTTTACATCGCCGATGTCGGTTCGTATTTGCGCGAGGAAATCAATCGCGGCGGCGGCAAGAATTTCGGCTGGCCGTGTTTTGAAGGCAATGATCCGAACCCAAGCTTTCAGAACGCCTTCACGCGCTGTCAGCAACTGCCGGTGAGCGCCGTCACGAAGCCGATTTATACATACGAACGCGGGCAAGGCACAACTGTCATCGCTGGGCCAATTTACAACGCGACGCAGTTTCCCGCCAAGTTTCGCGGCAATCTGTTCTTCGCCGATTACAGCAACAACTGGATACGACGGCTCACCTTCGATGCGAACAACAACGTGACGGGCGCGGTGACGTTTGCGACCAACGCGCAAGGCCTCGTGTCGCTCGAACTCGGCCCGGACGGCGCGTTGTATTACGTGTCGTTTCCGACCGGGCAAATCCGCCGCATCCGCTACGCCGTCAGCACGCCTGTCGCAGAAGCCTCGGCCAGCAATCCGGCAGCTTCGTCGCCGTTCACGATTGCGTTTTCCAGTCGCGGCTCGAACGATCCACAGGGCAGCGCGCTGAGCTTTCGTTGGGAATTTGGCGACGGACAAACTTCGACTGCCGCGAACCCTTCGCACACATATCCCACGACGGGCGTCAAAACCTACACGGCGAAATTGACGGTCACGAACGCGCAAGGCGTGAGCGATTCCGACACGGTCAACGTGACGGTCGGCAGTCGTCCTCCCGTCGCCAGGGTCACCGCGCCTGCAAACGGCTTGCGCGTCAAACCGGGCGAGCGCGTGACGTTCACGGGAACCGCGACCGATCCCGATCAGACGTTGCCCGCGAGCGCGCTCAGTTGGCAGGTGCTGTTGCATCACAACGATCACGTGCATCCGTTTTACACCGCGACGGGCGCGAGCGGCAGCTTTGTCGCCGAAGATCACGGCACGGAAGGCACATACTTTTACGAAATCATTTTGACCGCCAAAGACAGCAGCGGCATCACCGACACCGACCGCGTCGAAGTCACGCCGCTCGCCGCCACCAGTTCGCTGCCCGCGCCCTGGCAAGGCCAAAACGTCGGCGACGTCGGCAAAGCGGGCAACGCCAGTTTGACGAACGGCACATTCACCATCAGCGGTTCCGGCATAGACATCGCGAAATTCAGCGATGGCTTTTTCTTCGTGTATCAAGCACTCAGCGGCGACGGCGAGATCAAAGCGCGCGTCACCAATGTCCAAGACATCGGACACGGCGCAAAGGCTGGCGTGATGATCCGCGCGAGTCTGGCGACCAACGCCGCGCACGCTTTCATCAGCTTAGGTCGTTCGGAAGGCATCGCGTTCGAGCGCCGCCTGAACACGGGCTGGGGCACGGCCTTGACGTCAGGCAAGTATTTCCGCGCGCCACACTGGGTGCGCCTGGTGCGACGCGGCAACGTTTTCACCAGCTATCGTTCGAGCGATGGCAAGACCTGGCAATTGGTCGGCACAGCGACGATTCGACGAATGCCGAGCAATGTGCTGATTGGCCTGGCCGTAACGAGCAACGACAACGCGCGGCTCTGCACGGCGACGCTCGATAACGTGACGGTGAGTCGTTGATTGATTTTCATTTCCCATTTTCCGTTTTTCATTTCTTATTTCTCATTAGTGACCAGCGACACTCGCAAGAAATGACAATTGAAAAATGTCAAATGGGAAATGGGAAATGAAACAGATCGCGCTGAAGCTCAGAAACCCAAATGATGCAAGACCACGCTCAACCGAATCCATCCCGCCCGCTGCGCGCACTGGCATTGCTGCTTGCGCCATTGTCGGCGTTGTCTTCGGTCGTGGCTTTTGCCGTGACAAGCGGCGGCGACATTTTGCGTGCGCTGATGCTGGGCGGCGCGTTGTGGCTGATGGCGTTGCCGGTGCTCTTCAGCTTGGAAGCCGGGCTGCTGGCGATGTTGTTGTTCGAGCCGTTGCGCGGTTTCTTGCGCCGCGCGCAATTCATCTTTGTCGAATACACGACGAACGACCCAATTCATCTCGTGACGCCGCTGATTACGGTGTTGGCGTTTACGATTTTGCTGTGGAGGCGACGCGAACAGTTGTTTATCGCACAGCCGTTGGGAGTGCCTGTGACCGTGTTGGGATTGACGTTTGGCCTGCAAATCTTCAATCCGTTTCAGGGCGGTTTGTTCGTCGGTTTGTCGGGCGCGATGTTCATTTTGTTGCCGATGGCGTGGTTTTACTTTGGGCGTTCGATGCACCCCACGTTTATGACCACGGCGCTGCGCTTGATCGTCGTGCTGGGGCTGATTTGTTCGCTGCACGGCGTCTATCAATTGCTCATCGGCTTTCCGAGCTTCGAGCAATATTGGATCGCGCACACGGATCATTACGAATCCATTCAGGTCGGCCACGTGCAACGCGCGCTGGCGACGTTCAATAGCGCCGAAGAATGGGGGCGGTACGTGCAATACGGCGCGTTGATCGCGTTCGGTTTCGCAGTTGGGGCGAAGGTTACGGCACATCGGCTGAAATGGCTGCTGGCGTTCGCGGGATTGGTTGTGATGCTGATGATCACGGGGCAGCGCACGGCGATCTTCGGGTTGGCAGCAGGTCTCGGAACCTTGATTTTATTGGGCGCGGACTCGTGGCGCGGCGTGCTGAAACGCGCGTTGCTTTTGGGTTCGCCCGTCGTGCTCGTCCTCGCGCTCGCGCAAGCGCCCTCCGCCGACGAGATGTGGGGCAAGAGCAAAGACGAAAAGGTCGGCACGATCCTTTCGCACACAGCGCGCGGCACGTTGCAACCCGCCAAAGAACAAAGCCTCGAACACCGCTTCCGAATTTGGACGCGGCTCATCACGCGCATTATCCCCGCGCGACCACTCGGCACCGGACTCGGCGCAGGCACAGTCGCAGCAGCGCGCTATGCCGATCCAACCGATGAGTTGTATCCGATTGACAGCTTCGTCGCCGTGTTGTTGGTCGGATGCAGCTTGCCGGTCGCGCTGCTGTTTCTGTGGATTCTGGCGCGGGTGCAAGCCATCGCCGTGCGCGTCTACAAACGCGCGGAGCCGGATTCGCACCTTGCGACCCTGCGCCGCATCGCAGCAGCGATTATCCCGATGTTGATGCTGAATAGTTTTTTCGGCTTGACGTTCACCATCTATTCCGCCGCGCCGATTGCGTGGATGGTTATTGGCTGGATTTGTGCGGAAGCGGCGCGCGATGACGAAAGGATTGAACTTTTGGCTTCGGAGGTTTGAATCGTTGCATTCATTTTCCATTTTCCACTGGTCATTTTTCATCGGTGGCAGGGCGTGCGCACAGGCAATGACAAATGAAAAATGAAAACTGGAAACTGGAAACTGGAAAATGAATCCTTTCGACAAATTATTTATGAACTCTTCACGACACAACATCCTCACCCAAACGCTCTGCGCGTGGCTCTGCCTGACGCTCCTTGTGCTGCCGCTCCAAGCGGCTCCGCACACCAACGTCAGCAGCGTGCGCGTGAGTGAAGACAAGGGCGCGCTGCTCGCTACGATTGAGATGGACAGCGCCGCGCCGTTCCAACACTTCACCTTGTCGAACCCATCGCGCATCGTGATTGACATTCGCAACGCGCGCCAAACGATCACCGCGACCGACGAACAAATTCTGATCCCGATCAATCAAGGCGGCCTGGCCCGCGCGCGCGTCGGGCAAATGGGCAACACGGTGCGCGTCGTGTTTGATACGACGGCACAGGTGCGCGCTGAAGTGTCACGGCGCGGCACAACGTTACTCGTGCGCTTCCCTCTCCCGCCGCGAACCTCAATAAAAACAGGCATGCCAGCGATTCCGCCAACCAAACCAGACTCCGCCAAAAAACATTTTCAGGAAGGAATGAAGCAGGAAGCGTTGCAACGTTGGGAAGTCGCGGCGCAGGAATTCACGCTCGCCGTGCAAGCCGAGCCGAGCAACAGCGAATACCGTTTGCACCTGCTGCGCGCGCTGCAAAAAGCTTCGCTCGCGTCCGCCCATCGCGGCGATGATCTCGTCGCGCAACAGGATTTCGCGGGCGCATACACGGCCTATTATCAAGCGTTCGCCTTCGATCCGACCAACGAATTGGCGCGCGTCAAGATGGAACGCCTGCGCGAACAACAAAGCCAGCGCAGTAGCGCAGGTCGCTATGAAATCGTCACCGCCAACGCCACGACCAGCAGCGCCGACATCAAACTTCCCAACTCATCGCGCCCCAGCGATGTGCTGCAAGCCATCAATTTCCGCGACACCGATTTGCGGCAGGTCATTGAGTTTATGGCCGAGAAGCTTGAACTGAATGTGCTCTTCGATGAGTCATTCAAAAACGAGACGAACTTTCGCTTCAAGCTCAACAACGTGACGATGGCGCGCGCGTTGGATTTGGTGCTGCTGCAAACGCATCACACCTTCGAGCAGGTCGAGCGGCGCACGATTTTGATTTACGCCGACAACGCGACGAATCGTCAGCGCAATGAGCAAATGCTGGTCAAAACCTTCTACCTCGGCAACGCCGATCTCGAACAAGCGCGCACATTGCTGCAAGCCATCTCCGGCGCGCAGCATCAAGTCATTCCGGTCAAACAACTCAATGCGCTCGTGGTGCGCGACACGGCCAGCAATTTGCGGATGATGCAGGAACTGCTCGACAGCATTGACAAGAACCGCGCCGAAGTCGTGCTGGACGTGGACATCTACGAAGTCTCGCGTCATACCTCGCTCGAAATCGGCAATCAACTCGCCCTCAGCGCACAGCCCGTCACCGAAACACGCTTCGATACACAAGGCAATCCCGTCACCGTCACGCGCGGGCAATCGTCGTCGCTTGGCAATCTCGGCGGCATCGGACGCGCGGGGATTGCGGGCATCGCGGGCACAGCCGTTTCGCCCGTGCTCGGTGGCGTCGGCACGTTGTTGGGCTTGCCGCCATCGAGTCTCAGTTTGTTGCAATCGAAAGGCCAATCGAAGCTGCTGGCGAGTTCGCAAATTCACGCGCTCGACGGCGAACAGAATCAAACCAAAGTCGGTCGCAGCGTGCCCGTGCGACTCGGCACAAGCTTGATGCCCGGCTTGATGCCTGCGCCCACAACAGCGGTGGGACAGGTCGCAGGCGCGTTGCAAAATGTGTTCGGCGGTGGTTATGGCTTCGGCAGTGGCGGCTTCGACAGCATTCAGTACCGCGACGTGGGCTTGGTGATTGATGTGACGCCCGCGATTTCCAAAGAAGGGTATGTGCAAATCAAGATGAAGCTTGAAAGCACCAGCGTCGAAGCGGCGAGCACAGAGATCAACCTTACGCCGTCGTTTACGCAACGTTCGTTGACAACCGTCGCGCGCGTGATGGACGGTAAGACGGCGGTCGTCGCGGGCATCAAACAAGAAGCCAAAGGCGATTCACGCGCCGGTTTGCCCGTGATCGGAATGCTGCCCGTGCTGGGGCGCTTCTTCAGCACGCCGCGTCAAACCGGCAATCTGAGCGACATCATCATCACCGTCACGCCGCATATCTTGCGCGCCCCGAAACTCAATCACGAAGACCATCTGGCGCGTTCCGGCGGCAGTCAAAAAGGCGGCGTGCTGCCTACGGTTGAAGAAGTCGTGCTGCGGCTCAAAACCGAAGACGACGAAGACCGTCAGCGGCGCGGGCAGGAACGACGACCGCAAGCACCGCCCGTCGTCACCGCACGCATCGCTGAGGTGAAAGCGCCCGTCACGGAACCCGCCGTGGCGCGCGCGTCGGAGCCGACGCAAGCCGTCACCGCCGTACAGGAAACGAAGCGCGAAGAAGCCGAGGCCGTCGCACAACCCGTCGCCGCGGAAACCGTTGCCCCCAATGACGACGGCGCGGGCCAGGTCAGTCGCATCAGCCTCAAAGCCGTGCCGATCACGACGCAGCCGCGCGTGGGCGAAACATTTTCCGTCGCAGTCTCAGTCAACGGCGCGGCTTCGATGACGGGTGCAAGCGTGTCGCTGAATTTCGATCCGGCGCGCGTGCAATTCAAAGCGGTGCGTGACGGCGGCTTGCTCGGCAATCGCGCGTTGCTGCACCAAGAGGTCAACGGAGGCCGCCTGCATTTGACTTTGCAACCGCCCAGCGAAGCGGCGGCTCCGGCCTTCGCGCAAGGCCAATTGTTTCTGGTGGAATTCACCGCGCTCGCAGCAGGCGAAGCGCGCATTGAATTCGACTTGAATGAAACCTCGCTGCAATTGACGGGCGCGGCCAATGTGGAAGTGGCCGCCCGCCCGGCGCAGATTACGATTCGAGGCAACGGGCAATGATAAGGAACTGGTGGTCGGTGGTCGGTGGCTTCGTGAGCTTTGTGCGCTTCGTGATGAATGGCTTTGGGAAACTACGATGAAACTACTGTTTTACAACCACACGGCGATTGTGAGCGGCGCAGAGCGCGTGCTGTTGCTGATCGTGTCGCAGCTTGATCCGCGTGAATTCAACTGCGTGGTGCTATGCCCGCGCGGCGCGTTGCAACAAGAGGTCGAGGCGAAAGGCGTGCCGTGTCGCACGGTTGAGCCGTTGGAAGCGCGCTTCACGTGGCACCCCGGTTTGCTCTGGCGCTATCTCGTGTCCTTTGTGCGCGTGATTCGGAACGTGCGGCGACAAGTCAAAACTATCGCGCCCGATTTGATTCACGCCAACAGCATTCGCGCCGGCCTCGTGATGACGGCGGCGACGCTCGGCTTGCGCGTGCCGGTCGTGTGGCATCTGCACGATTTGCTGCCGCGTCATCCGCTTAGCACAGCGATTCGCGCGGCGGCGTTGAGTTCGGCGCATCTGCGTCTGCTGGCGGTTTCGCAAGCCACTGCCGAGCGGTTTCGCGGCTTACTGTTGCGTCCCTTCGCGCGGCGCGTACCCACGACGACGATTTTGAATTGTGCCGACACGAACCGCTTTCAGCCCGATGCGGCCTTGCGCCAAGCCACGCGCGCCGCGCTGGGATTGGACGACGCTACGTTCGTCCTCGGCATCGTTGGGCAAATCACCGAACGCAAAGGCCAGCTTGGGTTGCTGCACGCTTTTGCGCAGGTGGCCAAAACCTTGCCTGAAGCTGTCTTGCTAATCGTGGGCGAACCATTGTTCACCGCCGCCGACCAGGAATATCACCAACGCCTTCAGCAAACGGCGGACGCGCTCGGCATTGCCGCGCAAGTGCGTGGGCTTGGCGCGCGGCGCGATGTGTCGGCGCTGATGCAGGCGCTGGATTTGCTGGTCGTGAATTCGTTGGCCGAACCGTGTGGCTTAGTTGTGTTGGAAGGGATGGCGAGCGGCTTGCCCGTCGTGGCCACAGCGGTCGGCGGCAATCCCGAAATGTTGAATCACGCGCTGAGCGGCTGGTTGGTTCCGGCGCAGGACGAAGCCGCGCTGGCACAAGCAATCTTGCATCTGTCGCAGTTACCGCGCCTGCGCGCGCAATTGGGACTCAATGCGCGGCTGCAAGTCACGCAACATTTCACCATCGAAATGTACATGGACAAGCTGCGCGCGTTTTATCTGGCGGCGCGTGACTACGAATCGTCACGACGGTCGGTCGGGCAGACATCTACGCCACGCCCGCTGAAGGAAGTTTGAAGAAAGAACTTTGAAGATTGCGGCGCACGCCTGTGGCTGGTTACTGGGGGAGTGACCCACAGGCCTCCCCGCCGCAATCCTGCCGCGCGCTGGCTTGCCCTGAAGAGGGTTCCTGCGATTCCTCTTCGCGCAAGTACAGCGCGGCACGGAAATATCGAGTTTGCCTCATTGCAAGGATGAGGCAAGCAACGCCCGGAGCCTTTCGTTACTACCGGGACAAGCGATGACAGGGTACTAAGCGACCTCACATCGCTCGTAACCAAAGGCTCCGGGACGAAGAATCACGACCGAAAAAGGATGATTGCCAATGCCTCGAATTGCTTTAGTACACGATTACTTCATTCAAATGGGCGGCGCGGAGCGCGTGGCGGAAGCGTTGCATCAACTCTTCCCTCAAGCCCCGCTCTACACCACCGTGGCGCTCAATCATCGCCTGACGCCGGGTTTACGCGATGCCGCCATTCACACTTCGTTTATGCAGCGGATGCCCGCCATTGAACGCAAGTTTCGCCAATATTTTCTGCTCTATCCTTGGGCCGTCGAGCGCCTGGATTTATCGCGCTATGACCTCATCGTGAGCAGCAGTTCGGGCTATGGCAAAGGCGTGCATCGGGGCGCGCGCGCCATCCACGTTTGTTATTGCCACACGCCGATGCGCTGGGTTTGGCGCTACGACGATTACGCGGCGCGCGAGGGATTCGGGACTCTCTCGCGCGTGGCACTTCCGGCGATGCTCTCCGGCCTGCGTTGGTGGGATCGGAGAGCATCCCGGCAGCCCGATTACTACATCGCCAACTCGCACGTCGTCGCAGATCGCATTCGTCAAATTTACGGACGCGAAGCCGTCGTCATTCCGCCGCCGATTGATGTCGAGCGGTTCCAGCCCGATAGAATCGTGGACGATTACTACCTCGTGCTCTCGCGTCTGATTCCGTACAAACGCATTGATCTCGCGGTCGAAGCCTGCACGAAGCTGAACCGCCCACTGCTCGTGATTGGCGACGGGCCAGATCGCCAACGGCTGGAACGAATGGCGGGGCCGACGGTCGAATTTCTGGGGCGCGTGTCGGATGCGATGGTCAAACGCCTCGCCAGTCGTTGCCGCGCGCTGTTGTTTCCGGGCGAAGAAGATTTCGGGATGACGCCACTCGAAATCAATGCTGCCGGGCGTCCGGTGATTGCCTATCGGGCCGGCGGCGCATTGGAAACCGTCGTGGACGGCGTGACGGGCTTGTTCTTCGAGCAACCAACGAGCGCGTCGTTAGCCGACGCGATAGAAACGTTCGAGCAATACGATTGGGAGCCGCGCGTCTTGCGCCAGCACGCCGAGCAATTCTCTTACCCGATTTTTGCCGCGCGCATGTTGGAGTTTCTGACCACAGTCGCGCCGGAATCCTGTCGCGCTGACCTGCGCCAACTCCAGCGCGTCATCACAACCGAAGCAAAGGAGTTTTCTGTTGTTTCCTAGATCAGTTTGCAAATGCCTGTACGGAGGTGAGGAGCGCGAAGCGTTTGGTGTGCTGCGGCTCGACGTAGCTTTTATCGCCTTCACCATCCCAAAGCGACGTAGAGAACGTCGCACACC
>CAZWAK010000186.1:11616-15245 GCA_964631865.1 uncultured Heliobacteriaceae bacterium | reverse complement strand
AGGCAAACAGTCAGGCACATTTTAAGGCTGCGAATTCATTCGTGTAAATTCGTGTAAATTCGTGGCTAAAATTCTCTTCTCGACCTGTTGCCACACGGCTTCGACAGGAATCTTCATACACGAAGTATGACTACAACTGCGGCGAAAGCAATCCACCCGGCAATCCAAATCAAAGCGTTCGACAATCACATCCGCCGGAGAAAACGGGCCATTGCGCCGCGCCGGCGTCGGGCCGTAAATGCCGACTATCGGCGTTCCCGCCGCCGCCGCCAAATGCAGCGGGCCGGTATCGCCACCGACGAACAACCTGGCTTGCTGCGCGAGCGCGAAAAACTGCTTGAGCGTTGAATCCAGCAATTCCACCGCGCCGCTGTGCGAATGTGCGACGACTGCGTTGGCTAACGCTTCTTCGCCCGGGCCGTACGTTACGACCGAGCGCCAGCCGTATGCTTCCCACAACCGATCTGCAATCGCAGCGAAGCCTGCGACATTCCAAAGCTTCGTCGGCCAACCGCCACCGGGATTGATGATAGCGACGTTGCCACCGCGCGCGGCAATTTGTTGCTCAGCGAATTGTTTCTCAGTGAACGAAATGCCGAGCGGGAATTCATACGCACCATCGGTCGCAACACCAAGATGCGCGACCAACTGCAAATTCTTTTTGATGATGTGGTCGTCATCGTCTACGTTCACGGTTTCGGTCAACAAATACGCGCTCGCGGGTTCGCGCAGGGCTGTTTTGCAAAAGCCAATGCGACGCGGCGCGCGTGTGAGCCACGTCATTATTCCCGATTTCAGCAGCCCTTGAAAATCCAGCGCCACATCAAAGCCGCGCAGTTTGGATAAGCTGGTTTTGATCGCGGAGCGTGTTTTGTCGCTGAGCAAATCCTTGCGCCATCCGCGCGTGTCCACTTCGACAAGCGCGTCAATCGCCGGATTGTCGTGCAAAAGCTTTGCCGCACCGCCGCGTTCGACGACCCAGCCAATATGTGCATTTGGCCACGCACGTCGCAACGCCGCCAACGCGGGTAGCGTGTGGACGACATCGCCGATAGCGCCCAGTTTGACGATCAGGATTTTCATGCGGCAAGTAACGACGACGCTTTGGAGCAGACTTCTTCCACGCTGATGCGCGTCATACAACGATGGTCTATCGGACATTCGCGGTGCATACAACGCGCACATTCGATGCCATCGGCGCGAAGCAACGCCGAGCGATCCCCCAGCGGAGCCGTCTCAAATTCATTCGTTGGTCCAAAAATCGTCAGCGTCGGAATGCTCAGGGCCGCTCCGACGTGCGCGGGGCCGGTGTCATTCGTGACGAGCAGATCACACCTGGCGAGCAATCCAATCAATTCTGCAATGCTGGTTTCGCCCGCGAGATTTCGCGCTGCTTGCGATTGTTGCATCTGTGCGATCACACGCGCCGCATGGTCGCGTTCGGAACCTGCGCCAATCAACACGATGCGCGCGTTCAGTTCTGTTACCAAACGATCTGCCAACGCCGCGAAACGATCTTCCGGCCAGCATTTGGCACGGCTGTTGGTTGCGCCCACATTGAGCGCGATGAGCTTTGATGGCTGTGGTGGTAGCAGGAATTTCGCCGCCGCTTGCAGTTGTTGCGCATTGGCTGCCAACAGCGGCGTGATGGTTCGTTCGCTTATCAATTCCTGGCCCCAGCAGATGCGTTCGGCTTCGGCTACCAAATCCAGATAATCGTTCGTTTGATGGCGGTTGCGATGCACGTCGCCACGTCGAAGTTTATGCGTCAGCAACGCACCGCGCCCTTGCGCGTCGTAGCCGATGCGAATTTTCGCGTTGCCCAGAAAGGCGAGCAAAGCCGCTTCAAAAGCGTTTTGAAACAGGATCGCTACCTCAAATTGCTCGCGGCGCAAATGTCGCAGCGCGGCCAGAAATGCGCGCGCACCTTCTTCTTTGCGGCGATAGACAAGGATTTCATTGACCTGCGCAAACCCGCTGAAGACTTCGGCGGCGCGCGGTGGGGCCAGCAAGGTGATCTGCGCGTCAGGAAACGCTGTCCGCAAGCGTAGCAGCGCCGGAATCGTCATCACTGCGTCGCCGAGCCAGTTTGTCCCGCGCACTAAAATTTTTCGGATCGCAGGCATAGACATTACTCGAACCATTTTTTGCGCTCGGTTTTCAGCGGATTTTGCGCCGGCTTGCGAAATTTACGTTGCGGGGGAGGCAGCGGCGCAGGAGGTGGCGTTGCCGTTTGGAGTCGAGAAAGCTTCGGCGGTGATTGGGCGGACGCGCGCGCGATGGGCACGTGGTTTTCGATCCCGATCAAAACGGGTTCTGGCACGAGCGCGACGCCGAAACATTCCTGCACTCCTTTTTGAATTTGCTCAACGAAGGTCAGTAATTCGGTGGCGGTCGCGCTGTTGCGATTGATGATCGCTAACGTATGCTTCGACGAAATGCCAACACGCCCGCGTTCGTAGCCTTTCGGAAACCCTGCTTTTTCAATCAACCACGCGGCGGGAATTTTGACTTGTCCGTACGCCGCCGCAAAGTGCGGCACGGGTTCGGACGCGGCGGCTTCGACCTGCGCAAACTGCTCCAACGACACAATCGGGTTTTTGAAAAACGACCCGGCGCTTTGGCAATCGGGATCGCTCGGCACGATGACCATTCCTTTGCTGGCGCGAATTTTCAGCACCGCGTCGCGCACCTCCTGCAACGTCGGTGGTTCGGCACACGCAGCGAAGTGCTTTTGCAAATCGGCGTAACGCAGTGCCGGTTCGCCGTGCGGTTGCAGCTTGTAGGTCACAGCCAAAACAATGTAGCGGTCGCGCGCCGTCGTATTGAAAAGGCTGGCGCGATAGCTGAACTGACAATCGGCGTTCGTCATTTCGATGACTTGTTTTGTCTGCCGATCAAAGGCGCGCACGGTGACAATCGTTTCGCTGACTTCCTGTCCGTACGCGCCGACGTTTTGAATCGGGGTGCCGCCGACGTAGCCCGGAATGCCGCTCAAGCATTCGACTCCGGCTAGATTGCGCGCCACGCATTGCTGCACGAACTTGTCCCACTCTTCACCCGCCGCTGCGGTCACGAGCGCCTCGTCTTTTTTGGCTTTGTGAAACGTGATGCCTTGATTGACGATGTGCAGCACCACGCCCGCAAAGCCCGCGTCCGCGATCAAGACGTTGCTGCCGCCGCCCAGCACAAAGACGGGCAGCTTCTGTTGTTCGGCAAACTGCAAGGCTTCGCGCAATTGGTCTGCGCGATCAATGTCCGCAAAGTAACGCGCCATGCCGCCGATGCGGAGCGTTGTGTACGGCGCAAGGCGCACGTTTTCTCGAATCACACTAAGCATACAAGAGTAGTCAGTAGTCGGTAGTTCGCATCCCTTTTTTCTCAGACTTCACCAGACTTTACGAGACTTTTCCAGACTAGGCAATGCGTTCCAATTCGGCGGCGCTGAGGGAGCCGACCACAAAGCCATCGCTGTCCAGCACGGCCAGATACTGTTGCGGCGTGGCGTGGAGTTTCTTGGTGGCGTGTTCAATCGAAGCTTTCATCGAAACGAAGAGCGAGTCATCCACCGGTTGCATCACATCGCGCACGATGGTGTTGTCCC
This sequence comes from uncultured Heliobacteriaceae bacterium, assembly GCA_964631865.1. Classification (GTDB taxonomy): domain Bacteria; phylum Acidobacteriota; class Blastocatellia; order RBC074; family RBC074; genus JAFDVL01. Next base: position 11,641 of record CAZWAK010000186.1, on the reverse strand, counting down.
ACTCGGTTTCAGGAATCGCGCGCAA
>CAZWAK010000186.1:0-11516 GCA_964631865.1 uncultured Heliobacteriaceae bacterium | reverse complement strand
TTGAGCATAAAGGCCAGCACGATCAGCCACACCGCTGTGAACGGATCGCGCCACCACACCGCGCGGTACAATCCATACGACGCGAGCATGTAGGCCAACGCGACGCCCAATCGCTTCGCGGTCAACGTCGCCGCCACGATGTCTTTGTTGCGATGCCACAGATACGCCCGCAACACGCGCCCGCCGTCCAGCGGCAAGCCCGGAATCAAATTGAACATCGCCAGCGCAATGTTGGCTGTGAACAGATAGAGAAACGTGTGTTGGAGCGGGTGGCGCAGTGAGCCGTAAATCAAAAGCTGCGAGGCGAGCAAACACAGCATAAAGATTGCGCCCAACAAGAACGACGCGACCGGCCCGGCAATGGCGATGCGCAATTCGGCCATCGCGGTTTTCGGCTCTGACGCCAAACGCGCGTAGCCGCCGAACACGTGCAGCCGAATTTCCAGCGTGCGAATCTGTTCGATCTGCGCCACCATCGCGTGTGCTAATTCGTGTGCGATGATCGAGCCAAACATCAAGACCGTGATCACCACGCCTAAAATATAGGCGGTCGTCAGCCCAATGTTCCCGACGCGCTCCGGCAAGTACCAGATGGAGACGATGCCGAAATGCAAGACCGCCACCGGCAGCCACAAATAATCCACCATCAGCGGAATGCCGGAAACTGTTGCAAGATGAAACGGTCGGATGCGCATTGCGGAAATCATAGCCAATCTGCCTTCGCCTCTTCTATGGTTTTTTGTCTGGCGGCACGATGATCTTCTCTTTTTCGCTGCCCGTGTCGAAGTGCTTGTACTCCTTGAACTCAAACACCACGTCCCAATTCAAACCGAACAGCCCCGACGCATCGCCGTCCGCGTTCATTCGAATCACCAGCGGAAACCATTCGCCGCTCGGTTGTTTGGTTTGTTGATAGACGAGCTTTGGTTCGGGGCTGATGCGCAGCGGCTTGCCCTGTTTGTCCGTGCCGGGCAGCACGTTTTTCGCTTCGAGCCGCACGAGCACTTTGTCAATCGCGTCAATCCAAATCGTGCCGGTTAAGTTCGTCACGAAGGCTTTCGTGATCGGCAACTTCTCGCCGAGTCGCGGCAGAAAATCGAGCACAATCATTTCGCGTCCGTCCAAAGTTTCGCTACGTGGATCACCGAAATCTGAGGCGCGCAAAAACGCGGTCGGATCGAGCAACAGCCCGGCAGCTTTGCCGCGATACGAACCGCTGACCGACGCGGTCAAATAACTCGGCGCTTCGGATTTCGTATCGCTTTCGGCGCGCTCCAATTCGCCGCCCGCGCGTTTGCGTTCCTGTTCGACTTCCCAATCGGGCAGCTTTTTGCCGTTGTCCGCAAGCTTAATCAACACGTGACGACCGCGCACGGGATAAGCTTCGTAATCCTGAAACTCTTCTTTCGTCGGCTCGCCCGCGTCGTTCAGGACGTGATGGACTTTGCGTAATTGATACGTGAAGCCGAGCAACGATTGAAACAACGCGCTGCCGTTGCGTTCGACTTCGGCGAGCAGTTCGGGAATGTTGACGGCGGTCGCGTTCGTGCTTTTGCTGCCGAGTGCTTTCGTCACATTCAGCACCGCCGCGCTCATCCCAACAGTTGAAATCGGCGGCGCAACAGAAGCGACAGGCGCAGCGACTTCAACGGGCGCGGCGGCTGCCATTGTCTGTGCTTTGGGTGTTTCTTTCCGCGTTGGATTCGGATTGACGATTGCGAGCGGCGTGCTTTCAGTGGCTTGCACTACGCCTTGTTTGACGACGGCGCGCGCCTGATATTCGCCCGAACTGAGGCTGTCAGCAGGGATGCTGAAGACGTGCGCGATACGGCCTTTGTCATCAGGCGCAGGCAAGTCCATTGTGATTTGCGCGACGACTTCGCCGCTTTGCAAAAACTCCAGCGTCAAGGTGGTTTGGTCTTTGCTGTTCGTGTACGCGACGACATAAAAGCCGAGAATTTTTTCCTGCGCGGCGTGTACGGTTTCGCCCAAATTCGGAATGATGCGACCGAGAGTTGTGACCAATGGTTTGTCATCGCTCGGTTTGTTCAGTCCGGCAGAATCCAGTTTGCGGATGAGCGTCAAACTGCTGATGGCCAGCGATGGTTGCGGCTGCGGCACAAACAGCGGACGCGATTGCACGCTGGTTTTGCCGGAGTCGAAATCGTGAACAACAGTTTGCAAATTGTACTTGCCGGGCGCGAGCGTGAAGGCTTTCGTGAAATCGAGATGGCCTTTTTTCAAGCTCTCCAATCGTTCGAGCTTGCCTTGCAACGGGTAATCCTGACTGACGCGCGTGACGACTTCGCCCTTTTCGTTTTTGATGAGCGCAAGGATGGCGAAATGTGTGCTGTACAGCTTTTTGACTTTGTCGGTTTGAAATGAAAGTTCAGCCAGCGGCACAGCCATCAACAACAAATGTTGTGCTTCCTGATGCACGCCTGGAGCAAAGCGCAGCACGCCCATTCGATAAGCAAAATCGCGCTTCGGCGTGACTTCATTCACCGCCGCGAGCAAGGGCATTTCGTAGCCCATCACGGCTTTGCCGTCCACCGTCGGCACGGCGAAATAGCCGCTGCGCGAAATGACTTTGACATCGGGGCGCGCGAGCTTGAGCGTGAGTTTGCGAAACTTGCCGTCGAGTTCCTGCGCGGTGGGTGAATAGGAAAGCGCGTAATACGAACTGATGTCTTCGGCGACCTGACGAATCGGCTTGCGCAGGTCGTTCGTGTTCGCAATCAATTGCCCGCCCGTGCCTTCCGCCAATTCGGCGAGCGTGCCTTGTTTGTTTTGCCGCAAGCTGCTCTCGGCGGTCTCGGACGATTTGAACGAACCGGCGAGGCCGGAGAGCGAACCGCCTTCGTTGTACGCGGCGCTGCTGGCGCTGATGGCTTGCACGAGTTGCGCGCGGGCGCGGTCGCTTTCGTTGTCCAACTGCAAGCCGCGCGCATCAATCGCGTAGATGCTGACGTTCGCGCGATTGGCTTCGCTGAGCGTCGTGCGCAGTAGATCAACCAGATTCGGCGGCACGATGATGCCCGTCGAAAAATACAGCAACGTCTTGCGTCCGAGCAGTCGTCGCTGTTCGCGCGCGACATGCAAAAACGTATGCAGCGACGAGCGCGCTTGCTGTTCTGCCATCGCGGCTTCGACCGTGCGCAAGGTGTTGAGCGTGATTTGCGCAATCGCTTTGTCGAGTCCCGTTGCGCCGACGCCCGCGCCGGTTAACGCAATCCCAGTAGGCATTGTCGGCACGACCGAGTTCGTGCTGGAAATTACGGAAGCCTGCGCCGCAGCGGGTGCGCCTGCGCCGGGGCCGAAGTCGGCAGCGTTGGCAATGATCTCCATTTGCTCGACCATTTTTTTCGAGACATCGGGGTACTGCGATTCGGCGCGATTCGTCGCCGTCTCAATCGCCTGTCGCACTTTGTCTTTGTCAGTCGTGAACGATTGCAGCACGTAAAAGCGAATGCCGACCGAGTAGATCGCAACCATCACATTTTGCTGCATCCCGGTGTTGACGAAATCCAACGCGGCTTCGCGCGCGAGACGGCGGCTGCTGTTGTCGAGATTATCAAACACCATCGTGACCAGATTCACGGGACGCGACGGATCAACGGGGAAACTGGTGGGATTCGCTGTTGTCGCGTTGGCAATCGTCGTCTCAAGCAAACGAAACGACGTGATCGTTTGCCGCACACCGTCTTCGTAAATCTCGATGTCTTCGGGTTTCAGATCGCGCACGTTGTGGCCTTTTTTGTCGCGCGCGATGACGTCGAGCAACACTTCTTTCGCGCCGATTTTGAGCGGTTGGGTTTCTGTCTGTGCAGGCGTTTGTGCCGACACGATGAGCGGTGCGGCGAATAAAAACAAAACAATGAATGTAGCGATGCGGCGAGAAAACATAGCCATCGAATTGATAATTGCGAATTGATCCGTGAGAATGCCTCTTGCACGAATCGCAATTCTCAACGATCAACCTTGAATACGCAATGGAACCACTATGGCTATGAAAATTACGTTACCCGCTGACCGTTACTTCGATACCGATCCCGCGCAAAAAGAAATCGCGCTTGCACTCTATAACCAAGTCAAAGACAAACCGCTCGTGTGCCCGCACGGCCACGTTGATCCGGCGATGTTTGCCGATCCAAATTATTCGTTCGGCTCGCCCGCCGATTTGCTGCTGATCCCGGATCACTACATTTTCCGCATGCTGTATTCGCAGGGCATCGCGCTCGAAAAACTAGGCGTGCCGCGCATGGATGGCGGCCCGGTCGAGCCGGATCATCGCAAGATTTGGCAACTGTTCGCCGACCATTTTTATCTGTTTCGTGGCACGCCGACTGGGATGTGGCTCGCACACGAATTGAAAGAAGTCTTCGGCGTCGAAGAGAAACTGTGCAGTGAAAATGCGCAGGCTGTTTACGATCACATTGCCGCGCAATTAGAAAAGCCCGAATTTCGTCCGCGCGCAATGTTCGACCGCTTCAACATTGAAGTTTTGGCGACGACTGATGCCGCCGCCGACACGCTCGAACATCACAAAGCGATTCGGGAATCCGGTTGGAGCGGGCGCGTCGTGCCGACCTTCCGTCCCGACGGTGTCGTCAACGTTGATCGCCCCGATTGGTTTGAGCAAATCGAAGCCCTCACCGAAACTGTCGGCTACGACATCCACAACTACGCCAAACTGATTCAGGCGTTGGAAGAGCGTCGCGCGTATTTCAAGTCAATGGGCGCGACCGCGACCGATCACGCCGCGCAAACGCCGTTCACGGGCGAACTGACCGACGACGAAGCCGACGCGATTTTCCAACGCGCGCTCGAAGGGCAAACCGACGAAGAAGACGCGATGCTGTTCACTGGTCACATGCTGATGGAGATGGCGCGGATGAGCCTTGAAGACGGCCTCGTGATGCAGTTCCATCCCGGCTCGTATCGCAATCACAACGAGTTGATTTTTGACCGCTTCGGCTTTGACAAAGGCTGTGATATTCCGCTGGCGGTGGATTACACGGAAAGCCTGGAACCATTGCTGAACAAATACGGCAACGATACGCGCTTGACGTTGATTTTGTTCACGCTGGACGAAACCACGTATTCGCGCGAACTCGCACCGATTGCCGGACATTATCCAGCCGTGAAGCTCGGCCCGCCCTGGTGGTTCCACGACAGTTGGAACGGCATGAAACGCTTCCGCGATCAAGTGATGGAAACCGCGGGCGTGTACAACACGACGGGCTTCAACGACGATACGCGCGCGTTTCCTTCGATCCCCGCGCGACACGATTTAGCACGGCGCGCAGACGCGAACTGGATTGCGAATTTAGTCGTGCGCGGCGTGATTGATCTGGAAGACGCGCACGAGATGATTCACGATTTGGCGTATCGCTTGGCGAAGAAGGCGTATAAGTTTGCGTGATGAGAGAACGAAACAAGGGAAAAGATTTTGCCAACAGTGTCAGCAAAATTATTCATCGTAGCTGCTCTGTAGCGACTATTGAGAGGCGTCAAGAGTTCAAGCTTCAGCTTGCTTTCGAGCTTCTTGATCGTTAATGCCAGGCTAAAGCTTGAACTCTTGACGCCTCTCAATCAGTTCTTCAGTTGCCTATATGCCGTAATCAAATTGTCGCCGCAGGGTAGCGATAATTCGGTTCTTTATGCTGGAGCGACACAAAATACAAGGAGATTGATTTTGATTAAGATCGAACAAGAACCTGTGATTGCCGTCGGTTTGATGACGATTCCGACAGGCATGGTGCGCTTCACGCTGCACGGCGATTTTGTGACGACGAACAATGTCACGCTGCGCGACGGCAGTTATCAAACTGCTGTTGCAAACAACCTGATTCAATTCGACAACGGCTCATTTTACGAATCCGAAGTGACGTTGACGCCGACGGCGAATGCTTCGTTCACGGTTCACGATGTCGTCATCGGCATCGGCTTTCATTGGGAACGCAAGGAAGACCAATCGTTTCAGGGCGCGTTGAAATTGAAGATTGATGCGCACGGCAATTTGCTCGTCATCAATTTGATTCCGCTCGAACAATACGTCACCAGCGTGATTTCGTCGGAGATGTCGGCGACCTCGAACATCGAATTGCTGCAAGCGCACTCAATCATTTCGCGCAGTTGGTTGCTCGCACAAATCAAGCCGTGGCGCGGCTTCTATCAAGGGCGTCAAGCGGATTTGAGCAACGGCGCGGTGTTCACGAACGATGACGGCGAGTTGGAATTGATTCGTTGGTACGCGAAAGAAGCGCACACGGAATTCGATGTTTGCGCCGACGATCATTGCCAACGTTATCAAGGCATCACGAAAGCGACCGAACTGCGCGTCTTCGAGACGATTCAATCTACGCGCGGGAATGTCCTGAGTTATGCCGAAACGATTTGTGATGCGCGCTTCTCTAAATGCTGTGGCGGGATGGTCGAAGCCTACGAAGCGGCGTGGGACAACACGAAGTTGGAGTATTTGACGGTGCTGTATGACGGCGAAAGTTTCCCGACGGAATATCAGTTGCCACTGACGAAAGAAGCGAACGCGCGGCAATGGATTCTCGGCCATCCGCCCGCGTTCTGTAACACGAAAGACAAAGAAATCCTGTCACGCATTTTGCCGGGCTTCGATCAGGAAACGACGGATTTTTATCGCTGGTGCGTGACGCTCGCGCAGGATGAATTGCAGGCATTGTTGCAGAAAAAACTTGGCATTGATTTCGGCGCGATTTTGCGGCTTGAACCGGTCGAACGCGCGGAGTCCGGGCGTTTGGTGAAGTTGCGGATTGTGGGCGAAAGGGCTTCGCTCATCCTCGGCAAAGAACTGGAAATCCGCCGCGCGTTCTCGCCCTCGCATTTGTACAGTTCTGCGTTTATGATCGAAGCGGATGCCGCTCCGATTCCCGCATCATTCACATTGTATGGCGCAGGTTGGGGACACGGCGTGGGGTTGTGCCAAATCGGCGCGGCGCTGATGGCGGAGCGAGGTTACGGCTACGAACAAATTCTCACGCATTATTATCCGGGTGCGCGCCTTCACCTGCTGTACGATTGAGGCTTATGAAACCATCGCGCGTTGGACTTTTGTTGTTGTTCTTGTTGGCGACACTGCCAACGCAGAGCCAGCGTATCTCGCGCTTGCCCGATTACTTTCCTGATGACCCTTCCAACAAACGGCCTGAATTCACGTTCGTGCGCATGAAATATGGTTCGTATGGCTGGGAAGGTTGGACGACGGATTATCCCAAAGCCGATTATCAATTCATTCAAGGTTTGCGCGGTTGGGGCAAAAGCCTGATTGCGCTGAACAGCGAGCCGAATGCCGTAGGGCTGCACGACCCGGAACTGTTCGATTATCCGTTTATGTACGTCGTCGAGCCGGGGCATATGGTCTTGAACGATCAGGATGCGGCGGCGTTGCGCGAATATCTGCTGCGCGGCGGGTTCATTATGCTCGACGATTTCTGGGGCACATACGAATGGGAAAACGTGCAGGAGCAATTGAAGAAAGTGTTTCCCGAATATTCGATCAAAGAATTGCCCCTGGATCATCCGCTGTTTCATTGCTACTTCGATGTCAACGAAGTCGTGCAAGTGCCGCAGAACATGAACTGGATTTATCGCGGACGCACGTACGAAAAAGACGGCTATGTACCGCATTACGAAGCCATCACCGACAACGATGGTCGCGTGCTGGTGCTGATTGCGCGTAACACGGACAACGGCGATGCGTGGGAATGGATTGACGACCCGCGTTATCCGTTGCGCTTTGGCTTGGCGGCCTATCGCTTAGGCATGAACGCGATTGTGTATTCGATGACACATTGAACTTGGAAAGACGAATATGAAACTGCGGGTTGGACTTTTATTGCTCATCCTGTTGGCGACGTTGCCGACACAAGGCCAGCGTGTGTCGCGGCTGCCGAACTTCTTTGATGACAACGCGCCGCAGAAAAATCCTGAATTCACGTTTGCGCGGATGATGTACAACGGCGGTTATGGGCGGCGCGGCGGCTGGGCCACGGATTATCCGAAAGCCGATTATCAATTCATTCAAGGCTTGCGTGGCTGGGTGAAAAGTCTGCTGACGATTTCCAACGAACCCGTTGCGATCTCGCTGCACGATCCGAAGCTGTATGACTATCCGTTTTTGTATTGCGTGGAGCCGGGACGATTGGAATTGTCCGAGCAGGATGCCGCGGCGTTGCGTGAGTATTTAGAGCGCGGCGGCTTTTTGTTGATGGACGATTTCTGGGGCACGTACGAATGGGAAAACGTGCAATACCAGTTGAAGAAAGTCTTTCCTGACTATCCCATCAAAGAACTCTCGCTCGATCATTCGATCTTCCATTGTTACTTCGACATCAACGAAGTCGTACAGGTTCCGAACGTCGGCAACTGGGTCAATTATCGTCAAACCTCCGAGCGCGACGGCTATGTGCCACATTACGACGGCATCTCGGACAACGATGGTCGCTTGCTCGTGCTGATTGCGCGCAACACCGACAACGGCGATGCGTGGGAATGGATTGACGAGCCGCTCTATGATCTGAAGTTTGGACTGGCGGCGTATCGGTTGGGGATGAACGCGATTGTGTATTCGATGACGCATTAGTTAGCTACTCATAACTAGAGTGTGAATTTAGCCCCGTTTTAGGAGTAAAAATGACGGAACCTATATCGTTGGATATTATTCTTTCTGAGTTTTCTGAGGACACAGAAGCCTGGGTACTTCAAGATCAAGAATCAAAGCTGTATGTGATTATCCCTCATAGCAAATATCCGGGCAGGCAACCAATTCATTTCTTTCTCAAACGTGAGGATGCGGAAGATGTTCTGACTGAACTTTTGGCAGAAAACGAAAAACTCAGAGGCAAAGACATTTTTCCGGTTAATGTAAAACTCCTGCCAGCCATTCGAGCTATCTCCGCTGATAAAACGCCCGGTCATGCGGATGGGTTTGTTGTTCATTCACCTAATGAAGTTTACGAATACATACGAGACAGGAATTGAAAGTGTCTCATTGTCTTTATGAGACCGCTCTTTCCTATGTGAAAACGCACTTGAGGCTTTGTTAGGCTGCTAATTTGACCGCGTCAATAACGCGTTTTTGTGTGCGCAGGTGCGGGTTTTTACGAATCTCGTCAATCGCATCCATCGTTTCGGCTTCGATGTATTGATGATGGCAATGCAGGCAATTGAACGCAGGAATATCTTCGATCAAGACCGCCTTTTCGCCACGCCCAAACACTTTGGAAATGACAATTGGATACGCCTGCATTTGCCCGCAGACGCCGCACTTTAGATTTGCCTCTTTCTTTTTCATAGCACGTAAGCTGTAATCACAACCGTGTAATCTGCATCCAGTTTAGCAACAACTTCGATCATTTCACCAGCCAGAATTTCGCCATCCACCAGATACTTGTATTCCTGAAAAACTTCGTCCCACTGGCGGTGAACGATCTCGCCCGTCAAAATGCAATGCACGACATCGGCTTTGTACAAATCGTCGTTGTCCATTTCCTCTAATGCATGAATGGTGAAACGGATTTTATTCGCTCGCACCGCCTCGCGCATTTTGAGCAGTACCTTCTGAAACATGTGTTCCCTTTTCCGCTGACTGAAACTGTCCTTTCAGGTTGACATTGAAGACCAGAAAAAATAATTGCGCAACTGGGAACCTTCCAGCGTGTGATGATCTGCGGTCAATCCTGACCGTGCCAAATCATAGGTCATCAGCCAAAAGGAGGAACCAGAACCTATGCGTCACTTCAATTGTTTTTGTGAGCCACAAATCTTCTTGTCTTGCACCTGCGCCTTCTTTCTTCTTTCCGTCGTGGGCTTCGCGCAAACACCGAAACCGAAGAGCAGCCCGCCGCCGGTGATTAGTTATCAGGATGTTTCGTTGAAAACGGTCATCAAGAATCTGGCGACGCAACTCAAGCTGAACGTCGTCTTTGATGAAACCTTCCGTGATGAGCCGAAATACGAGTTGGAATTGACGGATGTCACGGTAGAAGCGGCGCTGAAAATCGTTTTGATTCAGAAACGAATGATGGCCCGCATCATCGAAGATCGCACGATCATCATTTTTTACGACAATCCAACCAACCGCGCGCGATTTGAAGAGTTTCCCGCCTGGCCTGCCAAATACGAACAGAAGCGGTAACTCGCAAACGTCGTCAACGCAAAAGCTCAGGCAAGTGGGGTCGCTTTGCCTGAGCTTTTGTATCCCACGTGCATCACAACTCTTCGCCGCAATGCGGACAACATTTCTTCCCTGCTTTTTGCTTCTGGATTTCTTCGACAAAGCTCGCGCCTAAAATTCCTGTTGGCAGAGCAAACATTCCGATGCCTAAAATCGCGCTCAGCCCGGCGAAAATTTTGCCGAGCGTTGTCACCGGATAAATGTCGCCATAGCCCACCGTCGTCAGCGTGACGACCGACCACCACATCGTCGAAGGGATGTCCGGGAATTTATCGGGCTGTGCTTCGTGCTCGGCGAAGTACATCAACGACGATACGATCACGATCAAGCCAAGCATCAGCATGCACGTCAACAGCAGTTCTTCTTTCTTGTCCTTGAAAACGCGCCCGAACAGGCGAATCGAAGTTGAGTACCGCGTCAGTTTGGCCAAGCGGAAAATCCGCAGCAACCGCAGCATGCGAATCACACGCAGGTCAACGGAAAGGAACGAAAGATAAAACGGCAGCACCGCGATCAGATCAATGAGAGACAACGGCTTGATGATGAAGCGCAGCCGTCCGCGTACTGGCTTGGCATAACGCGGGCTTTCGACGCACGACCATAAGCGCGCCAAATATTCCAGCGTGAACACGACGACGGAGAAAATCTCGAAGACCTCAAACGCCCAGTGAAAGCGTTGCTCGAAAACTTCCACCGATTCCAAAATGACGGCGGCGACGTTCAGAAAAATCAAGGACAGAATCAGGCTATCAATGACAGTGCTGGTGGTGTCGTTCGGCTTGGCGACTTCGACGATTTCCCACATTCGTTTGCGTATGTTCATGTGACTGCTCACCAGTGAGGGCTTGCATTTATTAGATTGGGAATCAATGGGGCGTGAAGATCGGATTCCCGGCAGGCGGCATCATAGTCAAGACCACACAGCGGAAGCAATTTATAAAAAAACGGGCAGGCATAAAGCCTACCCGTTAGAGTCCATCAATGAGGCAGCGACCGCAATCGCCGAGGACATTCCAGACTAATCGTAATATTCCAAGCCCAAATGCGTGATGAGTTCTTCGCCGCGCAAATGGCGCAGTGTGTTCTTGAGCTTCATCAACTGAATGAACAAATCATGTTCGGGGTAGAGCTTTGGCGCGCACATCGGCGATTTGAAATAAAACGACAGCCATTCCTGAATCCCGCGCATTCCAGTGCGCTGTGCCAAATCCAGGAACAACGCCAAATCCAACACAAGCGGCGCGGCCAGAATCGAATCGCGGCAGAGGAAATCAATCTTGATCTGCATCGGGTAGCCGAGCCA
>CAZWAK010000185.1:0-15522 GCA_964631865.1 uncultured Heliobacteriaceae bacterium | reverse complement strand
CAATGGCGGTGGTTGATCCGAAGCTGCGTGTGCGTGGCGTGGACGGTTTGCGCGTAGTGGACGCTGCGATTTTCCCAATGCAGACAAACGGGCATCCGAATGTAGTGGTGATTGCGGTGGGGGAGAAAGCGGCAGAGTTGATTGAGAGGCGTTAAGAGTTCAAGCTTCAGCTTGTTGTTTTCGTGTGCGGACAAACAAGCTGAAGCTTGAACTCTTAACGCCTGTGATCAAGCGGCAGGATGCACCCAGGGCTTCCGATATTCCCTCTTCAATAACTTGTTCGCTTCCGCATCCCCAACGACTTGATGCTTGTTTGGATCCCACGTCAACGAGCGTCCGAGCTTCAGCGCGTTGTTCGCCAGAATACAACTCGCCGACGAAATGTAACCTTCTTCGATGTCGGCCACCGGACGGCTGCGATTGTCAATGCAGCGCAGCAAATCGCGCATGTGACCGCGAATGGCGGGCGCGACGTGGCGTTCCAAATCTTTTTCGGTGCGATCAATCGGATACTGCTCGAATTCATACGCCACGTCTTTGCGAATCGGCTTTTCGTTCTTGTCCATCGGGATAAAGTCGTAGCTCATCACGCCCGCCTTCAACGTGCCTTTGTCGCCGTAAATCGTCATGCCCCACGGATACTGCGGATCGGGCGGATGTCCGTAGGAACGATGCTGCCAGACGACCGGGAAATCAGGGAAATCGAACGTTGCCGTTTGCGTGTCGGTGATGTTCGCTTTGCTGGCTTTGTCTATCAAAATGCCACCCGAAGACGAGATGCGCGTCGGCCAGCCGAGGTTCAGCATCCAGCGCGCCATATCGAGCATGTGAACGCACATATCGCCGACGATGCCGTTGCCGTATTCCATAAACGCGCGCCAGCGACGCGGATGCCGCAGCGCGTCGTAAGGCCGCATCGGCGCGGGCCCCGTCCACATTTCGTAATCCAAATAATCCGGCGGTGTCGAATCGGGCGGATTGTCTTTCGCGCGCATGTGGTAGTAGCAATAAACCTCGACCAAACCGATTTTGCCGAGCTTGCCCGCTTGCACGATTTGTTCGCGGGCTTCGATCAGGTGCGGCGTGCTGCGGCGTTGCGTGCCGATTTGCACGACTCGTTTGTATTTGCGCGCGGCGTCGAGCATCGCTTTGCCTTCCAGCACGTCTACGCTGATCGGCTTTTGGCAATACATGTCTGCGCCTGCTTTGGCGGCTTCAATCATCGGCAGCGCATGCCAGTGATCCGGCGTCGCAATCAGCACAATGTCCAAATCTTTTTCCTTGAGCATCTGGCGATAGTCGCTGTACGTGCGCGGCGTTTTCTTCGATTCCTGGCGCTCGGCACACATCGCTGCGGCTTCGGTCAGAAGCCGTTTGTCCACGTCACAAAGCGACACGATTTCGACGGGCGCAACTTGCACTAATCGAAACAAATCGCTCTTGCCGTACCAACCCGTGCCGATCAAACCGACGCGCGGTTTCTTTTGCGCAAACTCTTCGCCGTAGGAATAGGCGCGCGCTCGTTTTGTGATGAAGGCTGATGTCAGGGCTAAGCCTGTGCCTGTTTGGATAAATTCTCGACGTTTCATAAAGGCTCCTTGAAAGAGTAGACGGTAGACGGTAGGCGATAGACAGTAGTTTGAAATCGGAACGCCTTCTACCGACTACTGACTACCGTCTACCGTCTACTTTGTATTCTGCATTTCTTTGGCGACTTGTTCGCAGCGCGCCATCGCGCGCAGCAAATTTTCGCCCAATATCTTTTTGATGTCCGCTTCGGAATGCCCGCGTTTGAGTAGCTCATACGTCAGCACGGGATATTTGGATACATCTTCCAGCCCGACAGGCGCAGCGTCGAGCGGGATGCCGTCCAAATCTGCGCCTAAGCCGACGTGATCAATACCTGCGATTTTGATGATGTGTTCGATGTGATCCAGCAAGACCGACAGCGGCGTCTTGTCAAATTTGTACTGCGCGCGCCATTGCTTCATTTCGGCGGCGACGCGCTGTGGATCGTTCGGGAATTGCTGCTTAAATTCTTCTTCTTTCGCGCGAGCATTGAACGTGACTTCAGCCTTCTTCGGATCAATGAAGCCGTCATAAAAATTGACCATCACAACGCCACCATTTTTCGCCATTGCGCGTAACTCATCGTCATTCAGATTGCGCGTGTGATTCGCAATCGCGCGTGCCGACGAATGGGACGCAATAACAGGCGCTTTCGAGACTTCAAACACGTCGGCCATCGTGTCGTCGGCCACGTGCGAGATGTCCACCATCATCCCCAGCCGATTCATTTCCAGCACCACTTTTTTGCCGAGATCATTCAATCCGCCGTGATGTTTGACCTTTGGATTTTTCAAATCGGCTTCGGAATCGGCCCAGTTATTCGTGTTTGTGTGCGTCAGCGTCATGTAACGAATGCCGAGCCGATGAAAATTGCGCAGCGCATAAATACTGTCTTCAATCGCGTGGCCGCCTTCAATGCCCATCAGCGCCGCGATCTTTCCCGCTTTGCGAATGCGGCGAATATCGTCCACCGTGTAGGCCATCTCGAACGTTTCGGGATGCTTGGCGACTTGATCGTACACGACGCCGATCATATCCAACGCGCGCCGCGCCGCGCCGCCACCTTCTTCCGGCTTTTTGTTGACGAAGTCTTTGCCAACATAGACCGCAAAAAACTGCGCGCCCATTCCGCCTGCTTTCAACCGCGCGATGTCGGTGTGCGTTTTCATCCGGCCATTGACGATGCCGCTTTGCGCGAGATCAAAGCCTTCATCCAGAATCGCCGAAGTCACGTCATTGTGCGTGTCAATCACGATGGCCGATTGATGAATCTTCATCGCTTTGGCCCACAGTTCCGCATCCGCGCCTGTCAGTGCAGGTGTTGCTGTCGGGGCAGGCAGCAGTTCCGGCGTTGCAGTGGCAGCGGCTGACGCTGCGGTCGTTGGGGAAGAGGTCGCGTTGTTTGCAGTAGAATTCGGTTGTGTTGCGCAGGCAGAAAGCCAAAACGCCAACAGGATCAAGGCATAAATTCGAGGCATTCAATCTCCTTTAGAACAATTGACAATCTCTCGTGAAAGGATTACTTCATCAGTGTTTGAATGGGCGAGATTGTAACAACGAATCTGAATTTCATCCAAAGCGACTGACCATTATGACCCGAAAATTTCTGCCTGCGCTATTACTCCTGTTTTCGTTGAGCGCGTTTGCGCAACCGTCAAAGAAACCGCACATCGTCTTCGTCAGCGGCGATCACGAATACAGTTCTGAAGAAACGTTTCCGATTTTGGCGAAAGAGTTGGAAGCGAAATACGGCTTCAAAACAACGGTCGTGAAATCATACCCGGACGAAAACGCCGAAGAAAATATTCCTAGCTTGGAGAAGTTAGCCGAAGCGGATGTCGCTGTGTTCTTTCTGCGTTGGCGTCGCTTGCCCGCCGAGCAGTTGCGGCACATCGAAGCGTATCTCAAATCCGGCAAACCCATCGTTGCCTTTCGCACCACAACGCACGCTTTCAATTATCCGAAAGGCCACGAACTGGAAAAATGGAATGCGTTTGCGGCAGAGTATTTGGGCGGCCCGCCCGGCTGGGGCAATGGACATTATCACTACGGCCATTTGTCCAGCACAGACGTTTCGATTATTCCCGCCGCAGCAAAACACCCAATATTGACGGGCGTTCCCGCGACTTTCCATGTCGCCTCGTGGCTTTATCACGTTAAGCCAAATTACCCGCCTCCTGATGCTGTAACATTATTGATGGGCAAATCCGTCAATCCTGAAGTCCGCCCGAACCGCCCCGCGGTAGACAATCCCGTTGCCTGGACGTGGAAAAACAAAGTCGGTGCAAAAGTGTTTGTGACGACGCTCGGCCATCCCTTCGACTTCAAAGAGGAAGCGATGCAACGGCTGGTTATCAACGGCATTCATTGGGCCGCAGGCAAAAAAGTGCCGAAGAAATGGGCGGGCAAGATGACAATTGACGTGAACTATCACGGCATTCGTCCGACGAAGAAGTGATTGACGGATGAGGAATCGGGTAGCCATAATCCCCTGTGAAGGAGTAATCATGACAGCATTACCTCAACCGAAAACATATTACTCGCCCGAAGAATATCTAGCCCTGGAACGGGCCGCTGAATTTAGAAGCGAATACCTGAACGGAGAGATTTTTGCGATGGCGGGCGAAAGCCCGAATCACGGACGGATTAAAGCTGATGTTGTGGTAGCTCTCGGTAATCAGCTAAAAGGAAAGAACTGTGAGGCCTTCACGTCAGACACAAAAGTTCGCACCCCTGGCATTAACATGTTTGGCTATCCTGATGTGGTTGTGGTTTGCGGGGAAATTATCCATCACGATCAATTTCAAGATGTAATTCTCAATCCTAAAGTCATCATCGAAGTGCTTTCGCCTTCGACCGAGCTGTATGATCGCAGCGAAAAATTTGCCAGCTATCGCCAGCTTGAATCGTTGACGGATTACCTTCTGATTTCGCAAGACAAAGTTCGCATCGAACATTATGTACGACACGGGAGATTCTGGATGTTGTCGGAGGAATCCGATTTGGCGAACAGCATTACTATCGAATCTATTGAATGTTCCTTGCCACTGAAAGATGTGTACGCCCGCGTGCAATTTCCAACGAAAGAGTCGCCTGCTTAATTGCTCTCACGCTCGCCGCAATCGCTTCGTCAGTAAAAACGCCGGATAACTTGCCGCCAACAAAACCAACGCCGCCACGCTGTTTTTCGTATCACTCGCCACTGCGCCAAGCAGAAACGCTATTGAACCAAATAAAGCCAGTCCGGTTGTAAACGGATAACCCCACGCACGATACGGGCGCGTTGTGTTTGGCTCTGTGCGCCGCAAAACAAAGACGGACACAAACGAAAGCGCGTAGTTGGCGACGAAGAAAAACGCCAGCACAGCAATCACTTGATGGAAGGTTCCGCTCAAGATGAAGAATAAGGCGATAGCGGTACTGACTGCTAAGGCTCTGGTGGGCGTGCCGCCTGTATTGACGTTCGTCGCTTTGTCCGACACCAGCGCATCCCGGCTCATCCCGAAGATCACGCGGCTCGCCATCAGGCTATTCGCATTGACGCTGCTCAACATCGAAATCATCACCAACACTTGAATGACTCGTTCGCCGCGTGCCCCAAAAATTGCCTGGGCAGCAGCTCCTGCGACGAACGGTTCTCCGGCCATTTGCGCCAACGGCAAGACGTACAGAAACGCCAGATTGACGAGCAGATAAATGGCGATGATCGCAAGCACGCCACCAAATAAGGCGCGCGGAATGTCACGCCCCGGCTCGCGCACTTCTTCAGAAAAATAAATCACGCCTGTCCAGCCATCGTATGTGTAAACGACTGCTTGCAGCGCGAGGACAAGGGAAAGCAGAAATGGACGCGTGCTCGGTGGCGCTGGCGTTGAGGGGTGACTTCCGCCGAAAGCAAAACACGCTACTACGAGTGCGACGAAGGCCAACGCTTTAAGGAGGCTGGTCAGGTTTTGTACCCTGCTGCCCCAGTTGATGCCGCGCCATTGCAGGGCCGCAAAAAACAGCACCACAATCGCGGCAATATAGCTCGCCTGACCTGCCAACACAGACCAAAAGACGCTGGCATATTCGCCAATCACAATCGCCACCAACGCGACTGTCCCGCAAGTTGAGAGCCAATCGCTCCAGCCCACAACAAAGCCCGCATAATTGCCGAGCGCGCGTTTGGCATAGACATATTGCCCGCCGGATTGCGGCAACATTGCGCCCAATTCGGCAATGGAAAATGCGCCCAGCAGCGCGTACAAACCGCCGATGATCCACACCAGCATGAACCAGAAAACACTGGGCAGATGTGCTGCAACTTCGCCCGGCGTGCGCAAAATCCCTGCGCCAATGGTGTTGCCGATGATGACCGCCAAGCCGAAGCCGAGGCCGAGAACTTGGCGAAGACGATTTTGTGTCATGAAAAAGGGTTAAGCGTTTTGTAGGAACCTGGTCAGCAAACTGTGAAAGTGATGGACGCCGTTTTCGCGTTGCACGGAATAGCGTCCGGTCGAATACGTGCGCGAATGCAAATTGCGTTGCACGGCTTCGCAAATGCGGATGTCTTCGATTTGGATTTCGTCACTGAAGGCAACTGTCGCGCGCAACTTTTCTTGCGTGGCTTCGGAGTCGGGATCGCGGAAAAACCATTCAAAAATCGTGAGCGTGCGTTCGGCGCCAAGCGGCACAATCAAATTCGTCGAGTAATTGTCCGGGTACACGTTCAGCATCAGATTCGGGAAAAGCCAGAAAAATTGCGTTTCATTTGCGGCGGGGGTTTTGCTCAGACGCAATCGCATGTTGTTCGGCTTGATCGGCGCATGCTGGATTGAATAATACCGCTTCGTTTCGGTGCGGTAGTTGGCGTAATCCAACTCCCGATTCAGCCCCGGATGTACGAGCGGGATGTGATAGCCTTCGAGGTAATTGTCCACGTATGTTTTCCAATTGCAGTCCACATACCAATCCTTGCGCAGCGCAAATTGCATCGCGGTCAAATCCTGATGTAATAACCTCGACGGCAAATCTTCGAGCGCGTCGAGCAACGGTTCGCAAGTGTGGTCGAGGTTCACGAACACCAAGCCCGCCCATTCGGCCACGCGAAATTCGGGCAAGCAATTCGTAGCCTTGTCAAAGCACTCGACGCCTTCAAATTCGGGCGTGCCGTGCAATTTTCCGTCGAGCGTGTACGTCCAGCCGTGATAGCTGCATTGCAGCACTTTGCGTTGGCCTGCGCCTTCGGCAACGGGGCCAGCGCGATGGCGACAGACGTTCGACAACGCGCGCAGTTGTTCGTCTGCGCCACGCACGACGAGGATCGGTTCATCGGCAATCGTGGTCGTGAAATATGCGCCCGGTGCGGCGACTTGCTCGCTGCGCCCGACCAACTGCCACGTGTGCGCGAAGACAGTTTCCTTCTCGCGCGCGAGCAGGGCCGGATCGAAATACCACGAAGCCGGAATCGTCGCGGCAAACGCCAGGCGCGCGTCGAATTGATGATCGTCAATCTTCATTCCGTTTTGCTCGTCAGGATCGCATTGAAGAGCAACGGAAACGTTGCCAAACTCTGCGCGCGATATTGCGGGCGAAAGCCAAACAGAATCACGCGACCTTTGCCGATCTTCGCTTCGACCAACGCCGCTTTGCCGCGCAGCAGTTGATCGCCGAGAATCCAACCGCTCAGCAACGGGTTCGCGTCGTTCGGATAGCGCGCGATCACGCGCACCGATTTTTCGTCCAGCACTTCAAACGCGGGGCTTTGCTCGAACCACGCGACGCTGTCTTTTTCCATCCCGAACGTCAAGTTGCTCGACGCATCAAGCTGTGTGCGCAGGATCGAGCCGGGGCAATAAAACTGGCGCGACGGCACGCCTTGCAAGACGTTGCGCACGGGAACGCCCAGATGCTCAATCGCAAAGTTCGAGGCGTTATTGAAGGTAATCAACGTGCCGCCGGCCTCGACAAATTCGCGCAAGGCTTTGATCCCGGCTTCGCCCAAACCGCCCGTGAATTCGGCTGGATACGAGCCGGGCGATTCGCTGTTGCCCGCGTACAATCCTTCCGCAATGGCACGCGCGGATTGATCGGGCAGGATGATGGCATCGAACTTTGAGCGCAGAAAGCCGCTGCGAACTTCTTCCTGTTTCAGTCGCGTGTACGGAAATTTGTATTGATCGAAAATCCAGCGCGTCCAGCCTTCGTCCATCGAAGGTTGATAGTTTTGATATAAGCCGACGCGCGCGCCCGAAGCATTGGAACGTACACGCGATTGCAGCACCAGCGCCGACGGTTCGCGCCTGCCGTCCACCGTGAACTTTTCTTTGATCGGAACAGCCTCGACGTTCATCAGCAACGGCAGCGTGTGCGCGACGACATCGTACGGACGTTTCGGTGGGCCGCCCGGATATTCGCGCAAATCGGGATACTGCTGGCGTTCGAGCATCGTTTTCGCAAAGCTCGCGTACGGCTGCTGCATCAGGATGATGTGCGTGCCTTTGGGATAAGTCTTGCCGTCAGCGGTGAAGTCTTTCGCCGCGTTCAGTACTTCCACGCCGCCGCGCTTCAAGATGCCGAGCGTGCGATCCAGGCCTTCGATTTTGTAGTAGTAATTCACCTCGTCCGAACTTGCGGGCGCATTCATCATTTTCTTCATCGCCGCGTCGTCTTCTTTGTGTTCTTTCTCGGTTTTGGCAGTTTCGTTCTTGCCGCTGTTCGTGAGTTTTTCTTCGTCCGCCGCCAACGATTTGGGGAAAGCGGGTTCGGGTAGCAGGTACGCATAAACGTCCGGCTTCAGCGCGACGGCGCGAGCGTTGATGTCATAAAAGCTGCGTAAATACTGCTCGCGATAACGCGCGGCGTGATTGAGCAGGGCGAGCGCGGCGGAGGTTTGATAATCCACGATGTCGGCAATCGTCCATTTGCCGCCAAGCCAGGGTTTGGGGAAATTCCACGACGCAACTTTGGCGTGGTAATTGATGCCGGGGCTGAGTTGGGCAAACGGAATCTCAATCGGCGTCGCCAGCCGCGCGCTCGCGGTTTCGGACAAAATGCGCAAGCCGCCGTGATAATGCGCGTAGGCACGGGCAGGCGTCCACGAATCGTAGATGCCATTGATGACCACGCCGCTTTTACCTTGCGCGGTTAATTCCCACGCCATTGCGGAGCCGAGTGCGCTGACGCCTGCAACGAGCGCGGGATCAATGTTCGGCTCCCACGGTTCGACATACGGCGGCACAAACATCCGCGCGCCGTTTGCGCCCTGTTGGTGAATGTCGTGCAGAATGTTCGGATGCCAGGCGTTGAGGATTTTGTCCACCGTCAATTGCGTCTCGACCTGCGTGAAGGCATACCAATCGCGGTTGTTGTCGTGGCCGGTGTAGTGATGATACAGCTCCGGCGGCGACGTGCCTTCGGCGGGCGTGCCAAGCGTTTTTTGATACCAGTCGGCCACGATGTCCGTGCCGTCGGGATTGAGCGACGGCACAAGCAAGATGATCGTGTTCTCCAAAATCTGCCGCACTTCCGGCGCGTTGCTCGACGTCAAACGATAGGCGAGTTCGGTGGCCGTGAACGTGCCGCCGACTTCGGTCGAATGAATGCTGCACGTGATGACGACGATGGTTTTGCCGCGCTGGATCAGTTCGTTGGCGAGGTTCGCATCTTGTCCGCGCGGGTCGGCGAGGCGGCGCTGGATCAACTTGAATTCGTCAAGTCGTTTGATATTTTCCGGCGCGCTGATCGTGGCCACGATGAACGGGCGTCCGAGCGTGGTTTTGCCGAGATTCTCGACCGTCATCCGATCACTTGCCGCGTCGAGATGCTCGAAGTAGGCGACGAAGCGTTCCCACTTGGCGAGCTTACGATCTGTCCCGATCTTAAAGCCCAAATCGTTTTCCGGCGCGGGCACATTGAGGGCAGCGGTGTTTGGCAAACTGCGCCCGGCTTGCGCGTGCGCAAATCCGATGAGGCAAAGGCTGAGCAACGCGAGCAGCAGCGTGCGACGTAGCAAAATCATGTTCATGGTGGCTCCAGGGAAAGAATCCGCGTGCCAATTTGGCGCTTGATTCGAGGTGTAAAAATCGCTAAACTCCGTCTCCGCCGTGACGCCTCACGCTCCCAGGTTACGGTTGCCTGACGCCCACGACTACTCCCCCAGTTGAAAAGCAGCGAGCAAGAGTCCAGAACCTACTTATCCGAGAACCTATTGTCTATGATCCACGACCCCTGTCAAACGAGTCCCAAGTGAAGCCATGCAGCAAACCAAATTCAGTCTGAAAAAACTGCTCCCGGTCGTGTGTGCCGCGTTGATCTGCGCCATCCCCATGTTGTGGCCGACGGGGTTGAGCGTCGAAGGGCATGGTGCTTTGAGCAGTGACTTGACTGCCGGTTTGTGGGCCAGGATCAGAGCCATTTATCCAAGCGCGCCGCCGCCTGCCGAATTGTCCGCCGTAACCAAATTCAAACAACGCCTCGCCGCCGAAGGCCGGGATTTGAAAATGCACGGCGTGTACGTCGAAACGCTCGACGCGCGCGAGCCGTTGGTTGCCTACAATGAAGGCGCGTTGTTCAATCCGGCGTCGGTTATGAAAATCGTGACGTCCATCGCGGCGTTGGACAAGCTGGGCGCGAATTATCGCTTTCGCACGGAGTTTTATGCGCACGGCGAAATCAACGCCAAAACGGGCGAACTCGCGGGCGATTTGCTCGTCGTCAGCGGCAGCG
Source organism: uncultured Heliobacteriaceae bacterium (assembly GCA_964631865.1). Taxonomy (GTDB): domain Bacteria; phylum Acidobacteriota; class Blastocatellia; order RBC074; family RBC074; genus JAFDVL01. The sequence continues at coordinate 5,244 of CAZWAK010000185.1, read as the reverse complement.
ATCCCGCGTTTTCCATTCAGGACGCCAACAATGCCGGAGCCGCGTTGCGCAAACTCGGCATTCAACGTGTCACGGGCAATCTGATTGTGTCCGGCTACTTCACCTGCAACGAGAACACGCAAACGGACATTTCCGCGGGCGTGTTGCGCCGCAATCTCGGCCTCACGATTCGGGGCACGACGGAGTTGGCCAATTATCAACCGGCGGAAATTCCCGGTCACAAATTGCTGACCATTGAATCGCAGCCGTTATTGCATTTGTTGCAGGAGCAAAACGCGCGCAGCGTCAATTCAATGGCGGATGCGGTCGGCGAATTCATTGGCGGCGCAGAAGCCGTCAAAAAGTTTCTGATTCAGCGCGTGGGGTTGAAAGAAGAAGAGGTCTTTATTTCACGGGCTTCGGGGTTGGAAATCAATCGCCTGACGGCGTGGGGCACGGCGAAAATGTTGCGCGGCGTGTTGGACTGGCTCGCCGCCAACGGCTACAAACCCGAAGACCTGATGCCGATTGCTGGTATTGATCCGAGCACGGTCGGCGGGCGTTTCACCGAACCGGAATTTGCGGGCAGCGTCATCGCCAAAACCGGCACGTTGCACGAAACTGACAACGGCGCAGCGAACCTCGCTGGCATCGCCTACACGAAAGCCAAAGGCGCGATTTTGTTCGTGATTTACGACATGGCTGAGGGGCGCAACGTCACGCATTTGCGCGGCGTGCAGGACGAATTTCTCAAGAACCTGATGCACGAACTTGGCGGCCCGAATCCGGTCAACCAACGCACCACCAGCGCGGCCAAAGAAGCGTTGCCGGGAAGAATTGTGGTTGCGCCGTAGCTGCTCTAGCACGTCATCGTTCGGGTTCCCGTGCGTAGTACGATTGCTTGCCTAAAATCCTGTATTCGGGATGCCCTTTCACCTCAATGTTCACTTTGCGTAACTTGCCGTCGCGCGCTTCATTCGTCGGGTAATAGCCGAGGATGTAGCGGCGATTGATACCCGCCAGAATGCGTTCGTAAATCGTCGCGGCCTGTTCCGGCGTTTCTAAAAACTCCGTCCAACCGCCCGTCAATTTGGCGATCCCGGCGGCGGCCAATTGTTGGCGATGTTGTGTGATGAGCATCTGCTGAAAATAGCTGTCGGGCATTTGCCGCATCCGCGCCAGAAAGGCATCCACCGGCTCATCGCCCGCGCGTTTGCGCATCGCGTGCAAGCGTTGCGCATAAATTTCGCGAGCGCGTTTGAACTGCTCTTCCGGCGACTTCCCCGCCAATTGCACGCCGGGAATAATCGTGTAAATTGTCACGCGAGATTTTTGCGCGGTGGTGTAAATGTCCTGAAAGCTGTACGGCTTGGGGCGTTGATTGAAGCCCGGCGGAACGGCATCGCCGACGGGTTGCAAGCGATACAACTCATCGCCGTCCGTTTGGAACAGAATGATCGGGCGCTCTTCGCTTTTGACCAATTCGCGCAACACGGCAAACAACGCGCTGTATTGTTCGCTGCGCCCCAGCCGATTGTCCGACGCTTTTTTCTTGAGCGAGTCCAGGCTTTTTTTGAGCTTGCCTTTGTCTGAGGTGAAGTCCACAAGCAACTCGACATCATCGGTCACAATCGCCATGCGGTCGCGCGGCGTGAGCCTTTCGACCAATGTTTTCGCGGCCTCGACGCTGTTTTGCAAATATGGAAGCTGGCTGCCGCTGTAATCTATCACCAACACAATCGAACGCGGCACAGTCGAACCATCGCCGAGCGAAAACGCCGCGACTTCCTGTCGCGTGCCATCTTCGCTCACGACAAAATCATCTTTCGTGAAGCCCGTGAGCGTGCGTCCCTGCGCATCCAAAACCAGTACATCAAAAATTGCCAGCGTCGTTTCAACTTTGAGCACGTCATCGGCGGCGGCGCTCTTTTTCTGCTCGACAGCGATTTGTTTCTGCTCATCCCATTTCAACTGCTTGAGACTCGCGCCGAAGTCTTCGCGTTTGGTGGATTGAGCTGCCGCAAACGCACAGCCAATGACAAGCAATACGAGACACAGTTGATACTTCATGCGAACCACCTCCAGCGTGATGATCGGCGAGCGGAAAACAAATTACCGCACAAATGGTTGGAATGAAGCAAGCACTTTGGTATAAACCATCTCCTTCTACGCAAGCGATTGAACCTTACAGCAAAGGAGTCCTTCATGACACTTGCGTCGCCCGGAAAGAATGAAAATGCGACGTAATGCGATTTGGCAAATCGCGCTACATCTTCTGAGGAGAAGGCATGGCAGCAAAAAAAAGCTCCCCGAAAGCACCCGCAAAAAAAGCCGCACGCATCGGCCCATTCACATTGGCGCTGGACATCGGTGGCACAGGATTGAAGGCTTCGATTCTCAATAACAAAGGCGCGATGCTGACCGAGCGGTTGCGCATCCTGACGCCGGAAAATTGTCCGCCGCAACTGATGCTCAGCAAACTGAAAGAACTGGTCGCGCTGATTCCGCCCACTGCGCCCGCGTATGACCGCATTTCTGTCGGCTTTCCGGGCGTCGTGCGCAACGGCAAAATCTACACGGCACACAACCTCGGCACGAAGCCCTGGGTCAATTTCGATTTGGCGAAGGCGCTGCAAAAACAATTCGGCAAACCGTGTCGCGTCATCAACGATGCCGATTTACAAGGTCTTGCCGCCGTCGGCGCGTTTGGCGGCAAAGGCGTCGAAATGGTCATCACGCTCGGCACAGGCTTGGGTTCGAGCTTGTTTGAGAATGGGCGTTTGTTGCCGCACATGGAATTCGCACACCATCCGTTTCGCAACAACGAAACCTACGAAGAACAACTCGGCGATGTCACGCGCGAAAAGGTCGGCAAGAAGCGTTGGAACAAACGGGTGCGCCTTGCCATCACGACGTTGCGCGATCTCATCAATTTCGATCACTTGTACATCGGCGGCGGCAATGCGGAAAAGATCGCGTTCAAGCTGCCCACAGACGTTTCGATCATCCCGAACACACTCGGCATGATTGGCGGGATTTATTTGTGGAAAGACACTGCGTGAAAGCAAAAGGCAAAAGGCAAATATCAAAAATCAAAAGGTCGGCACTTCCTTTGGATTTGAAATTTGAGATGAAGAATCATCTTCCGAATCCCACTTTTGCCTTTTGCCTTTTGCCTTTTGCCTTTTGATTTTCCCATGCCCCTGTACCTCGTTGCCACGCCCATCGGCAATCTTGAAGACATAACGCTGCGTGCGTTGCGCGTGCTGAAGGACGTGAGTTTGATTGCCTGTGAAGACACGCGGCACACGGGCAAATTGCTGGCGCATTTCGGTATTCACAAACCGACCATCAGTTATCACGAACACAATGAACAAGATCGCGCGCAAGAATTAACGGCGCGTTTGTTGCAGGGCGAAAGCGTCGCGCTCGTCACCGACGCAGGCACGCCCGGCATTTCTGATCCAGCTTATCGCTTAGTTGTCGCAGCCATCGAACACAACATCGCAGTGATTCCGATTCCGGGCGCAACGGCGTTGATCGCAGGCTTGATCGCTTCGGGCTTGCCGACCGATGCGTTTTTGTTTGTGGGCTTTTTGCCTGCAAAACGAACCGCGCGGCGCGCTAAGTTGGAAACGTTGCGAACCGTGCGCGAGACGTTGGTGCTCTATGAAGCGCCGCATCGTATTCGCGAAACGTTGGCGGAAGCACAGGCTGTGCTCGGCAATCGGCGCGCGGCGTTGGCGCGCGAACTCACGAAGTTGCACGAACAATTCGTGCGCGGCACGCTCGCCGACATCAGTGCGCAGTTACAAGCGCAGGAACCGCGCGGCGAAATCACGCTTGTCATCGCAGGCGCGAATGAAACCGAAGAGCAACCCTGCGCCACCGCCGAATCACTAACGACGCAGCTTGAGCAGCTTATCCAAACGGGCATCAGTCGCAACGACGCGCTCAAGCAATTGGCCAAACGGCGTGGACTCTCGAAAAAAGAAGCGTATCGTTTGTTGTTGGAGGAAAAAGATCATGCGGAAAATCAGTAGCGGGTTCGCACTTTGTGTGCTGCTGTCTTCAATAGCTTTTGCGCAAGCGTCGCGTCGCGCAGAATACGGCGCGAACCTCAATCTTGCGGTGTACCAATTCAATGATCTTAGCTCGAAGGAAACGCGCGATGTGATGCCGATGAAGCAAACGGCGACGAGTGCTGAAGAAGAAATCGAATACCTGACGCGCAACTTCGGGCTGGACGATGTGAAGCTGCGGCACGTCCGCGCCATCGGTTTGCGCGCGGGCGAAAGCTACACCGATTCGCAGCCCGCGAACGAAAAGCAATTGCTTGTCACGATCAAACCGACGGTCGTCACGCGCGAGTCGGTGCGCTTTGACATCACAGCGAAATACGATGACAAGGTGCTGATGGAGTTGAAAGACGCGAGCGTGGACAACTACGGCACAGTGGCGCTGCGCGGCGGACGCGGCGGCTTCGGCGTGCGCGAATTCATTGGGCCGAACGGCACAGAAACCATTCCCGAAAAACGCGCGTTGCTCATCACCGTGACGGCGACGATCATTGACGTGCGCGGCTTGAAAAATAAACCGTCCGACTTGTCGCGCCTGTGCAATGAATTCGGCGTCGCGGTGCCGCTCGCAGACAGTGACGTGTTCGTGATGCCCAGCATCGTCACGCGGATGATGCCGAAATTTGTGACAACCAGTCTGCCCAAAGGCACAGTGATTCTGGAAGCCGTCATCACGCCCGATGGCCGCGTGACGAACATCAAAGTGCTCGAAACGCCTGACTCTGCCTTCAATATCAAATTCATCGAAGCCTTTCGCCAATATCATTTCAACCCGGCACAATTGAACGGCAAGCCCACGTACGCGACTTATCGTGAAGTGTTCGTCTTTGGCAATCGTGAATGAGGCTTCTGGGTGCGCCTGCATCCTGCGGGCAATCTGTTCACCCAGCAATGCCCGCAGGATGCGGGCGCACCCAATTCGTGTGCTATACTCGCCCGTGAGTTTCAGAGCAGGCTGGGTGATCGCTGGCCACGTTTCACTTGATCTCAAATTTCAAATCTCAAATTTGAGATCGAGCGAAGCGTGGCGAGAGGAAAGTCCGAACACCATAGGACAGCAGGCTGGTTAACGACCAGGCGGGGGAACCCGACGGAAGAGTGCAACAGAGAATAGACAGCCCTAAGCGCGCACGCGCCGGGCGATGGTGAAACGGTGAGGTAAAGGCTTCACCAGCGGCGGTGGCGA
>CAZWAK010000184.1:0-15543 GCA_964631865.1 uncultured Heliobacteriaceae bacterium | reverse complement strand
TGTTACCGCTCGAAACACGAAATTATGTGCCCGCCATTTTGGCCGCGTGGGCACAGTTGAAGAGGCAAAAAAGCGAAGGAGAAAGCCGATGAAACGAATTCTATTTATCACGGTATGGATCGTTCTGGGAGGCACGCTGCCTGCTGTTGCGCAGAGCTTTGAATTGCACGTCGAGCACGAACACGCGCTGCGGAATTGTCGCGGGAAACTGCTGATCACACCAGACAAGATCGAGTACCAAACCGAGCACAAGCAGGATGCACGAAGCTGGCAGTATACAGAATTGCGTCAACTCAAAGTGCTTTCCCCGATTTTATTGGAGTTGGTGACTTACGAAGATCAGCCCCGTTTCGCCGGAAGAGATCGCGTTTTCAAATTCATTTTGCTAGCGGAACAGATGACCCCGGCGATCACGGCTTTGCTGATGCAAGCGGCTCCGCGCCCCATCGTCACCAGTGTGTTGCTTTCCGCGCAAGACGCGCCGCGCTTTACCGTACGAGTCAAACATCTACGCCCGCTTCAAGGGTCTCTCGGAACCCTGAAAATCTACGCTGACCGCATTGTTTACGAAGCTTCGGACAAAGTGGCTGAATCCCGCTACTGGCGGTACGGCGACCTGCACAGCTTCAGCCACTCCGAGCGGTATCGGTTTGAAATCGTGACGTACGAAGAAGGGATAGGTGGGTTGAAAGCGTACCACTTTCAACTGCGCGAAGAACTCCCCGCAGGCGTTTACGATTACGTGTGGCGGCGCGTGTATCCATCGAAATTGAAGCCGCAGGAACCATGATCGTGGACGCGAACCTGGAGACCCAAAAAAACATTTTCGGGGGACGTGCGCGCTGTGCCGGTGCGCGCCCGACATCACGTACACCGTAAAAAATGACCAGATCGAGATCAGCGCCGGAACGACGAGTTCGATGTGCTCCGGCAAGGGCACGTACAAATGGACGTTCGACGGCAAGGCGCTAACGTTTCAACTCGTCTCCGATGCGAATTGCCAGCCGCGCCAAGCTGTTATGACGGGAAACAAATTTATCAAACAACCGTAAGCCGCGCTGCTATCCATAGGATCATTCCTCCTCCTGATTTTTCCGCGGTCGTTTGACCAATAAGAAATTCTTTATGGAAAGAAGAAATCGGGATGACAGACGTGGGAGTCTTCAGTAAAATCCTCACGTCCAAAAGCAAGCTATAGAATTTTGAGCAAGCGCGATCTGCTTGGTGAGAAGCAACTCAGTAGTCCATACCTCATCACCTGCTTTTCGCTACGATCAAGATCGGTTCTGCTATTACCGCAAGCATTCCTTCCTCCGGCAAGAGAAGTTTTCTGTCTAAGTTTGGCATCACTGGGAAACAGACGGGCGCGCTGTCTGCACGCAGCAGTTTGCGCGTTTCGTCGGTATTGCTGGCAGGTGGTTGCGCCGCAATGTCTGAAAACGTTGATTTTGTCCGCCAGTCATCTATTGCTGGTCGGGTCGTTCCTGGAGACTCCCTAAACATGCTCATCCTCACTACTCTTCGCCGTCGTCGTTTGATTCTGGCTGTATTTCTCGGTTTGTTACTTGCGCCAGGGCTGTTTGTGGTCATCAGCACAAAGACGCCCGCCATGAATGCGCCTTCAGCACCTCGCACTGTCTTTGCTCCCACGCTGAGTATCAATGATGTGACGGTGGTCGAAGGCAATGCCGGGCTGACTAATGCGATCTTTACCGTGACCTTGACGGACCCGTCAGGCGACACGGCACCCGTTACAGTTAATTATGCGACGGTGGCACAGCCGGGCGGTGATTTTGTCGCCACCAGCGGCACGCTCACCTTTCCCGCCGTCGGCGGCCCCCCGCCTGCGCAAACCATCAATGTCCCCATCAATGGCGATGTGACCGTAGAAGGGAATGAATCGTTTACCGTGACTTTAAGCGGTGCGTCAGGCGCTACGATCACAAGAGCGAATGGCCTAGGGATGATCTCCAATGACGACGCGGCGACGATCAGCATTACGGATGTGAGCGCGACCGAAGGGAACAGTGGAACAGCGTCTGCCGTTTTTCAGATCAGTTTGAGCGCGCCTGCGGATCAACCGATTTCTCTTACAGCGGCTACGGCGGACGGGACAGCGAAGACGGTCAGCGGAGATTATGTGGGCGATGCAGGCCGCACCATTACCTTCACGCCCGGCGCAGTTGGCCCTCTTCCGTATGCTGTAACGATCAATGGCGACGCGACAGATGAGGCTGATGAAACCTTTACCGTCAACCTCACCGCGAGTGGATTCCCTTATGCCAATAACGCTATCAGCATTGCCGACAACCAGGGGTTGGGCATCATTCGCGATGATGACCCGGATGCGGGGAGCGTGTTGGTGTTTCCCTATTACGTCTCTTCGACAGACGGCACGAATGATACGATCTTGAACCTATACAACAGCAGCGCCAGAGAAGCACTGCTGCATTTATATGTCATCGGTAACACGTGCACCCAAACCGATGTTTTTGTGACTCTACCGGCCAACGGATGTACCTCGCTTTCGGCGGCGACCTTTGCTCCGGGTGAGACCGGGTATGTGATCGCTGTCGCCATTGATAAGGACTCTGCAATACCGATTCAAAACAACAGTTTTTCGGGGCGGGCGCGGCTCAAGGAAGGGGACTACGTGGGGAGCTATGACGCCGAAGTTTTCCGGGCGAATTCGCCCACTCCCGCAACGATTGGGGGTGCGATGGCGACATTGCACTTTGATGGCGCGCGCTACGATCAGGTCCCCAGTCAATTCACCGCCAGCATTCAAAGCCCGGTAGATGTCGTGGGGCAAAAAGTCGTGACCGCTGGTATGCAAGGCAGTCCAATCGGGACTGGAAGCCTGATTGGGGCGGGGCAGGTGGGAACAGGAATAGTGACAAGTTCCACTGGAAGGTTCGCGAGCTTTGCCCGTTTTCTGGCAGGTTCCTGCCAGTCTATCTCAACTGTGAGCCTCGCAACTCCTCGTGTGCCCACCGGGATGGGAACTATTGTACCGAGCGGGCAGACCGGTATCTTGAATTTCCGCCTTGATGGGGGAGTCGGGTTGATGTTGACCCCGCAAACCGCACCCGGCGGTGCGAAGATTCAACCGCTCCAGAAAACAAATTTCACGAATACTACCTTGACGATTCCACTCTCCCTCGCGGCTTCTTCGGCCCACTTACCTTCGTTGAGGATTAATGACTTGGCGGTGGCAGAAGGCAACGGCCTGGCCAATGCGGTCTTTAGCGTTACGTTGGAAAACGCGCAGTTTAGTTGCGCGCCCGTTACCGTAAATTATGCTGTGCCCGCCTCGCCGGGAGGCGACTACGGTGCAGTCAGTGGAACCTTGACATTTGCTCCCCCGACCAGCGGCACGACAGTCACGCAAACGATTACCGTGCCGATCTTCGGTGATTTCCTGGTGGAAGGGGAGGAGCAGTTTGTTGTCAGATTGAGCAGCGCGGCGGGCGCAACCATCGCTAAAGCGGAAGGCATCGGGACGATCTCTAACGACGACATCGCCGCCATTACGATTTCCGATGCCTTCTCGCTTGAAGGGGTGGACGGAACCACGAATATTAACCTCCAGGTCATGCTGAGTGCCCCCGTAGATCAACCCGTAGTGGTGGGTTATGCGACCGCTGACATCAGCGCCACGATTGCTGATAATGACTACTTCGCCGCCAGCGGAACTGTCACCTTCCCAGCAAATTCGACTGGCTCGCAGTTGATTCAGGTGGTCGTGCGAGGCGACGCTGTGCCCGAAATCAATGAGACCTTTGTTGTGCAACTCATGACGAATGCAGTGCCGTATACCGCAGTCTCGATTCTCGATCCTACAGGCATGGGGATGATTGCAAATGACGACATCAACACTTGCCCCACTGCGACAGGAGCCGCCGTCCCGGTGGCTGGCGATCTAACCACCACATATTCGCTCGTTAGTGGTTGTGGGGTTACAATGGCGACTCCCGCTCCACCGCCACCGCCGTCAGCCCTACCGAGTGGATATATACTAAATGACACAACGGTCACTTACGACGTCACGACAACAGCTCCCTACGCGGGCCCCATTGTTTTGACCTTCAAAGTTCCACTCAGTGTAACCGAAGAACAATTTGCTCGCTTGCGAGTATTGCACGGAGAGAACGGCGAGTTTGAAGACCGCACGATCCTGGCTCCCGACAGCCCGGCTCCCAATTTTGCCACGCGAGAAATTAGCGCGCGGGTGACTTCGCTTTCGCCCTTCCTCATTGCCATCGCCCCGCTCAACTCGCTCAGCATTGGCGATGTCAAGCTGACCGAAGGCAATGCTGGAACGGTGAACGCAAACTTCACCGTGAGCTTATCCAATCCTAGTGCGAGCGCCGTCACGGTGCAGTATCAAACGGCAAATGGTTCGGCGACAGTGGGCAGCGATTATACGGCGTTGCCACTGACGACGCTCACATTCAATCCCGGCGAGCAATCGAAAACCATCACCGTATCCGTCAAAGGCGATACGACGGTGGAGCCGATTGAAAACTTCTTCGTGAATCTGAGCAATGCTTCCGGCGCAACGCTGGCCAAATCACAAGGCGTGGGCACGATCATGAATGACGACACGACAGCGCTGCGCATCAATGATGTGTCCGTGACCGAAGGCAATGCCGGGATGGTGAACGCAAACTTCACCGTGAGCTTATCCAATCCTAGTGCGAGCGCCGTCACGGTGCAGTATCAAACGGCAAATGATACAGCGACCGCGCCGCGCGATTTTGTGGCCGTGCCGCTTACGACTTTGACCTTCAATCCAAATGAGCAAAGCAAAACGATCACGGTTCTCGTCAACGGCGAAACGGCGGTCGAACCGAATGAGACCTTCTTCGTCAATTTGAGCAATGCGGTCGGCGCGACGATTGCCGATGCACAAGGCGGCGGGCGCATTACCAATGACGATGGGGATTTACCGTTAGTGCGCGTGCGTGCGGCGGACCCGGCAGTCTGTTTGGGGCCGGGCGGATTAATTGGCCTCACGGCAGAAGTCACGAACCCGAACGGCTTCGCGGTGAGTGCCGGTTGGACCGCAACTTTGCCAACGCCATTACTTGGTTTGGTGGGCAGTGGTACGGCAACTGTGAATTCCGCCGCCATGCAAGTTACCACGACGCAGGCAAGTTGGACGGGCACGCTCAATGCGGGGCAGACCGTGACCTTCACGTATCAAGCGCAAATCGCGGCGGGCACGGCGCTCGACACGCAGTTTTGTGTGCAGAATGCGGCACAGTTCAATGGCGGTTATGAAGTCGTCGTGCCGGAATGCTTTGTCGCTAATTGCCCGGCGCTCGGATTGCTGCCCTTGGCGAACGTGCGCGCTTCGGATCAAAAGGCAGGATCGTTGCTCGTTTTCCCCTACTACACCTCCAATCGTGCTACGCGCGCCGATACGCGCTTGACGCTCAGCAACGTGAGTCTGCAAACCATCAACGCGCATGTGTTTTTGATAGATGGCGCTACGTGCAGCCCGGCGGATATGTTCCTCTGTCTGACGCCAGGCGCGAGCTTCTCGTTCAAGGCTTCGGAGTACGACCCGGAAAACACCGGGTTTATTTATGCGGTCGCGGTAGATTTGCAAGGTCGCCCCATACAAAACAACGGTTTGGTGGGCAATGCGTTTGTGCAGGACGGCGAGTATTACGACAACTACGGCGCAGTGGCTTTTGAACGCTATGACAACAGCGTCACGACCAGCACAGGCACGATTGCGCTGTTGAGTTTGAATGGCACGATTTACGATGCCGCGCCTGTCCAATTCGCTGTCGAAATTCAAAGCCCATTGGATGTGGCGGGGCAACGCATTGTCGTCGCGCCATTGGCTGGTGATTTGGACGGTACAGCCACGCTGCCCGCCACGCATCCCGCTTTGCAAACGGCGGCGACGCAACTCGGCATCGGACTGGCGATCAACGGACAGGAACGTATTACAAGCTTCAGCGCACTGCTGAGCGGAGGATGCTTGAAGACCGCTACACTTTCGGCGACGTATCCGCGCGTGCCGGGCGGCTTGGGCGGCTTGATTGGCAAAGGCGCGACGGGGCATTTGCAGTTCCGCGTGGGCGCAGGAGTCGGCTTGCTCATGACACCGCGTGCGGGGACGAGCGTGTGGAGCGGCATACGGGGCTTGCATCACACGGCAACGAGCAACGTCATCCTCGCCATTCCAGTGATTGCGCCCGTGTGTTAAGGCGAAGGTGGTTTTCTTCCGCGCGTTCGCATAGTAGTATTTGCTCTCCTCTGTGAACACCGAAGGACCTGCTATGAACCGAACTATGCGCACCGCTTTCGTCACCGTTCTTTTGCTCATTACAGTGGCAAGCCTCGTTCGTTTGCCCACGACACGCGCCGCCGCGAACATCAGCCTGACCGCACTCAACACGGCGTACACGCAGAATTTCAATATGCTTGCGCGCTCCGGCGTGTCCGATGTTGTGCCCGATGGCTGGAGCTTCAGCGAAACCGGCGCGAATGCCAACGCGACCTACACGGCAGGCGACGGCACGAGCAACGCGGGCGACACGTACAGCTTCGGCATGGGCAGCGACCGTGCTTTGGGTACGTTGCAAAGCAGTTCGCTTGTCTCAACCATCGGCGCGTGCTTCACGAACAACACCGGGCAAACGATCATGAGTTTGGACATCGCATTCACGGGCGAGCAATGGCGGTTGGGCACTGTGGGGCGCGCGGATCGCCTGGATTTTCAATACAGCACCGAGGCGACCAGTTTGACGACCGGCGCGTGGACGCACGTGGATGCGCTGGATTTTACCAGCCCTGTGACGACGGGTTCCGTCGGCGCATTGGACGGCGATGCGGCGACGAATCGCGCGACGGTGCGCGCTTCGGTCACAGGCTTGAATCTTGCGAGCGGCGCGACGGTGTTCATTCGCTGGACAGATTTCAATGCGAGCGGCACAGACGATGGCTTGGCGATAGATGATTTTTCGTTGATACCGAAAGGCGGAACCGTACCACCACAAACCTACACGGCGATTCACACGATTCAAGGCAACGCGAGCAGTTCGGCGCTCGTGAACACAACCGTCACGACGCGCGGCCTTGTCACGGCGCTGCGTTTCAATGGCTTCTATCTGCAAGCGGCGACGGCGGATTACGACAACGATGCGAACACGTCCGAAGGCATTTTTGTCTTCACCGATACAGCGCCGCCTTCGTCATACGTGATGGTGGGCAACGAAGTGCAAGTCACAGGCCGCGTCGCCGAATATCGTCCGTCAGCAGACCCCACCAGCCCGCCGCTCACGCAAATCGCCAATTCGGCGATGATTATGCTGTTGTCGAGCGGCAACACGTTGCCTGCGCCCGTGACGTTGACGAGCGCCGAGACGAACCCCGCAGGTTCCAACGAACAGCTCGAAAAATACGAAGGCATGCTCGTTACGATTCCTTCGTTGACCGCTGTGTCGCCGACCGGAGGCTTTTATGAAACGGGCGGCGAAGCGAACGCGATGGCAGCGTCGAACGGCGCGTTTTATGCCGTGATTACAGGCGTTGCGCGCCCATTCCGCGAACCCGGCGTCGAGACCGAAAACTGGCCCGCGAACATTCCGCGCTTTGACGGCAACCCCGAACGGTTGCGCGTGGACAGCGATCTGTTGGTCGGCGCAACGAAGCTCGAAGTCACGAGCGGCGCAACGCTCACGAACGTCACGGGCGTGTTGGATTACACGTTTCGTTGCTACACGCTGCTGCCGCTCGCGGGCAATCAAACGCAAGCCAGCATCGCGGGCAACATCGCGGCGACGAGCGTGCCGGAAGCCGCTGCAAACGAATTCACCGTCGCGTCGTTCAATCTCGAACGCTTCTTCGACACGACCGATGATCCGGGTGTGACGGATGTTGCGTTGACGCCCGACGGCTTCAATCGTCGTTTGCAAAAAGCTTCGCTCTCGATTCGCAATGTGCTGCGGATGCCCGACATCATTGGCGTCGAAGAGATCGAAAACCTCACGACGTTGCAAACGCTCGCCAGCAAAATCAACAGCGATGCCGTCGCGGCTGGACAGAGCGATCCGAAGTACGTCGCGTATTTGGAAGAAGGCAACGACCCCGGTGGCATTGACGTGGGCTTCTTAGTCAAAAGCACGCGCGTCAATGTGGTCAGCGTCACGCAGGAAGGCAAAACCGCGACATTCGTGAATCCCACCAACAATCAAAACGAAACGCTCAATGATCGTCCGCCGCTGGTTTTGAAAGCGACTGTGAACGCGCCGGATCGTTCGCGCTTTGCGTTGACGGTGATCGTCAATCACCTGCGTTCGCTCTCCGGCATCGAAGACCCGACCAGCGGCAATCGCACCCGCCACAAACGTCGCGCGCAAGCCGAATTTTTGGCGAACCTGATTCAAGCGCGCCAAGCGGCGGATGCAAACGAACGCATCCTTTCCATCGGCGATTACAATGCGTTTCAATTCAGCGACGGTTTGGTGGACGTGATCGGCACGATCAAAGGCACGCCGACTTCTGCCGAACAAGTCGTGCTGGCCAGCGCGGATTTGGTGAATCCTGATTTGACGGATTTGATTGAGTTGGTAGCTGCGCCGCAACGCTATTCCTACAGCTTCAACGGCAACGCGCAAGCCATAGATCACGAGTTGGTCAACGCGCCGCTGCTCAGACATTTCAGCAAACTTGTCTACGCGCGCACGAACGCTGACTTCCCTGAAACCTGGCGCAACGACAGCACGCGCCCCGAACGCCTCTCTGATCACGATCCAGCCGTCGCGTACTTCACGTTTGATGATCGCCGTCGCACCGAGAGACGCGAAGTGCCACCGCGTGCCGTGAAGCCAAGCAATTGAAACCACGGAGAACACGGAGCGAACGGAGATTTTTAGACAGGATTGACAAGATTTGTTCAGGATTTACAGGATTATCTTGTGAACCCTGTAAGCAATCTTGTTCATCCTGTCTTGCTTTTCTCTCTGCCCTCCGTGTTCTCTGTGGCTAATTTTTTTGCAACGCTTCATACACCTGCCGCGAAATCTCGGCGACCAATTGATGCGCGCGCTTTTCTTCCGCGAATCCGCGCGTCAAAACTACAATCACATACGGCTTGCGCTTCGGTACATACACGATTCCCGCGTCGTGATAAATCTTCGTGATCGAGCCGGTCTTGTGCGCGACTCGTGTGCCAGTGGGCAAGCCAGCGGGGATGCCTTCGTTGAATTCCTGCTTCTGCAAAATCGCCAGCATTTCTGCACAGCCGCGTGCGTTGGCGACCTTCTGTTCCGCGATGGCGCGCAGCAGCAGCATCAGATCATACGCGGTCGTGGTGTTATTCAAGCCCGCGCGAAAGGCTTTGGTGTCTTCGACGCCACGCCGCACTTGAATGTCGTTTGCGCCGAGTTGACGCATCAGCTTCATCACGTTTGCTGCGCCTGCTTTCTCAATCAAAAGGTTCGTCGCCAGATTGCTGCTGCGCACGATCATGCGTTCGATCAGGATGCGAATCGTCATCGGCTTGCTGATCTGTTGATACATGAAATCGTCGCTGTCATCGCTGGCGTTGAGTTGATAGGAACTGCCGTCTACGATGCTGGCGAATTCGTTTTTGACCGGAATGGTCGCATCGAGGTTGATCTGCTTCGCTGCCGCTTGGCGAAACAATTCCATCATCACCGGAACCTTCATCGTGCTGGCCGCGTGCAGGCTGACTTTATCGTTGATGAGTAACGTTCGTTTGCTCTGGAGATCGTACACGGCGACGCCGACCGTTTCGGCTCCGCTCGCGGCAATCAACGTTTCGAGCTTGGGTTTGAGTTGCGGCAGCGATTGCGCGCGGCTGTCGGCGGCGATGGTAAGGCAGGCAACGAACAAGGCAACAAATATTCGCATACTAATCTCTGTGGCAATTTCTGAATGTTTCTTTCACCGCAGAGGCGCAGAGAACGCGCAGAGGAAGCGCAGAGAAGTTGGAGCAAGAAAGACGAGGGAAAGAGAAATGAAGAGACGCCACTGGTCACTCGCTATCCCTTTTTCTCTCCTGCTCTCTTTCTTTCCTCCGCGAGCCTCTGCGTAGCCTCTGCGTCTCTGCGGTGAAGCTCTTTTTCTACGATTGAAAATTCTGTTTCGTCTCCAACTCCTCGCCCGTGATCGCGTCCACATAAATCGTCCACGTCGTGCCGCGCCCGATTTCACAGGGGTAGGCGAGGTGCAGCGCCATTTTTTGCTCGCGCACTTTCGGATACACAACCAATTCTTTGACCGTAATTTCGGAGGCTTGCGCGACTTTGTACGTCAGCGGTTGCCCGGCAATGTTGCTGTAGGTGAATTCGCGCCCCAGGAATTTGTTCGTGAGCGTCGCGGCTTCAATCTTTGGGCGGGAAGGGAATTCGACCGCCGGAATCAAGCGGCTGCTGAGTTGCAACAGCGCGCCTGTTTTGCTGAGCACCAGGCGCAATTCGCCATAGCCGTTTTCAATCGGAAACGGATAATTCATTTGCCGATAGACGGCGCGATACAAATTGCCTTCGTTGCCGAACGTGATGAGCGAGAGGTCTTTGAGCGCGAGCGCGCTGGAACGCTGATCGCCCGCAAGCACGGCGCGATGATTGTCAATGAAGCGGCGCAGATATTCTTTTGCGTGCGCTTCGTCCAACGCTTCGTCCGCTTTTTTGTCAGAAGGCTTGATGTTGATTTGCATCGCCAACGCGGCAGGCAACGTGCGCGGTGTGTAGAGTATCGGTTCCAATTCGGGTGCGGCGAACGCGAGCCGATATTCCGCGAGAAATTGCGTCCACACTTCTTCGGCAGCTTGTGCGCGCGCGGGGCTGGCTTCGATGACGGGCGGGTAATTCGATGACTCTTGTTTTTGTTGTGGCATCGGTGCAGAGCAGACGAGCGTGCTGAGCGAGAAGAGCGCAATCCCCAATGTTTTCAGGCCGATCATAAATACCTCACACGGTCTTCGTCACTTTCGCGAGCGAGCGCGACACATCGGGATTCAAGCCCTTCGCTTGCGAAAGCAAGGCGGCGAACAATTGCGCAGGCACGATGTACGGAATCGGCGAAAGCCGTTCGCTGACTTTCGTTGGCAGCTTCAAACTGCGCGTGCCGAGCTTCAAGGCGGGTGCTTCGCTCGAAATCACGAGCGTCTCCGCGCCCAATGTTTGCAGGCGTTGCAGCAATTCCAACGTGCCCGCCAGCGTTGGCCCCGGCGGCGCGAAGACGAACGCCGGAAAGCTGTGTTCGATCATCGCAATCGGGCCGTGCAAAAAATCCGCGCCGGAAAATCGCTCGGCAATCACGTAGCACGTCTCCATCAACTTGATCGCAAATTCATACGCATTGCCGTAGTTCAACCCGCGCCCGATCACGACGCAATGCTCCATAAACACGTAGCGTTCGACCATCGCTTCGATGCTGGGTTTCAGCGTCAACGAAGCCGCTGCGAGTTCGGGCAGGCGTTCGATTTCGTGGCCTTTGACTTTGCCGACCAAGCCTTCGGCCAACAAATGAAAGATCAATTGTTGCCCGGTGTAGGTTTTCGTCGCGGCCAGACTGCGTTCGCGTTTGGCGTGAATCAGAAACGTTTCGTCGGTGATTTTCGTCATCGAAGAATCTGCTTCATTGGTAATGCCGAGCGTGATTGCGCCGCAGCGTTTCGCGTTTTCGAGCGTGAGGTTGATGTCCACGCCTTCGCCCGATTGCGATACGCCGATGACGAGCGTGTCGCGCAGATCGAGCTTCGCGCCGTACAGCGAATGCACGGCTGGTGCGGCGAGCGAGACCGGAATGCCCGTCATGATTTCAAGCAGATAGCGCCCGAACGAACCGGCGTTGTCGGAACTGCCGCGTGCGGCGATGACGATGAAGCGAATGCCGCGTTGTTTCAGCGTGGCGGCAAAACGATTGACGCGCGCGGCCTCGCGGTTGATGGTGCGTTCGAGCGCGGCAGGTTGCTCGGCGATTTCGGCTAACATGAGTGACATAGGTTTTATAGAGAGTAGACGGTAGACGGTAGATGGTAGACGGTAGCCTGCGGTTTTCTACTAACTACCGACTACGGTCTACCGTCTACTCTTCTACGGTGATTTAATCAGTGGTTGGGGATTGATGCCGACCAAGAGCGACAAATGAATGCTCATATCCAATTCGAGTTCGTCAATGCGTTGCAGCGGAAAGCGTGCTTTGAAAAGTTGCAGCAGTTCCACTTGAAAATCCGCACGCACGCCGTTGCCCAACAACACGCTGTGCAGGTTGTAGCGAAACTGCGTGCGAAACAATTCGTCCGCGAGCCGCTTCAATTCCGCGTTGGCGAACGCTTCGGCCTGCTCGGTCGCGGTTCCCAGGCGTGTTGGCTCGGCTTTCAACTCGTTGCGCACGTGTTGCTCGACGCGGGCGCGGATGCTTTCGGCATAGCCCCAATCTTCCAAATAGCGCGTCAGCAGCAATTCGACGTGTGCCCGTTCGGCGCGGCGCAGTTGTTCGACTTCCAAACTCGGTCGCAGCACTTTGGCCGCAATCAAGCGCGCCGCGCAATGCGCCAACGCCTTGCCCATCGCGTCATTCGGATTCGACGAAGCCGCGTACGCCTGCAACAAATCGAGTTGCTTGCGTTCGCGCAGCGCCGTGATGAGCGGAGCAGCGTTGCCGGATACATCTGCGAGCGCAACGTAATACCCTGCCGCGACGGTGTTGGCAAGGGTGGTGGTAAAATTCGCGAGTTGCACGGCATCCGTGTTCGGCGTGTAGACGAAGAGAAAAATGTCTGCTTTCCCCGTTGTCATCAACTGCGCGCCGACCGCGTCAATCTTGCTCGTCAACGCTTTCAGCACGGGTGGCGCGTAGACCGACGACGTGATCGTCATAACCTTGCTGGGGCGTTGATGCGTGCGCTGAAGAAACTTGGCGACGAGCAGATGCGCCACGTCGGGGTCAGATGCTTCCAGCCACAAATCATCAAACACGAACGCGCTCAAAGCAGTCTGCGATTTTTGTGCGAAGCCATAAATCGGCAGTTCCGGTTTGCGTTGTCGCAGCCAGTTGAGCAGTTCCAATCGCTGTTTGCTTTGCTGCGGCGACGCTTCGCGTGCCCATCCGGCGAGCGTATCGAGCGCGACAATCGCGCCATTCAAACGGCTGATGTCCTGCGTCTTGACCCAGGCGATGACACGGTCAGGATCGAGCGCGTCTGTGCCATTGCCGAGCAATTCGCGGGGCGGCACGATGAGTTCGTAATCCGCCACGCGCGCAAGCAGACGCGGCAACTTCCACGAGACAGGCCGTGCATCGCGCGGAATCAACAGCAAACGACCAGCAAAGGGTTGTTGTTGCGCAGGGAGGATTTTCGGACGTTGTTTTTGGGCGAAGGCGGGCACGAACCAGAGAATCAACAGCAACAGGAATGCGGAGTGCGGAGTGCGGAGTGCGGAATGCACGAGGTGCATTGGCCTTTGAAAATTTGAAGAGTAACCAGCCATGAAGTTATCCCGCATTCCGCACTCTGCATTCCGCAATCACCTGAGTCGCGCTTTGATCCGCTGAAATTCGTTGCTGTTGTTGATGCCACGCCGGTCGCTGCCGCGCAGGTTCGACCGAATTTCGATGATCGTGTTTTCGGCCCGTTCGCGCGGCGGCGGATGGCTCGCCAACACATTGCCGAGCAAGTTCGGATTCCGGGCGCTGACGCCTTCCAATAACTGAAACATTTCGACCATGCTGCCCGTGTTGTAGCCGGTGCGATGCAGGTCGTACAACCCCAGATAATCGGCCTCGCGTTCGGCGTCGCGCGAGTGTTTCATCAGCTTGCCGCCGAAGATCAAGTTGCCTGCGAGTTGTCCGATGTTGCCGCCAGTTCTGCCGCCGAGCACCGCGCCCGCCACGCCCGCAATGGCTGCCATCGTGCCGTATTTTTGCGATTGCTTGACGTTTTCCAAGCCGTGTCGCCCGACGATATGCCCGATTTCATGCCCGATGACGGACGCCAGTTGTCCTTCCGTTTCCGCCGCGCGAATCAAGCCCGTATGCACATAGACGTAGCCGCCCAACGTCGCAAAGGCATTGAGCGATTTGTCATCCACGACAAAAAATTGATAACGCAGATTTGGACGTTTGGAGTTACGTGCGAGTCGTTGCCCAAGCGAGTTGACGTACGACGTGATCACCGCATCATTGACGAAGCGATGTTGTTTGCGCAGTTCGTCGTGAACTTGTCCGCCGAGTTTGATTTCGTCGGCTTCGCTCAGATAGCCGCGATTCGAGTACGAACGATTGCGAAACTTGTCATAGACCTCGGTTGCTGCCAGCGCCGTCACGACCAGCGTGCCGAGCACGATGAAGATTCCAATGTGATGTTTGTGTGACCGCATAAACCATTTCTCCTTCACAAAAATTGGGCAGCAGGAAAGATGATTATAGGGGACAGAAGAAGCCGCAGCAATTGCTTAGCCGGGCGAAGACTGGATGGACTCGGTCGTTGTGCTTGGAGGAATCTGTGGGTTACTGCAAAGCGGCCAGCACTTCCGCCGGAGATTGTTTTCCGCTCGGCGTGCGTTTGAGGTCGTTGTCAAAACTAACCAATGTCAAAGCATATTTCTCTGCGGCGATGTACTGATAGGCGTCATCGAAATCCAGCTTGAAGCGGCGCATCGCTGACAGCAGCTCAGAGGTTTCTTCCGGCTGCAAAGTCAGGATTGTCACTGCGCCGTCAATGAACAAGTCTTCGACAAAGTCTTCGAGTGCCTGTGCTTTTTTGAGTCGGGTGAGAATGACGCAAATGGAATGGAAGGCAAAATCGGTGATGAACAAATCGGCGGCGGGAACTGTATCAAGCAATTGGCGAACATCTTCGGCGTGCGTTTGTCCCAACAACCGTTCCAGCCAAACATTCGTGTCCAGCAAGTACATCAATCACCTCGCCAATCTAAGGCTTTCTTTTGCAATTCGACAGAGGTGTATTGATCCCGATATTCGCTCAAGGCATCCGCCCAGGTTTGCCGAAGCTTCCGCGCGGCTTTCGGTTGTCGTTTGCGAGAGAGAAATTCAGCAAAGTGGATGACCTCTGCTTGCGAAGTAGAGGGAAGCTTTTTCAGTATTTCTTCCAGCGTTTTTAAGGGAACAGCCATAAGTTTCAATGCTCCAAACTGAGGCCAAGAATAGAGGGCTGGCGATAAATACGCAACTAAAAACAAGCCGCTGGACAGAAGAACCATTGATTCGCGCGCTGATGTAAAAAGGGTAAAAGGGTCACAGGGTTACAGAGCCCTCGCCGCAATGACACACCGAAAACCGAGATCGTTGCCGCGGTCAGCGGGCGCATAACCGCCGCGGTAGGCAGCGCGACAGCTCCCCCCATAGGCGTACCAGGAGCCGCCCCGCAACACACGGTATTGACCATCTCGCGGCCCCGTTGGATCAGTCTGGTCTTCCGCTTTGTATTCACCATACCAATCCTGACACCATTCCAGGACATTCCCGTGCAAGTCAAATAACCCGAAGGCGTTCGCTACGCCTAAGCTTCCGACCGGAATGGTTTCGCTA
>CAZWAK010000183.1:0-15657 GCA_964631865.1 uncultured Heliobacteriaceae bacterium | reverse complement strand
CTGACGATGACCGATGCACGCGGCATTACGGCAACCTACACCTACGACAATCTCAATCGCAATACGTCGGTAGGCTACAGCAGTTATCCGAATGGCACGTCGTTCACTGAGAACTACTACGATCTCTCGACCAATGGCAAAGGGCGGTTGCGCTACAACATTGCGTACAACACGCTGCCCAACGGCAATCTGGTCTATTCCTACAACAACGTGAACAGCTATGACGCAATGGGGCGCGTCACCAGCTATAGCCAGAATTTCCTCATCAATCAGGGGGGGTATACCTGGAAGCCGTTCACGACCACGCGCACGTATGATTTGGCGGGCAATGTCACAGCGCAAACCTATCCGTCCAATCGTGTCACGAATTACAGCTACGACACCGCCGGACGCCTGACGATTTTCAACGGCACATTGGGCGATGGCGTGTCGCGCACGTACGCCGATCAGTTCGCTTACAACGCGGCGGGGCAAATGACGAAGGAGCGTTTTGGCACGAGCACATTGCTCTATCACAACCTCCACTACAACATTCGCCAGCAACTCTATGATTCGCGGCTAGGCACGAGCAGCAGCGATGAATTCACCTGGAATCGCGGCGCGTTACAATTTTTCTACAGCACTAATCAGGTCTGGGGCGGCAGCGGCACCGACAACAACGGCAACGTCTTTCGGGCCGACCATTGGCGTCCGCTCAATGACAGCACCTCCACCTGGTACACAGCCTACACCTATTACGGCTACGACAACCTGAACCGCATTCAAAGCACGTCGGAGTATTACAACAGCAGCGCCAATGGCACGACCCAGCTTGCCTACACGCAATGGTTTGACATTGATCGTTGGGGCAATCGGCAAATCAATGCGCCCGCGACCAGCGACTTCCTCAACGAAAAACAATTCCAGATCACGACCACCAACAATCGTCTGAAAGCGCCGACCGACACAGGCGCAGGCACGGACAAAATGCGCTATGACGCCGCCGGGAATCTGGAATGGGACGAATACACAGACCCCGCGACGCAGGGGAAATGGCGCGGTTATGATGCCGAAGGCCGCATTGGTGTGCTGAAGACTTCCTCCGGCGCGACCACCGAATGGGCGCGTTACGTCTACGACGCGAGCGGCAAGCGTGTGCGCAGCTTCGTTAACGGCCTGGAAAAATGGTTTGTCTACGGCATTGGCGGCGAACTGATTGCCGAATACACGCCGACCGCCAATCAATCCAGCCCCAGCAAAGAATACGGCTATCGCGGCGGCGAAATCCTGATTGCAACGGAAACTGTGCCGAGCTTCACGATCCGCTGGATGCTCTACGACCTGCTGGGTTCGGCGCGCATCATCACGGATTTGAGCGGCAGCTTGGCGAACATCGAGCGGCACGATTACCTGCCATACGGGGAAGAGATTGCGCCGACAGTTGGGCAGCGCGATCAAGGCTGGCAGGGCTATGGCGTGAACACGCAGCGGAAGAAGTTCACGGGGTATGAGCGGGATGACGAATCGGGGCTGGACTTTGCGCAGGCGCGGTATTACGCGAACATTCAGGGGCGGTTCACGAGTCCTGATCCGTTGTTGAGTAGTGCGTCGGTGACGGATCCACAGAGTTGGAATCGCTACATTTATGTTGGGAATCGCCCGACGACTCTTACTGATCCTGATGGAGAAATTTGGTGGAGGAGAAGGAATGCAGATGGAACTTGGCATTATGTCTCCCAGACCTTGATGCCGACTGGGGAAGGGTGGGAAGCCGTTGTGTTTCCGTCAAGTGGAGTCAAGGTGGTACAAGATGGTGAGGGACACATTCACGTATTATACCGTAGTGGTAGAAGCAGGGACCTTACCGAAGAAGTGATGAAACTTTCTATCTTCCGTCAATGGGAAAAGGCAAGAGAAAATGCTCAAGCAAAAGCTAATGCCATTATTATGGACTTTCTTTCAATTAGCTTTGAAGGGGCCGAAGCTGTTCTCACAGGTGGTGGCTCTGTGACAGTAAGAAAAGTTGCCAAAAAAGTTCTAAAGAACTATGTTGAAGACTATGTAATTGAGAAAATGACGGAATGGTTTCCTCATGACTCTTGGGCTGGCCCTATTGAGCCATTTAATCGTGAGAAGCATTATGGGAAGACTCCTACTGAGGCAGACAAACGTGCAATTGGAGGGTCGCCAGATCATGATCCGCCATTATCGATCCGATATGTTGTTGGGGATGAGGCATCTCAAGAACCCCCAGGGTATACAATGACTCCCGAAGAAAGACACGCAAGTGGAAGCGATAGAGGGAGGATGCATCAAAGCACGGTGCCTGAACAGAAATCCCAAGGAGGAACAATTAACAGAGTGGGGCGCAAAGTGATGGAAAGATTGCGTCGGAAAAAGTAAAATCATCTGAATTATGATTTCAAGTACAGATATAAGAAAACACTATGAAAGCACATGGAACCAGCCCGCAAGAACAATAGAATTTCATAAAGGGCCTATTCATGAATTGCCTGCATCTTTCAGTATTTTGAGATTTGATCCCTCAGAAAAGAGAAAAATGTATGCTTATGCGACTTGTGGTATGTCATTAGGCAAAAATTCGCAACCGCTTGAGCTTCATATATTTTCGCCTAGTCAAGCGGATGAGCCGCACGCTTTGATGCTCACTTCAATTGCACATTTTCATGTGACGGCTACATCTTTAGGGATTGGACATACTGTAAATTTCGGGATGCCCTGGTGCAAAGGCTCCCTGTGTTCTTATGGATTAATCACGCGACCGTATTTGGATGGGCCAAAATTGGAATGGCTTGATAATGGAAAAAGCAAGGTTCAATTTCTATGGCTTATTCCCATAACTGAGGCGGAAAGAGAGTACAAGAAGACTTATGGGATGGAAGCGTTAGAAAACGCTCTTGAAAAAGCTTCATTTAACTACTTATCTCCAATGCGGCGTAGCGTTGTATAATATGAATAAGATCACCGCTTGTGAAATATTGCTACCTTTGGTTCTCAGTTTATTTTTGAGCCAATTGTCAAAAACTGGCAAAGACCTCAACGACCTCCGAGGCCCAGTTCACGTCGTTCGCACAACGATTTACTTTGCCACGAAAACGGGTAAGACGGTAAAAAAAGGCGTCCAATCGGAACACACCGAAACCTACAATCGGCAGGGCAATTTGATTGAGAAGCGCAGCACCTTCGGGCAATCTTCTGCGCACCAAAGCGTGTTTCAGCGTGATGCCGACGGCAATCGTATTGAGAAGAGTACGATTCTCCCTGCCCCGCCGAACCCCAAGTTGCCGCCCCCACCGCCCCCACCGATGGGGAGCGGTGGGGATGGTGTTCTGGAATTCAAGACCTCCTTCCAATACGAACCGGAAAACAAGCGGCTGACTGTGGCGACCCATCGCAAATCAGGCGAACTGCTCAAGACGGAAGTCTATCGCTTTGATGAGCAGGGACGCATCGCCGAATACGCGCAAAGCGACGGCCCAACCCTTCCCTTCGGCTCGCAATCGCGGCGGCAGGATAAACGGGATTCTAAAGGGACACTGCTCGAAAGCACCTACTACGACAAAGACGGGAAGGTCACAAGGCGCACTCGCTATCAATCCCGTTTGGATGCGCGCGGAAATTGGTTCCAGCGCACCGAAACTTCCATCGATACAACCGGCAAAGCGAGCGATACGCAATTCACGAGCGTGCGCACCATCACGTATTACTGAAACTCCTTTTGCTTCAGCCGCAAATTTAATTCGGAATAAAGCGGGCGAGTTCGGGGCGGAGTTGGTGGATAAAATCCAGCGCGAGTTTTCGTGCAGCCTCCTCGACGCCGGGTTTGTCGCTGGAATCCACCATCACGCGCACCAACGCGGCGTCCGTGCGGTTTTTGAAGACCGCATCCTGCACACCGTAAATCTTGTCCCAATATTCGTTGGCTTCGACGCGACCGCGCCCTTGATACCAGTAGTAAGTAATCATCCGGTCATTTTCTTTGGCGATGGTGAAGTCGTTGATGGTGGCGTTGTTGGCAAGGGCGATGCTGCCGCGTTGGATGATCTCCCAGCCTGCGCCGGGCAGGCAGTTTTGCGGCGAGTGCAACGTCTTGCCGCTGCGTTGCGATAGGTAATAGGCGATGAACAAATAGACGGGACGGCCTTCGGCATTGACGTAGGTGCGCGACAAATAATCATCAGGTGCGAGCAAACCTAAGACGCGCTGGTCGAGCGTTTGGGCGTTGTAAAGTTTCCACGCGCCGAGTTGGTCGGGGAACTGCTCGAAGCTTTCACGCGACGGCACGTTCTCGCGCTCGCGGGCTTGCGTGAGGTAAGTTGTGTACGTTGCCGCCACGCACAGAAAAATCAACATCGCAAAATATCGGGTGTTAGCCGTCATAACCTTCATCTCCAACGTTCGGGCAAGAACCGCGAGGCACTGCGCAGCAATTGGGCGACGGCGAGCAGCAGCACCATCGCGACTAAAAAGATCAGCCAGCCGGAGAAAGCGTGCTGGAACCCTTGCGCGGCTTCTTCGCCGCGATAATGCGCCATGACGCCCGTGATCGTGACGCGCGCCGCGTTCGTCACAATCGCAATCGGAATTACGGAGGCGACCAGCACGATGCGTCGCCACCATTTGGCTTCGGCAAAATAGGCGTAGGTCACGGCCAGCGTGGTCAGCGACATCAACGAGCGAATGCCGCTGCACGCTTCGACGACTTCGAGTTTCATCTGCGCCAACTCAATCACATTGCCTTCGCGAAAGGCTGGAATGCCAATCCAATTGATGACGCGCGCGGCGTAATCCGACGCCAGCAATTGCAGCGGAAACGCGATACGATTGAAGATCAGCAGCGGAATCGGAATCGCCAGCAGCAGCAACAACAACGGAAAGCTCATCTGTTTGAGCCAGTCCGTGCCGCCGAAATACAACACCAGACTGATGAGCGCGCAGAGGAACGAAATGCGCGTGACGAATAACTCCGCGCCGACCGTGCCTGCCCACAGCAGCAACACGGCTCCGACCATCAACGCCGCGCCGAGCCACGTCAGCGGACGAACGAGCGTAGCGCGCAACTCTTCGCGGTTTTGCCAGAGCGCGTAGGCAGCAATGAGCGGCACTAACAACCCGTGCGAGTAATTTTCGTCGTGGTACCAATCGCTCGTCAGACGGCGCAGCACATCGAAATACAACCACCCCAGCGCCAGACACAGCAGCCCGCCGCGCCAGACCTGACTTTGACTCATCGTGATTTCCTCAATTTTGACTTCCTGCACGCTTACCTCTGCTGGGCACCGTCTCGCCAATGACGAATTCTGTTAATGGCAAATGGCACTTTTTGTCAGGCGTTTGGGCGCTGACAATCTGTGCTCGCCGTGCGTCTTGGCTGTCTGAATTTCTCTTCTCGTTTGCATTCAGTTACTTCGGCCTTTTCCTCTGTATTCGATCTGTCACGAAGCGATGCTGAATGAATGCATAATCTGTTGGCACGCGGTTTGTTCTGAATTCGGATGTGTGTGAGTTTGAATATTTCTCCTTGGTTGGCATCTCCCGTGAGGTGATGCCGACCCTTTTCAAACGAACCGCTCTTTTTATGACGTTCTTGCCACAGGGCAGCACGGACGTCATCCAATCAACAGTTTTGCGGGGCGGACGCCGTATGTTAGTGCAAAAGCGGCGCGCTGTCACCTGCTAACCTCAACAATACAATTGCCCTGCCGTTCCACCGACAAAGGCCACTCCGCTCGTCCATCCGAGATGAGGCGGAGGCGCAAACTTCAAGGTTTCCCCGTGAAACCGTTGAACTACCGAAGTGGAGAAGCGATATGACAACGCTGTCAATGAACAGCGTTGCACGCGCGGTGCTCGTCACGAGCCACGCAGCCGAAAAAGCGAAGCCTTCCAAACCGGTCTGATTTTGTCGTTGGGAACTTTGTGCCGAAGTTCCCTGTTCGTTTTTCTGGACTGCGTTTCTCTCAGCTCGATTCCTTCCTGGTACTGTGCCCGCCTTCGTACCAGCTACGCCTCTTGTCGGTGGGACATAGCCGAAAAAAGCTATGAACTACCGAATCGTACTCCTCGCCGCCGCGCGAAGACTTCTCTGTCTTTGCTTCCTCGTTCTCCTGTCCGTCGCCGCTTTTGCGCAAAATGCGCCGTTGCGTGTGCCGCTGAACGTCACACAAGCCGCGTTGCCCATCACCATCGGCGTGCCGATTAGCGAAGCCGCTGCCCTGCGCAGCACTGCGAAACTCACGCTGCTCGATCCGAGCGGCAATGCGGTTGCGCTGCAAACCCGCGTGCTGGCGCGGTGGCGCGGCCCAGCGCCCGATGAACGTCGCGCCCTCAAATGGGTGTTGCTGGATTTCACGCCAAAAGTTCCTGGCACATACATTTTGACGAACGCCGGTCTCGCCGCGCCGCACAGCACGCCCCTCGGCATCACGCAATCTGCCGACAAAATCAGCGTCGCGTCCTCGCTCGTTCGCCTTGAGTTTGCGCGGCAGGGCACGGCGCTCGTGCCGAGCTTCAAGCTCGACAATCTGGAGCAATTGACCGCGCCCATCACGGTGCAAGGGGCGTTTCCGCGCTCGGCCATCGTGGTGCTCAATCCGACGGCGTCCGACGCGCTGACCGTCAACGACACCAGTTTGTTGTCGCCCGGCGCACAGGTGCGCTTCGAGCATTGCGCGACGCTGAAATGGGCGGTCGAAAAAGGCTGGACATCCGTTTGGAGCAGCGATCAGCAGTTGCGCGGCAACCATCGGTATCTGCTCGATGAAGGCACGCCGCAGCAGGAAGAATTGCTTTGCACCGAAGCCGATTACGGCACGCTCAAACTTGCCGCGCCGCTCAAATTCAATCATTCGGCAGGCGCGAAACTCCGCGACCTGACCGTCGAACAGGCCGTCGCGACGATCAAATCTGTCAACGGGCAAAGCCTCACGTTCACCGAACCGCTCAAGCAAAATCACGTCGCAAACGATTGCCTGCGCGTGGACAATGCCGCGCCTGCGACAGCTTACGCGACCGTTGAAAACGCCGTCGTCGAAGAAGCCAATGCGTTGCGCGTGGTCATCAAACAACAAGGCCGCTTCCGTGTGCCGAACGCGGGCGGTCTCGCTGCTGCGCCGACGTTGCGCTTCACCTTGCGTTATTACATTTATGCTGACCAGCCGTTCGTGCGCGTGCGCTTTCGATTGCTGAACGAAGGCACGTATGGCTTTGGCGCAGTGCGTTTGCAGGAAGGGCCGTACACGCAGCACGTCTTGCTGCGAAGTCTGTCCGCGCTGATTCCGACGACGGCAAGTGGCAACGGCAAAGTGAGTTTGACTGAAGCCGCCGACGCTTACGCCAAAGTCGCCGCGCGCCAGAACGCCGCGCAGCTCAACGCAGGCCGATTTGAAATCGCCGTGCCGGAGTTCGCTGAAAATTATCCGAAGGCATTGAGTGCTGATGCGAAAGGCTTGCGCTTCGATGTGTTGCCCGACACAGGCAGCGATCATCAATTCGACGGCGCACGCGCGAAGACCACCGATTTTTACCTCGGACGCAACACGACGAAGGCCGTCGCGCTCACGAATTCACTGCGCGCGAACCTCGATCCAGCGTACGTCGCGCGCACAGGCGCAGTGCGTCCGTTGTTCGTCGAAAAGCGCGATTGGCAAAAACAATTTTCGCGTGACAACGAACTCGCCGAAGCCGCCACGCGCGCCGAGCGGCATTTGGCCGTTGGCTACGCCGTCGAGAACAGCGACAGCAACGACCGCAATCCGGCGCAATCCATTTACGAATATCGTTTGCGCAACGAAATGGGCGCGAATCTCGGTTGGCGCAACTTCGGCGATCTTGCGTGGGCGGCTGGCTACGCGAACGTGCATTACGATTTGCCCTTCGTTTTCTTGCGCGAATTCCTGCGCACAGGCGATGCACGCGCGTTTCAGGCTGGCAGCGAGATGGCGCGCTATCGCGCCGATTGGGGGCAATATCACGCCAACGATTATTGGGATCGCGAAGGCGCGTACAACATGCGCGGCGTCGCCTTTTATGAAAAAGGCGACCACGGTTCGGACGTGTTGCCGATGCTCACGCACAACTGGATCGAAGGCATGTGGTTGCATTGGGCGTTGACGGGCGATGAAGCCGTTCACGAATCGGTCATCGAAGGCAGTGAGGCGTTGGCGCGCTTTTTGAAATATGAATTCACGGCGGACAACGCGGTCAAATGGAACGAATCGCGCTGGCTCGGCTGGCCTGCGCTTGGTCTGATGGCGGCGTGGCGCTACGCAGGCGAACCGCGCTACCTCGATGCCGCGCGCAAATCGGTGTATCTGTTGATGAGCGCCGAAGAACGCGCCGGGAAAAAAGGCTGGTTCATTCCCGAAACGTCGGGCATCGGCCCGATCACGCAGCCGTTTATGTGGGCGGGCTATTGCCAACTCGGCATCATCGAATATTGGCGCGAAACCAATGATAATCGCGTGGCAACGTTCATCGTGCGCGTGGCCGATTGGCTGCTCGGCAGAACGGGTTCGCAAGCCGTGTTGCAAGGTGGTAAAAAATTAGCAGGCGGCGTGTATCAGCCGCTGGGAGCCGAATTGAACTGGTCGCCGACGCGCACGCTCGAAGCGCCCGGCAACGAAATTGCGATGCTGAATTTGCCAGTGCTGACGACCGCCGCACGCATCACGAATCGCGCGGACTTGCGGGCTGTCGCACGGCAATTGTTCCGCGACGTGGCGTTTTATCGCGACATCGGCGATGGGCAGGCGGTGGCTCCGAGCTTCCGCGCGCCGATCAATTTTCGCGCGTTTCAATTCGGCGGCAACTCGCCCAAAGTGTTCGGACAGACGGGGCTGACGTTATCGGAATATGTGCCCGATTTGCTTGGCGCAATCGTGTCGCCGCGCCGCACGAACACGGCTTCCAACGCGCTGCTCGAAGACGCCACGACGCGTACCGTGCAGGTCGGACAAACGTTGCGGGTCGCGGTGCGCCAAGCTGATGCCGATGGCGAATCGCTGAGTTTGACGGCGGCGAATTTGCCCGCGAATGCAAGCTTCGATGCGGCGCAGGGCGAATTCGTGTTCACGCCAACGCTCACGCAGGCCGGCAAAGTTTTTCAAGTGGCTATCAGCGGTGCAAACGCCAACGCGCAATTGCAAACGCGGCTTGATGTCATCGTCGTGGCCGACGCGCAAGTGCCGCAAGTTCGTTTGTTGTCGCCCGGCAGCGAGCAACGTTTGCAACTCGGCAAGACAACGCAAATCGCGTGGACGAGCGACGCGCCGCAGTCTGTCGCCAAATACGAACTGCGCCTTTCGACCGATGGCGGCGCAAGCTATCCGACCGTGCTCGCGCAATTGCCGGGCACAGCGACATCGTTTGATTGGACAGTTCCTGAAGCGCTGGCGAATCAGCGCCGCGCTGCGCTGCGCTTGATGGTCGTCGCCGTTGATGCGCAAAATCGCGCGAGCCTGGATTTCACAACGGAAGATTTGCAACTGGCCGGACCATTGACCGTCGTGTCGTCCGCGCATTATTTGCCGACCGTGACGCCCGGCAGTTTGTGCAGCGCGTTCGGCACCAAGCTCGCCGTGCCGATAGCACAACTTGAGCCGTCGTCGTCGCTGTATCAACGCAACGGCACGACGGTGGAACTGCTCGACAGCCTCGGTCGGGTGCATCGCATCCCGTTATTTTTCGCGGCGAGCGTCGCCAATGGCAATTACGATCAGGTGAATTTTTATTTGCCCGAAGAAGTCGCGCTGGGCGAAGCCTGGGTTACGATTACCGCGTCAACCGGCGAAGTGTCGCAAGGCACGATCACGCTGCAAGCGGTCGCGCCCGCGATTTTCACGCAGCAACAAAACGGCAAAGGCGAAGCGGCTGTCGTCGCCACGAGCGATGGCGTGACGTTCGATTACGGCTTTGCGAAGCAAGACCCGACGCGCGATGTGTATGTTTCGTTGTTCGGCACGGGCTGGCGCTTTGCGAATCCGACGCAAGGCGGGAAGGCGTTGGAATTCGTGAGTGAATTAGCCGCGCCGCGCAACGATGTCATCGTCGAACTCAATCGGCAAATGGTCGAAGTTTTGTACGCCGGGCCGCAGTCGGAGTATTTGGGACTCGATCAAATCAACTTCAAATTGCCGCGCGGTTTGCAGCCCGGACTGTATCCCCTGGTCATCAAAATCGGCGACCAGATGAGCAATGAAGTGTGGTTGCGGGTGCAATGAAGACTTGCTTCGCGCGCAGCGTTTGGAGTGCGACGGTCTCGACGTCGCTTTGGTTATAACGAAGCAGGCAACAGCTACGTCAAGCCGCAGCACTCCAAACGCTGCGCGCTCCATTTCGAATTTGATTCAATGCCCGGAGGTCAGCCCCAGCGAGATGTGCTTTTTGAGCAGCGCCGTCAGCTTTTCCAAATCAATCGGCTTGGTCAGGTAATCGTTGCAGCCTGCCGCGCGGGCTTCGGTGCGGGTGTATTCGTCGTCCAACGCAGAGAGGACGATGATGGGGATGGATTGAAATTGCGTGGTCGCGCGCAAGGCTCGTGTGACTTGAAAGCCGTCAATGTTCGGCAAGCGCAAATCCAGCAGAATGACGTCGCACGTGTGCTTGCGTAATACTTCCAACGCGAAAGCGCCGTCCGGGGCTTCGATGACGTCAAAGCCTTCGAGTTCCAATAACCGGCGCAACATAAACCGACTGTCGTCCAAATCTTCCACCAATAAAACGCGACCGTAATACTGCAATGAGGATGAATTCATGCACCTCTACCTTCCTCTTTCTCAGCGGGGCAGCAAAAATCTTGCGGTCTGTTCATTCCCCCTTTTCCATTTGTCATTTGTCATTGCGCGTGTGGTCATAACAAAAATGAAAGATGAAAAATGATCTGTGGAAAATGAAAAGAGCGAATGTCTCTCAGGACTTCTGCCTCCCTGCTTACAATTTCGTCCAAGTTCGTTTTCTTCCCAGCACGCTACGTTGCTCAATCATTTTCGGTGAGGCTTTGGGCAGGCGAATTGTAACAAGCTCTTTTTGCTTCGACAAGGAATCGTGGTAGCATCAACTTCCCCTTCCTACTTGCTCGTGACTCGCTATGAACCCAGCTATGAATGATGCTGAAGCGAAACCGTTGTCGGAGTTGCCCGCTGCTACCGCGCCGGACACCTCCCACGCGGAAGTGTTGGTTTCGCAATTGCTCCACGATTTCAAAAACCAATTGGGCGGCTTGAAATTATACGCGGCGGTGCTCAAAAAAAGTTTGGCGAACAACCCGCTGGACGTCTCCGAAGGCATCGCCTTGTGCGATAAAATGATGCAGCAGATTGACGAGTTAACCGCGCGCACGAAAGCGGCGGCGCGCGCGATCCAACCATCCGCGCCGCAGTCGTGAGGAACGCTTGAGAGACGGCATTACCATTTTGATTGTGGATGATGAAGCTTCGATCACCGATGCGTTGCGCCTGCTGTTTCGCGCCGAAGGCTACGCGGTCGAAACGGCTGGCAATTTGACGAGCGCGCTGGCGGCCCTCGAGCGTACAGCCTTTGATTTGGTGATTACCGATTTGAGTCTCGGCGGCCTGGACTTACTAAAAAATATCAAAGCGAAACGACAAGCGACGGAAGTCATCATCATCACGGGCTACGGTTCGATCACGCAGGCGGTCGAAGCGACGAAGGCGGGCGCGTATTACTTCCTCGAAAAGCCTTTCGAGCCAGAACAGATTTTGTTGATTACGGAAAAGGCGCTCGAACGCAGCCGCTTGATCGCCGAATCCGCCAGGCTCCGTCAGCATTTCACCAAACGCCAACAGTACGCCGATTTGATCGGCTCGTCGCGCGCGATGCAGACGATTTACGAAACCATCGAACACGTCGCCAAAACCGATGCGAACGTGTTGATCGTCGGCGATTCAGGCACGGGCAAAGAACTCATTGCCAACGCGATTCACTTCCACTCGCAGCGCGCCGAGCAGGAGTTCGTCAAAGTCAATTGTTCCGCCTTGCCGAAAGAATTGATCGAATCCGAATTGTTCGGCTACGTCAAAGGCTCATTCACGGGCGCGGCGCAGGATCGTCTCGGCTTGTTTGCGCAAGCTGACAAAGGCAGTTTGTTGTTGGATGAATTGGCCGAGATGCCGATTGATTTGCAACCGAAATTGCTGCGTGTGCTGGAAGAGCGACGCTATCGGCGCGTGGGCGATTCCTTCAGCCGCGAGGTGGATTTCCGCCTGATCTCTTCGACCAATCGGTCGTTGCACGAAGCCATCAAAAACGGCTTGCTGCGCGAAGATTTGTACTATCGCATTTCGACCATCACGATCACTGTGCCGCCGCTGCGCGAACGCGGCGAGGATTTGCAATTGCTGATCGAAGAATTTTATCGCCGCTTTTGCGAACGTCACGAACGCCCGCTCAAAGGCTTTTCGCAGGCGGCCTATCAACGTTTGTTTGCCTATCACTGGCCGGGCAACGTGCGCGAATTGCAGAACGTCATCGAGCGTGCGGTCTTGCTGTCCAAAGGCCCGTACATCGAAGCCATTGATCTGCCGTTCGGCACAGCGCAGAACGGCAACGGAGCCAGCCCGGAATTTTATTATCCGCCGAGCATGAAGTGGGCGGACATCGAACGCGCCGTTATTACGACCGCACTCGAACGCGCCGAGGGCAACAAACAAGCTGCCGCGCGCGCGTTGGGCATACAACGAACGCGGCTCTACAAGAAACTAAGCCGGTATCAGATTGAGGTCGAACGAAAACGATCAACGCGAAACGCGAAACACCATAAGGAGAATTACCGATGAACCAATATTTCTTACGCACCATCATCACCATCTGCATCCTTTCTCTGTTCCTTTGCGCTGCCGCGTCGGCGCAGACGGAGGAGGCACAGAAGCAAGCCGCCGAGTCCGCGCAGGAAACACCGCCGCTCGTCATCACCAACAAAGAAGTCGCTGCCGTCCAAGCCGAGTTGCAACGACGCGGCTACTATCGCAACACGCCGAACGGTTTGCTGGACGCCGAAACGCGCGAGGCGATCAAAACCTATCAGAAAGAACACGAGCAGGAAGAGACCGGGCGCATTGATATGAAGCTGCTCGAAAGCCTCGAATTGGAATATCCGGCGACGGGGAAAGAAGTCGAAAGCGCCCGCAAAAAGGGCTTGATCCCGCGCATCGGCTATGGAGCCAAAGACACTGTGACCGGCGCGCGCGACACGACCGTCAATGCGGGCAAGAGCGTCAAGAAAGGTACTGAACGAACCTTAGACAAAACGCGCGATAAAACCGTCGAGTTGGCACAGGATGCAGGTGATGCCACGGTGAAGAATGCGAAGAAGGCCGGAAACAAAACCGTAGATACCACGACGCGCGCTGGTCGCCGCGTCAGCGAAGTCTTCGTCGGGCGCAGCGATGCTGATTTGCAACGCGACATCCGCGACATCCTCGAAGCCAAAGAGGAAACCGCGCGCGTGCGTTCGGAAGTCAAAGACGGCGACGTGAAACTGTTTCCGAAAGAGGGCGTGGATGTGAGCGACGCGGTGTCAGGCATTCGCAAATTGAGCGGCGTGCGGTCAGTGATGGTCGTGGCAAAATAATTGAAGACTGTGCGTAAATCGGAAGCTCATTCTTCCTTCTTCATTTTTCCTTTTTCATTCTGTTCGAGCGGGAGAAAAATACTCTCTCGTCACGAAATGAAGAAGGAAAAATGAAGAAGGAAGAATCAACGCCTTGTTTTGATGGGCTTTCATCGTGAAGTCAACTAGCGAATCTTCATTGAGCCGAACCACAATGCGAATCATCACCAAACCCCAGTCACTCTTGCTGCTTATCCTGTTGCTGATTTCAGCGGTTGTTTTACTTTCGCAGGACGGCAGCAGCCTCAAAGCCGCTTACATTAAGACCGAATATCAAATCCCGATGCGCGATGGCGTGAAGCTCTTCACGGCTGTGTACGCGCCGCGCGACAAATCGCAGAAATATCCGATCCTGCTCACGCGCACGCCCTACAGCGTTGCGCCGTATGGCGCGGACAATTATCCGCGTCGCCTCGGCCCGTCGGCGTTGTTTACGAAAGAAGGCTACATCGTGGTCTATCAGGATGTGCGCGGCAAGCACATGTCCGAAGGCAAATATGCCGACGTGCGTCCGCACAATCCGCACAAGAAAACCAAAACCGACATTGACGAAGCCAGCGACACCTACGACACGATTGAGTGGTTGCTGAAGAACGTGCCCAACAACAACGGGCGCGTCGGGATGTGGGGCATTTCGTATCCGGGCTTTTACACGACGATGGGCATTTTGTCGGGACACGCGGCGCTCAAAGCCGCATCGCCGCAAGCGCCCATCGCCGATTGGTTCATCGGCGACGACGATCATCACAACGGCGCACTGTTTTTGATGGATGCTTTCAGTTTCAATCAGGCGCTGGGCTGGCCGCGCCCGAAGCCTGTGATGTCGGAGTTCCGCGAGTTCAGTTATGGCACAAGTGACGGCTACAAGTTTTATCTTGAACTCGGCTCAGTCGCCAACGCGCAGAGCAAATATTTCAAAGGCCAGATCGAGTATTGGAACGATTTGACGAAGCACGGCACGTACGATGAATTCTGGCAGGCGCGCAACGTCTTGCCGCATCTGAAAAACATCAAGACCGCAGTGCTGACCGTCGGCGGCTGGTTCGACGCTGAAGATTTGTACGGCCCGCTGCAAACGTACAAAACCATCGAGCGCAACAATCCGGGCCTCGTCAATCACTTGATGATGGGGCCTTGGTGTCACGGCTGTTGGAGCGGCACAGGCGAACAATTGGCGGGCGTCAACTTCGGCGCGCGCACGGGCACGTGGTATCAGGAAAACGTCGAACTGCCGTTTTTCAATTTCTACTTGAAAGACAGAGGCGAATTGCAATTGCCCGAAGCGACAATCTTCGAGACGGGCGCGAACCAATGGCGCACGTATCCGCAATGGCCGCCCGCGAATACGCAGGAAAAGTCGTTGTATTTGCACGCGAACGGCAAGCTCAGTTTTGCCGCACCAACCGAAACCGCAGGCTATGACCAATACGTGAGCGACCCGGCTGACCCTGTGCCCTACAGCAACAAAGTCACGACCAATCGCGGCACGACTTACATGATCGAGGATCAACGCTTTGCCGCGAAACGCGCCGACGTGCTGAGCTATCAATCCGAAGCGTTGACGGAGAGCGTGACGTTAGTCGGCCCCATCGTGGCGAATTTATTTGCTGCGACGAGCGGCACGGATTCGGACTTCATCGTGAAGCTGATTGACGTGCTGCCGGACGGGCATCAGATGCTCGTGCGCTGGGAAGTGATGCGCGGTAAGTTTCGCAACAGCTATGTGAAGCCCGAACCCTTCAAGCCGAATGAGCCGACGAAGGTCACGATCAATCTCAACGACGTGGCGCACCGTTTTCAGCTTGGTCATCGCTTGATGGTACAGGTGCAAAGCTCGATGTTCCCGCTGATTGATCGCAACCCGCAGAAGTTCGTGGACATTTATCACGCGCAGGAAACGGACTTTCAAAAAGCCACGCAGCGCATTTATCGCGCCGGGGAGTTCGCGTCGCATGTGCAAGTGCTGGTGCAAAAATAAAGGCGCTTTCGGTGGAGAACCAAAAGCGCCAAAGACACAGGAATAGGCACCT
>CAZWAK010000182.1:0-15768 GCA_964631865.1 uncultured Heliobacteriaceae bacterium | reverse complement strand
ACGCCAAATTTTCATCGTGGATGTATCGCATCGCGCTGAACGCTTGTCACACGCGTTTGCGCAACGGGAACGCCGTCAGCTATTCGCTCGATCAGGAAGACGAACACGGACGGCGCATGGATGTGGCGGACACGATGTTGGAAAGCGTGCCCGACCAATTGCAGCGCCGCGAACAAACGCAACTCGTCCGCCGCGCGTTGCAAGCCTTGCCCCCGGAAATGCGGCAGGTGATCGTGATGAAAGAATACGAAGAGATGACGTTCGCCGAAATCGCGGAAGTGTTGGGGCTGCCGGTCAGCACCGTCAAATCGCGGCTCTACACGGGGCTGCAACAAATGCGATTGCGGCTGAATCATCTGCGCGAGGCCGTTTGAAGTTGAGAGAGAAACGATATGAACGCTGAAATGAACAACAAATGTGGGAAAAAGGAATTGCTGGTCACGTATTTGTACGACGAAGCCACGCCACCGGAGCGTAACGAATTTGAGCAGCATTTGACTGATTGCGCGTCGTGCCAAAGCGAACTGCAAGCGTTCCAGGACGTGCGCGCCGACCTGCAAACGTGGCCGCTGCCGTTCATGCCGCCCATCGAAGTCGTCACGCCGCGCACTGCGTTCGACGCACTCCGCGAGTTTTTCCGCCTCGTGCCCGGCTGGTTCAAAGTGACGTCAGGATTGGCCGCGACAGCCGCCGCCGCTTTGCTCTTGTTTGCGCTTACTGGCACGCGCATCAGCTTTGGCCAGGGCGGTTTCAATGCGCAGTTCGGCGTCCAAGCACGCACGCAAATTGCCACGACGGAAACGCCAAAACCAGTTGTCGTCAATTCCCTTTCGCGCGCCGAAGCCGAACAAATGATTCAAGCTGCCGTCGCACAGGCACACGCGCAGGCGCAACAACAAACGCAATTGCAACTCGCCAGTTTGGAAACCAAGTTGACCGCCGCGCATCAACTGCAACTGCAAACAGCGACACAACGGCTGCGCCAGGAACATCAACGGCGATTGCAATTCGAGCTGGCCAAGTTCGATAATGGCACGCGACAAACCGTCACGGAATGGTTGCTGACTTCAACCGATAGCGGGCAGGAGGCGAGCAATGAAAAGAATCACTAAAGCAGGTTTTGTGTACTTCGTTGGCGCGAGTGTTCTCGTCACCGCAATGCTTCTGCTCAATGCCAAGTTGACGCAGGCGCAGGCTGGTCGCCTGACACAAAAGCAAGCCCGGAAGCTGGAAAAACAGGCCGTTGCCACCACCGATCAGGCGCAGGAAAAAACGACGCCTGCCACGAACGAACCGGCAACGCAGCCGAACCGTCCGCTGCAACAAGCGTTGTCGGGGATGAATAACCCGCGTCTGCAAGCTATCGTGCTGGATCGCTTTCTCCCGCGTTTGGAACTAAGCACGGAACAGCAAAGGCAAATCCAAGTCATGCGGCTCCAACATGTCCGCCGCATGCGCCTGCTGTTGGATTTGGAGCGGGCGCAGACCAGAGCGTACGACGAAGCGTTGTTTGATCTTTCGCTGGATCAAAAGGAAATTGAAAAACGCATGACGCAGTTGGCTGAGACGCGCACTGACATGCTTCAGGCACAGGCCAAAATGTTTTTGGAGTTGCGGCGGATTTTAACCCCGGAGCAGTTCGCCAAGCTGCGCCAACTGATGGAAGAAGAGCGCGCCCTCCGCAAAAACGCGCCGTAGTTTGTCACACCATCAACGCGCTTCCCGCTTCAATGCTCTCAGCAGCGAGCGCGTCGTCACCGCATATTTGCTGTTCGGTTCGAGCAGTAAATATTTCTCATACGCTTCAATCGCATCCTTGATGTGCCCTTCGCGGTCGAGCAGGTTGCCGAGCAGATAATAAATAATCGGCTCGGTGTCGTTGGCTTGTGCGGCAGCGGTGCGGAAATGTTTGATTGCTTCGTCCAACTTGTTGTCTTCCTGCCAGGTCAACGCCAATCCCGTATGCGCTTCGGGTGAGACGTTGCGCACGAGCGTGAGAGCTTTGCGATAGTTTTCAAACGCTTCGTCATATAAGCCTTGCGCACGATACGTGTTGGCCATGACGGTCGTAGCTTCCGCCGCTAGAGTCGTATTCGCAGCGGCTTCACGAACGGCGCGGCGCGCTTCGTTGACGGCGTCTTCGTATTCGCTCGTAGCCATCAAGCTGCGCGCAAGACCGATGCGAGCCGATGGATAGCTGCCTTTGCTCAATTTCAGCGCCGCTTGATATTCTGGGATCGCGTCTTTGTGTTTGCCCTTTTCGCGCAAGGCTTCGGCGTTCTGAAAACTTTGCTCGGCGGCGCTGGCAGGCAGTTTGAATTTGAGTTGTACGTTGGTTTGCGCGGCGGTTTTGACGATGAGGGTTTGCGCGAGTTCGCGCTTGCCGAATAACCGCGCGCGGAGTTTGTGCGCCCCGGGTTTCAAATTCTGAATCGTCAATTCCCCGCTCTCCGGCACTGTGCCGTAACGCAAATTGTTCACCCAGATGATGGCTCCCGGCGCGGCTTTGACCAATAAAGACGGGGCTTCATCTTGTGCGGAGACAAAGATTGTGGCGAGGAAGAAAAAGGAAATTGCTAACGGGAGACGAACCATTGCTCACGTGGTTGAGAGTCACGAAGGCGGCGCATCATTTGTGACGACGCGCTGCCTTCGCGACGATACAGTTTACTGCCCGCCTCCAACTTCGGGCTTAAAGCGGCCTTGCTCATCGTAAAGCCGTTTGTATTGCCGCGCGTTGCGATAAACGCCTTGCACATAGCCGCGCGTTTCGCTCAGCGGGATGCTGTCTACCCATTCTTCAATCTCGCCTGCGGGCAATTCGTTCAGCCAACGTGCGACGCGCGACGGGCCACCGTTGTACGCGGCAGCGACATACTCGAAGCGACCGAACGAGCGGATTTGTTCGGCGACATACGCCGTGCCAAGTTGAATGTTCAGAATCGGGTTGAAGAGATCGGCGGAACTGATCGCGCCGCCGCCGAGGCTGTACCGTTTGGCGACGGAACGCCCGGTGGACGGCAACAATTGCATCAAGCCGATGGCGTTCGCGCGGCTTACGGCTTGCGGATTGAAGATCGTTTCCTGGCGAATCAGCCCGGCGATCAAATACGGATCAATGTTGTTGCGCTTGGCTTCTTCCTTGATCGTTGACCACCAACCGAGCGGGTAAAACACGTCCCACGCGGCACGCGGCATCTCGCTCAGCAACGCCTGCCCATAATCGGGATAGGCGCGCTTGAGCACGTTCACGGCGGACACGTTTTCGTTGCGGGAACGATAGATTTGCGCGATCTGCAAATTGATGCGCGGCGAATTGGCAGCGCGGTTGCGCGCGGCTTCGAGTTCATTCAACGCCGATTGCGCCTGGTTGATGAGCATTAACGACGCGGCTTTTTCCAACCGCTCTTCGTCCGCCGGATTCATCGTCTCGACGACCGGCGGGTTGATTTGCAGTTTGGCGACGGCGCGGCTCAACACAGCGTCGGATTCGGCGGCAAGTCCCTTGATGTTTTGGCGCGAAATTTCGGCGATGTGTCGTTCGGCGTTGTAGCCGTACCAGCCTGCGCCGTAACGCAACAACAAAGCTTTGTACATCGTCAACGCGCGCGCTTTGTCGCCTGAGCGTTCGGCATCGAGCGCGCCCCAGAACGCCGCTTTGCCACGATTGTCCGTAACTTCGCCATACTCTGCGACATGTTCGATGAAGAGCTTGGCAGCGGTGGCAAAGTCGTTGGCTTCGTGCGCCCGCCACGCGCGCCAGAAATGCGCTTCGTCGCCCTGTTCGGCGCGCGGCGCTTCACGGAATAATTGTTCGTAGTACGTCACAGCGGTCGCGGGCTGCGAGGTTTCGTAGGCTTTGCCGATTTGGTAGAGCAAATTGCCAAGCTGCACGCTGCCGGGCGCGACACGCCGCAAATCGCTCAAGGCTTGCATCACTTGCGTGTCCTGCCGCAACGCGCGATAACACAAACCGCGATAGTAAATCGCATCGGCCTGATCTTTGTTCGTGCGTGACCGCACGTTGATGAGCAGATTCAACGCGGGCTGATACGATTTGGCTTTGTAGTAGCTGATGCCGCCGCGCAAATAGGCTTCCGGGTCAGCCGCCAGCGGAAACGAGCGCACAAGTTGATCGTAGGCTTGTCCGGCGATGACCCACAGATTGGCCTGATAGAGTTTATCGGCGCGTGCGCGCATCATCTGCGCGGTTGCGCCTGTGGCGGCGGGTGCGGCTCCGAGCGCGGTCAATTTGTTGCTCACGTCGCTGGCTTCCGGTGCTTGCGGCGCGTCGAAATACATCTTGCGCCACACGGCTGCGGCTTCTTCCGGCTTGCCCATTTTTTCGAGCGCGTCGGCTTTGAGCTTCAAGGCTGTGCCGTCATTTGCAGCAGCGTGCTTTTCGACGTAATTGACCACCGACTGAAACGCGCCACGCCCCATCGCCGAGCCTGCCGCTTGTAACACGGCAGTGCGGGCGAGATTCGACGTGGGATATGTGTTGGCAACGCGCGCATACGCCTGTTCGGCTTCCTCCATTCGATTCAAGCCTTGCAACGCTTGCGCCCGATAGTAGAGCGCGTAATCGCCGAGTTTGGATTGCCGCATAATCACGGCGTCTTCCAGCGTGAGCAGCGCGCCGTTGTAATCTTTGGCCTGCAAGCGCAAATAGCCGCGTAACAATTTGGCGAGCGCCGCTTCTTCCGAACGCGGAGCCGCCGTTTCGATCTTTTGCAATTCCACGTCGGACGCGGCGGCAGCGGCAGACTTCAACCGCGTGCGCAAATCCTGTGCGAAACAAATACCCGTGAGAAGCACCAGCGCCAAAGCAACTTTCAGTACAGTTGCGAGAGAGGGAGGGCAAAGTGAAGCAACGTTCATTGGATTTCTCCTTTGGGGTAGAAAGCCGTCAGGAGGGCCGCTGACAACTTTACGAAACCAAGTGCCAAAACCGGGCGCAACAGTTCAGGCCATTTTCAGAGGGGATTGAAGTATAGCAGGAAACTTTTCGGAACTGTGTCATTTCCTCCAAAATAAAGTGACGAGCCACAAGTTTTTTTTTGTCTCTGGCTCGTCCTCGTTAGAATTTGAGATTTGAAATTTGAAATCTCACATTAACAGTGAAATTTGAGAGTTGAAACTTGAAATTTCAACTCCATCAACTGACCGGCACAGTCGGGCCGGGACAGCCGCTGCCCAGTTTGGCCGGATCGCCTTCGCCGAGCGTGTGCAGCAATTCGTCGTAGAAGTAATCAAACTTGGCCGCGACCGAAGCCGAGACACGTTTTTCGTACATCTGACGGCTGCGGTCAATGTCTTCCTTCAACCGTTCGTACAAATCGTGCGCGCGGCGTCCTTCGGTTACTTTTTGTTCGTTGTAGAGTTTGATCTCCGAAACCAACAAACGGGCAAAGCGGCGTGCATCGTTGTGCGCGCGCACTTCTTCATCGCTTTGCAGCGTTGTGGGTTGCGCTTGCGGCACGCTCGCGGGCGCGGCTTCCTTGACCTCCGCCACCGCTGGCAGCGGCGTCACGACCGAAGCCGGAACCGCAGGCGGTTCTTCTGCCTTGAAGGCAAACGGCGTGGCCTGGACAGGTTCGGGTTGGGGCGGCGGCGCAAAGGCTGGCGCAGGGGCGGCAGCAACGGGGGCGGCAGGTTGCGTACGTCGCACGGGCAACAACTCAATGGCCATGCTGGTCACTTGCATCAAGGATTCCAACGCATCCAGATTGACGTGTCCGCCGCCATCGCCGGAATCGGCATACAACACCGCCGCCGCTTTGCCGCGAATCACGAGCGGCACGGCGACCGCATCAGCCACCGTCGCATCATACGGCCCCAACACGCCTGTCGCGGTATTATTGGCCGTGACGGTGCGCAAGGCTGAGGTAGAGTCGTGTAAGAGCGGGTTGGCCTGCAAGGAAAGGTTCAGCGTGCGCACGGTGTCATCCGTCAATCCATTGGTGAAGCCGACGGCTTTCCAGCCGATGGCACTGCCGCTTTTGATGACAAAAAAGGCGATGCGTGGCGCACATTGGGCCGCGTGCCGCACCAAAGCGGAGAGAACGTCAGCTTGTTGCCGCTGGGCATCAATTTCTGTGATCGCAGTGTGTAAGGCCGGGTAAGCGACTGTGCCCGTGCCAACGCTGCCGACGGCCACGCCAGCAACTCCCGCCGTTGCCAGACCGAGTCCTTGCACCAGATTGCTCTGGCTCGCTTGCGCGGCTTCAAGCTGCGCGCGTAACTCATGCAATTGCGCTTCGTAATCCTGCCGCAATTGCGCCGCTGTTTCTTCGCGAGCTTTTTGTACGGCTTGATCCAGGCGCGATTGAAAGCCCGTTTCGACTTCTTGCACAGCGGCTTGGCGTGCCTGATTGAGGCAGTCCTGCAACCCTGCCGCTTCTTCGGCGGTGACAGCGGCACTGCCCGTTTGCAAGCGTTCCCGAAACCCGTTCAGAGCCGTTTGTACCGTTTGTAATTCTTCAGCAAAATCCCCTAAGCGTCGGGCGATCAAATCCCCCGCGCGATGCTGAAGCTGTTCTTGCCAAGTTTGATGTTCTGACACTGTTGACCCTCCGCTAAGTTAGTCCGGTTCAGGTGACTAGGATAAATATTTTGGATCGTGTTGCGGGAGCGTACACAACGAAATTTAATAAAGCCGCAGAGCAGCATGGCAACGACGGTTGCCTAGTTTGTATGATCTTCTGCTTTTCCTCTCGTGAGTGTTCGACCGACTCGCCTCCGAATTTCGTTACGGCTTGGGACAAAGAGCGAGTTGAAATGTTTGCCTGCCAGCCGCCGCCTCAAGCAGTCCCAGTGAAACTGGCGTCCTAACCAGGGGCAGCAAGGGCTTGTATTATTATCAGTTAGAAGATCGTTGTCAATCACCGTTTGCACAAGCCGGGTTAAGACTTTAGATGAAGCAACCTGAAATAGCGCCTTGCAACGAATAGAGTTTAAATTTGCGTGGCTTGCCGGAAGAGATCACAGAAGAGACCATTGCACGTCAGACGCACGGGGCGCAGAGATTTGACAATCCCCAGCGATCACGATAAAACCTCCGGCTCGTACCCGTCATTTCTGTTCCGACTTTTCCCGTCGCCGCGCAACGATTTTCAAGCGTGATAGTTTCTTGACCTTTCGTGAACTCGCGGGTGAAATTTTGGGACTATTTTTTTATCTATGGCACAGCAGAATACATTTGACATTACTTCCGCCATCGAGCACACCGAGGTTATCAACGCGATCAATCAGGCGCTCAAAGAAGTCAGCACCCGCTTCGATTTCAAAGGCAGCAAAAGCCAGATCGAACCCGAAAAGCACGAGGCCATCATTCTCACGTCCGACGACGAATACCGGCTCAATAGCCTGAACGACATCTTGCAATCCAAACTGGTCAAACGCGGCGTGCCGCTCAAAGGCTTAACCTACGGCAAAATCGAGCAGGCGCTCGGCGGCACGGTGCGTCAACGCATTGCCCTGCAACAAGGCATCCCGCAGGACAAAGCCAAAGACATCGTCAAATTCATCAAAGACACAAAACTCAAGGTGCAGGCTTCGATTCAGGGCGATCTCGTGCGCGTGGCCGGCAAAGACCGCGATACGTTACAGCAGGTCATCGCCGCACTGCGCGGGCACGATTTCGGCATTGACATGCAATTTACCAACTACCGAACCAATTAAAAATCATGGCCAAGCCCAATCTTCTTCCTTTACGTTTGTTGCACGGAATGCGGTTTTCCAATGCCCAGGTCGTCGGCCAGGTCTTTGCGTTGATCCGCCACGACCTCAGACAAGTCGAGGAAGAATTGGAACGGCAGTCGCGCTCGAATGTACAAATCCTCTCGCACCTGAATCGCTACCTGCTCAACACGGGCGGCAAGCGGGTGCGCCCGGCGTTGTTGTTGCTCGCGGCGAAAGTCTTTGGCGAAGCGTTAGACCACGCGATTATCAGCATGGCGGCGGTGATGGAAATGCTGCACACCGCGACGCTCGTTCACGACGACATCATTGACGGCGCGGAGATGCGGCGCGGACAAAAATCCGTCGCCTCCGAGTGGGGCAACGACATCGCCGTGCTGCTGGGCGATTGGTTGTACATGACGGCGTTCGAGACGTCGCTGCAACAGCGCAATCTGGAAGTCCTCGACATCCTGACCGAAGCCACACGCAAGATGACCGAAGGCGAGTTGCTGCAACTTCCGCTCGTCGGCAATTTGCGCATCACCGAAGAACAACATTTCGACATCGTGCAGCGCAAGACCGGTTTTTTGTTCAGCGCCAGTTGTCGGCTCGGCGGCGTGTTGCGCGGGGCGAGCGCCGTCGAAAAAGCCGCGCTCGAAGATTACGGCATGAACCTCGGCATCGCATTTCAATTGACCGATGATTTGCTCGACTTCACCTCGAACGAAAAGAAGCTCGGCAAA
This sequence comes from uncultured Heliobacteriaceae bacterium, assembly GCA_964631865.1. GTDB lineage: Bacteria > Acidobacteriota > Blastocatellia > RBC074 > RBC074 > JAFDVL01. The sequence continues at coordinate 7,342 of CAZWAK010000182.1, read as the reverse complement.
CCCGTCCTGAGCGATTTACGTGAAGGCAAAGTGACGTTGCCGTTGATTCGTTTGCTGGATCGCTTTCCAAAGTATGAGGTACTGGTCAGCGAAGCGATGAATGAAAATGCTGAAGAAAGTGAGGAGGCGGCGAATAAAGTCTTGGCTATTTTGCGCGAATATGGTCAACTAGAAATCGCCCGCGATGAAGCGATGAGTTATGCCGCGCGGGCGCAGGAAGCGTTGGAATCTTTGCCAGACAATCAATATCGGCAAGCCCTGTATGACATTGCACAGTTTGTCGTCGAACGCGATAAATAAGCCGTTCGCCCTTGCTTCAAATTTTCCGCATGGCCGCTGAAAACACCAACATCGAATCCATCCTCCGCACCCTCCGCGAAAATGAGGAATTGAAACGGCGCAGCGAGAATAAGCTGAATGAACTGGAAGCGGAGGCTTCGATGGTGCGCGCCCAAATTGCGGCGTATGACACGGTGATTGACCAGGCGAACGCCGCCATGATGGCCTTATTAGCGCCCAAACCGCGCGCGACTTCTTATCCGACATCAGAAAGAACTACAGCCCCTCCCAAACAAACCCGCGCACCACATTCGCCCCCGCCATCACGACCGCGCCCGACTGCGCCCCCACCACAACCAGTTTCGTATTACCCGGACGAAGATCAAATGGAGTTGGAATTGGAAGATCTCGAGGCTATCGAAGCTGGCACTGCCGCCCAACGGCTCAACAAGAATACCGGCAACGTGCGCTTCAATGATTTCCGCATTCCGCAAGCTGCCACCATCGTTTTGCGGGAAGCCGGCAGGCCGTTGCACGTGAGCGAAATTTATCAACGCATGGCCGAAGGCGGCTTTGAATTTCGCGGCCAACATCAACTCATCACACTCGCCGTCTCGCTGAGCCGTGCCAAACGGTTTCGCAAAACCGCGCCCGGCACCTTCGAGTTAAATCCGCAGTACCTGACTGGACAAGTCGCCTAAACCTCCGTCATAATCCCTCGCCGCACCAAGCGGTTGTTTACGAACGAAATTCAAATTGCGAGTTGTGATCTGCTCCCTGCCTGTCGCAATGCGAATCACTCACAGCGGATGAGTCACGAAATCGAAGTCAAATTAAAACTAAGTCTGCCCGCCCTGGAACAAGCCGGGATCGGGCTGACGCTGCACACGCCGCGCCACTTTGAAGACAACTGGCTGCTGGACACGACGACGCAGCAACTCGCGACCAAGCGTTCGGTGTTGCGCGTGCGCTCCGCCAATGGACAAGGCGTATTGACCTACAAAGAAAAAGCGGGCGACGACGCGCCCTCGTCGCAATTCAAGTTACGCATCGAACTCGAAACCGAAATCGCAGACGCTGCCGAAGCCTTGGCGATTTTCGACCGTTTAGGCTTTCACCGCTTCTTTCGCTATCAAAAATATCGCGCGGTGTACGAAGCAAATTTGCCCAGCGGAAAGAGCCTGCACGTGATGGCCGACGAAACGCCGCTCGGAGACTTCCTTGAACTCGAAGGCGCAGAAGAAGCCATCGCCGAAGCGGTCAATTTATTGGGTCTAACGCCCGCTGATTACATCCTGGAGAGTTACATCGCCCTGCAACTGCGCCATTGCCAGCAACAGGGCAAGCCGTTGGAGGATATGGTGTTTTGAAGGTGGCTGGTGATTGGTGGCTGGTGGTTGGTAAAGCAGTGAATGCAAACCAGCCACCAGTCACCAATCACCAACCACCAGCCACCGATTATGAAAGCAATGATTCTCGCCGCCGGATTCGGCACGCGACTCTGGCCGCTGACCATCGAACGCACCAAGCCGGCGATTCCGTTTTTGAATCGCCCGCTGATCGCCTACACGATTGAGTATCTGAAGCAATACGGCATCACCGACATTATCATCAATTTGCATCACGAACCCGAATCCGTGCAGGAGCAAATCGGCGACGGCAGCAAGTACGGCGTGAAAATTCATTACTCGGTCGAAGAACCGGAAATTCTCGGCACGTCCGGCGCGCTCGACAAGGTGCGTGATTTGCTGCAAGACGAAACGTTCCTCGTCGTCAATGGCAAGATCATCACCAACCTCGATCTCGGCGCGGCGTTGCAGACGCATCGCAGTAAAAATGCGCTTGCCTCGCTCGTGCTGAAAGAAAACCCCAAACGCGAAAAGTTCAGCCAAATCCTCGTGGATGCAAATGGCTTTTATCAGGGCTTTGCGGGCTTTCCGACAACTACCGACCACCGACCACCGACCACCGACCACCCGCTGATGTTTGTGGGTATCCACATTCTCGAACCCGCGATTTTCGAGTATATTCCGCGCGGCGTTTTTTCTGATTCGATTCGTGACGTGTACCCGGCAGCAATGCAGGCCGGCGAAAAAATCGCTACACACATCGGCACAGGCGATTGGCACGAACTCAGCACATTGGCGCGGTATTTGGAAATCAGTTTGGAGTTTATGCGGCGCGCAGGTTTGCAATTCACGGCGGATGAAGGCTGCGAAATTGACGCGACTGCCCAAGTCACAGATTCGGTGTTGTGGCGCAACGTGCAGGTCGAAGCAGGCGCGCGGATTTCGCAATGTGTGTTGAGCGACGGCGTCCGCATCCCTGCCAATGCTACGTTTGAGCGCCAAGTGATTGTGCGCGCCGCATTGGCACTGAATGACGACATCCCGGAAAAAGCCACGCGCGGCGAAGTGATCGGCGAAAATTATGTCGTCCCGATTCAATAACGAAACACAGGAATTATGAGCGCAACCACAATGACTGAAGATGTAAGCACCAAACGAGTGCGCAACTACGCGGCACGATACTTTGCCGTCGAACCCGAAACGATTCAGTTTACGGCGCTGACACCGGACGCTTCGACGCGCAAATATTATCGCGTTTCGACGGACGCCGCTGAAACCTTCATCGTCAGCCTCTATGCCACGCCGTTCAATCCACAGAGCAGCACCTATCTCGATGTCACGCGACTCTTTGAATCGGCAGGCTTGCCCGTCCCGAAGGTCATTGACATCGCTGGAACCGAAGGCATCATTTTGCAGGAAGACCTCGGCGACGAAAGTTTAGCGAAATGGATGCAGGAGCATCCGCTCTATTCCGAAGCCAAGCTCAAAGAAGCCATCGAATTGATCGCCCGCATTCAAGCTGCGTCGGATTTGGCGATTCGCTCTGGCTCGGTCGCCAGCACGCTTGCGTTCGATGAAGACAAATTGATGTGGGAGTTGAATTACTTCTTCGATCACTTCTTCGGCAGCTATCGCCGCGAGCAATTCAGCGACGACGACACGTCCGCGATCAAAGCCGATTTGCAAAGCATCGCAGCAGAATTGTCCGCGCGCCCGCGCGTGCTGACGCATCGGGATTATCACGCGATGAACCTGATGGTAGACGGCAACAACACGCTACGCATCATTGACCATCAGGACGCGCGAATGGGGCCAGCAACGTATGACCTCGTACCGATTTTAGTTGAGCGCGTGCTTGAACCAGCCAATGAAACCTGGGTTGAAGCGCATATTGATTTCTTCAACGCCAAGCGCGTCCAGCACGGCTTGGCGGCGATTCCGCAAGACGAATTGCTGTACGAATTTCACTTGATGACCGTGCAGCGGCAATTGAAAGCGACCGGCACCTTTTCGTATCAAACCGCCGTCGTCGGGCGCGCGGAGGTTTATGAAAAATACATTCGCCCAGCGGTTGCGACCGTGCTGCGCGCAATGAATAAGCCGGAGATGAAAGCCTATCCGGCGTTGCGGCGCAAGCTTGAGAGTTTATAATCCGAAGCAATATGTTTGTGGCTGATGTTCTGACATTTCGGGAATTTGCGATGAGTGAAACGCTACCACTCAGCACCATTCAGCAGGCGGTCTTGGAATTTTTGCGCGACCGCGATGATGTCGTGGTCTTTGGCGCGCAGGCTGTAAATGCGTATGTGGACGAGCCGCGCATGACACAGGACATTGATTTGATGTCGCCGCGCGCCGACGCTTTGGCCGACGAGATTCAGCAACATTTGAATCAGAAATTCCACATTGCTGTATGCAAACGCGAGATTGGCGAAGGGCGCGGCTTTCGCTTATATCAAGTGCGCAAAGCGGGCAATCGTCACTTGGTGGATTTGCGTCCGGTCAAACAGCTTCCACCCGCGCAACGCATCGCGCAGGTGTTGGTGATGAATCCTGATGAACTGATTGCCAGTAAAGTGATTTCTCTTCATCAACGACGCGGAACGCCGAAAGCAGGGACAGATTGGCGCGATTTGGCGGTGTTGTTGCTTTTGTTCACAGAACTCAAAACCGAAGAGGGGGCCGTTGTGGATCGGTTGCAAGCGGCTGGGGCAACGCCAGAAGTTATGGCGGTTTGGAAAGAACTGGTAGCAACGGATTTTCAAATCGCTGAAGACGAGGATGAGTTTTGACGGGCAATTCCTGCCAAGCTGAAAGGCAACCAATGAGCAATACGTCTCGCCGCAATTTCAATACCAGCTTGCTGAGTTCGTTGTTCACGTTCTCGCTCGTCGAAACGTTGTTCTGCAACGAACTGCTTGCCAAGCCGATTCACGCCATCGCCAAAGATTGGCTGATTGAAGTCGAAGCAGCTTCGCGGGCGATACGGAAACAACAGATCAAGCAAAGCGAATGGCAGAGCAAAATCGCCGAAATCTTCGCGCGCGTCGAGCCGAATGATTTGCTGCGTGCGATTGATTTCGACCGTTTGCGCAAGAAGCTCAAACTCGTCAGCCCGCACGAAGCCATCATTGATGTTGAGCCTGCGCCGCGCAAAGGCTTGCCCGACGATTTGAGTTTCAGCCCGACGATTTATGGGATGAAACGCGGCGCAGTGATTCCGCCGCATTGCCATCGCAATATGGCTTCGATGCACATGCCGATTGGCGGCGCGCTGCACGGCTGGCATTTTGATCGCGTCGCCGATGAGGCCGAGCACTTGATTCTCAAGCCGACGATGGACAAAGCATTGACGATTGGCGAAGTCACGACGGTTTCGGATGAGAGGAACAACGTGCATTGGTTTCAGCCAACGGGCGATGTGGCTTACACCTTCAGCATCGCAGTCTATCGCGTTGATCGCGCGCAGAAATTCGGCGGGCGACAGTTTTATGTGGATGCTGCGCACGGCGACAAAGTCGAAGGCGATAAGCTGCGGGTGAGGAAGTTGAATTCAGAAGAGGCGTACAAAATTTATAGTCGCTAGCGCAAGTTTGTACGGCCAGAGCATATAATCCTTCGCACTGGTAGTAACAAAACACGAGGTAAAGTATGGCAAGTGTTACATTAGAAGAAGTTCTTACTCAAGCAAATCAATTGCCACTCTCCCAACGTAGAAAGCTCAAAGTGAAGATTGAGCGAGGGCTGGCTGAGTCTCTCCGCGATTTGGACAAGCCGAGTAAGCCTGTCCCTTCCACTTTCGCCAGTAAAGACCGCTCGGCTGAAAATGAGTGGCTGAAAGAAAATCGAGAAAAATATGTCGGTCGGTGGATTGGATTGGAAGGCAACCATCTTTTTGCAACCAGCCATCGCGCCAAAGATGTGTATGCAGAGGCGAAGAAATTGAAGATAGATCGCCCGCTGGTGATTTATCTCGAAGAAGCGAATATTTATTATCTGGGGATGTAACCATGAAACATCGCCTCGAATTTACGGAACGGCGGACTTATCAAACAACGGAAATTGGAATTACAATCCCTTTTTCTTTGAAGAGCCTGGGGACTATTGTCGAGGGGGTATGGCAAGGTAGATACAGGAGCAGAGTTCTGTTTATTTCAACGAGATTACGCCGATGAACTTGGATTAGATATTGAAAGCGGCAGAGCCATACGCTTATCTACCTTAACAGGATCATTTGTCGCTTATGGGCATCGTGTCGTCATACAAACATTTGATCTAGCTTTTGAGAGCACTGTTTATTTTGCCGAATTTTATGGCCTTAATCGCAATATTTTAGGCCGGAATGGCTGGATGGAACATTTGGATTTAGGGCTAAGCATCCGTCGTTCTGAAATCTATTTGGAGTTGGCCTCGAAACAAACTTTATGACGCAAACATACATTTCCGACATTGCAAAATCCGCCGGGCAACCGGTCACGATCAAAGGCTGGCTCTACAACAAACGTTCCAGCGGCAAGCTCGCGTTTCTCGAAGTGCGCGATGGCACGGGGCTGATTCAGGCCGTCGCTTCCAAAAAAGATGTCAGCGAGCAGACGTGGGAAAATTGCGAAAAGGTTACGCAGGAATCTTCGATCATCGTGGTCGGCGTGCCGCGCGAACATCCGAAGAAACCGGGTGTGTTTGAATTGGACGTACACGCGCTCGACATCGTGCAACTCGCGCACGATTACCCGATCACGCCGAAAGAACACGGCGTCGAATTCCTGATGGACAAGCGGCATTTGTGGCTGCGCTCGAAGCGGCAACACGCGATCCTGCGTGTGCGCCACACGATCATCAAAGCCGTGCGCGACTTCTTCGACAACAACGGCTTCACGTTGTGCGACACGCCGATTTTCACGCCCGCCGCGTGCGAAGGCACGACGACGCTGTTTGAAGTGGATTACTTCGACGACGAGAAAGCCTATTTGACGCAGTCGGGGCAACTGTATAACGAAGCGACTGCTGCTGCGTTTGGCAAAACCTATTGCTTCGGGCCAACGTTTCGCGCCGAAAAATCCAAGACGCGGCGACACCTAACCGAGTTTTGGATGGTCGAGCCGGAAGTCGCATACGCGCATCTTGACGACGTGATGGTGCTCGCGGAAAACTTCATCAGCTACATCGTCGCGCGCGTGTTGGAAACGCGCCAGGACGAATTGGCGCTGCTCGAACGCGACATCTCGAAGCTTGAAGCAATCGTGCCGCCGTTCCCGCGTTTGCAATATGACGACGCGGCGAAGATGTTGGAGCAGGCGTTTGCGGAAGGAAAGATCGAACACAAATTTGAATACGGTGGCGATTTCGGTGCGCCGGATGAAACGTACCTTTCGTCGCAGTATAACAAGCCCGTGATGGTGCATCGCTATCCGGCGGCGGTGAAGGCGTTTTACATGGAGCCTGATCCTGAAAACCCGAATCTGGCCTTGTGCGTAGATGTTCTCGCTCCCGAAGGCTACGGCGAAATCATTGGCGGCGGCGAACGCGCGTCGTCGCTGGATTTGCTCTTGCAGCGCATTCATGAGCATAATCTGCCGCCCGAAGCGTTCGATTGGTATTTGGATTTGCGCAAATATGGCAGCGTGCCGCACGCTGGTTTCGGAATGGGCATTGAACGTTGCGTCACGTGGCTCTGTGGGATAGAACACGTGCGCGAAACCATTCCGTTTGCCCGC
>CAZWAK010000181.1:0-15822 GCA_964631865.1 uncultured Heliobacteriaceae bacterium | reverse complement strand
TTGGCGTGATGCAGATGATTGACCAGAACGAAGAAGACGACAAAATCATCGCCGTTCACGCCGACGACCCCGAATACCGGCATTACCGCGACATTTCGGAACTGCCCGAACATCGCTTGAAATCCGTGCAGCGATTCTTTGAAGATTACAAGGCGCTCGAAAACAAGCAGGTCAAAGTCGAGCGGTTTATGGGTCGCTTCGATGCGTGTCACATCATTGAGAAGAGCATCAAGTTATACGAAGCGAAGCGCGGTGAGTTGGTGGGATAAGGGGATCGCGGAGTTTGAAAGGCGCAGGATCAAGATGAGACCAGGTGATCCAACAGCCAGAGCTTGGCAAAGGCCCAGTCTCGTTTCACCGTCGTCACCGAAATGCTCAGAAGGTGCGCCGTTTCTTCTTCAGTCAAGCCAGCAAAATAGCGTAATTCGACGACCTGCCCCACGCGCGGCAGATGTGCTTCCAATTGCTGCAAGGCTTCGTCCACCAGCAACAATTGCTCGTCCGGCGGCACCGCAAGTTTTTTGGCTTCGCTGATGGGAAAGAGGGCGGTTTTCGGGATGCGACGGTGGGCGTGTGCGCCACGCACACGGTCAATCAGCAAGCGGCGCATCTGACGCGCAGCGATCACGAAGAAATGCGCGCGGCTCTCAAAATCCGGCGTTTCCTTCCCAAACAACCGCAGCCACGTTTCGTGAATCAACTCGGTCGTCTGGATCGAAGGGGTGAGCGGTTCGCGGCGCAAATAGCTCGACGCCAACAAGTGCAAATGGTCGTACACCAATCGCACCAATTCATCTCCAGCCTCGGCATTCCCGTGCTTCCATTCGCGCAACAGCGTAGAAAATGTAGTCGTCGTGGTTTGCAAACGAGTTCCTCCTTGTCAGCGCCCAACTGTTTGCCACTAAAATGCATGAACCGAAATGGCCAGTCTTTACGCATTATAAAGTAGCAGGACTGACTCTTGATTACTATACGGCAGTTATGTGGGACGAAGATTTATTGCAAGTTCGGGCCGTGTTCGACGAGGTCGTTGATTTAGATTGCGCTACGCGTCAACGCTACCTCGCCACGCATTACGCACACGATTTCGCACTGCGTGGCCGCATCGAACAGTTGTTGTCGCACGAATCCGCCGCCGCCGATTTTTTAGAAGCGCCGGTGTTGACGGGCTTGCTCGAACACTGGCGCACGACGGAAAGCGAAGCGTTTGCCGGTTCGCAATTGGGCGCGTATCGCATCGAACGCGAACTCGGACGCGGCGGAATGGGCGTGGTCTATCTGGCCGTGCGCGACGACGATGCGTTTCGCAAACAGGTCGCCATCAAACTCGTCTGGCCCGGCTTGAGCCAAATGGCGGATCGCTTTCGACAGGAACGGCAGATGCTCGCGGATTTGGAGCATCCGCACATTGCGCGCCTGCTCGACGGCGGGACGACTGCGCAAGGCTGGCAATATCTGGTGATGGAATATGTCGAAGGCGTGGCGCTGACCGAGTATTGCCAGCAGCACAACCTGTCCGTGCGCGCGCGCTTGGAGTTGTTTCTCGACATCTGCGCCGCCGTCCAGCACGCGCATCAACACCTCATCATTCACCGCGATCTGAAACCGAGCAACATCCTTGTCACTGCCGAAGGCCAGGTAAAACTGCTGGACTTCGGCATCGCCAAAGCTCTCGATGCGTCCGCTTACGGTTCTGATTTGTCGCTGCCCGGCACGCATCTGATGACGCCGGAATACGCGAGTCCCGAACAATTGACTGGCGCGAGCATCACGACCGCATCTGATGTGTACAGTTTGGGCGTTGTGCTGTTTGAATTGCTCACCGGCCAACGCCCGTTTCAATTTGCGTCCCGCCAGCCACACGAAGTCGCGCGCGTCCTCAGCCAACAAACGCCACCACGCCCCAGCCAGCTTGCTCCCGCGCACATCGTTCGGTCGTTGCGCGGCGATTTGGACAATATCGTCGGTCGCGCGCTGATGCCGCCACCGCAAGAGCGATACGCTTCGGTCGCGCAATTCAGCGAAGATATTCGGCGGCATCTGAAGGGCGAAGTCGTGCAAGCGCGCAAACCGACGCTCGCCTATCGCGCGAATCGGTTCGTGCGCCGTCACAAAGTCGCCTTTAGCGCCGGAGCCGCCGCGTTCGTGGTGTTGCTGCTGTGGATGGCGTTTTTGCTGCGACAGGTGCAGGTCGAACGCGCACAAGCCCGCGAGCAGCGGCGACAACTCTACGCGGCGGAAATGAAGCAAGCGTTGGAAGCGTGGAAGAACAACGACTTTGTGGCAATGCAGAAGACACTCGAACGTTGGCAGCCACAAGCGGGCGAAGAAGACTTGCGTGGCTTTGAATGGGGCTATCTACAACGATTGCAAAATGCGAGTTCCCACACCACCCAATTGCCTACTGTAGCCATTGATCTAGGCTGGCCTTTACAGGGCAACTATCTAACGGTCAAGCTTGAAACACAAGAAATCAAAATCTTCGATACCCTTACTGGTAAGGAAGTACGATCTTATCCGAGGCGGGAACCTAAGTGGGACCACCTACAGTTTTATGGTACGGGTGATTTACTGGGGTTATATGAGCAGCGCCAAATTGTCATTTATGATGTTTTGACGGGAGCACAAAAAGCTGCCTTCGCGGATGAAGAAGGCGAATTAGTGGCTATTGAGTGTTTCGCTGCGCCTCCACGCCTTGTCACCATTGCTAAAAACGGAACCATTAAGATTCGAGATAGTGTCACGGGCGCAATCCTGCACAAGTTTCCAGGACAAGGCAAAGCACCGACTTCGTATCACTACTCTTACGATGCAGAGAAGTTGCTCACCGTGTGGGACGAACAAGCTGTGCGGATAAATTTTTTGCATTTGCATCGTCCACCGCTAGTATTTTCCGAGCCAGGCGTGATCCGCAAAATTCTGATTGATCGCAGTTCGCAGTATGTGATTGTACTCACCGATGAAGCCTTGACGGTGCGGGATATTTTTACGGGGCGAATCATCGCCCGGCAACCGCAAGGAGTTGTTGCCCTCACCTCCTTCGCTGCCGCACTGGATCACCGAACCATCGTGACCGGCAGCGCCGACGGCTCCGTCGCCTTCTGGACATTTCCCGCCTTGCAGCAGCTTGCCGCGCGCCCCGGCCACACGAGAGCTGTCAACGGGCTGGGTTTATCCTGGGGGATGCAGGATATGTTTTCGACTTCGCTGGATCGCACCATCATCTGGTGGGATTTACAGACGAAGCAAAAGAAAGCCGTGCTGCGCGGCCATACCGCCGACCTCGTCTCGCACGATTTCAACCCCGCGACCGGCAAGATCGTCACCTCCAGCCAGGATCGCACCGTGCGGATTTGGGACGTGAACGAAGTGACCAAACCGGAACTGCTCACCGGTCACACCGAACACATTTTGACCGTTGCCTATTCGCCTGATGGCGAACACATCGCTTCTGCCGGAAAAGACAGCACCGCCATTCTTCACAACGCGAACACTGGCGCGCAGACTGTGTTGCGCGGTCATCGAAATATGATTTTCTGCGCGCGTTTTTCGCCCGACAGCAAATGGCTGGCAACCGCCAGCGAGGACGGCACAGCCAAACTGTGGGACGTTGCCACAGGCCGCGAACTCAAGACCTTCGTCAAAGGAACACGCCGATATTTGGATGGCGTACGTTCGCTGGCGTTTTTGCCGGACGGGCAAACGTTGCTGCTCGGCACGAACGACGGCGAGATCATTGTGTGGAATGTCATCACGAATCAGATCAAAACCCGTTTCCAAGCTCATCCCAAAGAAATCCTCTCGCTCGCGCTTTCGCCCGATGCGAAGCTGTTGGCGTCCGGCGGATGGGAAGGCACATTCAAATTGTGGGACACAACAACGTGGCAAGAGAAAGCCGCGCACAAAGGCCACGAAGGCCGCGTCTGGACAGCCGTGTTTTCGCCCGACGGCCACCAACTCGCCACCAGCGGCGAAGACCAAACCATCAAGCTGTGGGACGTTGCAACGTTACATTTGCAACACACCCTGACCGGCCACAACGACGAAATCTTTCAAGTCGCCTACACGCCCGATGGCCGCCGCCTCGCCTCGGCCAGCAACGACAACACCATCAAACTCTGGAATCCGCAGACCGGGCAGGAACTGCTGACCTTGCGCGAACACACGAACGAAGTCTGGGGCGTCGCATTTGCGCCGGATGGCAAAACGATGCTGACCGGAAGCTGGGATAAGACGTTGCGGTTATGGCGCGCAGTGCCAAAATGAGAATTGAAAGATTGTCCGACATCTGGCAGGATGATTCTGCCAAATAACGGAAGGGCAATTTATGACACCACAAGAACGAATCATTGAAGTCCTGGGCGGAGCCAAATCCATCGGCCTGAAACGAGGGCAGGATGAAACCTCGCTGAAAGGTCAGGTGCGAATGGGACTGCGCTTTTCCGCGCTCGAAGCGTTGCAACACCGCTATCAAATTACGCAGGCGCAAATCCGAGAACTGATTGATATTTCCGAACGCACGCTGGCTCGGCGCAAAGTAGAAAAAACGTTGAGCAAAGCGGAATCAGATCGGCTCTATCGTGTGGCGCGCATCACGGCTTACGCCGAGGAAGTGTTGGGATCAGCCGAAGCAGCGACCGCGTGGCTCAAAGCACCGATTCCGGCGCTCGGACACGAGACCCCGTTGTCGTTATTGGACACGGATGAAGGCTCGCAACAAGTCACCGACATTTTAGGGCGCATTGAGTACGGAGTGTATAGTTGATGAAGGTTTGGCGACTTTGTCGGGCGCGGCACGCGGCGACGGCCTTTGATGGCGAAGGCGCGCGGCTGCACGGCGGACGCTGGAATCATAAAGGCGTGCCCGTCGTTTATACGTCCGCCACGTTGTCGCTCGCCGCGTTGGAAGTCCTGGTACATCACCGCGTCCCGATCCCACCCCAAGAGTTCGTTGCCCTGTCCGCAGAAATTCCCGCGCGCCTCAAGCTCGAAACCATCCGTGTACAAGACCTCCCGACAGATTGGCAAGCCGATCCCGCGCCCGTGCGTTTGCAGGACATCGGTTCTGAATGGTTGCAACGCGCCTCTTCGCTGGTGTTAGTCGTCCCCTCCGCCCTCATCGAACAAGAATTCAACTACCTCATCAATCCCCGCCATCCCGATTTTGCACGCCTGAAAATTGGTACGCCCCTCGCATTCACCTTTGACGGGCGACTTTGGAGTTGAACGCCCACCCAACCGCATGGAGTTCAAGCTTCAGCTTGGTGTTCCTCTTCGCACGCAAATACCAAGCTGAAGCTTGAACTCCATGCACTTTCCCCGAATTTTTTACAGCAACAAAAAAAATCGCAAAGCCATGAACTGATTTCATGAATTTTTCCGCATTCTGTTCATGAAGGGAAATTTTTTACCAATTTTCTGTGGCGTTGGGTGATGGGGCGTGGAGTATCTCAACCTCAGCCTTGGGGTACATCTGAGACCGAGCGGGCGCGCGGCAACAAAAGAAATGAATAACTGAATAAAACAAAGCTGACCGAAAACTGCATAACCCGAACAACAAACATAAGGAGGAAATATGTGGTTCAATCGAGATTACGCTGAAAACCAATATCCTACTATTCGTAACAGGAGCGAGTTATTGACAACACGGCAACCCAAGTGGTTTCTGCAAGCCCTCATGCTGCTTCTGCTCAGTATTACGCTCTTGGCACAGTCGCCACGTAACCCAAGCTCTTCACCGGACAGTCGTTGCTCCGAATGGGTTAGTGCGGGAATTATCGAAAAGTGGCTAGCGAAGTGGCCGATACCAGATGTCTATCCCTATGAGATTCGGGGTCAGAAACGAAACTCGGTGGAAAATGAGTATCGGCTCTGCTTCCGCCCCCAACCGGAAAGCGAAAAGAAATTCGTTGCGGAAGTTCATTTTGGCATGCCAGAGACGATGTATCAGGAGTTTGACAGGATTTTGACGAGCAAAAGCTTTGGATATACCCGGACACCTCCTACAAAATTCTTGGGTCTGGATCCAAAGACCTATGAAGAAATTTATTACTACAATGTAGTATGGACAAAGTCTGTAGTGACTGCGGAGGGAAGTGTTGCCAATACCTCGCTATCCAAGCTCAAAGGAATGCAAGCTACTCCTTCCCCGGTAGTAGCCCAAGATAAAAGTCCGTCTTCCCAGTCAGGAACCGTCGGAAGCGGAAACGCTACGGGAAGAACCAATCAGCCACTTGACAAAATCCGGTGCGAAGACAAAAAGGGAGGGCAAATTCTCCTTGATCTTTCGCTCAGGCATTTTATCTCGTACCTGGATTATCGTTCGGAACAAGCACGCTTGAGTTTAGAAGACCCCAACTACAAACCGCGCAGATACCTGGATTACCTTAAGAAGGAGGTGCCAGAGATTTATCAGCAGGTTATAACTGCTTTGGAGCGTCGTTGCCCGTCATCGCCATCGGAACGATCACAACGTGAGAAGTGATGTCAGCAAGAGATCGGAATCAACCAAACCCGCAGTACCCAACCCAAAGGAGACCCCAAATGAAACAAATCTACATTGCGTTTTTCGCATTGATCGCATCAACCCTGTGCGCGTGTTCTGCGCCACCTTCCGCATCTGCGCCCGCTGCTGCCAGCCCGGTCTCGTCGCCCGTGACCGTGACCGCAATGAACACGGCAGAGATGGAAAAAGCCGTAATCGAAATCGAAAAGCAAGCTTGGGAAAACTTCCGTACCAAGAACGTCGAGGCGATGAGAAAAGGTGCCGGCCCCGGCTCTAGGGAAGTCACTGCTTCAGGAATTCTTGACTCGGAAGAAAGCCTCAAGAATGTCAAGGATTATGACTTAAAGGAAGTGGCGTTCTCCGACTGGAAGGTAACTTTCCCTGTGCCTGACACGGCGATTGTGACGTACAAAACACAAGCCAAAGGTAGCCATAAAGGGAAGGACACATCTGGAACTTATCATAGCTCCGCTGTCTGGGTGAAGATTAACGGGGAGTGGAAATCGGCACTCTACACTGAAGCGAAAGCAGAACTACAGCCTAAGAAATAGAGTCGCCAGTCAGTCAACCCGACGACGAATGAAACTGCGTCACAGAGCGTGAAGTGATGAGTGCGTTCTCCGCTCCAAACATCAATCGAAAATAAGAAAGGAAGAGTTCTATGCCGTCCACGATTCAAACCCAAACGTACTTGCTCTCCGTTTGTTTTTTACTTTCCTTGCTATTTCAGGGATACAAAACCGAGTCGCCGTCAGAGACTGGAGCCGACCCGTCGGCGACACCACAAGTGGCAACAACATTAGCTACCGCAAAACCGGAAACAAAACCCAGAGCGGCAACTTCCGCAACCGCCACCTCGAAGCCCGCCTCATCGCCGAGCGCTACGCCATCTCCTACACAACCGACTCTTACTCCCACACCGAGGAGAGCAGGCAACCAAGCGGCGGTTACACCTGGAGCGAATAGACGCAAAGTCGAGGTAGGCGTCATTAATGACTGGATGGAAAAGTATAAGAAATTGATAGAAGATTGCAGTAAGACCCCTGCCAATGCTGCCGAGCGCGAAACACTTAACAGGGACATCCAATCGCTCAGGAATCTTCTTACTGATAATGCCCAGATAATCTACCTTACGGGTAGGACGCATACCAAGACTTCGTTTATTAACGCACTCAAAAATAGAAAGGGATTCAGGGATGTTCTATTTGGAACCCCCGAAATATCTTTTACGAGTGATTATGCGAGAGCAATAGTTAGCTGTCCGGCTACCTTTAATGACATCGAAAGACAATCAGATGGTCGCCAGCGTAAGCTAACGCTGGGTTTAGTAAAACAAAGGAACCAATGGCGATTGGCCTTGCATTGCTCTACTGAGTGATAACCCTCAACAAGGCGTTGCCAATCACGGCAGTAAGATTGAGCCGCCGAAAACAAAACCGTAAGGTGTCTGCTCCGCTCTCTTCGTCCCAGCGGGACGGTTGATTTTAGGCAGGTCGTTCACGGCCTGTGTGCGAGGGAGAAAAATTGGTTTCGTCCCAGCGGGACGATTGAAGGAAGCGGCAGATTCAACCGTCCCGCTGGGACGGGAATAGCTGTTTTTTTCTGCTTCACAGGCCGTGAACGACCTGCCTAAGTTCAGATGTCCCTAGCGGGACCAAGAGTGTTGATATGCACTGCAAGTTCCCTTCGTCTGCAAAAGAAAATTTACCTATCACCAACGTAACCAACGCATCGCGCCGTGACTTTTTGAAGACGCTCAGCCTTGCGCTTTCCGCCACGTTGCTGCGCCCCATCACAGCCGTTGCACAAATTGGCCCCACGCAATTCTTCTCCCGAAGAAAAGCAGATAATCCCAAACGCATTCTCGTCATCGGCGCAGGCTTGGCCGGGTTGACGGCGGCGTATGAACTCACGCAAGCAGGACATGATGTAATTGTCTTTGAGGCGCGCAATCGGGCAGGTGGGCGTGTTCTGACGGTGCGGGATTTTGCGGATGGGTTGTATGCCGAATGCGGCGGCGAGGGGATCGAACACAATCACGACTACATGCTGCGCTACGTGGAGGAATTTGGTCTCTCGTTGTATCCCGGCAGCTATGACAATCCCGCGCCGTTGGATGCGTTGCCGCGCGAGCGCACGCCGCAGGACGCGCTCAAAGATGTGATCAAGCAACTCACGCCTTTCGAGCAGTTCTCGCACCCTGACTACGACAAAATTTCCTTTGCCGAATTGCTCAAGCAGTTGGAAGCGCCGACCGCCATGATGGAGCAGATGCAGCGATATGTTTCCGCGTTGATGGCGATCAACATTGAAAGCATTTCGGCGCGGGCGATGCTGAGCGAAATGGCGCTACCAGCGACGCGCGCGACCTTTCGCATTGCGGGTGGGAACGATCAAGTGCCGAAACGATTGGCCTATCAACTGCGCGAGCGTGTTCATTACTCGCGCCCGGTCGTCAGGATCGCGCACAATGCCGACGGCGTACAACTCACGATCCTGGAAAACGGTTTGCAGCAAACGGTGACGGGGCAGTTTCTCATCATTGCCGCGCCGCTCACCTGCGTGCGCAAAATCGAAATCGTTCCGGCACTCTCAGCGCAGCACATGAAAGCCATTGCGAATCTTGCTTACGGGCAAGTGCTCAAAGCGCCGATGCAGTTTCGAGAACGGTTCTGGCTGCAACAAAGCAGCCATTTGGAGAAAGGCTTGCCGGGACTCATCAGTTCGGTCTATGAGTTCAGCAAAGGGCAAGCGGGCACGCGCGGATTGTTGACGGCGTACATTCCTGACAAGAGCGGCTTTGAGATTGCCAGCCTGCCCACCGAACAGCGACTTGGCAAAGTGCTGACGAAGTTGACAGAGATTTATCCTGCGGCGCAGCGTCAATTTGAAGGTGGCTTTGTGAAATGGTGGCACGAAGACATCTGGGCGCAAGGAACCTACGCGTACTTTCGCCCCGGCGACGTGATGTCATTGCGACCGGTGCTGACGCAGCCCGCAGGCCGCATCCATTTTGCGGGCGAGCATACTGCCGGGTGGCAAGGTTATATGAACGGCGCGATTGAATCGGGACATCGGGCGGCACTGGAAGTAAATGATCGGTGAGGTTTTGCCTCACACAAGACGGTGATCGGCGGGCAACTTTTGCAGATTCGCGTGCGCCGCCCACGAAGAGCGCGAGAACAAATGGAACGAAGGATTGGGCGATGAGAGTCAAGTTCATTTTGGTTGCGGGGGAATGGGTTCCGAACACCATTTGCAGCGGACGACTTCGCGCTGTTTTTCTTTCGCGACCATCTGCACGCGATAACATTTGGGGCAGCGCCGCGTCATGCCTCTGGCTACGGTATGCGAGATGAGCCAATACACTAAAGGGTTCACGCTGCTCTCCTTATCGTTAATGGAGAATTCGTTTTTTCACCATGCCGCCGCTGGCATCGGCGATGTGATGAATGACGACGAACGCGGCGGCGTCTAATGCTTCGACGATGGCTTTGACTTTGGCGATTTCCAGGCGCGTCACGACGCAATACAAAATGTCCTGTTCGGTTTCGCTCAAGCCGCCGCGTCCCTGATACACGGTCACGCCGCGATTCAGGTCGTGCAGGATCGCGTGGCGAATTTCCTGACTGCGCGCGGAAACGATAATGATGCCGTGATATTCCTCGATGCCATAGACCAGAAAGTCTACGGTTTTGGACGCCGCGAAATACGTCAGCATTGAATACAACGCCGATTCCACGCCGAGCAACACGGCAGCGGCGGCAAAAATAAACACGTTCAGGATCAGAATAACATCGCCGACTTTCAGAATATGACTGCTTTTGCTGACGAGCAAGGCGGCGATTTCCGTGCCGTCCAACACCGCGCCGCCGCGCATCGCCAAGCCAATGCCTGCGCCGATGAAAAAGCCGCCAAACACGGCAGTCAACAATTTGTCGGGCGTGACATCGGGAAATTTGACGAAGGCCAAACACAGCGAAAGCCCGGCAATGGCGAGCGCACTTTTGATGGCAAACGCTTTGCCGATTTGTTTGTAGCCGACCGCGATGAACGGCAGGTTGATGACGGAAATCAAAATGGCCAACGGAAAGCCCAACGCGCTCGACAGCAGCATCGAAATCCCGGTCACGCCGCCGTCAATAAAACGACTGGAAAGCAAAAAGCCTTTCAGGCCAAACGCCGCCGAAAAGATGCCCAATAAAATCAGGCCAATGTTGAGAGTGACACGGGCGGAAGAATTCATGACGCTATCATAATGCCGCGCCGAGCATAGTACCAAACCGATGCCCTGTCACGATTGCGTCAGACAACGACTTCAGTCTACTATCCGCCCTCGAACAGGAGCCAGAATGAAAGAAGCCTTAGTCGTTTTTGCCAAAGCGCCGCTCGTCGGACAAGTCAAAACCCGTTTGTTCGGGGCGCTCACGCCCGAACAGGCCACTGCATTGTATGTGTGCTTTTTGCAAGACACGTTTGCGCTGATGGAAGCCGTGCAGATGGAACGCGAAGAGTTGGCGTTGGTGTTGTGCTACACGCCGCCGGACGAAATCGAAGCGTTTGAAGTGGCCGATTTGGAGGGCTGTTTACTGCTCGCGCAACGCGGCGAGGATTTGGGCGCGCGCTTGCACAATTGCTGCGCCGACTTGTTGGAGAGCGGTTTTCATTCGGTTGTCCTGCTCGGCGCAGATAGTCCGACTTTGCCCGCAGCTTTTGTGGCCGAAGCTTTCGTTCAGTTGCAGACTAACTCCATCGTCGTTGGGCCAACTACGGATGGCGGCTATTATCTGATTGGCTTGACTCGTCATCACACGGAATTGTTTGCGCAAGTGGATTGGAGTTCGGCCACCGTGCTGGCCGCGACCCAAGCCCGCGCCGAGGCGTTAGGGTTGTCGCTGGCGCGCTTGCCGGAATGGTACGACGTAGACACGCCCGAAGATTTGGAACGCCTCCGCCAACAAATAGCGGCGGGCACGACCCAAGCGCGCCGCACGACCAAATATCTGCACAGGCTCAGCGGAAAACCTTGAGCAGGACTGCAATTCCGGCTTGACTGTTTAACGCCTAGCCAGTACACTCCTTCCTGCAAACGCGGGGTCTCCCCTCTTGCATCGAGCCGGCAAGCTAGACAATACAACCATATTAAAAAAAATCCACGCGGTACATCTGCCACTTGTGAGCATTGCCCCGTTTTATGTGTGCTCGTAAGGAAGGAATACTTCGAGGAAACTACTATGATGAAAAAGCAATTGTTGCCGGGCGTGGCCCTGGGTCTCTCCTTGTTTGTGAGTGTTGCGGTGTGGGCGAATTCAGTTCGAGATACACAGTCCCCCGTGAAATTGCCAAACCCAGAAGAAGCCCATGTCAAAACCACCGTTGAAACCACCGACCTCAGCCAGCCCAATGGCCCGTACCGAGATCGTCTGACCGACAATCAGGCGCAGGATTTCGGCGCGCGCTGGGGTCAATTCGCGCGCTCCAACCAACCCGACATAATGGCATTTACTTCGACGTTTGCCGCTAACAACGCCGCCCTGCTGTTGGGCAATAGCGGCAATTCGTTGAGCTTTGCCTCGTTTGGGCGCGTTCCGTACTATCAAATGCTGACGGTGACGAACCAGATCACTACTGGCCAGACAACCTCGTCCGGCCCGGTGGCGTCCCTGCCCGAACCAGCGACGCTGACGTTGTTGGGAGCAGGATTAGCAGCGCTGGCGGCGGGGTTACGGAAGCGGAAGAAAAAAATTAACAAGTGAGGCTCCGGGGGCAGGTTGAGAAACCTGCCCCACTGCTCACGCTGGCTCAAAACACAGAATCCACAAAGTTCACAAACAGCGGGAAGTTTCCCAACGGTGAATGGGCTTCGCGTGTTACGCCCTGTCCTGTCAACGCAGTGACCGCTACCGCCCAGGGCAAGCGTTCCAAGGCTTGTGTGGCATTCGCTTGCGGATTGCCTTTGAGCCGCCGCGCCAGCGCCGTCATCATCGCCTGCGTTTCCGTCGTTACAGAACTAAAGCCGTGCATCACGCGCTGGCCGGTGGGTTCGGGTCGCTTCGCCGCCACGAATTGCGGCAGCGTCGGCAACGCCTGTGTCTTCCCCGCTTCGTCCAACAAACGCCGCACTGTTTGAGGACTGCCCATCGCCAAATAATTTCCGACAAACGCGAAAGCGCGTTGCCCATTGCTCGTCACTTCGACGCCGTGATGCTGGCTGCGCTTCACCGCTGCGCCCTGTTGCCGCAACAATCGCTCCGCCATCTGCGCAAGCTGTCCGCGATTGCGCGCCGCCACCAACCACACACGCTCCGGCACATCCGGGTCATTCGATGCCAGACTGAAGCGCACGACTTCTGCGCCGACAGCGGTGCTGGGGTTGTCGCCCGGTTCCAATCCTAAAAATGTTTTGCGTGCGCTCGTGAAAAATTTGTGGAAGAGAAAACTCTGCGCCACGCCGAGATGCCCGGACACAATGCGTTCGAGGCCGTCCAGCGCCTGCCCTGAATCCGCCACATTCACGAGTGTGACGTCCGTCGCCGCCGCTGGCACGAGCTTCAGGCTTTCACTTCGTTCGGCACTTAACGGGGCATTTTGCTCCGGCACAGCGTTGTTCGTCCCGCGCAATGCCGTCTGCAAGCTGTTCGCCACTTCGGGTTTGCACACCAGCGCATAGCGATCCACGACGCCGCCGTTGTCAAAGCGGGCGCTGTAAGCCATCGCTTCCACTGTGTTTTCAGAAATCTCCGCCACGATGCCTTCGGGCATGCCCGCCAGCGGCGTACTCGCCAGCGCCTTGCCGACGAGCAAATGGGTGAAAAATTGTGAGAGCCGCGCCGCGCCGGAATTGCTGACAAAGGCGAAGACCGCGCCGTCACGATCTACTTCGGCTTTGGCCTGCGCCAACAACGGATTCTTCGCCATCGCCGTGCCGCGGCCCTGTCGCACGTCCAGACAGGCTTGCAACGTCGCGGCATCGTTGGCAATCAACCACGTGCTGCCGAAGCCTGCTGACAAAATCTGCCGGTCGGTATTCGGCGCGCGATAAATCGTGATCGGCACGCCGGAGTATTCACTCAACTCTTGCACCGCCTGCGGGAACGCGCGCTGCGCCAGCTGCGGCAAGCGCGATTCCATCAACGCCTTGACCTGCGCGGCGCTGCCGTGCGTTTCGATCAGCAACGCCAAGCGCGGTTTGACTTCTTCGCCGCGCACTTCAAGGCCGGACACGACCAGCGCGAATTGACCGCGCGCCACCAACAGCGATTCGTTCGTTCCCAGCCCTGCCCAACGCCCCAGCCAATTCGCCCAGCCCGCATATTGCACGGCGTTCTTCACTTCGTAGAGCGGCGCAAGCTGCTGCCACGCCTCCGTCGCCGTCAATTGATCGAGCAGACGCGGCACATCATTGACTTCGAGAAATCCCAGTGCCGTTTCCGGCACATAAGTTTCCAAAGCCACGCGCGAAAATCGCTGCCGCCACAGCCAAGCGCCGATGAGTAGGAACAGGAGAAGAAACCCAATGAAAATTCGCTTGCGCGTCAAAAGAGGCATGAAGATGAACGTCTGAACAGGAATGCGAAAACAAGCGAGTATTAAACCTTGTCGGCGGAGGCATTGCAACTACTGCGGCAGGGTCGCAAAGCGTCTGGAAC
Organism: uncultured Heliobacteriaceae bacterium; assembly: GCA_964631865.1. Lineage (GTDB taxonomy): Bacteria > Acidobacteriota > Blastocatellia > RBC074 > RBC074 > JAFDVL01. The sequence goes on along the minus strand of CAZWAK010000181.1, from coordinate 1,668 downwards.
CATCGCGCCTGCTTCGTGCCCATAATCGCCACGCCAACCCCAGCCAACCGACATCGCCAACGCTGCGAGCAAAAGCATCCGCATTGGCTTTCGTGCCCACATCATAAACACTACGCGCACAGAAATAGGCGTCAAGAGTTCAAGCTTCAGCTTGCTTGTCTATCGGGCGCGTGGTCGGATAGAAACGAAAACCAAGCTGAAGCTTGAACTCTTGACGCCTCTCCAGCAAGTTTACAGCGACGTCACAAAGCGTCTTGTTCTTACGCGAGGATGGGCTTGACCACATTGCCGTGAACATCGGTCAAGCGATAGTAGCGGCCTTGAAACTTGAACGTCAGCCGCGTGTGGTCAATGCCGAGACAATGCAGGATGGTCGCGTTCAGGTCGTGAATATGCACCGGATCGCGCACGATGTTGTAGCTGAAATCGTCCGTCTCACCAATCGTCAAGCCGGGCTTGATGCCGCCGCCCGCAAGCCAGATCGTGAAGCAACGCGGATGATGATCGCGGCCATAATCGGTTTCGGTCAGCTTGCCTTGCGAATAGACGGTGCGCCCAAATTCGCCGCCCCAAATCACGAGCGTGTCGTCGAGCATGCCGCGTTCTTTCAAATCCTGAAGCAATGCCCACGACGGTTGATCTACGTCCGGCGCAACTTTCGTAATGTTCTTCGGCAGGTTGCCGTGATGATCCCAGCCGCGATGAAACAGTTGAATGAAGCGCACACCGCGTTCCGCCAGCCGTCGCGCCAAAATGCAATTCGCCGCAAATGTGCCGGGCTTCTTCGCGTCAGGGCCGTATCGCTCAAACGTTTTCTCCGGCTCTTTCGACAAATCGGTTAGCTCCGGCACCGACGATTGCATGCGATAAGCCATTTCGTACTGTGCGATGCGCGCCGTGATTTCGGGATCGCCGTATTCCTTCGCGTTGAGTTGATTGAGTTCGGCTAAGTTGTCGAGAAACTGTCGCCGCGCTTCTTTGCTGATGCCGGGGGGATTCGATAAATACAGCACCGGATCAGCGCCGTTGTGAAACTTCACGCCCTGATATTGCGACGGCAAAAAGCCGCTGCCCCACAACCGATCATAGAGCGGTTGATCGCCGCCGTTCCTGCCCACGGAAATCATTGCAATGAACGCAGGCAAATCCTTGTTTTCGCTCCCCAAGCCATACGACACCCACGACCCCAAACTCGGTCGCCCCGCCAATTGAAAGCCCGTCAGCGCAAACGTCACCGCCGGATCGTGATTGATCTGTTCGGTGTGCATGGATTTGATGAACGTGATGTCGTCGGCGAGCTTCGACATGTGTGGCAACAGTTCGCTGAACCACGCGCCCGACTGTCCGTGCTGGGCAAATTTGTAGAGCGAAGGCGCGGTCGGAAAGCTCGTCTGATGCGCGCTCATCCCCGTCAGCCGTTGCCCATTGCGCACCGAATCGGGCAGGTTCTGCGCGCGCAATTTTTCCAACCCCGGTTTGTAATCAAACAAATCCAACTGCGACGGCCCACCCGCCTGGAACAGATAAATCACACGCTTCGCTTTCGGCGCAAAATGCGGCGCGCGGGCTTGATTGTCCGTCCCAAACGAAGGCTCGCGCAGCAACGAAGCGAGCGCCGCCGTGCCAAGGCCTAGTTGCCCGAAGAACGAGCGGCGCGTGAGCAGCAGG
>CAZWAK010000180.1:0-16140 GCA_964631865.1 uncultured Heliobacteriaceae bacterium | reverse complement strand
CGCTGTCACGATGCTTTCCTGATGCTGGTACTTGCCGGCGCGATCCGCATACGAGGTTTCGCAATCTTCATCCGATTCAAAAAACGTGACTTGCGCGACGCCTTCGTTGGCGTAAATCCGCACGGGTAAATCCGCCGAGTTCGAGAATTCCAACACCAAACGGCCTTTCCAACCCGGCTCCAACGGCGTGGTATTCACAATGATGCCCGACCGCGCGAACGTGGATTTGCCCAGGCAAATGCCAATTACGTTGCGGGGCATATTGAACGTTTCGACCGTGACGCCGAGCGCGTAGGTGTGCGGCGGCATCAGCCAATATTGCGAGCCGTCGGCGGCGGTTTTCAGCGGCGCTTCAACCAGCGAACTTTCATCGAATTGCTTGGGATCAATCTCGGCGCTGGCAATCGGCGAAAACACGCGAAAGCCATCGGCAGCGAGGCGCAAATCATAGCCGTAGCTCGACAGCCCGGCGGAAATAATTCGTCGTCCGTCAATCTCTCGAATCAATTTGTCTTCAAACGGCGTGATGAGTTGGTGCTCGCGACACATCTGTAAAATCCAACGATCAGACTTAACGCTCATGGGGTCTCCTGAAGCAGGCGTAGTAGGAATGAGCGGCGAGTCTAGCGAAAGAAGTCTGGAGAAGTCTAGGAAAGTCTGGAAAAGTCTGACGAAGTTTTTTGAAGACAAGAAAAGCGCAAACCGACCACCGACCACCGCAACCTTGACACCCCCAAACCGCCTCCCTATAATTCGCTCCGCTTTAATAGGTCGTGGCATTCATTGAGTTTCCATTGCAATGAAATCAGTAAGCGGACGGCATCAGACATCTTATCCCGTCGAGATTCTCTGGAGGATTTTGTGATTAAGCTGGACATCATCAATAACGTCGCCGAGCGCACGGGCGTGCCGAAAATCAAAGCCGAAATCGCCGTCGAAGCGCTCTTTGAGACGATGAAAGAAGCCATCAAACGCGGCGAGCGCATCGAACTGCGCGGCTTCGGCGTTTTCGTCGTCAAACCCCGCAAACGCGGCATCGGACGCAATCCCCGCACGGGCACGGAAGTGGCTATTCCCGAAGGCAAAACCATTCGCTTCAAGCCCGGCAAAGAATTGCAATCGTAGCCGACAGGTTTTCACCGACCCCCTCAAACAACAGCAGCCTCTCGCAGGCTGCTGTTTGTGTTTGTGATGATTGCACTCGATGGAAACAACCTGACGCTCGCAGACCTGGTGAGCATCGCGCGGGACAAAGCACCTGTGACTTTAGACGAAGCCGCGCGCGCGCGCGTCGAAGCCTCCCGCGCCGTCATCCAAACGTTGATGGCGCAAGGCCGCACGATTTATGGTGTCAACACAGGCTTCGGCAAACTGGCCGACGTCGTCATCCCGCCCGATCAACTCAAACAATTGCAAATCAATTTGCTGCGTTCACATTGCTGCGGCGTCGGCGAACCGCTCAGCGAAGTCGAAGCCCGCGCGATGTTGTGTTTGCGCGCGAACGTCTTGGCCAAAGGCTTTTCCGGCGTGCGTCCTGTCGTGATCGAAACGTTGCTGGAACTGCTGAATCGCGGCGTGCATCCGGTGATTCCTTCGCGCGGTTCGGTCGGCGCGTCAGGCGATTTAGCACCGCTCGCACATCTCGCCTGCGTGCTGATTGGCGAAGGCGAGGCGTTGTTTGAGCAACAGCGTATGAGAGGGAGCGAAGCGTTGCAACGCGCCGGCATCACGCCGCTCGAACTCGAAGCCAAAGAAGGCGTCGCGCTCATCAACGGCACACAGGCGATGTGCGCGGTCGGCGGCTTGGCGTTGCTGGATGCCGAAAAATTAGCCCGCTCGTCCGATGTCGCAGGCGCGATGACACTCGAAGCCTTGCGCGGCACGCCCGCCGCGTTTCGTAATCTGCTGCACGACGCGCGCCCACAACGCGGCCAAGGCGAAGTCGCGGCACATCTGCGCGAACTGTTAGCCGAAAGCGAAATCCGCGAATCGCACCGCGAAAATGATCCGCGCGTGCAGGACGCCTATTCACTCCGTTGCATGCCGCAAGTTCACGGAGCCGCGCGCGACACGTTATTTGAATTGCGCCGCGTGCTGGAAATCGAATTGAATTCTGCGACCGACAACCCGCTTGTTTTCCCCGACACAGGCGAAGTGATTTCCGGCGGCAACTTTCACGGCGAGCCGGTTGCAATGGCTTTGGATTACGCCGCGATTGGCGTCAGCGAACTCGGCGCGATTTCTGAACGGCGCATCGAACGTTTGGTGAACCCAGATTTGTCCGGCGGCTTGCCTGCATTCTTAGTCGGCGAACCGGGCACGAATTCGGGGATGATGATGGCGCAAGTCACGGCGACCGCGCTCTGTGCCGAAAACAAAATCCTCGCGCATCCGGCTTCGATTGACAGCCTGCCGACATCCGCAAACCGCGAAGATCACGTTTCGATGGGAATGACCGCTGCATTGAAATTCAAACAAATCGTGCGCAACACCGAACAGATTTTGGCAATCGAATTGATGTGCGCGGCGCAGGGCTTGGAATATTTGAAACCGCTGCGCCCCGCGCGCGGCGTCGAGTTGGCGTATCAAAAGTTGCGGCATTTGGTTGCGCCGCTCAAAGCTGATCGCGCACTTGCGCCCGACATCACGAAGATTGCTGCGGCGGTAGCGGCAGGCGCTTTCGACTTCAAAGCATGAAACCTCGCATCAAAATCTGCTGCATCAGTTCGCCCGACGAAGCGCGCACCGCCGTGTCATTTGGCGCATCTGCTATCGGCTTGGTTGGCCCGATGCCAAGCGGCCCCGGCGTGATTGATGACGAATTGATTCGCGTCATCGCGCGCACCGTGCCGCCACCGATTGCGACGTTTTTGTTGACAAGCGAAACGAACGCCGCCGACATCATTGCGCATCATCACCGTACGCAAACGAACACGATTCAGCTTGTGGATGAGTTGCAGGACGCGGCCTACGAGGCCTTGCGCGCCGCGCTGCCGACGATCAAATTGGTGCAAGTGATTCACGTCCTCGACGACGCTTCCGTGGACGAAGCTCTGCGCATTGCCGAACACGTAGACGCGCTGCTGCTCGACAGCGGCAATCCGAACTTAGCCGTCAAAGAACTCGGCGGCACAGGGCGCGTTCACAACTGGAATTTGAGCTGTCGCATTGTCGAGCAAGCGCGCGTGCCCGTGTTTTTAGCGGGCGGATTGAATGCAACCAACGTGCAAGCTGCATTGGAACAGGTGCAACCATTCGGCCTGGATTTGTGCAGCAGCGTGCGCACCGACGGCAAACTTGATCCGCGCAAACTGGAATCCTTTTTTATTGCGGCTTGGCTTTGAATCGCTTGTATTGTGCAGTTAACTACTTTGATTTATTCTTTTGTTTGGCTAAAGAGCAATATCTGTGAGGGGAAGTTATGGTAGACATCAAAGAAGCAGTGGCTACGGCCCGGAAGAAAATAACGGACGTGTACGAACAAGAGCCAGCGAATCTTCAAGTAGAAGAGATTGAGCAATCAGAAGACGGTAAATATTGGCTGATTACTTTAGGATTCAATGCCCCTCCACCTATGAATCCACAAAATGAGTTACAAAGATTGAGCTTCGCGCTTAGACCTCCTGTGAGAGTCTACAGAGTTATCAAGATTGACTTGGAGTCGGGTGACTTTGTTTCGATGAAAATACGAGAGGCACAGGTTGCGTGAATGACTACGCCTTACAATTGATTCAAAAATACCGCCAAGTGGGGGTTCTAATTGACACGAACCTGCTGCTTCTTTACGTTATTGGCACTTATGATGCCACTCGAATTTCTCAATTTGACAAAACCTGCGACTTCCCACCCGATACATTTGAGTTATTAGAACGCATTCTCAATAGATTCGATAAAGTGGTAACCACTCCTTACATTTTAGCGGAGGTTAGCAACTGGGCCGCACAATTTCCTTCCTATGAAAAAAATAAACTGCACTTGGACTTATTCGGTAAATTTGCTCTGCTGGTAGAAGGTTTCGACGAAATTTACGAAACAAGCAAGGTCATCGCTAAGGACGACGCCTTCTGCCGATTAGGTTTGGCGGATGCCTCTATCGTCAATTTAGGAAATAAGTACTTAGTGCTAACAACGGATGGTCGCCTTATGGGTTATTTACAAAATAGCGGCGTAGATGCCGTTAATATCAATGACCTGCGTTAACTATTCCTTTACTCTCCTGAAAGTAATTATGAACTCTCAAAAGTCTGCAAAAATGGATCGCCGCAACTTCGTCAAAGCCTTGCCTGCCGCTGGCGCGGCCGGATTGACGCTCGCCAGTGGTGACACAATCGCGCAACCGCAGCAATCGCAAGCGCCACAAAAAATCACCAAAGAAATGCTGCACACCGCCGAGCAATTGATCGGCATTGAATTGACCGACGCGCAGGAAACGATGGCGCTGAATACCGTCAATCGCAATCTGACAAACTACGAATCGCTGCGCAAAATCAATGTGCCGCTCGACACGCCGCTCGCCACGTCGTTTCATCCCGCGTTGCCCGAAAAGAAATTGCCGATGCAACCGCTCGTGCGCGGCAAGCTCAAGCTGAGCAAAGTGGACATTCCGAAATACAGTGCAATCGAAGAACTCGCGTTTTGCTCGACGGCGCAACTCGCCGAACTCGTGCGGACGAAAAAAGTCTCGTCGGTCGAATTGACGAAGATGTACCTGGCGCGGCTCAAACGCTATGCGCCGAAGTTGCTGAATGTCGTGACATTGACGGAAGAACTCGCGCTCAAACAGGCGCAGCAGGCCGATGACGAAATCAAGCGCGGCAAATATCGCGGCCCGTTGCACGGCATTCCGTGCGGCGTGAAAGATTTGTTTGCCACGAAAGGCATTCCGACCACGTGGGGCGCAGAGCCGTATCGCCAACAGATGATTGATTACGACGCGACAGTAATCGAACGCTTGCGCGACGCGGGCGCAGTGTTAGTTGCCAAGCTTTCAATGGGCGCGTTGGCAATGGGCGGCAGATGGTTCGCCGGAATGACGCGCAATCCGTGGCAACCGGAAGAAACGCAGCAAGGCTCCAGCGGTTCATCGGCGGGTTCAGCTTCGGCAACTTCGGCAGGCTTGGTGGGCTTTTCGCTTGGCACGGAAACACTCGGTTCCATCGTGTCGCCGTCATCGCGTTGCGGCGTCGCGGGCTTGCGTCCGACGTACGGGCGCGTCAGTCGTTACGGCGCGATGGCCTTGAGTTGGACGATGGACAAGATCGGCCCGATTTGTCGCAGCATCGAAGATTGCGCGCTCGTGCTTGATGCCATCTACGGCGCGGACGGACGCGATGAAACATCGCTCGATGTGCCGTTCAATTGGACGCCGGACACGAATATTTCCAAGCTGAAGATTGGTTATTTGAAAGCCGAATTCGAAAGTGGCAACGACGAACGCAAGAAGCTGTACGCCGCTGCGTTGGATGCGCTGCGCGGCGCGGGCGCGAAGCTGGAGCCGCTCGAATTGCCGAAATTTTCGACCGAGAGTTTGCGCATCATTTTGAATGCGGAAGCGGCGACCGCGTTTGATGATTTGACGCGCGATGGCGGCGTGAATCAATTGTCCGGGCAAGCGCCAAGTGATTGGCCGAATTCGTTTCGCTCGGCACGCTTCATTCCTGCCGTCGAATACTTACGCGCCCAACGCGCCCGCACGTTGTTGATGCGCGAGATGGATAAGCTGATGCAAAACTGGGATGCGTTCGTGTCGCCTGCGCCCGGTAGTTCGAGTTTGCTGGTTACGAACTTGACCGGTCATCCGCAAGCCGTCTTGCCCTGCGGTTTCATCAACAATTTGCCACAAGCGATCATGTTCACAGGTAAGTTATACGACGAAGTTACGCCGCTGCGTGTGGCGTTGGCATACGAAAAAGCGACGAAGTGGCACACGATGCACCCGAAGCTGGATTAAAATGCAAATCAAAAGGCAAAAGGCAAAGGGCAAAAAGTCGGCACTTTATTTTTTTCAGATAGATAAAGAAAAAATATCTTCCGACCTTTTGCCTTTTGATATTTGCCTTTTGCCTTTTGATTTCAAAGGAAACACTATGCCCCAAACTATTCTCATCACCGGCTCATCTTCCGGCATCGGCAAAGCCACTGCGATGTACTTTGCTGAGCGCGGCTGGAACGTCGTCGCCACGATGCGCACGCCGGAAAAAGCGGGCGACTGGGCGAAGCACAGCAACATCACGCTCACGCGATTGGACGTGCTGGACGAAGCTTCGATTCAGCAAGCCGTCAACGACACGATCAGCAAGTTTGGCAAGCTCGACGCGGTTGTGAACAACGCAGGCTACGGTTTGGTCGGGCCGTTTGAAGCGTCCAACAACGAACAGATTCAACGGCAATTCAACACGAATGTCTTTGGCTTGATGAACGTTTGTCGCGCGGTCATCCCACATTTTCGTGAAAAGCGCGATGGCACGATTATCAACGTCGCTTCGATGGGCGGGCGCTTGACGTTTCCGCTCTACAGCCCCTATCACGGCACGAAATGGGCGGTCGAAGGCTTTTCCGAATCGCTGCAATTCGAGTTGCTGCCCTTCGACATCCGCGTCAAAATCATCGAGCCGGGCGCGATCAAAACGGATTTTTATGATCGTTCGATGGACGTGATGACGAAGCCCGGCTTGACGGCGTATGATGCGTACGTCAACAAAGCGATGGCGAATATGAACAAGGTGGGCGAAACCGCGCCGGGGCCGGAAAAAGTGGCGCAGGTGATTTATCAAGCGGCGACGGATGGTTCCGGCAAATTGCGCTATCAAGTGAATTCCGCGCCGTTGCTCGCGCTGCGACGGTTGTTGCCGTTGTCGCTGTTCCAAAGTATCGTGCGCATGGTCGTTTTGAAGTAATGAAACGAACGCTCGTCCAACAATTGAAACACGTCTGGCATATCGTGCGCGATGTGTTGCGCGGCTACACGACCGGGCAACCGCCGGATGACGAGCGTCCGCGTAAAAGTTGCTGTTAACCTGAACTGGAGGTAGTCATGAAAAAACTGTTCTGCTTGTTGTTTGTTGTTGCGGTTTGTGTGTTGGCTTCGTCTGCCACGTTTGCGCAAACCACCGCCGTATCCGAGCAAAAGTTTGACGAACTCGTCAACGAAGTGCGCCAGCTTCGCCTTGAAGTGCAACGCCTGAGCACGAGCGCGCAGCGAATGCAATTGCTGTTGGAACGCACGCGGGCGCAGCAGGAAATCGTCACGCGGACGACCCAACAACTCAATAACGCCCGCGAACAACTCACCGAAATTCGTATGCAACAGTCGCATATCACTGCCGCGGTCGAGGATGCAGAAAAACAAAAAGCGGCGGGACTCAAAAGCGAACCTGAAGTCAAGCAGCTTCTCCTCGAAAAAGAAGTCGTCAAACAACGCGAACAAACCCTGCTGCAACGCGAGCTTCAGCTTTCGTCTGACCTGCAAGCGGAAACCGTCACGCTCAACGATTTGAAAACGCGCCTCGACAAACTGGAAAACGAAATCGCTATGCCGACGAGCGAGCCAGCGAAGAAGAAAGACTAAAACTGTCGTGAAAGGGTTGTATGGGATTAGCACAGAAGGTTGTGCTGTACACGGAAGAAGAATATTTGACGATGGAGCGTGAATCGCTCGAACGGCACGAGTATATTGACGGCTACATCTATGCAATGGCGGGCGAAACCGATCCGCATTCCATCATCACAATTAACTTGGCCGCCGAATTCCGCAACCAACTCAAAGGGCGGGATTGCGCAGCGCTTTCGCCCAATATGAAAGTGCGTAGCGGCCCTGATCCCAAGTTTTCGCGCACGCTGAAAGGCTTCTTTTCGTACGCGGATTTGATGGTGGCCTGCGGCAAACGGCTTTATCACGACGATTACAAAGATGTGTTGCTGAACCCAACCGTCATCATCGAAATCTTATCGGAAACCACCGAAGCGTATGATCGTGGCGAGAAATTTCGCCGCTACCGCCAATGGATTCCAACGTTCACGGATTACTTGTTAGTTTCACAAACGGAGCCAGTAGTCGAATATTTTCGGCGTGACAAAAGCGGCTTCTGGGTGTTAATCGCAACGGTGACCGAGTTATCGGAAACCATCACGATAGATTCTATTGGCTGCGAGTTGAAGGTGGCAGAAATCTACGACCGCGTTGAATTCTCTGCTCCGCCCATCGCGATTGAAGACGAAGAAGAAAAGCCCAAACGCAAAATGCCTGCGAAAAAGGCGAAAAAGACCAAGAAATAATCATGGCTGCGCAAATCGAATCACTCATTGAACAAATCACCGACCTCGTCTTCGCGCGGTTGAATGGCGCAGAAGCGGCGCATTGCGGTTGCACGCCGCACACGCTCGCTTGTGCATTGGACGCGGGCGCGTCACGCATCGGTCTCGCGTTTGGCGAAGCGGCGGCGGCGAATGCGGAAGTTGCCAAATACATTGACCACACGTTGCTCAAGCCCGATGCAACCAAAGCCGAAATCGAAAAACTCTGTCACGAAGCACGCACGTACAACTTTGCTTCGGTCTGCGTGAATCCGGCGTGGGTGCGGCAATCGGCGTTGTTGTTGCTTGGCTCATCGGTCAAAGTTTGCACTGTCGTAGGCTTTCCGCTGGGCGCGACGTTGCCGGATGTGAAGGCGTACGAAACGCGGCGCGCAATGCTCGACGGCGCAACCGAAATTGATATGGTCATTAACATCGGCGCGTTGAAATCGGGGCTGGACGACATCGTGTTCCGCGATATTCTGGCCGTTGTCGAAGCCGCGCACGAAGCTTGCGCCATCGTCAAAACCATTATCGAAACCGCGCTCTTAACCGACGAAGAAAAAACGCGCGCGTGTTGGCTGGCGAAAGAAGCGGGCGCGGATTTTGTGAAGACTTCGACCGGCTTCAGCAAAGGCGGCGCGACCGTCGCGGATATTGCCTTGATGCGGCAGGCAGTGGGTTCAGGTCTTGGCGTCAAAGCAGCGGGCGGCGTGAAAGATTTGACTTCGGCGCGCGAAATGATTGCCGCAGGTGCGACGCGCATCGGCGCGAGCGCAGGCATCGCCATTGTGCAAGAAGCGAAAGGCCAGCCGCCTGCGGCAGCCAAAGCAACCGGTTCTTACTGAAAGCGGCACACAAAATTCCGTCGCTCGAACTATGCGCAGCGACGCAACTCTTCACTTCGTATTGAGCCATCGGCAAACAGTTTGCCGTACACCAAAGGAACGAATGATGGTCGTAAAAGATGTTCGATGCTTGAAATTGACCTTCGCGTGTTTCGTCGTCTTGCTGTTCGCATTGACGACCAAGCGCGCGACGTTGTTGGTTGACGCAGCACAACCGCAGGCAATACCTTCGCCGGAAGCGCTTGAATTTTTTGAGAAGAAGATTCGCCCAGTGCTCGTCGCGCAATGTTATCAATGCCACAGCGCGAGCGCGAAGAAACCAGCAGGCGGCTTGTTGCTGGATTCGCGCGAAGCGATGCTAAAAGGTGGCGCATCGGGGCAAGCGGCGGTTGTCCCCAACCATCCCGAAGCAAGTTTGTTGCTGCAAGCCATTCGCTACACCAATCCCAAATTGCAAATGCCGATGAGCGGCAAGTTGCCCGACGAAGTCATCAAGGATTTCGAGCAATGGATTACCATGGGTGCGCCTGATCCGCGCGTCGCAAGCGCGACCGCAACCGCGACGAAACAGCCTTACGATTTTGACGCCGCAAAAAAATTCTGGTCGTTCCAGCCGCTCCAAAATCCGCGCGTGCCTGCCGTGCAAAATCAGGCGTGGGTCAAAACACCGATTGACAATTTCATCCTTGCCAAGCTCGAAGAAAAACGAATCGTTCCCGTCAGCGATGCGGACAAACGCACCTTGATACGTCGCGCCACATTTGATTTGACGGGCTTGCCGCCGACGCCGCGCGAAGTCGAAGCCTTCCTCAACGACGCCGCGCCGAATGCGTTTGAGAAAGTCGTTGACCGCTTGCTGGCCTCTCCTGCATACGGCGAACGCTGGGGCCGCCATTGGCTCGATCTCGTCCGTTATGCCGACACAGCAGGCTGTGCGTCGGACTTTCCTGTGCCGTCGGCGTACAAGTATCGCAACTATGTCATTCAAGCCTTCAATGATGACAAGCCGTACGATCAATTCATCCGCGAACAACTGGCAGGCGATTTGCTGCCTCTCAAAAACACTGACGAAAAAGCAGCGGAGGCGGAACGGCAAGAGAAAATTATTGCCACCGGCTACATCGCCATCTCGCGGCGTTTCGGTTCGCGCGACACCGATGACAACCTGATGATTGACGACACGCTCGACAATCTGGGCAAGGCGTTTCTGGGCTTGAGCGTGTCGTGCGCGCGCTGTCACGATCACAAATTCGATCCGATTCCGACGCGCGACTATTACGCGCTCTATGGCATTTTCAAAAGCACGCAATATGCGTTTCCCGGCACGGAAATTTATGCGCACGCACACAGCCTGACGCCGCTCGTCAAAGGCGCGGAGGCCGAACGGCTCACGAAATATCAGGACGAAGTGCGCAAGCTCGAATTGAAACGCGAAGCTCTGAACGTCGAACGCGGTTACGTGCGCGGACGGCAGAATCAACAAGCCGCGTCACCAACGTTGGCTTCAGCCACAGGCAAAGGACTGGAAACCGATCAGGTCGGACGCATCATTGATCCCAGCAAGCTCGGCGAAGAAGATCACGACGACCGCAATCGCATTGTCGGCAAAACGTCGCAACGCACGATTCCAGAGATCGAAGCCGAAATTGAGAAAGTCCGCTTGCGGCTGTTTGAGTTGACCGAGCCGCCCCGCGTCGAACGCGCGTACGCCGTGTCAGAAAGCACAGCGGCGGATTCGCGCATTCAACGCAAAGGCGACAACAAAAACCTCGGCGACGTTGCGCCGCGCGGCTTTTTGCAAATCCTCGGCGGCGCGCGCTTGCCCGAAAACCACAAAGGCAGTGGACGCCGCGAACTCGCCGACTGGATTGCGGATGCCAACAATCCGTTGACGGCGCGCGTGATCGTCAATCGCATCTGGCTGCATCATTTCGGCAAAGGTTTAGTGCAAACGCCCAACGATTTCGGCGTGCGCGGCCTCGCGCCTACGCATCCCGAATTGTTGGATTATCTCGCTGCGCAATTCATCGCCGACGGCTGGTCCTTCAAAAAGATGCACCGCCGCCTGATGCTCTCGCACGTGTATCAGCTTGCAAGCAACGAACATCCGCCATCGAAACTCCGCCATCCGCAATCGGAAGACGCGACGAACAATTTGCTCTCGCGCTTCAATCGTCGTCGCCTTTCCGCCGAAGAGATTCGGGATGCGATGTTGATGGTGAGCGGGGTGCTCGAACAAAACGTGAATGGCCCGCATCCGTTCCCGCCGGAAAAGGACTGGCGCTATACGGTTCATCATCCGTTCGTCGCGGCGTATGAACACAATGGACGCGGCGTGTATCTGATGCAGCCGCGCATCCGTCCGCATCCGCAGCTTTCGATTTTTGACGGCGCGGACACGAATGCCGCGACAGGCGAACGGATGTTGAGTACGACGCCGTTGCAGGCGCTGTTTATGATGAATGATCCGTTTGTGCATAAGTTGGCCGATGCGTTTGCCGTGCGCGTCGGGCTGGCGTTTGCGGACGATGCGCAACGCATTGATTATGCCTATCGCCTCGCGTTTGGGCGCAAACCTTCAACCGAGGAACTGAAAAAAGGCTTGGCGTATTTGCGTGACGTGCGGCCTGATTTGGCTGCGGTCAACGTAGACACAGAAGCGCAAACGCGCGCCGCGCTGGCCAGTTATTTGCGCGTCTTGCTCAGTAGCAACGAATTTGTTTTTGTGGATTAACGCTATGACAAATCATCTCTCTCGTCGCCAAATGATTCATTCGCTGCTCGGCGGATCGCTCGTGTTCCCCGGCATCGTCAGCGATTTGTTCGCGGCTTCCAATCCGCAATCCCCAATCCCCAATCCGCAATCGGACAATCCGCTTGCGCCGCGTCCACCACATTTTCCGGCCAAAGCCAAGCGCGTCATTTTTCTTTACTCAACCGGCGGCGTCGCGCAGATGGAAACGTTTGACCCGAAGCCGAAGCTGGTTGCCGCTGCGGAACAAAAAGGACTCGGCGCAAATGGTCGTCCGTTGTTGCGCCCGCTGTGGAATTTCAAACCGAACAAGCAATGCGGCACCGAGGTCAGCGATCTGTTTCCGCACCTGCGCGAGATGATGCACGAGGTCTGCGTGATTCGTTCGATGAAGACCGATCACAACGAACACTTTCAGGGCACGCTTGGCATGCATACGGGTTCGGTGACGTTCAAGCGTCCGTGTATGGGTTCGTGGGTGAGCTATGGACTCGGCACAGAAAATCAAAATCTGCCGTCGTTCATCGTGCTTGCGCCGTATTTGCCGTACGCGGGCGGGCAAGTGTGGAGTTCGGATTTTTTGCCCGCCGTGCATCAAGGCACGCGCGTGATTCCGGGCAGCGAACCGATCCCCGATCTGGCGCGGCGTTCGCCTTCGGACAAGATTCAGCAACGCGAACTCGGTTTGCTCGCCGATCTCAATTCACAACATCTGCTCTCCCGCGCGAACGATTCGCCGCTCGCCGCGCGCATCAAATCGTTTGAGACGGCGTTCGGCATGCAGCAACAAATGCCTGAAGTCTTGGACTTGTCGAAGGAGACCGACGCTACGTTGAAGCTTTACGGCATCACGCGGGACGATACGAAAAGTTATGGCTGGCAATGTTTGGTCGCGCGGCGTTTGGCCGAACGCGGTGTGCGCTTCATCGAACTCATTGACACGGGATCGAACAACAACTGGGACGCGCACGGCGAGTTGAAGAAATACGAAAAGCTGGCGCGCAATATTGACCAGCCGATTGCCGCTTTGTTGCGCGATTTGAAATCGCGCGGGATGCTCGACGAAACGTTGGTCGTGTGGACGACCGAATACGGGCGCACGCCGTGGACAGATCAGCCGGACGGACGCGGGCATCACAATTTCGTGTTCAGTTCGTGGCTGGCGGGAGGCGGCGTGAAGCCCGGTTTCGTTTACGGCGCGTCGGATGATTTCGGCGATCAGGTCGCGGAAAACGAAGTCCATCTCCACGACTTTCACGCGACGATTTTGCATCTGCTCGGCTTCGATCACACGCGGCTGACATTTCGGCACGGCGGGCGCGATTATCGTTTGACGGATGTGCATGGCAACGTCGTGAAAGGGCTGCTGGCCTAATGCAAGTCACCACCAACCTCATTCGCTACGGCCAGGACGAACCGTTGCCTGAAGCATTGGAATTGTGTGCGGGTGAGGCCACAATGCGCCGCAGCACTGACGACCAGTGAACCACACCGCTAAACTTTCGACACCAATCCTTGACCTCGTCGCCGTGTCTTTTCCACAATCTCCTGCTATAATCCCGCAACTTCGTGACCAATCAAGCAGTGCTGTCTGCTGTCAAAGATTGTCTCAGGAATTTCTATGCAATTACTCAAACATATTGACGACCCGCGCGATCTTCGCAAACTCAAACCCGAACAATTGCCGCAAGTCGCCGCCGAAGCGCGCGCCTACATGATCGAAACGCTCTCCAAAATCGGCGGGCACACCGGAGCCAGCCTCGGCGCAGTCGAATTGGCCATCGCTTTGCACTACGCTTTTGACACGCCGAAAGACAAGCTCGTCTGGGACGTCGGGCATCAAGCCTACGTGCATAAAATCCTGACTGGACGCCGCGACCAATTGCACACGATTCGGCAATATGAAGGCTTGTCCGGCTTTCTGAAACGCGACGAAAGCATCTACGACGAATTCGAGGCGGGCCACGCCGGCACATCGCTCTCCGCCGCGCTCGGCATGGCAGTGGCGCGCGACATTGCAGGCGAAAAAAATCACGTCGTCGCGGTCATCGGCGATTCGTCAATTATGACCGGGATGGCCTGCGAAGCGATTAATCAGGCCGGGCATTTGAAGACGAAACTCATCATCGTGCTGAACGACAACGAAATGTCCATTTCGCCGTCGGTCGGCGCGCTCGAAGGCTATTTGACGCGGCTCAGAAAAGGCCAAACCTATCACCGCTTCAAAGAAGATTTTGAAGAAATCCTGAAAGCCATTCCCGGCATCGGCGACCTTGTCTGGCAAACGGCGAAGGATGTCAAAGACGCAGTCAAAGCGGCGATTGTGCCGGGCGTGTTTGTCGAAGAATTGGGCTTTCAATATCTGGGGCCGGTGAATGGACACGACACGACAGCGTTGCTCGAAGTATTTGAAGAAGCGAAGAAAGCCGACGGCCCGATCATCATTCACGCGCTTACGGTCAAAGGCAAAGGCTACGCGCCTGCCGAAGCGGATCGCGCCGCGTGGCACGGCACATCGGCGTATGAAATCTCGACCGGCAAGTTCATCAAAGAACCGTCCGTCGCGCCGACTTTCACCGCCGTCTTTGCGAACGCTTTGATGGACATTATGCGCCAGGACGAACGAGTCACGGCGGTCACCGCAGCGATGCCCGACGGCACGGGGATGAGCAAAGTGATGAAGGAGTTCCCGAAGCGCGCGATTGACGTCGGGATTGCGGAACAGCACGCCGTCACGTTCTGCGCCGGCATGGCCACGCAAGGCTTCAAGCCCGTCGTCGCGATTTATTCGACGTTCCTGCAACGCGGCTTCGATCAGATTTATCACGACGTGTGCTTGATGGATTTGCCCGTCACGTTTGCGATGGATCGCGGCGGCATCGCGGGCGCAGACGGCCCGACGCATCACGGTTTGTTGGATGTCGGATACCTGCGCGTGATGCCGAACCAGATCGTGATGGCTCCGAAAGACGAAAACGAATTGGGGCACATGCTGCTGACCGCGATTGAATCGGGGCATCCGGCATCGTTGCGTTACCCGCGCGGCAACGGCTTCGGCGTGAAGATGGATGACACGCTGCATCCACTCGAAATCGGCAAAGCGGAACTGCTGACCGATGTCAGCGGTGACGTAGCGATCTTCGCGTTCGGCACGCCGACGTATGCGGCGCTGAAAGCCGCAGATCGTTTGGCGAAAGACGGTATCCGCGTGACGGTCGTCAATGCGCGCTTTGCGAAACCGCTCGACGAAGACTTGCTGATCGCGTTGACACAATCGCATCGCTTGGTGTTGACGGTCGAAGAATCGTATTTGAATTGCGGCTTCGGCAGCGCCGTTTTGGAAATGCTCGAAGCGAACAACGCGCTCTACACCGGCCCACGCATCGTGCGCTTGGGCTTGCCCGACGTGTTGATTCCGCACGGCAGCCAATCGTTGCTACACGCAAAATACGGCATTGACGCCGACGCGATTTACAATCGCGTGAAAGAAACGATCACGGTGCTGGACGGCAAGATTTTCGCGTCGGTTCGTTGAAGCAAATAGAATACGGATGACACGAATTGATACGGATAAATACAGATTGATCTCTGCATTTATCCGCCATATCCGTTGCCTCCGTGTTCGATTCAGATGGTTGTATGTTGAGATTGCTTTTCTTGCTTGCCTGCCTCTTCGCGCTGCCCGCCTTCGCGCAGGAAAAAGTCAAAAAAACCGAGACCATTTCCACAACCAGCAAACTCATCCTCGCCAAACTCCACACTACCGAAATTAAAGGCACAGCCGTTTTCACGCTCGCCGCCGCCAATCACGACGGCACGTTGACAGGCAACCTGGTTTACACGCTGCCGGAATTGGAACGACAAAAACTCGCGCAAGCTCTTGCCAAACCTGTCG
This sequence comes from uncultured Heliobacteriaceae bacterium, assembly GCA_964631865.1. GTDB lineage: Bacteria > Acidobacteriota > Blastocatellia > RBC074 > RBC074 > JAFDVL01. The sequence goes on along the minus strand of CAZWAK010000180.1, from coordinate 353 downwards.
CTGAAATTCCGGTGAACCTGACGGCGAACAACGTCGTCGCCAGGTTCGCCAAAAACACGCATTGCCCAGACATTCGTCTGGAATTGGCGGAGTTGGGGTTCGAGCTTTCAGGCCTCAAGCTCCACCTCAAGCGCTTCGTCCTGAGCCTCACGGAAGCGCCGACCAAACTGTCGCGCGCGCTCTGCATTTGGACAGACCGCGCCAACAAAGGCATCACCAACAACGGCATCGTGCAATACATCAACCTTCTGCTGAAAGGCGAAGAAGGCGAAGAGCCAGCGAAATAATCCGTTATTGCGGCTTGGCAAATTTCGCGTCCTCAATCGTGACGTTGTGTTTCACGTCGCTCAATT
>CAZWAK010000179.1:0-16160 GCA_964631865.1 uncultured Heliobacteriaceae bacterium | reverse complement strand
GGCGGCATTGGCTTCGGGCGTTGGTTCAAAGCGCGTGCGATAGGTGATGAGTTTCATTTGTGCGAGCAAGGTAAATTGCTGCACGAGCGGAACCCCATTCGCAGGCGTCGTCGTGAGCCGCAAACGAATCTCTTGCCCGACGCGATTTTCACCGTCATCGAGGAGCGTGATTTGAAACGTTGTGTTGCGCGTTGCGCCTGCGGCAATCTCGCCTAAGGCAAGCGTTGCCGCACCGCTCGCGCCGTTGAGCCGCAGGCTGCTCGCGGGAACCTGACTCGCGGCGTCTACGGTCAATTGCGCCGTCACATTTTGTGCATTGATCGTGCTTGTGTTGTTGAGCGTCAGTGTCGCGTTGACCGTTTCGTTTTTGCTGATGAAACGATCTGCATTAACGCCGCCGTTGATGGTCGAATTTGTCAGCGCGAGTGTTGGCTGATTGCCTGCGGTGAAATTACCGGTGGCAACGAGCGCGTAGCCTTGTTTGTTGGAATCAATGCGTTGATCGCCCGGTTGCGCGACGATTTGATTCAGGCCATTGCCCGGCACGTTTGCGCCGATGACGCGCACGGTGTACGTGCCTGCGAGCGGGCGTTCGATGTACACGGCTTCGACCGGATTACGGTCATCAAACGCCGCGTCATTCGCCGGTCGTGACCACGCATTCGCAAAGTTCGCATTGCCGCGATAGACCTTGCCTACAGGGTCAACGACTTCGAGGTTAAGGTCGTTGACAAGCGCCACGACTGCACCGACCGCCGCGCGCGGATCGCTCCAGACGAGCGAGATGCGCAGCGGTTCGACGTTGCTGACGTTCGTGAGTTGGTAGGTTTGTGTTTGCCCCGTTGTGATCGCGGCGTTCGGCGCAGGGCGATTCGTTTCGGCAGCGATTGCGCCGTTCCAGATGTCGGCGAGAATTTTTAGCTCGCGGCGGTCGCCCGCAAAAAACAACGCATCATCCAGCGCGATGCGGCCCCAGCCCTGCGCGCTGTTCGGCAATGATCCGCGCTGCGTAATTGGATAATTCTGCCCCGTGTTACGCCCGGTCATATTGCGCCCGGAAAGTAACATCACGGCCTTGATCAGCGCGTTCGATGGCGTAAACGTGTTCGCTGTGTTGCGCGTACCACTGGGATAAAAACCATCCGCGAAATATTGCCGCACGAGCAACGCGCTGCCTGCCGCCGCCGCTGAAGCGAAGCTTGTGCCGCTGACTTCCTCATCCGTCAACGTCGCATTGTTGTTGGGATCGTCCGGGTTCACCGCCGCATCTTTCGCCGTGGCCGAAGTCGCGTTGTTGTATGTCGAAGTATTTTGATCCTCGTCGCGTTCCGTCGCACCGACGACCACGCCGGGCGCAATCAAATCGGGCTTGATGCGTCCATCGAACGTGGGGCCGTGATTGCTGAGGCGCAGCAAATCTTCGACGCTACCGTTGCCCGTCGAACTGTCGCTTGCGCCGATGACGAGGTTGTTTTTCGCCGCGTTCGTGACTTGAAAATCGCCGAGGCTGTTGTTGCCCGCCGAAAAGAAAATCGTGTAATCGCGCAGCCGCCACATCGCGTCGTCCACGTCCGCCGCGTCCTGATCGTAGACCGCAGGCGGCGCGGGGCCGTAGCTGTTGTTATGCACGCGCACGCCGCTTGTGTAGGCTTGCCGATGTAGCAACGTTTGGCTGACGGTATCTACGCCGGGCAATTGACCGCTTGGGTGTCCGATGTCTTGAAACACAAGCCGCGCATCCGGCGCAACACCATCACCGCGCGAACGTGTCGGGATGCCCGGCACTGCGCCTTCACGGTTAGCGGCATAATTACGGCCAACGGCAACACTTGTGGTGAGTGTGCCGTGATAGTTCGCGCTGGTGTCGTCATACGCGACGGCGTTCAGAAAGCGCGAGCCGCTTTTCTTGTTCGGATCAAGCGTTTTTTTGCCGTTCGGATTGTCATCCTGATCGGCAGTGCTGCTGCTGCCGAGTAAGAAATAGCTCAGCACTTTGTTGTTCTGATTCGTGATGCGTTGCAGCAATAAACCATTCGTCAAATCCGCCGACGTCGTCGCCAGTGAAAGCGTCTGCGCGCCTGTCGAATTGTCCAATCGAAATTGCGCATGATCGCTGTCGAGTCCTGAATCCGCGATGCCGAAGACCTGCCCTGCGCCCGTCAATCCGTTGCGATAGAGCGGCGTGTCATTGCCCACGAAGCCCGTCTGCACGGCGCGCACGACGTTGTCGTTGTGCAACCGATGCGGACGGCGTTCCTCAATCCATTCGACAGCTTCGACCTGCGAGAGCGCGGCAATGAATGACGACAACGAAGCGCGCGGAATCGTAACGAGGCCCCACGAGCGTCCATCGTCGCGCGTTTCCAGCCTGAATTCATTGGCATTGACAAAGCTTTGCAATGCGGCGCGCAACGGCGTTTCGTCTTCGTTGGGAAAGCTCAGCAAGGCGAGCGAAATGTCTGTCGTTGCAGTTTCGGTTTCGAGCAGTTCGGGCGCGACCTTCAACGCCGCGCCATACGTGCCAATCCAACGAATGGCGGCATTGCTGCGTGCGCGTTGCAATTGCTGCGGCGTGGCTTTGACGATGTAAGCGTTGTTCGGCAAATAGCCCGCGACGGCAATGCCCTGCGCGCGCAAACTGTCCATCCACGTTGATTGAATCGTGCGTTGGAATTGAATGATGGCGTGTTGCGCCGCGCCCGATTCATTCACAGATTCCGTGACCGAAGCAGCGGGCGCGGTGGTCACGGCAAGCTCGTAATTTCCGACGCGCAATGGCGCAGGCGCTTCGGCACGCGGATCAAAGATTGCTGTGCGTGTCAGCAAATAGCGCGCGTCATTGCCGTGTTCCGCAAGCTGTTTGCGACGGGTCGAATAGGCAGCAGAGATTTGGCCTGCAACGGGTTGGGCTTTGGTGGCTTTTGCGCTCTTCTGTGCTTTGCTGCGCGGCGTACTCCACCACATCGTCACCAACAAACACACACCGCATGTAATGATGAAAAATCGCGTTACTTTCAAAATAAAGACCCCTCTGCTTGCGCTTTCTGTAAAACGTACTTTCACCGCAGAGGCGCAGAGAGCCGCCGAGGAAGCGCGGAGTTCTTCTCTGCGAAACTCTGCGTTACCTCCGCGTCTCTGCGGTGAAAAAAATCTCTACGGCTCTTTGAACTTGAGTTAGAAAATGATGCGCAAGGCGAATTGAATGTTGCGCCGTCCATCGCGGCGCGCGGGGACATAGCCGTACCGGCTGATGTCCGTTTCATTGCCGATGATGGACAGATTGGCGTGATTGAAAACGTTGTAGACTTCGGCGCGCAGTTGCAGCGTGAACCACTCTTTCACCGTGAACGTCTTGAAGAGCGCAGCGTCGAAGTTCCAGGTACGCGGGCCACGAAACGCATTGCGCTCCGTCATATTCGACGGGAACGGGCCGTAGATCGAAGTGCCTGTCACCGAATTGACGTAGCTGCCGACGCTCAACGTGCGCAGATCAATGTACTCAAACCGATTCGGCGTGCTGAGTTCTTTCGGATTGTCGCTGCCACTCGTCGTCGCCGAACCAATGGCGCGGATGCAGGTATTGCTTGCCGACTTCGTGCAATCGTACACGCTGAACGGCGTGCCGCTTTGCATCGTGAACATCCCCGACAGGCTGACGCCGCTCAACAAATTTTTGTAAAGGTAGCCCGTGATCGTCGAAGGCTGCAACGCCGGTTTGTACGGAATGTCCCACACGCCGCTCACCACCAAGCGATGCCGCATATCGAAATCCGCATAGCCGCGATCTAACGCCGGATTGAACGGATCGAGAAAGCCGAGGTTGAAATTGTTGCTGCCTTCGCTGAGCGTCGAACTCAAATTGTCCTTCGCCGTCGCCCACGTATACCGCGCGTTCACGAGCAAACCGCGCGTCAAAAAGTTGCGGCCATCAATGCCAACCGTCACGCCGTGATAATCCGACGAGCCATCGTTGCTCAGGTAATTGATGTCGGAATAAAAACGATTCAGTCGCGCGGTGCAATTGCCCGTCGTGCAGGCATCGCGCAGGTACACGTTGCCCGAACCGATGCGATTGATGTTCGAGAGCGAATACAAATCGCGCCCTTGCGAGCCGGAATAATCCGCCGACACGATCAGATTGCGCGACAGTTCGCGTTGCACCGAAAGATTCCAGAACCGCGCCGACGCCGTGCGCAAATTCGGATTGATCGCGCTCAGTCGTGTTTGTTGCAGCGTGAAGCGCCCGGTGTCATCGAACGGCCCGGTGTTGCTGTCGGTGATGTCAATGCCGCCGATGTTTTGCCCGGCGACCAGATTGACTTCGGCATAGTTCGGCGAATTTTGCAGCAGGTTGATTGAAGCCGCGTCAAACGCCCGCTCGAACGCAATGCCGAAGCCGCCGCGCACGCTCGTCTTGCCATCGCCGAACACATCCCACGCAAAGCCGAAGCGCGGGGCGTAGTTGTTCAGATCGCTTTTGTAAAAGCCTTTGGCATCGGTCTTCGAGGTCAACGCCGCGCGTCCGTTGCGGATTTGCTCATAAAGATTCGCGCCTGTGCCGAAGGCAAAATTGCTGTCGAGATTTTTGTCGCGGTTGTGCGGCACGCTGAAAAATTCGTAGCGCATGCCTGGACTGAGCAACAGGTTGCGCCGCACGCGCCACGCCGTCGTCATATACGCGGCGGCTTCGTGATAGCGATAACTGCGCGTGAAGTTCGGCGCTTCCGCAGGCAGCGTCAACACTTCGCCCGCGCCTTTGCCACGCGGATCAATCGCGCCCGTGAAACTGTACAACTTGCCTTTGATGAGGTTGTCCAGCGCCTGCCCGAAATTGCCTTGATTGCCCAAGACCTGCACCGAATTTTGTAACGCGCCGTTGGTGCGATTGTCCTGCGTGAAGTTGTACTGCCCGCCAAACCGAATCGTGCGATTGCCCCATAAATACGTGCCGTCCTGATAAATCTGATAGACGTTTTGCGGCCCGCCGTACGGAATCGCGCGATTGCCGCGCGCCAAACTGTTAACTTGATAACCGGGCAGCACAATCGAGTAGCCGTCAATCGTCGGCGTCGTGTTGGCAAAGAAATACAAACCCGGCGCTTCGCCTGCCTCGCCGAGCGGTTGCGTGAATTTCATGCGATTGACCGCGAGCCGCGTTTGCGTCGTCAGCTTGGCGTTATGCGCCTGCGTTAAGGAAAGCGAGAACGTGTCGTTTTGCAGCCGCGTGCCAGTATTGAAGCCGTTCCAGGGGCTGTTGCTGTTGGTTCCATCAAACAGCGTCTGCCGGTCTGTGCCGTAGCGCAACGCGATGGTTTCTTTGTTGCTGAAGTTGTAATCAGCGCGCACGACCGATTGAATCGTGTCCTGCGGATCGCCGCCGCCCGCGTCTACCGGATCGCGGTTTTCGACTTGTCCGAAGACGATACGGTCAGATTTCAGCTTGTCGAACGAACCGCCCTTGATGATGGGAAACAAATTGGCAATTTCAGATTTTGTGTACAGTTCATCTGCATTGTCGTCGTTGTCGGCAAGCAGGCCAGAGCGTAAGGAATACTTGCTGAAATACGTGCGTGTCGCTTCGGCGGAAGAGGCGATTAAATCTGACGACGGCGCGATGGTGATAACATCAGCGCGGCTGCGCACCTTTGTCCATTCGGTCGCATTGAAGATGAACAGCTTGTCTTTGATCGCCGGGCCGCCGATGGAATAGCCGTATTGATTGCGCGTGAATGTGCCTTTGTCCAAGCCGTTCGCGCTCGTATTGAAATCCTTCGACGAAAGCGCCGAGACGCGATTGAAACCAAAGCCTGTGCCGTGCCAATTGTTCGTTCCCGACTTGGTCACGACGTTCACCACACCGCCCGCCGCGCGTCCGTACTCCGCCGACAATCCACCCGTAATCACACTGAATTCCTGCACGGATTCGAGCGGCACGCGCTGCCCGACTGTGCCTGCGAATTGACTGTTGTTGACTTGGCCGTCCTGCAAAAAATTGATGCTCGTGGAGCGTTGCCCATTGATCGCCACCGCCGTGTTGTTGGTGCGACGCGCCGGATCAATCGGCGCGACATTGCCCGCGAGCAAAACGAAGTCATACGGATTGCGCGTCAAACTCGGCAAGTCTCGAATCTGCTTTTGCGTCACGACGGTCGAAAGCGTTTGCGAGGCGTTTTCAATCGCAATGTCGGGGCTTTCGATGACTTGCGCGGCGCTGGGTTTGGTCGGTGCAGACGCTTCCAAAGTGAAGTTGAAAACGTTGCGCGAACCAACGGCGACCTGCAATTTCAGCAGGCTGGCGCGAAAGTCTTTGGCCGTCGCGGTGATTTCATACGCGCCCGGTTGCAGGTTCGTCAGCGCGTAGAGCCCCGCGTCATTGCTGGTCGTTTTGCGTTCGCCTGCGGTGTCTACCGATTTCACCGTGATGGTGACGCCGGGCAATACTGCGCCCGCTTCGTCGGTGACTTTGCCGGTGAGTTGTCCGGTTTCGACTTGTGCAAGAGCACTGCTGGAAAGCAGCACGACGAGCACGCAGATCAAGGAAAGCGAGCTATTTTTCGCGGATAAAAATTGCATGGATAGGTTCCTCCAATAAACAACCATCGCCCGTCAGGCGCAGCACGATCTGCCCCATCAGCGTGGGCGATGCGAAGGCGAATTCGTAGGTAAACAAGAAGACGATTTCACAGGAAAAAGCGTCTGCGCAGGCCAAACGGTTTGTAAGGAATTGTAAAAAATGCGCCGCAAATCCTTACAAACCGAACGCTGCTTAGCATCGCTTTTCTTGAGAGCAGTGACGTTACCTACCGTTTGCAAAATCCGCCATTCTCAGTTTGGGCAGGCGGTAGCAGCATTTTTCATTCTTCTTTTTCCTTCTTCATTCTCTGACGAGGAAAGGCCCGGAAAACAATGAAGAAGGAAAAAAGAAGAATGAAAAATGTGTCCCTTGCGCCATCTGTTTTTTTCAAGAGGAATTATGATTCGTTTTCACATTGGCTGTTTCTGGCTGCTGCTTTCCGCCTGCGGAGGCAGTCTTTTCGCGCAACAAATCTCACTCATTCCGATCACCGATACGGCCTCGTCCAACGGCGCATTCGTGCGTGGCATGAGCAATGATGGCAAGCGCATTTTGTTTGAATCGTCGAACGATTACACGGGCGAAAACAAAGACGGCAACAACGAGATTTTCGTGTATGACGTGGACAGCCGCACCGTCATTCAAATCACGCAAACCAGCAGCCAAACGTCGGGCGGCTCCAACAGCGGCGGACAAGTGCTGCAAGGCAACAATTGTCCCGGCGGCTGTCCGCCCCAGGAATCCAGTTCGATCAATGCGGTTCCGGCGCTCAGCGGCGACGGCACGCGCATTGTCTTTGCTTCGACCAGCAGTTTGTTGACCGATCAACCGAATGCGGACGGCAATGCAGAAATCTATCTGGCAATCTTGCCGCGCGGAGCCAAAGCCGCCACGCTGACGCGCATCACAGAAACCGACGGCTTGAAGGAGTCCTTCGACAACAACACGCCGACGATCAATTACGACGGCAGCGTGATCGCGTTTGTCTCAACGCGCCGCTTCTTCAAATCGCGCGGCATGTTGTTATTTTCGGCCCAGAACACCGACAACAACGCGCAGCTTTATGTCTACAACGTGCGGCAACGGCGCTACACCCAAGTCACGTACAAACGCATTGACGAAGGCATTGATTTGTTCGAGGCGAAAGGGTTCATCAGCAGCCCGTTTTTAAGCGGCGACGGCAAGTGGTTGGCGTTTCTGTCCGGCTACAATTTCAACGGCACTGTGAAGCCGAACAATGCCGATTTGAACGGCGAGATTTTTTTGTACAAAGTCGGCGATCCAACGAATCAAGTGACGCAAGTGACCGACACTACGGCATTGGCAGAAGTGCCGGAAGACGGCGCGGTTAATGTCCTGAGTCGCTTTGGCAAGCACTTGAGCGATGATGGGTCGTTGCTGGTGTTTGAATCCGCCGGAGGCGCTGCGCCTGTGCAGGAAGGCGCGAAAATCCGCGACGTGTTTTTGTACAATCACAACACCAAAACCTTCACGCAAATCACGACGCAGGACGTGGGCAAACGCGACCTCAGCGATTACAACTATTTTCCGAGCGTGAACGGCACGGGCACATTCGTGACGTTCAGTTCCAAGCTCAATCTCGTCGTGACGAACGACACCGCCGGCAACTTCAACAACAGCCGCGAAGCCTATCGCTACGACGTGAGCAGCAAACAGCTTGCGCTCGTGACGCAAACCGAACTGTCACAGGTGGAATCCGATCAACGCCAAATCCTGTTTGCGCCGTATTGCAGCGACGATGGGCAGCGCCTTGCGTTCTCGAACAACGGCAATCTGATGGCTCCAAAATTCAATTCCACGCCCGAAGTGTTTCAGGCGTTGCTGCGTCCCGTCACGCGCGAGAGCGGGCAGACGGTGCGACTGGCAAATGCGGCGAGCCTGGATGAAACGTACATCGCGCGCGGCTCGTTGACGATTGCGAATGGCGCGAACCTGCCGAACGTCACTGCCGAATCGAAGGATTACGACAACTATCCGTTTGAATTGAACGGCGTCAGCATCACGGTCGGCGAAGCGTTGGGTGGCGTTGCGGCGCGGTTGATCTCGCTTTCGCCGACGCAAATCCAATTCGTGTTTCCATCTGGCATCAACTCGGATGACGACGATGAAGTCGAGTTTGTCGTCAACAACAATGGCGTGCTTTCGCGCGGCAAAGTGATTGTGTACGACGCTTCGCCCGGCGTCTTCACGGTGCGCACGAATGGCAAAGGCGAAGCCGATGGACGCTGCTTTGCGCGCTCTGCCGATGGCAAAGCAGAGGAATTCACCGCGCTGCCGTGTCACATCGGCTATGACCGCACGTTCAATACGCTGATTCTGTACGGCACGGGCTGGCGCTTTGGCGCGGGCGTCACGGTGCGCTTGCGGTTCATCAACAAAGACAAGGAAAACGACGAACTCGAAATCGCTCCTGCCTATGTAGGCAAATATGTGGACGAAGATGACGTCGAGCATTTGGGGCTGGATGAAATTCGCATCCCGCTCGCCAAAGAACTCATCAACATCAATGACGTCGAAACGACGATCCTGCTCGACAGCAACGGCGAGGCGCTGGAAAGTCAGGAAGGCGTGACGACCCGTTTTGCAGGCTTTGAAGAAGACCTGCGCATCATCAACGGCGCGACGCAAGCGGCAGGTTCCATCGCGCGCGGCTCCATCGCGTGGGTGCTGACCGACAACGACGACGAAGATGACGACGAAGCCGAACCGGAAGACACCTTCACCGACAAAACAATTGCCACACCGCCGAGCGCGCCGGTCTTTGAATTGGACGGCGTGCGCGTCACCGTCGCAGGCGTTCCCGCACGCATCCTGCGCATCGCGCCTGATGAAGTCCGCTTCGTCGTGCCGGAAACCATCGCAGCCGAAGACAGCGTGCTCGTGCGGGTCAGCACACCGAAAGAAACGTTCAATACGCGCGTTGCTATTGCGAATGTTGCGCCAGGCGTGTTCACGGTGGACGACGATGGCAAAGGCAAAGTAGACGGACGATGCGGCCTCATCAACCCAGACGGCACGACCACGTACAGCTTGCCCGCGTGCGATGTCAGCACCGACACCGAAAAGCGCACGCTTGTGTTGCAAGGCACGGGCTGGCGGTTTGCGACGGGCGTCAAAGCCGTGTTCGATAACGTGGAATTGTTCCCGATCTATGCCGGGCCGGAACCCGGCTTGCCCGGTGTAGATCGCATTGAAATCCCACTTGATCAGGAATTAGCCGGACGCGAAAAAGACATTATCCTGAAAGTATCCTACGACAGCGCGACGACTGATAGCCAAACCGGCGCGACCATCGCCTTCAATGAGATTTCCGAAGCGGGCGACCAAGCTATCAGCCGAGGCCAAGTAATTCGCCCGGAAAAAACGGTGCGCCAGACAAGTGGCCGACGAGTACGGGGGAGGTAAATAAGCAGCGGCAAAAGGGGCCTTTTGCCGGCTAGGAGGCGATTACACCTGCAAACTGAACACGGTGCTTTCCGCCGCAAATTCCTGCGCTCCGTCCTGGCCTTAGGGCGCGGCTTCCTGCCATTTCCCGATCAGGTCTTGCACTGTTTGCTGGAGCTTTTTCAGCACGGAATCCCGCTCCGCGCTGGAACTGTCTTCGTTGCGAAACGCCGCTTGCAATTCGTCCAGGAGTTTTCCCAACGGGTCGTTCTCGCCCTTCATTGCCGACAGCGAACCGCTACCTCCCTGCATTGCCTGCGCCATCTTTTGCCCGAAGGCATGGAGTTCAGACTGGTCAAGCGCACCATCGCTGTTGCTATCAATGCGTTGGAACATTTGTGCCGCGTCCGGGCCACCGCCTCGTTCGGATAAGCGGCGGCGACCCTCGGCCCTTGCGACTTGAGCATATTGGGCAAGCTCAACCCGATTGACTCCACTTGCAAACTTGCGTCGGTCAACCCGTCCCCTACTGTAGTCAGCGCCTCGTCAGCAATGGGAATATGCAACGTTTGCGCGATCCGCAACGCCACAGACTCATTGTAAACACAATACCTGGATGCAGGATGATCGAATTTCAGAATCGCATTGAGCGCACCTGTTGAAGCCTCAGTAACCCCAGACGATGCGGGCTTCAACACGCGATGAATCTTATAAATGGGTTCCGCCAGGAAGGGCTGGAATCCATTGCTTGTTCGCTTCTAGTTGCGAATATTTTACGGTCGGTCTTTTTCGGGCGGGCGCATCGTAACACAATCGGCTTACGGCTGAGAAGCAACGCCACTTGAAAAGTTTCGCCAATGGTTATTGCCAATACGTGCGATCCAACGAGCGGTAATTCACCGCTTCGGAAATGTGATTGTCCGTAAGTTTCTCGACCCCCTCCAAATCGGCAATCGTGCGACTCACTTTCAGAATCCGATCATAGGCGCGCGCAGAAAGTCCCAGTTTCATAATGGCTCGTTCCAACAACTGTTGTGACGAAGGAGCCAATTGACAATGCTTGCGAATCAGACGTGGCGTCATTTGTGCATTGCAATAAATGTGCTCGGCGCGAAACCGCTGCTGCTGAATGTCGCGTGCCTGCACGACGCGCGCTCGAATGGATTCGGACGTTTCGGTTTCTTCGTGCGGCGCTGACAATTCGCTGACTTTGACCGCTGGCACGTTGATGTGAATATCAATGCGATCCAGGAGCGGGCCGGAAATTTTCGAGATGTAGCGTTGAATCTGCGGCACGGTGCAACGACATTCGCGGGTCTGGTCACCATAGAATCCACACGGACACGGATTCATCGCGGCGATCAGCATAAAACTGGCCGGAAAGGTCAATGACATGGCGGCGCGACTGATCGTGACTTTTTGATCTTCCAGCGGCTGCCGTAACACTTCCAGGACGTTCCGCTCAAATTCGGGCATTTCGTCCAGGAACAGAATGCCTCGATGCGCCAAACTGACTTCGCCGGGACGTGGAATCGCACCGCCGCCAATCAATCCGGCATCGGAAATAGTGTGGTGCGGCGAACGAAAGCTGCGCTGCGTTACTAAGCCAAACGAATCCGTATAGCCCATCACTGAATGAATTTTTGTGACTTCCAGTGCCTCATCAAAAGTCAGCGGCGGCAGGATGGTCGGGATGCGTTTGGCAAGCATGGTTTTGCCCGACCCCGGTGGCCCGATCATCAGAATATTGTGGCTGCCTGCCGAGGCGATTTCGAGCGCACGTTTGGCCTGCATCTGCCCGCGCACTTCCCGAAAGTCTACCTGTGCGTGTTGGGCTTCTTGTAGCACTGCGCTCACATCCACTTGGAGCGGCAGCGGCATCTCGTCCGCATTCAACAGGTCAATCACTTCGCGCAGATCACTCACCGGATACACGTCAATCCCGGCAACCACGGCCGCTTCGCGCGCATTTTCCGCAGGCAACAACAATCGCTTGAACCCGCGTTTTTGCGCTGACACCGCAATCGGCAACGCGCCGCGAATGGAACGCACACGTCCATCCAGTGCCAATTCGCCAATCAGGATCGTGTCCTCCAGTGCGTCCCGCTTGAGTTCACCATTGGCTCCCAAAATGCCCACCGCAATCGGCAAATCAAAGGCCGAGCCTTCTTTCTTCACATCGGCAGGCGCAAGATTGATCGTGATTTTGTAAATGGGGAAAAAGAAGCGACTATTGTTAATCGCCGCACGAATGCGTTCACGGCTTTCCCGCACCGCCAAATCTGGCAAGCCCACGACGGTTACAGCCGGCTCGGATTGCGCATCTCCGGCACGAGGCGTGAGATCAACTTCGACTTCGACTAATTCGGCATCAATGCCATAGACGGCTGCGCTGAGTGTTTTGAAAAGCACCAGTCACCTCCAAGAGCGAGTGATTTTTATTATGAGCCTGAGATACAAAACTACATGCAATTTCTGACAAAACTAAATGCGATTGATTCCAGAATGAAATGCAACAGCGAAAATAGCGAGCGGAAAAACGGATGTCAAGATAACGAACGTATGAACACGCTTCCCCAGCGTGTAGTGTGGAACCAATGAAGTAAATGCAACCACAGCCAGGCGGTGGGCTATCGCGCGCCAAATGGCTGCCGTTGTTCCCACGCGGTTCCGCTTTTCATTTTTTGGCCGGAAAGGAACACGAAGTGGGGGCGCGCGTTCTCACGGAGATGGCAGCCGGTAATTCAATGTGGAGTTGATCCGCGTGGCGAAACCAGCGGCTACGAGTATTTGCAGCAGCGCGGGCGCATTCCGAACGCGATCCCGATTGGCGATGCCGATGACAAAGCGCAGTTGTATCAAACGGCGGACGGACGCTTGTTGCCGCTGGCGGACATGGCGGCGCGCTGGACGCAACTTGGTCTCAAGGCTTCAGGGCATGGCTTCGAGCGCGAAGTGATTTTTTATTGTGGCAGCGGCTGGCGTTCGAGCCTGACGTTTCTCTATGCCTATCTGCTCGGCTACGAAAACATTCGCAATTATTCGGATGGTTGGAGCGGTTGGAGCACGACGTACCAAGCCGCTGCGCGGGAACAAGGTCTCACGCCGGGTTGGCGACAGGGCGCGTCAGGCCGTCCACGCAGAATGCTTTCTGCTTTTCCTCACGGGCGGAGTGTTTTATGATGCCTGCCGTACCGAAAAAGCTGCGAGATTCACCAGACAAGCACGTGCCTTTCGCTCTAATTTTAAGGAGTCCCATCATGCCAACCAATGGTCAATTGCCTGATTACATCAATGGTCAATGGCGGAAGTCGGAGGCCACAGAGTTTCTGAATGTGCAGAATCCTGCGACAGCCGAAGCCCTTGCCCAAACGCCGCTCGGCGGGGCGGCGGAAGTCAACGCGGCAGTCGAAGCCGCTGCCGCCGCGTATCCCGAATGGCGACGTACACCGCCGCAAGACCGCATTCAATATCTCTTCAAGCTCAAGCAACTCTTTGAAGACCACTTCGACGAACTCGCGCGACTCATCACCATCGAGAATGGCAAGACGCTCGGTGAAGCGCGCGCCGAAGTGCGGCGCTCGATTGAAAATATCGAAGTCGCGTGCGGCATTCCGACCTTGATGCAAGGCTACAATCTGGAAGACGTCGCGCGCGGCATTGATGAATTGATGATTCGCCAACCGCTCGGCGTCGTCGCGGCGATCACGCCGTTCAATTTCCCGATCATGGTTCCGCTGTGGTTTTTGCCGTATGCCATCGCGTGCGGCAATACGTTTATCTTGAAGCCGTCGGAGCGCGTGCCGATTTCAATGCAGCGGGTCGCAGAATTGATCGAACAAACCGGCTTGCCCGCCGGGGTTTTCAATATCGTCAACGGCGGCAAGGCAGCGGTAGACGCGCTGCTCGATCATTCGCAGGTGCGCGCCATCAGCTTTGTCGGTTCGACGCCCGTGGCGAAATACATTTACACGCGCGGCTCGGCGAACGGCAAGCGCGTGCAATGTCAGGGCGGCGCAAAAAATCACGTTGTTGTGTTGCCCGACGCCGATATGGAAATGACCACACAAATCATCAGCGACAGCGCGTTTGGTTGCGCCGGACAACGTTGCTTGGCCGTATCCGTCGCGGTCACGGTCGGCGACGCGAAGCAAACCTTTCGGGATGCGATTGCCGAAATGGCGTCTTCGATCAAAGTTGGTTACGGCTTAGAAGACGGCGTGCAAATGGGGCCGGTCATCACGCGCGAAAGCAAAGCGCGCATTACAAGCTTGATTGCCAAAGGCGCGAGCGCAGGCGCGACCGTGTTGCTTGATGGCCGTGACGCCAGCGTTGCGAATCATGCGCAAGGCAATTTCCTGAAGCCGACGATTCTCGACAACGTCACACCGAACACGGAAATTGCCGACACCGAAATCTTCGGCCCCGTCTTGAGCCTGGTTCACGCGAATGATGTGGACGAAGCGATTGAAATTCTCGCCCGCAGTCAGTACGGCAACGCGGCTTCGATTTTCACGAGCAACGGAGCCGCCGCGCGCAAGTTCCGCTACGAAGCCCCAGCGGGCAACATCGGCGTCAACATCGGCGTTGCCGCGCCGATGGCCTACTTTCCGTTCAGCGGTTGGAAGGACAGTTTCTTGGGTGTGCTGCACGGACAAGGGCGCGATGCAATTGAGTTTTATACCGACAAAAAGGTCGTCGTCGAACGCTGGCCGAAAGAATGGTCACGCAAGTTTTAGGATTTGAAATTTGAGATTTGAAATTTGAGATTGAGGAGTTTTAATGAGCGAGACAACCCAAAACCCACTGCCTTCTGACACGGTTCGCAAACACAAAGATTATCTCTTTCCCGCCGTCACGATGTATTACCAGGAACCGCTCGCGCTCGAACGCGGCGAAGGCATGCATGTCTGGGACGATGCGGGCAACAAATACTTGGATTGCTTCGGCGGCGTGCTGACGACAAGCGTCGGCCACGCGAATCCGAAAGTTGTGGACGCGATTGTCGCGCAGGTCAAAAAGATCGCGCATACCTCGACACTCTATGCCAATCGCCCGCAATCCGAACTCGCGCAAAAGCTCGCTGAGATCGCGCCCGGCAAGTTGGAAAAAAGCTTCTTCACGAACAGCGGAACCGAAGCCGATGAAACCGCGACGATGGCTGCGAAGCTTTACACCGGACGCCACGAAATCATCACGCTGCGCCACAGCTACAGCGGTCGTTCGGCAGCCGCGCAATCCGCCGGAGGCCACGCGGCATGGAAGCTCTTGCCGACGCAAGTGCCGGGTTATTACCACGCGCCTGCGCCATACTGTTATCGCTGCCCGTTCAAGCTCACCTATCCCGAATGCGATTTAGCCTGCGCAAAAGATATGAAGGAACTGATTGAGACTTCGACCTCGCGCAACATCGCGGGCTTTATGGCCGAGCCGATTTTAGGCGTTGGCGGCTACATCACGCCGCCGAAAGAATACTTTCAGGAAGCTGTCGCCATCGTGCGCCAATACGGCGGCGTGTTCATCGCCGACGAAGTGCAGACCGGTTGGGGCCGCACGGGCGACAAATGGTTCGGCATCGAACATTGGAACGTCGAACCCGACATCATTACGTCGGCGAAAGGCATGGCGAACGGCTCGCCAATTGGCTGGACAATCGCGACACCGGAAGTCGCGAACAAAGTCGGCACGCTTACATTCTCAACATTCGGCGGCAATCCCGTCACAGCAAATGCGGCGCTCGCGACGATTGAAGTCATCGAGACAGAGAATCTCGTCCACAACGCCAAAGTCGTTGGCGATCATTTACGCGAAGGCTTGATGGGCTTGCAGGAAAAATACGACGTGATGGGCGACGTGCGCGGCATGGGGTTGATGCAGGCGTTGGAACTCGTGAAAGACCGCAAGACCAAAGAGCCGCATCCACAAGCCGTGCTGCACGTTTTCGAGGAAACCAAAAAACGCGGCGTACTGATTGGCAAAGGCGGTTTGTACGGCAACTGCATCCGCATCGGCCCGCCGCTGATCGCGTCGAAGGATAATATGGATGAATTGGTGACGGCGTTGGATGAGGCGTTGGCAACAATTTAATTTCCTCCCCGAAGGCACACGAAGGAGCACGAAGAAAGACTTATAGCGATTTTCAGATGGGTGCGCCCGCATCTTGCGGGCATTGTATTGGCGA
>CAZWAK010000178.1:0-16366 GCA_964631865.1 uncultured Heliobacteriaceae bacterium | reverse complement strand
TTGTAAAAGTAGTCTAGAAATTGCTCAACTTATCTTGCGATACTGACTAAGTCTGGGAAAGTCCGGAAAAGTCCAGGAAAGTCTTGTGAAGTTGGCTTCCCCAGACTTCACGAGACTTTTCCAGACTCCTAATAACTCCGAATCAAATTCAAAATCAACAGCGCTTCCAATTGATTGCCGGTGCGCGGCGCGAAGTTATAGTTGCGCGTCTTGCCGTTGCTCAGCCGCACTTCCAGATGAAACGCATTGTATTCGCGGCCCAAGAAGCCATTGAGTGCCGCTTCTTTGAGATCAGTGTCGTTCACATTGAACTCATCTTCGCTGTGGCTGGATTTGAAAATCACGCCCGCCTTGCTGATGAACAACGAACCGCGCACGGCGTCCTTGAACGACGAACCTTGTGCGTGCCAGACTTCAAACGAAGCCGAGCCGCCGCGCTCAATCGCCGCGCGCATCGCCTGTTCCGCGTTGTACGCATCGCCGCGCCCGTACAACAGCGTGTAGCCCAACAAGCTATAGCCCAGCGGCAACGTCGGATTCAGGCGAACGGCTTGCGACAACAAATTCCCGGCCAGTTCCCAATCATTCTTTTGCAGCGCCACGAGGCTTTGATCGGTCAGGTCGTCATAGCTGAAAGCCATCTTGTGCGCGGGCATTGCGCCGAGCGTCACCGCAACGTTCTCGAAGCGGTTTTGGCGCAGCAGCGTCAAATAGACTTTGGTGCCCGCCGGAGTGTTGGCCACAGAGTCGCGCAGCGTTTCCATCACGACGGGTTTGCCGTTGAATTGCGTGATGATGTCGTCAGTGCGGAGGCCTGCTCTCGCCGCGGCTCCGCTCGGCGCGACCGAACGCACCAGCGCGCCCGTGATGCCGTTCAGACCGTGTTGGAACGACATTTCGCGTGTCAACGTCATCATCACAATGCCGAGCGATCCCGGTTGCGCGGGTGTTGCGGCGACGGGTTTATGTGGAACGGCGGGTCTCGCGGGCGCAGGTTTATTTTCTGCGACCGCAACGCCGCGATAATTCGCGCGCACAGCCACGAGCAATTCAGGCCGCGCGCCCACTTGTCGAAATTGCGCTTCGTCCTGCGGCGTCAATTGAAAATCTACGCCGCGTTGTTCGACGCGCTGGACGAGTTCGCGTGTCGAAAGCAAATTGCGCGCGATGACTTCGAGCAGACTTTGTTTCTTGATCGGTTTGCTCGCTGGCTCTTGTGCCCCAAGCCACTGCGGCGGGAGCAGCAAAAGCGTCGCCAGCACGAATGCGGTCAGTTCTTTCTGAAATGATTTGGACATAGTTCCCCCTCGTTCTCACTTGCTCAAAATTTCATCGGCCAGCTTGCGCTTGATTTCATCGGCTAGCTTGCGCTTGTCGCGCAGCTTGGCCGCCGTTTCGGCACGAATCGCAGCGGCGGCATCTGGTTGTTTGTCTGCGCGGCGTTTATGATTTTCCAGCTTGCTGGGCGTCGTCGGTTGTGGTGTTGGCGACAGCGTTTCCACGCGCATCAGTGTTGGCTCCGGCGTCGGCGTGGGTTCCGGCGCAGTGCTGACGAGCGATGTTGGCGGTGCGCTCGGCAACGGCGTGGGTGTCGCGCTGAGTACGTGGTTGACCGGTTGTTTGTCTGAATCGCTGCGCGGAATGATCGCTGCCAAACTTGCCGCCAACGTCAGCGCGAGCGTTGTCGCAGCAGCGACATGTTTCGCGGTGAAGCGGCGCGACTGTTTGTCCTGCGATGGTTTCTGCCCGCGCATAATTTCGCTCGCAACAGACCACGCCGAAGCGCCGCCAAAGCGTGTGGCGGGCACAGGCGTTTGGCGCGTCGTCGCGACATCCGCCGTAACCAGTTCGGTCAATGCGGCGCGAAATTCTTCGGCGGATTGAAAGCGCGCTTCCGGTTGTTTGGCCAGCGCGCGCAAAATCACCTGTTCGAGCGCGGGCGCGATGTGCGGCGCGAATATACGCGGCGCGGGCGGCGCGTCTTCAATTTGCGCGCGCATCAATTCGTATTCGCTGTCGCTGTCGAACGGCAACCGCCCCGTAACCAATTCGTAGAGCGCCACGCCCAATGAATACAGGTCGGAACGCACATCGGCCTCTTGTCCGCGAATTTGTTCGGGCGACATATATTCAATCGTCCCGACCATGCGTCCCGCGCGCGTCAAACGATCTTGCCCCAGCGCGCGCGCAATCCCGAAATCCATGACTTTCACGATGTTGTTTGGCGCGAGCATCAAGTTGGCGAGTTTGATGTCACGATGAATGATGCCTGCGTCGTGCGCGTGTGCGAGGCCTGCGAGCGCCTGATCAATCAGCGTCGCGGCGTGTTCGCCTGGCAATGCGCCCGCGCGACGTACGACAGCTTCCAGCGTTTCGCCCGGCACGAATTCGAGCACCATAAAATATTCGTCGCCTTGCCGAAAAAAGCTGTACAACGTGGCGATGTGCGGGTGATTGAGTTTGGCGAGCGTGACGGCTTCGCTGCGAAATCGTTCGACCAGATCGGGGCGGCTCAACAGTTCGGGGCGCAGTGCTTTGAGGGCGACTTCGCGTTCGAGCATCAAGTCAATGCCTTTGTACACTGCGCCCATGCCCCCTTCGCCGAGTTTGTCTGTCAGTTTGTAGTTGCCGACGATTGTGCCGATCATAACGGTTCTCCTGCTTGAATTTGTCTCTCAACCAACTAACGCGCGAAGCACAAAAAAAACGGCTCACGGAATTTTTTCTGTGAGCCGAAATTCATCAAGAGACGTGCGGAGAACGGGCTTTCAACTGACGACTTGCAATTCGCGCGTCGGCTGCACAGTACGAATGGTGATGAGGTCTTGGGCGATGACGTTCAGCACGCCCACCGTGACGTTGTCGTGGCCGCCGCGTTGCAAAGCCAGCGCGAGCAAATGTTCGCAGGCTTGCGGCGGCTCCAGCTTCAGCACCGCACCTTTGATTTCGTCCTCTTCCACCAAATCGTACAGCCCATCAGAACAGAGCACGAACCGATCTCCGGCCTGCACGGGGAACGGTTTTTCCCAGACCGAAACTTCAACTTTCGGTTGCGTGCCGAGCGCGCGCAGAATCACGTTTTTGTCTTCGTGTTGGCGTGCATCGGCAAGCGACATCGCGCCGCGCCGCACCATTTCCATTACGGCGGAATGGTCTTCGGACATCAAATAAATTTGTTCGTTCCGCACCAGGTACAACCGACTGTCGCCGACGTGTGCCGAATATGCCAAGCCGTCGCGCAGCACGAGCGCCGTGCAGGTCGTGCCCATGCCCTGCCGCGTTTTGTCGTAGCTCGCGGCTTGATAAATTTCTCGATTCGCGGTGTGAAACGCGGTTTCCAAGGCTTGCTCGACCGTCGCATTTTCTTCGGTGAACACACGGCTGATGACTTCGACCGCCAAGTTGCTGGCCACTTCGCCTGCCGCGTGCCCGCCCATTCCGTCGGCCACCAGCAGCAGCGCGCTGCGTTCGCTTTGCTGAAAACAACCGCGATCTTCATTCACTTGGCGCACGCATCCGACATCGCTCAGCATCGCGCCATCGGTTTCGTAGGCGAAGAACGCCGGGCGGTCTGTCGTCGCTGGGGCATCGGGTGTCGTGGCCGCAAGTCGTTTCTTTTTCCATCGGCGCAAAAATGAAAACATGCTCTCTCCTTATTCTTCCGGCGCAGCGGGGTGCATTTGATACACCGCTTCGTTTTTTGCCTCGTTGTCCGAGACTTTCAGTTGCACGGGCAAATCCTGATAGCCCACGCGTTTCAGCAGCAACGAAACCTGCTCGTGGCTGCGGGCCTGCATTTCAAACGGCGTCGAGCCGATGCGGCTGCCGTTGCGATAGACCTCGGCTTGGCCTTCAAACAAACGCACGCGCACGGTTTTCAGCGAGGCCGACGTTGATGGTGGCGGCGGCGGCGTTTCTTCGTCGCGCCACGCAAACAAACTGAACAACAGCACGAGCGCGAGGATTGAACCGCTCAACAACGACGTTTTTTGTTGGTGCAGTTGTCGCAGCCACGCCCACAGCGTGTCGGGCTGAAAAAGCTTCTCGAAAAACTGGTTGCCACTCGCCGCCATCGGCTCCGGTTTGCAATGCAATCGTTCCAACTCGCACAGCAGTTCCTGCGCTGATGCGTACCGCTCCGACGGCGTTCGACGCAGGCATTTGGCGAGGATCGCTTCGATCTCTGGCGGCACGGATTGATTCAACACCGACGGCGTCAAATATTCTGCGCGCTTGATCTTTTCGCTCAGACTGCCGATGGTCGTTGCTTCAAACGGCAACGCGCCCGTGAGCAGTTCGTACAACAACACGCCGAGCGCCCACACGTCCGAACGCGCGTCGGACACACCGCTGAAAATTTGTTCGGGCGCGAGGTATTGCCACGTGCCGATCACGTTGCCGACTTCGGTGAATTGGGGCGTCGCCGCCGATTTCGAGATGCCGAAATCCAACAGCTTCACCGTGCCCGTCGTTGTCACTTTGATGTTGTTCGCTTTGATGTCGCGGTGGATGATGTTGTGCTGATGCATGTGCGAGACGGCGGCGACGACGGCTTGGAAAATGCGCAGCGTTTCGGCGAGCGGCGGCACGCCATTCATTCGCAACATCGCATCGAGCGTTGCGCCATCTACAAACTCCATCACGATGCACGGCTGCCTGTTGTGTTCTACATAATCATAAAGCGTCGCAATCGCGGGATGTTGCAAGCTGGCTTGAATGCGGGCTTCGTTGGCAAACCGCTCGGCGAGATTGGGTTGCGTTTCGGTGCGGCTTAGGACTTTGATTGCGGCGACGCGCCCCAGCTTCGTATGCACGGCGCGATAGACTTCGCCCATGCCGCCCGCGCCCAGATACTCAGTGATTTGATATTCGCCGATTTGTGAATGTAAGAAACTCTGGCTGAACATACTGGCTCCTGCTCGTTGGAATCAATGAGCACTCTCCCTTCTCAACTCTTCACTCTCCATTCTGATCCAGGAATGCACTGTCTTCGCTGCAAAAGAAGGGAGAGTTGAGAAGGGAGAGTTGAGAATGTTTATTACTTAATCACCTGCTCCGGCCCAATCAGGCTTTTGACATAGCGAACCGGGACGGCGAACGACATGGCGGCATCACCGGGAATATTGAAGCCGGCGTAGTAGATGCCGATGACTTTGCCTTGCTCATCGAACACCGGCCCGCCACTGTTGCCGCCGCCGGTGGCCACGATATCCAGTTGATATTCGTCGCCCGCCCACACCTTCTTGTCGCCGAAGCCTTCTTTGCCACGAATGACTTTGGTGATGTGACCAATCGTCAGCGTGGGATCAGGAATCACCGCCACACTCGTGCCGCGATTGAGATCGAGATCGTTGATGAACTTGCTCGGATTCGCCGACGCGCCGGGGAAGCCCAACACGAACACGTTGTCGCCCTGCTTGATCGAATCATAGTTGTCGTTGAGTTCCAGCGCGGGCAGGTTTGTGCCCACCGTAACTTTGATCGTTGCGACATCGTGCTGTTCCGAAATGCCCGCCACTTCGGCTTTGAAAGGTTGCTGTGTCTTGGCGAAGATGACATTGAGCAATTCGTTTTTGCCCTCAAGCAACGGGCGTCCCACAATGCCTTTGACGATCTGCTTCGTTTCGCTCGGCGTCCATTGATTCGGCAATTGACGCGCGCTGCCAATAATCACGGGCACGCCATTGTTCATGACGGGCGTTCCATCCGGGTTCAGCAACGCTGCCGGGAAGGCGTGGGGCGGAAAGTAATAGGCCGAACGCCAATTCGCCGCGACGTGTTTGTTCGTCACGATCAGCCCGTCTCTGCTCACGACAAAGCCCGTGCCGGTGCCGCCGCTCGCAATCGGCAGGGACGTTTTGGCCAGTCCCAATACGGGTTCGACTTGCCGCTCGACCAGTACAAAGGCAGGCAACATATTGGGGCCGTTTTCCAGGATGCGCCGCAGCGTGCCGTCCGCCGCCTGATACAGATTTGGCATGAATTGTTGGTACACTTTTTCCGAAGTCGGCGTGTGAATTAATGACCACGCCATCATAATCTGCGCGACCGAATTGGAATGCTTTTGCGCGATGTCGGCGGCGATGTTTTCTTTGGGCTTGTTGATGACCCCTTCCAACGTGGTTCTTGTCGTGCCAGTGTCTTTTTCTACCTGTGTGATGCGTCCGCGCCACCACCACGTCACCCCGCCCAAGGCCATTGTCGTCACGAGCAATAAAGCCGCGACGCTGGCATAGAGGGTCTTGCGTGAATCGGATTTGGTTTGCTGAATCGCACGTTCGAGCGTGGCTTTGCCGATGCCTTTTGGTGTGGCATTGCCGGAGTTTGCGGCGCTATTGACCGGAGGCGTGAACGCTCCATTTGAACCATTGACTGGCGGAACGGCTGCCGCACCTGTCGCAGGTAGATTGAAGGCAGAAGCTTCGCGCGTGGCCGCTGCGCCATTGCTGAACGCGCCGTTGCTAAAGGCGAACGCCGCTTCGCGTGTGGCCGCGACAAAATTTTCGGGACGCGGATCGAGATCGAACATCAACTCTGGCCCGCCCGCGCCGAATTGCACGAGGTCGCCGGGCGTCAATTTCACTGTCCCCGTGATGCGTTGTTTGTTGACGAACGTGCCGTTGCGGCTGTTGAGATCGCTTAGGACGAATTGTGTGCTGTCGGTCGGATCGGCGGTGATTTTGGCGTGCTGCCGTCCGACCAGATCATCGCGGTTCGGATCATATTTGACGGTGGCGGATGCCTCGCGCCCGATGACGATTTCGCTGAAAAGATGCAGCGGAAATTCTTCGACTTGATTGGCTTTCGAGCCACTGATGTGTTTCAGAACGATGCGTTTCATAGAGTTCTCCTCTTCTCTTGCTTGGATAGTTTTGGGTTCTCGTTGCGAGCCGTTTTGGCTCTCACCCAACTAACGCGCAAGCCCAGGCCAAAGCGGCTCAGACAAAAATCATTTTTTTTACAAGAGATGGCTCCCGGAAACGCGCGCGGCTGGTCGGCGGAGGTATTGGGAGCAGATGGCGCGTCGGCAAATGGCTGAATGGCGCAGCAAAAAAGGGGAGGCGTCTGGTAACGCCTCCCCCTCGTCTGTCGGTTTTACGAAGACAATTGAATCACTTGAAAGACTGCGCCTTGCGGATCGCCGATGACGGAGAATTTCCCGACGTTCGGAATGTCGGTCGGCGGCACATGAACGCTGCCTCCGAGTCCCTTCGCCTTCTCTACTGTTTGCTCGCAATTCTCGACGGCAAAATAGATGCTCCAATGCGGCGGAATCCCTTGCCAATGCTCGCCGACCATCGCGATGATGCCGCCGATGCCTTGTCCGCCGTTGGCCAGTTCGGTGTAGGGCATCCCGTCCGTGCTTTCTTTCAAGCCCCAGCCGAATAGCCCGCTATAAAAGCTTTTCGCGCCATCGGCATCGCGCGTGGCCAACTCGCTCCAGCATACGGAACCGGGCACACCCACGACATCCGTGCCGTGATGCGCGTTCGCTTGCCAGATCGAAAGCACCGCGCCGGTCGGGTCTTTGACAACGGCCATTCGTCCGAAGTCATAGACGTCGAACGCAGGCGCGACCACTTCGCCGCCGAGTTCCACTGCCTTCGCCGCCATCACATCAGCGTTGTCTACTGCGACGTACGGCATCCAATGCGGCGGCACGCCGGGTTGTTGTTGTTCGTTCAGCGTATACGCCGCGCCGACTTCCTTGCCGTCGAGCGTGAACATCGTGTAGACGCCCATGCCTTCGCCGAGTTCGTGTTCGTGGTACTGCCAGCCGAAAAGCTGCGTGTAAAACGTCTTCGCGGCGGGTTGGTTGTTCGTGCCTAATTCAAACCAGCAGAAATTGCCTGCCGGATGTTGCAGCATACTGCCCATAGTTTTCCTCCTACTTGTAAAGAAAAAGTTGTGGTGAAAGTTCCGTTGATCGCCGCTGCCGCAAAGCATACCGCAAGCGGATAAAAAAAGCGCGCGCAGCATCGCTTCGCAAACAAAAAGGGCAGCCCCTGTTCGGAGGCTGCCCGTTGCTTGTAGCCCGCCAACCATTCGCGTTAGAACGACACCTTCAAGGCGAATTGAATTTGCCGCGCGGGAGCCGTGCTGCGAATCGTGCCGAAGCCGCCTGCGGTGCGCAGCGTGCCATCCGCATTGAAGACGATGCCCGTCGCCGTGCCGCTCGGCGTGCCGAAGTTCGTTTTGTTCAGCGCATTGAAAAACTCGGCGCGGAACTCGGCCTTCGAGACATCGTTGATGAACGGCAACGCGAAGTTTTTCTGCAAGCCCAAATCGAGTTGATAAAACGAGGGCCCGCGTCCGATGTTGCGCCCCGCATTGCCGAACGGTTGATCCTGCGTCGGCAAGCGCACTACCGTAGCATCAAACCAACGATCAATCGTGCGTTGCTCTTTCGGCAAGATCGGATTGCCAACCAGGTTTGGGCGCAATGCGACACCGCCAATGAATGACGGCAAATTCGCGGTCACGGGCGAAGGCGTGTAGCGGAAGTTCACCGCTTGTCCGCTCGTCATCGTGTTGATGCCCGTCACGGCCCAACCGCCCAACAACGCATCGGCAGCATACGGCAAATCACGCAACCACGTGCGGCCTTTGCCAAACGGCAGTTCCCACACAAAGCTGGTTGTGTTGTTGAATGGCTGGTCGTACGCGCCGATGCCGCGATCCGCGCGAATGTTGTAGACATTCTGCGGCGTGCCCGTGTTGCCGCCCGGTTCTTCCAACACCTGCGAAGCGTTGTCAATCGCCTTCGACCACGTGAACGAATTCAACAAGTACAAGCCTCTTGAGAAGCGCCGCTCAAACTTCACTTGCAGCGCGTGATAGTTCGAATACGCCGCCGGCAACGTCGCCGAGATCGAGCGGAAACCGGAAATCGGACGACGTGCATCGAGGCTCGGACGTTGTGCGGCAGGTAATGCGAGTTCCGCCGTTGTCAACGGACGCGCTTGGTTGTAGTCCGCGAGCAACAACAGCTTCAGCGCGTGATTGCCGACGTACGCGACATCCAACAGCATATTGCCGGGCAATTCGCGTTGCACCGACAACTGCCAGTTTTGAATGTAGCTGGTGCGCATTTCGCGCGGCGTGAACAGCACGACGTTGTTTGGCAATCCGGTCGGATAGCCCGCTTGCGTGGGACGGAAGCAACCTTCCGCAAACACGGTTCCGGTGCAAAGCGCGAGCGCGGCGTTTTGCGTCACGTTCGCGCGCGTGATTTGCGGGAAGTTCGTCGCCAGCAAATCGGCGCTGCCAATGCGATTGAAATGCACGTAGCCGATGCCGTAGCCGCCGCGCAGCACCGTTTTGTCGAGCAGGTTATACGCAAAGCCCAAACGCGGGGCCCAGTTGTTGTAGTCGGGGTCAACCAACGCGCGGTCGTAGAGCGAACCCGCTTTCGCCTGAATAATCGTCCGCGTCGCCGGATCAAAGTTCGACAAACGATTCTGCGCTTCGGTGTACGGCGTAGCGAATTCGTAACGCACGCCGAGATTGAGCGTGAGTTTCTGATTTACTTTGAAATCGTCTTGCAGATAAGCGTAATGCAAGCGGCGTTGCATTTTGACTTCGAGCAGATTGGCAAATTCATATTGATTGCGCGCGCCGAAGAAGAAGTCCGACAGGTTGTAAATCGTGTTCGCGCCCACGCCCGCCGGACGGCTGAATTGGCTCGCGTAGGTGTCCAAGCCCATCAGCGGATTCGTGTCCTGCACGTCGGTGTTGACGTGCAAATATTCGTAGCCCGTCTTCAAACTATGCCGCCCCAACGTGCGCGTGAAATTGAAGCGCGGGTTGACGGTGAACGGATTTTGATACTGCGGATTCGTGGCTTGCCGACCGAGTTGCGAAAAGCCGGTGATGGTTTGCGTTGTCAGGCCGCCCGTGATCGTGCGGTCTTCCGGCAAACCGGTGATGCCGTACAACTCGCGCACGCTTGGCCCGCCGGAGAGCGGCGGACGTTTGCCGCCTTCAATCTTCGAGATGCCCAAGCGCGCTTCAAACGCCGAGCCGTTCGCCATCGTGTAGGTTGCGCCGAAGACGAGTTGTTGATTCAGCACATTGATGAAGCCGTTGCCGCCGCTGCCCGACGCGCCGGGAATCGTTGGCCCGTTGAACTCGTTCACCTTGCGATGGCTGACGCGCGCGAAGGCATTGAAGGCGGCGCTGAAATTGTGGTCGAGTTTGATATTGAACTTGTCGTTGAAATTGCGGTTCGTGACCAGTTCGCTGTAGTTGTTGGCAAAGTTGGTTTCCGCGCGCGCGATATTCGGCGCAGGCAATTCGTTCAGCACCTTGCGCGCAAACGATGTCATCGGAATGCGCGACCCGGCGGTGAACACTGTGCCAGCGGCAATCGTTGCGCCCGTCGAATCCACGAAGCTGTACGGCACGCGCACATCGCCGGTCAGAATGCCTTGTCGTTGTTGTAACGTCGGCAGGGTCGAGAACGCGAGGTCTTTGGCGACTTGCCGGAAGCCTTCGTAATCGAGGAAAAAGAACGTGCGATCTTTGATGATCGGGCCGCCGAGCGTCGCGCCGAATTGATTGCGAATCAGCGGCGGTTTGACGCCGCTCGTCGGTTTGAAAAAGCCGACAGCGTTCAGCACCGTGTTGCGATGAAACTCCCACAGCGCGCCGTGCAATTGATTCGTGCCACTGCGATACGCCGCATTGATGACCGCGCCGCCGCTGCGTCCAAACTCGGCGCTGTACGTGTTCGTCTGCACTTTGAATTCGGCGACGGCATCGGGCGAGACTTGTACGACTTGTGACGAGAAGCCTTGATTGCTCGTGCCGTACGCGTTGTTGTCTACGCCGTCGAGCAGGAAGTTGTTCATCGTGGCGCGCAACCCATTAACGTTGAAGGCCGCTTCGCGTCCGCCGCCGGTCGCGGCATTCGTATTCGATTCACGCACGCCCGGCGCGAGCAACACGAGGTTCGCATAGGAACGACCATTAAGCGGCAGGTTGACGATTTGTTCGCGTTGGATCACTTGCCCGCGCACGCTGGAATCGGTTTCGAGCAATTGCGCGGCGTCGGTGATCGTGACGGTTTCGGTGAGTTGTCCGGGCTGCAACGTCAAATCCACTCGTTGCCGCGCGTTGACGGTGACGACGATGTTGTCGGCGACCGCAATCGAAAAGCCTTGCACTTCGGCGCTCACGCGATAGCTGCCGATTTTGACATTCGGGAATTGATAGTCGCCGTTCGCGTCGGATTGCGTGGTTTGTGTAATGGCGGTTTCGTTGTTCTTGAGCTTGACGGTCGCATTCGGCAACGCCGCGCCGTTTTGATCGCGCAAGGTTCCCAACACCGTTGCCGTATCGAATTGGGCGAAGGCGGGAAGCGCGAAAAACAGACTGATCCATAAGACTCGTAGGTACAGATAAACTTGTCGCATAAGAAATTTCCTTCTCTCTGAAAGGGGTGCTTGAGGCTTCTGCCAAGGAGCGGGCAGAGCGCCTCAAGTTCCATCAACGTGGCTAATAATTAAAGGGAAGGATAGAGAGCCGAACTTAAATTTGTTTCAGGTGAGAATCAAATCGCGCTTAAATTCAGGGTCATCTCATCAGTCCTTAGCTGGCAAGAGCCACGCGCGGCGGATGACGATTGCGCCGGAACCGAGTAGAATCGCGCTTCGCTGATGCACTGAACAGCTATCGCGGGAAATTCTGTATGACAAAATTCTGGTTGTTACTCGCCTTCGTCACGTTGCTCGCTGCGGCGGTCACACAAACTCAGGTCGCGCCGCAAAAATCATCGTCCGCCGTAGAGTATGAATATCGCACCAATCACGATCCCAACGGCATCGGCAAGTTTTATATGGGGCGCGAAATCGCGCACGTGATGGGGCACACAGGAGCCGGTTGGTTGGAGCGCGCCGAACGCATTGCCGAAGAACGCCCCGACGAGGTCGTGAAAAACTTCAAGCTCAAGCCCACCGATGTCGTCGCCGATATTGGCGCGGGCACGGGCTACTTCACCTTTCGCCTCAGCCCGCTCGTCAAGCAAGGTAAAGTCTATGCGGTGGACATTCAGCCCGAAATGCTGGCGCTGATGGAGCGACGCAAAGCCAAAGAAAAAGCCGACAATGTGGTTACCGTGCAAGGCACGGAGCAGGACACGAAGCTGCCCGCCGCCTCAGTTGATCTGGCGTTTATGGTGGATGCCTATCACGAGTTTTCCTATCCGCGCGAGATGATGCAGAGCATTGTCAAAGCCCTCAAGCCGGGCGGGCGCGTCGTGTTGATTGAATATCGCGGCGAAGACCCGACCGTGCCCATCAAACTCGTTCACAAAATGACCGTCGCGCAAGTGCGCAAGGAATTGGAAGCCGTTGGCTTGCAGTGGAAAGAGACGAAAAACTTTTTGCCGTATCAGCACTTCATCGTGTTCGCAAAAGCAGAGTGATTTCGTGTGCCGCGTTGCTTGCTTGCCGGTCTTTCTTTACTATGACGGCGCAGACTAGCAGGTACTGCGGATGTCTTAAACAGATGGACAACGGTTCTGAAGTGTAGCGCGATTTGCTAAATCGCGGGCTTCAGGCAGCACCGCACGCTATTTAGAAAATCGCGCTACGTCTTTCTTTGGAGGAGCTTGGCAATGCAGGATTTTGAAATTCTTGGCGCGTTTTATTTGGGGAAGCAATACGACCTGAAAGCACAAAAAGCTTCGGACAATTTGGTGCTGTACGATTCCAAAGATTTAGTCACACACGCGGTCTGCGTAGGGATGACGGGCAGCGGCAAAACGGGCCTGTGCATCACGCTGCTCGAAGAAGCGGCGATGGATTCTGTGCCCGTGATTGCGATTGATCCGAAGGGCGATCTGGCGAATTTGCTGCTGACGTTCCCGGATTTGGCCGCGAGTGATTTTGAACCCTGGGTCAACGAAGACGAAGCGCGTCGCAATGGCAAAAGTCCCGCCGAATTTGCGCAAGCGCAAGCCGAGCTTTGGAAAAAAGGCTTGGGCAAATGGGGCCAGGACGGCGAACGCATTCGCAAAATGCGCGCGACGACCGAGATGGCGATTTACACGCCGGGCAGCAGCGCCGGGATTCAGCTTTCAATCATGAAATCGTTTTCCGTGCCGCCGCCCGAAATTTTAGAAGACGGCGAATTGTTGCGCGAACGCATCGGCACGACGGTCACGAGCCTGCTTGGCTTGCTCGGCGTCGAAGCCGATCCGATTCGCAGCCGCGAACATATTCTGCTCTCGAACATCATCAATGCCTGTTGGCAAGCGGGCAAAGATTTGGATTTGGCCGCGCTCATTCAGCAGATTCAGCAACCACCGTTCACCAAAGTCGGCGTGATGGATTTGGAGTCGTTTTATCCCGGCAAAGAACGCTTTGAATTAGCGATGGCGATCAACAATTTGCTCGCGTCGCCGGGCTTCAGCGCGTGGATGGAAGGCGAACCGCTCGACATCAAAAATCTGCTCTACACACCAAACGGCAAACCGAAAATTTCGATCATCTCTATCGCGCATCTGAACGACGCCGAGCGAATGTTTATGGTGTCGCTGCTGCTCAATCAAGTGCTCGGCTGGATGCGGCAACAATCAGGTACAACGTCGCTTCGTGCGATTTTGTATATGGACGAAATCTTCGGCTATTTTCCGCCGATTGCGAACCCGCCGTCGAAACAACCGCTGCTGACTTTGCTGAAACAAGCGCGCGCCTTTGGCCTCGGCGTGATGCTGGCGACGCAGAACCCGGTGGATTTGGATTACAAAGGATTGGGGAATGCCGGAACCTGGTTTATTGGAAGACTGCAAACAGAACGTGACAAAGAAAAGGTGTTGCAAGGGTTAGAAGGAGCAATTTCTAGTCAAGGAAATACGTTTGATCGTCAAGCTATCGAGGATATTTTGACCCGGCTTGGCAATCGAGTATTTCTGATGAATAACGTTCATGAAGATGCTCCGATGGTTTTTGAAACGCGCTGGGCAATGTCATATTTACGTGGCCCATTAACGCGCTCGCAAATCAAACAACTCACTGAGCCGATCCGAGTTCAGGTTGCAAACAAAGAACTCTTGGAAGTCCGACAGGTGAATAAAACGATTGCTTCTGCTTCTGGCGCGGGCGCAGGCGCGCGACCGTTGCTCGGCGCAGACGTGACGCAATACTTTTTGCCCGTACGATCTAACGCGCCCGATGAAGGCTGCACGCTGGTCTATGCGCCGATGGTGATTGGCGGCGCGGACATTCACTTTCTCGACACCAAACTCGGCGTAGATTATTCGCAATCCGCCGTCTTCCTCGCCGCGATCACGAACAACACGATTCCCGTAGATTGGACGGACGCGACGCCGATTGAAATTCATCCGAACGAGTTGGAAACCGACCCGAACGAAGCGGCGCTGTTCGCTGACGTGCCGTCTGTCGCCAACAAAGGCAAGAGCTTTGACAAATGGGGCAAAGACCTCGCGGATTTCATCTTCCGCAATCGCACGATTGATTTGCTCAAGAGCGAGTATCACGCGATTTACTCGAACCCGGACGAATCCGAACGCGACTTTCGCGTGCGCTTGCAGCAACTCGTGCGCGAATCACGCGACGGCGAAGTCGAGAAACTGCGACAAAAGTACGCGCCGAAATTTGCGACGCTGGAAGAACGTTTGCGTCGTGCTGAAGCCGCCCGCGAGAAAGAAGCGCAGGAAGCGCAGTCCGCAAAAATGCAGGGCTGGCTGAGCGTCGGCGCGTCGCTGCTCGGCGCGTTTATGGGTAACAAGGTGGCGAGCGCGACCAATGTTCGTCGAGGGGCGAGCGCGCTCAGCAGCTTTTCGCGCGCCTCGAAACAAGCGGGCGATGTCGGGCGCGTTGAAGAAACCATCGAAGCGATTCAAGCGCAGTTGCAGGAGCTTGACGCGCAGTTTCAGGCCGAAACGCAAGCCCTGCAAGCCCAGAGCGACCCGATGAGCGAACGGCTCGAAACGGTCTCGGTCAAGCCGAAGAAGAAAGACATCAACTTGCGCGTCATCGCTCTGGCTTGGACGCCGCAATGGCGTGACGAACGAGGTGCTCTCACCAACGCCTGGGAGTAATTTCGCCAGCTAATCAAAGGAGTCGTTCATGTCGCGCGACGACGCCCGGAAACAATGAAAACGAACGTAACGCGATTTGCCAAGTCGCGCTACATTTTCGGAGGAGAAAGAAGTCTATGCGGTATCTGAAGTTTCTTTGCTTGCTTCTCATCGTTTTGCAAGCGGCCTGCGTCACCAACGCCACCGAAGGCGCGGTGCAAGTGCAAGTCATACGCGGTCAAATCAGCCGCATCATCAAACCGGCAGATGGCTGGGTTGGAACGCTGACGACGGTCGGCGACGAATACTATGACATTGATTTGCGCTCCTTCACGGAAAACGTGGAAGTCGGCGCGAGCACGAAGGACAACGCGGCGCTCAAAATTCAAATTGCTGTGACAGGACACGTTTTGCCCGACGATCAAAGCGTGATGGCGTACGTGCGCAAATTTGGTTTGGGGCAGGACGAGCGGCATCAACGCCGCAACGCGATTCTCGTCGGTCACGTCAACACCGAAACCAAAAACGCCGTCGCGGGCTTCGATGCGTACAGCTTGCTCGCCAATCAGGAGGCGATTCAAAAAAGCATCACGAATTCGCTGATGCCGATTTTCAAACAACAGCTTTATCTCGAATTGGAATCCGTGCAAATCATCGGACGCCCGGATTTTGTGGATGATCGCATCGAACAAGCCGCGAGCGCTGTCGTCGCCAATCAAAAAGCGAAAGAAGCTGCGGAGGCTGATTTGGCGCGGGCGAAAGTCGAGGCCGAGAAAAAACAGGTGGAAGCGCAGACCTTCAATAATCCGGCGTTGCTGCAAATCAAATTGCTCGAACTGCGGCTCGACATCGAACGCGCCAGAGCAGAGGGCATCGCCAAACATCAAGGCCCGTTGACGATTGTGAACGGCACGACGGACACACAAATTCAATTGCGCGCGGGCGAAAAATGATCAAGCTGATTTTTCTCATCGTTCTGGGGCTGCTGTTGCTGGCAAGCCCGTTTTTATTGGTTGCGGCGGTACGTTCCGTTCGCAAACGCCGTGCTGCCGTAGCGCGACAAGAGATCGAAGCAGAGATGGAATGGATGCAGCGAGTGCTGGAGAAAAAGGAGCAACTCGACAAAGATTCTTGAAGTTATTGGACTACCACATCACTTATGAAACATCGAATTACGTTAATTCCTGGCGACGGGATTGGAACCGAAATCACGAGCGCCGTCGTGCGCATCATTGAAGCATCAGGCGTCGAAATCGAATGGGACAGCTTCGTCGCGGGCGCGGAAGCGTTGTCGCGCTTTGGCGATCCGTTGCCGCAGCC
>CAZWAK010000177.1:0-16417 GCA_964631865.1 uncultured Heliobacteriaceae bacterium | reverse complement strand
CGTTCAAGTGGTTGGATGCGGCGCGCTATGCCGACACGAACGGCTATCAAATTGACGGCGAACGTTCGATGTGGCGCTGGCGCGATTGGGTGATTGCGGCGTTCAATCAAAACAAGCCGTTCGATGAGTTCACGATTGAGCAGTTGGCGGGCGATTTGTTGCCGAATCCGAGCCGCGAACAAATCATCGCCACCGGCTTCAATCGCAATCATCGCACGAACGCTGAGGACGGCCTTGTGCCCGAAGAGTTCGCGGTTGAATATGTCGTGGATCGCGTGGACACGACGGCGACGGTGTGGCTCGGTCTGACGCTTGGGTGCGCGCGTTGCCACAATCACAAATACGATCCGTTCACGCAGAAAGAGTATTACCAGCTTTTCGCATACTTCAATTCGATTCCCGAAGACGGACGCGCCAGCAACTACGGCAACTCTGCGCCGTGGATTTCTGCGCCGACCGCCGCGCAGGAAGCCGAGAGGCAAATGATCGAACGCGACCTCGGTCACATCGGCGCGCGGCTGGGGCAGGAGATACAACGGCACGCGGCGCAGCAACGTCGTTGGGAAAAGTCGTTGCGGGTTGGCAGTCAAACGCAGTGGTTTCCGAAAGACAATCTGCTGTTTCATCATTCGCTCGACGAAGGTGCTCAGCCGTTTGTCAGCGCGACGATGACGAAGATCACGATGGCGAAGCCGGACGAAGAAATCGTCGAAAAGAAAGATGCCAAGAGGCTCGAACAAGGTTTCAAAAACGGCACGCCGAAATTCGTTGCCGCACCAACGGGACAAGGCGTCGCGTTCGACAAGAACATGTTCTTCGATGGGGGCAAGATCGCGGATTTCAACTTCCGCGACCGGCTGAAAGATTACAAAGATCAATTCACGATTTCGGCGTGGTTTTATGCCGAATCCGAACAGAGCGGCGCGCTTGTCACGCACATGCAGGACAACGCGGGCGAGACGGACAACAACTTGCCGAAAGGGCGCGGCTACGGCTTGTTTGTGGCAAACGGCAAGCTACATTTCAATCTGGTCAGTGTGTGGGCGGACGATTCGTTTCGCGTCGAAACCGAAGCGCCCATCGCGCTCAACCAATGGCAACACGTGGTGGCGACGTTTGACGCGACGGAGCCGTACGAGAAAGTGCAGATTTTTCTGAACGGGCAAAAGCAAAAGCTGAAGCTCAATTTGCCGCGTCTGTTTCGCACGTTTGGCGATGCGAACGCGAACTTGCGCATTGGCGGCGGCGGCGGCCCCGCGTTTCGCTGGCGCGGAATGCTGGACGAAGTGCGCGTGTACAAATCGTTGCCCGATGCGAACGACGTGGCGATTTTGTCGTGCCCCGATTCACTCGAAGCCATTGCCGCGCTGCCCGTCAATCAACGCTCCGAAGCACAACAACACAAAATCACACAAGCCTGGTTGAGCAACGCTGCGCCTGCCGAAGCCGCACGCTTGCTGCAACAACTGCGCGAATTGAAACAAGCCAAGACGAAGCTCGAAGCTGAATTCCCCACGTTGATGGTGATGCAGGAAATGCCGCAGCCGCGTCCCACGTTTGTGCTGCGACGCGGTGCGTACGATTTGCCGACCGAACAAGTCACGCGCGCGTTGCCCACGTCGCTGCACGTGGCAAACACGCCACCGCGCAATCGCCTCGAACTCGCACGCTGGCTCGTGAGCGAGGACAACCCATTGACCGCGCGCGTGACGGTGAATCGCTTCTGGCAAATGTTCTTCGGCACAGGCTTGGTAAAAACCGTCGAAGACTTCGGCGCACAAGGCGAATTGCCGTCGCACCCTGAGTTGTTGGACTGGCTGGCGGTCGAGTTCCAACGACCGACAACCGACAACCGGCCACCGACCACTTGGAACATCAAAGCCTTGCTCAAAACCATCGTGCTGAGCGCCACCTATCGCCAAAGCGCGAAGCGACCACCGACCACCGACCACCAACCACCGACCACCGAAATTGACCCCGACAATCGCCTGCTGGCCCGCGGCCCGCGCTATCGGTTGTCTGCCGAGGTGATTCGCGATCAGGCGTTGTTCGTAGCGGGGCTGTTGGTCGAAAAGCTGGGCGGCGCGTCGGTAAAGCCGTATCAGCCGGACGGCTTGTGGAAAGACATGACGTTCTCGAATATGACCGAGTATGGACAAGCGAAAGGCGAAGGATTATGGCGGCGCAGCTTGTACACGTTTTGGAAGCGCACGGTGCTGAATCCGAGTATGTTGGTGTTCGATGCGACGGCGCGCGAGTTTTGCAACGTGCGCGAAACCCGCACGAATTCGCCGTTGCAAGCGTTGAATCTGATGAACGATGTGACCTACGTCGAAGCCGCACGCTTCCTGGCCGAACGCATGTTGCACGTCAACGAAACGCCGGAACGCCGTATCATTTGGGTGTTTCGTGCGCTCACGGCGCGGCAGCCGGAGGCAAAAGAATTGCGTGTGTTGCATGGGCATCTGAACGCACAATTGAACTACTTCCGCGCGAACCCCAAAGAAGCAGAGAAGCTGTTGGCAATGGGCGAAAAGCGGAATGATCCTAAATTGAATGCAGCGGAGCTGGCGGCGTATGCCACGACTGCGAGTCTGCTTTTGAATTTGGACGAAGTCATCACGAAGCAATAATTATGTGTCTTGCGATCACGATGGGCGACAGCAGCGGCGTTGGCCCGGAAATTATTCTGAAAGCGTTTGTGCAGCGTGAACTGCCGGACGATTTTATTGTTGTGGGCGACGTCAGCATTCTTGCTGCTTGCAATGAAGCACTGGGCTACAACGTGCCGCTGCACAAAATCACGAACGTGCAGGAACGGCAAGCGGGCGTGCTGAACGTCTACGATCTCGCGCTGCTTGCGCCGGAGGATTTGCGCATCGGGCAGGTGTCGCAAAAATCCGGGCACGCCGCGCTGGTCTACGTCGAACGCGCGACGCAACTCGCGCTCGCCCACGACGTCGCGGCCATCGTCACGCTGCCGATCAACAAAGAGGCCACGCGCCTGACCGCGCCGAATTTCAGCGGTCATACCGAATACATTGCCGAACTCTGCGGCGTCGAAAATTACACGATGATGCTCGCGTCGGAGCAGTTGATCGTGACGCACGTCTCGACGCACATTGCGCTGCGGCAAGCCCTCGAACAAGTCACGACCGCGAAGGTGCTGAACATCATTCGCCTGACACACGAAGCCGTTGCCAAATTGCGTCCGCGCAATAAAATCGCGGTCGCGGGCTTGAATCCGCACGCGGGCGAAAACGGTTCATTTGGCACAGAAGAGCTGACCGCAATCAAACCCGCCATCGAGGCCGCGCGCGCCGAGAGGATAGACGCACACGGCCCGTTCCCACCCGATACGATTTTCTTCCAAACCGTCAAAGGCAAAGCCTACGACGCGGTCGTGTGTATGTATCACGATCAAGGTCACATTCCGATGAAGCTGTTGGATTTTGAAGGCGGCATCAACGTGACGTTAGGCTTGCCGATCATTCGCACTTCCGTGGATCACGGCACGGCCTTCGACATTGCTTGGCAGGGCAAAGCCTTCACGCGCAGCTTGCGCGAGGCTTGCGCATTGGCCATCAAGCTGGCGCAGACGTAATCAGCGGCGCGCGGCAAAGAACTCACACGCCGTCTGCGCGAGCCAGTCTTTGTGCGCATTCAAACGGTGATCGCCAGTTTTCAGCAGATGCAATTGCACGTCCGTTGCCGCGCATTGCTCCGTGAATTCAAGGCTCGTAGCATACGGAACCGTGTCATCCTGCATGCCGTGAACAAGCAAACACGGCGTGCTGAAGCGGGCGCACAACTGCTCGAAGTGATAAGCAGCAGATTCCGCGTGCAGGTCGTACGCCAGTTCCAGCTCAATCCATTCGTTGACGATGTGCAAGCGACCTGTGCGCTGCCAACGTTGACGCGCAGCGGCATTCAAGCGCCGCCATTCCAAAAAGCGAAACGCGGGCGCGATCAACGCACAAGCCTGCACGCGCTGCGGACGCAACGCCGCAAACCACGCCGCTGCCCAACCGCCTAAACTCGACCCGACCAGGAACTGCGTTTCGTGACCGCGCGTCGCAACGAATTGCGTGATTGTGTCCAAATCCGCGAGTAACCGCGAGCCGCGCAAATCCAGC
Organism: uncultured Heliobacteriaceae bacterium; assembly: GCA_964631865.1. Taxonomy (GTDB): domain Bacteria; phylum Acidobacteriota; class Blastocatellia; order RBC074; family RBC074; genus JAFDVL01. The sequence continues at coordinate 12,281 of CAZWAK010000177.1, read as the reverse complement.
ATCGTGCCGTCCGATGCACCGTGCCCGTGAAAATCAAAAGCCGCAAACGCCCAGCCGCGTCGCGCGCATTCGGCTTCCAACGCCGCCGCCTTTTCGCCCTGCCGCGTGGAGCCGAGACCGTGCGCGAAGATGACCGCAGGCGTGGCCGACGTGATGTCTTTACACACATAAATGCCGCGAAGCATCTGGCCTGCCGAAGTGGGCAGCACAATGGACTGTGAAGTTCTCATCAGGGAGGAGGAACCGGCCAACAGCAAAGCCCTGAGTGATGCGCAGGTGCGTCACTCAGGGCTTGGTAATTGAGGATGGCAAGGTCGCGTCTACTCTTCTTCGTCGAGCAAGCCACGCTCGGACAAGTCCTGACACTTGATGCAATAGCGCGCCCAGGGAATCGCTTCCAATCGTTTCGGCGCAATCGGCTCGCCGCAATTTGTGCAATCGCCGTATTCTTCGTCGTCAAGCCGTTCGAGCGCGGCTTCGATCTCGGTCAGGATGTGGCGATCATTCGTAGATTGGCTGAACAACAATTCTTTGGTGTAGGAATTGGAGGCTTTGTCCGCCGGGTCTTGCGTCGCTTCGGTGTCGGCTTCACGCCCGTAATCTTCGTTGCGCCCGACGACGCCGAGTAACGACGCGCGCCGCTCGACCAACGAATCTCGATACGATTTCAATTTCTTCTTGTCCATCCAGGTTCTCCTTAGCTTCTCGAATTGGGGTCTGAACTTGGTCTGAATTGGGGGCGAATCAGCTTAGAATTTGTGATAGGGCACGCCCGCGATCAAGGTGTAGGCCCGATAAAGTTGCTCGGCCAACAACACGCGCGCCAATTCGTGTGTGAGCGTCATACGTGAAAGCGCCAGTTTGAGTTGCGCTCTTTTTTTGACTTCTTCGGTCACACCCGCGAAGCCGCCCAGCACGAACGCCAGTCGCTTGCAACCTTGTTGTTGCCGGGTCTGCACGAACTCAGTCAGTTCCACCGAAGTCCACTGTTGTCCGGCTTCATCGAGCAACACGACAAAATCATCGCGTTCGACCGCCGCCAGCAATTTGGTGCTTTCCAATTGCCGCGCGCGCGCTTCGTCGGTGCTGCCCGCTGCGTCTTTGAGTTCGCTCGTTTCGCAACTCGCAAACCGCGCCAGTCGTTTCAAATATTCGTCAATGAGTGCGGCACAGGAGCGGTCTTTGGTTTTGCCGATCCAGACCAAATGCAACTTCATTGTTGACTCACATCCAGTTTCTCGGCATCGCGCCACAAGCGTTCCAGATCATAAAAACGACGCGACGTCTCGGAGAAAACATGCACAATCATCGAACCGTAATCCATCAGCACCCACTCGGCATTCGGGTAGCCTTCGATGTTCAGCGGGCGCACTTGCTGCTTCTTCAGACGATCTTCGATTTCGTCGGCGATGGCTTGTACTTGCCGCGCCGACGTGCCGTGACAAATGACGAAGTAGTCGGCGAACGCCGTGATCTCCGTGAGATTCAGCACGACCAAATCCAGCGCCTTTTTGTCTTCCGCTGCGGCCACCGCGACCTTCACTTTGTCAAGGATGCTCAGCGGGGCAATCTCCGGTTCGGTTTTCGTTTCGGTATAAATCATACGTGGCAATGTAGTGCGCGACTTCGGGCGGAACAAATTCAGCAATGGGTTGTCCGTGGCGAACGGCTTCGCGCACTCGCGTCGCGGCAATCTCGACCGCGACATAATCTGTCAAAAAAACTTTCGGCTCCGTCAACGCCGCCAGGTCGGGGCGTTTTGAGCCGCGTAAATCTACCACATGTGCCTGGCATTGCGCTGACAAATGTTGGATCAAAACAGCCTCTGCCGGAGGCCGCGCGGCGACGATGATGTTGTGCTCCGTCAACAGCCGTTCGTGTTCATGCCAGAGATTCACTTCGGCGAATGAGTCGCCTCCCATCACAAAGAACAAATCCGCGTGGGGGTAAATAACTTGCAGGCGCTGGAGCGTTTCAATCGTGTAGGGACGGGTTGGCGCTTCGAGTTCAATTGTCAATGCCGCCAGCCGGGCGTGGGCGATGGGTGGGTGATGCAATGTCGCCAGCACGACCATCGCATAGCGGTGGTAAGAGGCGGAAATTTGCCGCTCCCGTTTGTGCGGGGGCACGAACGCGGGCACAAAAAAAAAGCGATCCAACGCGAAGGCCTCACAAATAGCCGCCGCGACGCGCAAATGCCCGTAATGAATCGGGTCAAACGTGCCGCCGTAAATGCCGATGCGTTCGGATGCGGAAGCTCTCACGGTGGTTCCTACGGTGCGAGCGCGACGGCTGGGGCGTTGGTCGGCAACGCTTCCAGTTTGCGGCGCACGGCGTAAATCAATTCTTTGAGACCGATGCCTGCGACTGCCGAAATGGCGTAGAACTCCAAACCGTAGCTGTCACAAAACTGCTCGAATTCTTCCAGCCGCGCGGAATCGTCGAGCGCGTCAATTTTGTTCGCCACGACGATTTCGGGTTTGTCTGCGACGATGGAACTATACGCGGCCAACTCGTGGCGGATCGTGCGATAGGCCTCTATCGGGTCTTGCGCCAAGCTGGAAAGATCAACCACGTGGACTAACAACTTCGTGCGTTCGATGTGCCGCAAAAACTGATCGCCGAGTCCTGCGCCTTCGTGTGCGCCTTCGATCAAGCCGGGAATGTCCGCGACGACGCAGGTTTTGAAATCGCCCAAATCCACCACACCGAGATGCGGCTCCAACGTTGTGAACGGATAATCCGCAATCTTGGGACGCGCCGCCGAGATCACAGAAATCAACGTGGACTTGCCTGCGTTTGGCAGCCCCACCAAACCGACATCGGCGATGAGCTTTAATTCAAGGAGCAAGTTGCGTTCTTCGCCGGGCTGACCGGGTTCGTGATGACGCGGCGCACGATTCGTGGACGTCGCAAATTGCGCATTGCCTTTGCCGCCGCGACCGCCGCGCGCCACGACAAATCGTTCGCCCGCTGTCGTGAAATCGTGCAGCACTTCTTCGGTCAATTCATCGGTGACAACTGTGCCGACCGGGACTTGAATCACGGCGTCTGCGCCGGTTTGTCCGTGCCGATTGGAGCCTTCGCCGTGCCGTCCGCGTTCGGCTTTGGTCTCCGGGCGGTAGCGCAAATGCAGCAGCGTGTTCAGGCTTTCCGTTGATTCGAGAATCACCGAACCGCCGTTGCCGCCATCGCCGCCCGACGGGCCGCCGCGCGGAACGAATTTCTCGCGCCGAAACGCCACAATGCCGTTTCCGCCGTCGCCGCCTTTGACATAAATTCTGGCGCGATCAATGAGCATTGTAGTTGGTGGTCGGTGGTCAGTGGTTGGTGGTCGGTTGATCTTCCATTGAACAAATACCGACCACCGATCACCGGCCACCGACCACCACGATTAGGCTTCAGCCGGCACTTCGCTGGCGATGATGCTGATGAAGCGACCGCGTTGGCCCCGATCTTCAAATTTGACGATGCCCGTGATTTTGGCATAGAGCGTGTCATCGCTGCCGATGCCGACGTTCGTGCCGGGTTTGAATTTGGTGCCGCGTTGCCGGACGAGGATCGAACCGCCCGAAACCAATTGCCCGCCGAAGCGTTTGACGCCGAGCCGCTGGGCATTGGAATCGCGTCCGTTGCGCGAACTCCCTACACCTTTTTTATGTGCCATAAGTAAACTTCCTCAATCTCAAATTTCCAATCTCAAATCGTCATCAGGCGAGCGCGTCAATCTTCACGGCGGTGAAGCCTTGCCGATGGCCTTTGGTCTTTTTGAACTGCTTGCGACGTTTGAATTTGAAGACGATGATCTTCGGCGCGCGTCCTTGCTTGACGACCGTGCCGGTGACTTTCGCGCCAGAAACCAACGGTGCGCCGAGCGCGATGCCGTTGTCGCCTGCCGTCGCGAGAACTTCGTTGAACTCGACCGCGTCGCCCGCATTTTTGTCAGCCAACGAAGGAACGCGAATCACATCGCCCGCTTGTACGCGAAACTGTTTGCCGCCGCTGCGGATAATTGAATATGCCACTGTCAGAAATCCTCCCTTTAGGGTTAGAGCAGAAAGCCGCAGATTATAGGTGCTGGTCGGAGAATGTGTCAACCGCTAAGCCGGGCGCAAGTTGGACGGCGGCGAATTTCCGCTTGCCTGTGTGTCAGTCTCGCGTTAAAATCCGCAACCGTACACCGGAAAGTTACAAGTTCTTTTACTGAATAGTTTTACTGGTGAGAGGTCAAAGTAGATTATCAAATATGTGCCAGGCCAAAGTAAATTTGGCAAAAACCCAAGCCTTCCCCCTTTATCACCTCGCCGTGCCAACCTTGCTTGTTCCCAGCGCCCCAGGGACATGTTGCAGGTCAGGCCAGGGGCGGCTTACGAGATAGGAGCAACCGCGTATGCTCGTCCGTTGCCCACAGTGCCAATATGCCAATCAGATCGAAGCTGATGCGACGAAACCACGCATCGTTTGCGCGCGTTGTGCCACTGTGATTTCTGTCGAATTTCTGTCCAATCCGAGCGTTCCCTCGGCGTTTGAGTCGCCCGTCTCGGAAGTGCCCGCAACCGATATCTGGGCAGGGGAACGTCCACCATCCGAACCATCACTTATGAAAACACCTGAGTCACCCCTTGATCTTGATTCGCTGCTGGACGCTCCTGGTGAAGCAGCGTCCACGCCACTGCCGCCGCCTGTGATGCAAGCGACGTCTCCGCTGGCGGAAAACCGCTGGGACGCCGACGAAATTCTGGATATTCCTCGTGCGGCGGCGGTCGGAGAAGCGCAGCCCGATCCGTTAGCGGTCGAAGATTTGCTGGCAGCGTCACCGCCGCCCGCGCCGCCGCACAGCGAGGTTGCCGAACCTCTCCTGGCGGAAGCCGAGCCGGTTTTGGAGACGACCACCGATGACATGTGGGGCGCACCGCTCGGCGATGTCGGGGAAGGTACTGCCGCTGCCACCGCCTCTTTCGACGAAAATCAGTCTACGCAATTTACCAACGGGGACTACGCCGAAGCGCCGCCCGAACTGCAACCTGAACCGGTGCGTCCGTCCGTCTTTGCGCAGGATTCCTACACGCGAAGCACGGGCAGCACTTTCGTCATGGCGACGCCGGAAACTGGCAACAAAGGTCGCCTGGCGAAAATCTTTGCGGTGGCGGCGGTGGTCTTTGGCTTGCTCCTGCTGGGGTACGTCGGGCTGTCCGGGTTCGTCAAAGACTGGCTCGCGCGTCGGAACCAACAGGCTACGGTGACCACCAGTTCGACAGAGGCCAATGCCGGGACTGCGCCGAGTGCGGTTCCCAGCCTGGGAACCAAAACGGGCACGGACGCCAGTGGTAAAAAGGCCAGCCCCAGTGCTTCGGCTTCTGTCGCGGCCAGTGCCAAACCTTCGGTCAGCCCGTCGGCTACAGCGACACCTGCGGCTGCCAATCAAAATGCGACCAACAAACCCACGCCGACACCACCGCCCACCGGAACCTCCGGGCCTGCGGTCGGTTCGAGCGATGGCAGTCTGACGATTCAAATTGGCTCGTACAAAACTTCTGGCGAAGCCGAAGCCCGCGTCGCCAAGTTGAAGGCGGCGGGCGTGGATAGCCGGGTCGTGAAAGCCGATGTGCCGGGCAAGGGCACGTGGTATCGCGTGCATTCGGGGCGCTTTACCAGTGAAGCCGACGCCTCCAAACACGCCAACGAATTACGAGCCAAAGGCGCGACTCGTGACTTCATCGTCACCGGGTATCAGAACGAATAAAGAACCTCTGCTGTCTATACTCAAGGTTTTCTTTAGCACGAGACGCGCTTCCGCTCGTGCTAATTTTTTTTAACCCGTAGATTTCCGATTGCGGAAAGACGGTTCGTTGCCGTAAGCTAACGGCTCGGCGCTCTCTGTCATAAAGCGCCCCTCACAAGATCACGTTTGGCACTGCCTTTGCGTATGATGAAACAACCTGCTTTGGATTTAACGCTGATTTATACCCGGATCGTTGAGCGTTATGCGGCTTTTTTCCCGCGTCCTGAAGCGCGGTTGCGGTTTTTCAGTGGCACGATTGCCAAACAGGTTTCCCGCCAAAAGAAAATCGAACAATCGCTCAAACGCTTTTCCTTTATTGAGCGGACGCCGATGTATCGGTGGTTGATGGAATCCATGTTTCATCGCGCGGTGATTGAAGAATTGAGCGAGCTCCTGCCGAGCAAGCGCGCCGAACGCAAAGAGTTTTTGCGTGGGGCCAAGGTTTCGCCGGGCGCGCGCCTGTTCTTCTGGTTCTATCGCCTGCGGTATCCGTTGTACGGCGTTGGGCTGGGCCTCGCGGCAATGTTACTCGTCGGATTGTATTTCGCCGTGATGTGGTCGGGGCAGCGGTTGAATCAATACCTCGCGCAAAAATACGGGCGCAGCGGCGGCGGACAGGCGGGCGTGATTGCAACGAAAGTCGCGCAGTATTTGCCTGGCTTTGACCCGGACAAAGTTTGGTTGGTCAAGAAAGAAGCGACCTTTGAACTTTATAGCAACGGTGCGCGGGTGTTGACGGAATTTGAGACGGACAATCATTCGCGCAATTATTATTTGTACTCCAAAGACGACCCGCGCCAGGATTCCACCTCGCCTGTGCAACACGACATCATCGGCATTTTGTATCACACGACCGAGAGCGAGTTGGTAGATTTCAAATCCGACAACAACGAAGATTTATTGCGGCACACGCAAGGTTTGCTGGGTTGGGTGCAGAAGAAGAAATCGTATAACTACGTGATTGATCGCATCGGGCAAATTCATCGTGTGATCCGCGACGAGCAGGCTGCCGATCACGCCGGTCACTCGATTTGGAACGATGACCAATACACCTACGTGGGCTTGAACGAAAGTTTCCTGGGCGTCGCGTTTGAAACCAAAGGCGAATCGTTGACCGAAGCGCAGATTGTGGCCGGACGTCAATTGACCGCGATCCTGCGCAGCAAATACAACATCCGCGATGTCAATTGCACGACGCACGGGTTGGTTTCGTTTTCGCCGCAAAATATGGTGATCGGCTATCATCACGACTGGGCGCACAACTTCCCCTTTGAAGCGATGGGCATTTCCGACAAATATGCCGTTCCGCCCACGCACGTGAGCGTGTACGGTTGCAGTTGGGAAGAAGAAGTCGTGGCGAAGATGGGCGGCAGTTTGTGGGCCGGTGTGACGCTGGCCGAAACCGAATTCGAGCAACGTGCCGCGCGCTTCGATCTCCGCCCCGATGCGTTGCGCAAACGCATGAAAGAACGCTACAGTGAACAATTGGAAATAACCCGCAAATTGCGGGAACTGAACGGCGGTGAGTCCTTTCAGGCTACCAATAAAGCAGAATCCATTGAGGCCAATAAATAGCCCACCTCACTTCGCAAATTTTTGTCCACGAGGATGACATGCCAGAAGCATCGCCCCGCAGTAAAAAGAAAAAACGTAACGGAGGAATGATGGAAGAAAACAATCAACCCACAGAAAACGGAGGCGTGCTGGGCTTAGACGTTGGCACGAGCCGGATCGTCGTCGCCAGCGGTGCCGAACCGCACCACGCGCTCTCGCAACTCAATGCGTTCGTTTCTGTCCCTTACTCGAAAATGACGGAAACCATTTTGCAGCAAAACAAAATGGTCTATCACCGCAACGGCAAAGACCTCTTTGTCTACGGCAACGAAGCCGAACGCTTCGCCAGCTTTTTCAATACCGAACCGCGTCGCCCGATGTCGCACGGCGTGCTGAATGCGCAGGAATTGCTGGGGCAACAGATGATTCAAGCGATCATCGAACAACTCGTGCCCAAAGCGCGCAGCCGCGAAATGTTGTGCTACAGCATTCCGGGGCATGGCGAAGGCGCAGGCTCCAATCTGGTCTATCACGAAGCCGTGCTGAAAAATATCCTGGGCAGTCTCGGCTACACGGCCAAGCCCGTCAACGAAGGCTTGGCGGTCGTATTCGCCGAATTACAAGCCGAGAACTTCACGGGCATCGGCATCAGTTGCGGCGGCGGCATGTGCAACGTGTGCGTCTCGTTTTTGTCCGTGCCGATGCTGAGCTTCAGCGTGCCGAAAGGCGGCGATTACATTGATGCCAGCGTCGCGGCGGTGGCGAACGAATCGGGCACGCGCATCCGGCTCATCAAAGAAGAAGAGTTGGATTTGTCGCGGCAACCGAAAGACAAGATTCACAGCGCCTTGCACATTTACTACGACGATCTGGTTCACACGCTCATCAGCGGCTTGAGCGATGCGTTGGCGAGCGCCAGCAACTTGCCGAAGCTGGATCGTCCGATTCCGATTGTGCTCTCCGGCGGCACAGCGAAACCGCGCGGCTTTATGCAGAAGTTTGAAGCCGCCGCCAAAGCGGGCGATTTCCCCGTGCAGATTTCCGAAATCCGTTTGGCGAAAGACCCGCTCACCGCCACCGCCCGCGGCTGCTACATCGCCGCGATGTCGGAAGCGTAACTCGAATGCAGAATGCGGAACGCGGAATGCGGAATGAAAATTCAGAGCGTCAAGCCAATGGCGATTTGATTTCAGACAACTGAATTCCGCATTCCGCGTTCCGCATTCCGCACTCCGCATTCCCTTCGTGTCCCTCCTCGAACTCTTCAAGCTGATCGGCTTTGCCACCGGAGCGGCGCTTCATCTCTATTTAGCCTGGCTGTTTTGGCGACAACGCGGGCTGCGCAGCAACGAACGCACATTGCTCTGGCTCGGCCTGGCGATTGGCCTCTGGTTCTTCGGCAACTTCATTGCGACTATTTTTGAACTGCTCGATGTGCAAACGGCCATCGTGGCGCGACGCATTGCGGACACCATTACTTACGGCGCGCTCTCGTGTTTGCCGCCGCTCACGCTGCACGCGCAGATGCGGTTGTGGCAATGGCTCGACGACGAGGCGAAGCCGCGTTACATTCGCTGGCGCATCGTGCTGTGTTACCTGCCGCTGCTCGTCCTGCCCTATTCGCTGTCATTTTTGTGGCGCGGCGCATACGAACCGCCCGTCGAAAAGCTTTCGCAGTTTCTGATTCTCTTCATTCTCTGGATTGCGGCTGTCTTGTGGGAAAGCGGCGGCATCAATTTGTATCTCGCGCGCAAGATCACGACCACGCGCGAGAAGCATTTCTTTGAAGCCTTAGCCGTCACGCTCTTCGTGATGGGCGCGTTGTTTGTCGTGGCGTACATCTTCGGCGCGCGCAAATGGGGTGTGCCGGGACAATATCTCGAAGCCATCGCCAAGATGTCTTCGCTCGTGCCGACGGCGCTGATTGCGTACTACATCTATCGTTATCGTTATTTGGAATTAGTCATTCGCCAGAGCTTTGTTTATGCGGCTTTTGCGTTGACGGTGATGGTGATTTACCTCTACGGCATTCGGCGCATCGCATCGCTTGTCGAAGCGAATTACGAAATCCGCGCGGGCGTCGTCGAAGCGATTTTGATTCTCGGCCTGATGTTCTTAGCCGAGCCGATGCGCCGCGTCACGGAACGCAACATTCAACGCCTCTTCACGCGCGAGGTCGGGTTGTACCGGGATTTAGTCACGCAGGTCAGCACCGACGCTGCACACTATAATTCGCTCGCGCAATTCCTCAGAAACGCCGAGCAACACATCGCCACCGCGCTGGCCTTAGCTGAAATCAAACTCGTCACCGCGAGCAACGACCCCAAATATCAAAGGGTTTTTCGCTATGCCGAGCAGTGGGAACTCACGCAAATCGAAGAAGCCGAGTTTCTGCACGACCTCGAAGCGTTGGCCTGTTATGCCTTGTGGCGCGAAGAAAAAGTCGTTGGCCTGATGCTCGTGCGCAGTTTACCGCCGGAACTCACCGCCGAAAAACGCGAAGTGTTGTCGGTGCTCTCCGGGCATTTGGCGATAGCGATTGAGCGCGCCCTGTTGCTCGAAGAAAAAGTCAAACTCGAACGCGAACTCGCCGAGCAAGCGCGTTTGGCCGTGATGGGGCAAATGGCTGCGACCATCGCGCACGAAATCAAAAACCCGCTCAGCTCGATCAAATCCATCGCGCAAGTCATGCGCGAAGACGAAGACGTGAGCCGCGAATACGCGCGCGATCTGGATTTGATTACGAACGAGATCAACCGCCTGAATCGCAGCGTCTCGCAACTCTTGAGCTTTTCGCGCCCGGCGGTCGTCGCTGCTGCGTCGGCCTCGTTGCGTGAAGTCGTAGACAACGTGCTGGCCTTGACGCGCGCCGAATGCGACGAACGCGGCGTCAGCGTGACGACAGATTTGCAAGTCAATCCCACCCTCGACGGCACAGCGGTCGCCGCCTTGAAAGAAATCTTAGTCAACCTCGTCCTCAACGCCGCCCAAGCGATGCCTGCGAACGACGAAGCAAAACAAATTCATTTGGCAAGCACCACGCCATTCACGCTTTCGATCACCGACACCGGCATCGGCATCCCGCCCGCAATGCAAAGCAAAATCTTCGAGCCATTCTTCACCACCAAGCAACGCGGCACGGGCTTAGGCTTGGCGATTGTCGCGCGGCGCGTGCGTGAAATCGGCGGGAAGCTGAGCGTGACGAGTCCGGTCAATGATGGACGCGGAACACGATTCGAGCTAAAGTTTGTTCTCGAAAAGAAGGAGTAGTTATGGAGCAAATTATTGAAGCCGTCGTAGATCAAACGGGCAACATCCAAATCCCCGAAACTTTTCATGAAGAATTAGGCTTAGTGCCGGGGAAAAAATGGCGCGTCGAACAGCATTCTGGCGGAGAGTTACCCCTGCGCCCTGTTTCATCTGAGGAGTCACCACTCGAATATGAAAATGGCGTGCTGGTTTTTAATGGAAAAGTAGAGGATGACGTCGCGCAGAATTGGTTAGCGATCATCAACCACAAGGAGGTTTTATGAAGCAAGTTTGCGAAGTGGTTATAGACTCGACGGGGGCCATTCAACTGCCGGAGTCTTTCCTGGCAGAATCCGGCTTGTACCCGGGCGTCAAATTAACTGTGCAACTGGATGCCAGAGGCGAAATTCGCATCTCCCCACAATCAGCCACGACCAATGATGTTTCAATTGGAGACTCTCCCATTGAAATCGTCGAAGAAGACGGTCATCTGTTTGTGCGAGGCGTGCCACCTTTCGATGTTAACAAGTTGATTGAGGAAGAGCGTGAGGCACGAATGGCCGAGTTAATGCAGGGAATCAAGTTGTGAAAGTATTAGTTGATACCTCTGTTTTTGTGGCTTCGATGATTGCCTCGCATCAGTTTCATCAACAAGCCCGACAATGGATTGACACAATCCGAAAAGGTCATGCGGAAGCCGTTGTTTCCGCGCATTCATTAGCGGAGACATATTCGGTCTTAACACGGATTCCCCCGCCGCAACGGCTTTCTGCTGCGGTGGCTTGGCGCTTAATCAAGCAAGATTTATTGGACATCGCCGAGGTGCTTGCATTGACCAGTCAAGAGTATCAAGCTTTGATTGCACGTTTGGCACAGGCTCAAATTGTGGGCGGGGCAGTTTATGATGCAGTGATTGCTGAGATTGCCTTGAAAGCGCAAGTTGACCATATCGTGACTCTCAACCCACGCGATTTTAGACGTGTGAATCCATCGCTCACAGCTACTGTTATTGTCCCCTGACTTATGCCTGATCCCACGATTCTCATTGTTGACGACGAAGAAGCCGCGCGGCTTGGGATGCGGCGCGCGCTGAAAAATTATGATGTCGCCGAAGCCGACAGCGTCGAAGCTGCGCGGCAACTCATCGCGCAGCACAAACCCGACCTGCTGCTGCTCGACAACAATCTGCCGGGCACGAGCGGGATGGAATTTTTGCACGAACTCGCACAACAGGACAACGCGCCGCAGGTCGTGATGATTACCGCGCACGGCACGGAACGCACCGCCGTCGAAGCGATCAAGGCCGGCGCGTATGATTATCTGGCCAAGCCGTTTGAGTTGGATGAACTGCGTCTCGTCGTCAAAAACGCGCTCGAAGCACGCGGCCTGCGCGCCGAGAATGCGCGGCTCAAAGAAGAACTTGCGGCTTTCAAAGGCACAGGCGATTTGCTCGGCGCGAGCGAGGCAATGCGCAAGGTCTATGACTTGATTGCGAAAGTCGCGGCGACCGACATCACCGTGTTGATTCGCGGCGAATCGGGCACGGGCAAAGAATTGGTCGCGCGCGCGATTCACGACCAAAGCGCGAGCCGTCGGCACGGCCAATTCATTGCGATGAACTGCGCCGCGATGCCGAGCGAGTTGATTGAATCGGAACTCTTCGGCCACGAAAAAGGCTCGTTCACGGGCGCGGCAA
>CAZWAK010000176.1:0-16532 GCA_964631865.1 uncultured Heliobacteriaceae bacterium | reverse complement strand
GCGTGCCCAGCAACGAGCAAGCCCAGCCCGTGATTCTTGTGTGGATTGGCCTCGGCGTGTTCGTGAACGTAGACCAGACAGCAATGATCGAGCAGCGTGCCTTCGCCTTCGGGAATGGATTTTAGGCGGGCGAGTAAATACGAAAACTCTTCGGCATGCCAGCGGCAGATGTCGCGCAGGACGCGTTGGCCGTCGGCTCCATCTGCGCCCGGCGCTTTGCCATCGGCGTGCGTGTAATCGTGATGGCGCGCGGCGGTGAAGCCTAACCAGGGGAACCGCGACAGTCCCTGACATTTCGTCAGCATGTACGACGCGACGCGCGTTTGCCGTGTGGCTAAGGCTTGCACAAGCAAATCGCTTTGCAGCTTGGCAATGCGCGGCCAGTCTTTCATATCGCCGTCGAAATCGGGCGGGTCTACGCGACTGTATTCGGGCGGCAATCCGGCGATGGCACGTTCGAGATCGCGGATGCCAGCGAGATGTTCTTCGACGCGCGCTTGATCGTCACGCGGCAATTGTTTTTTCAGCGCAGTGGCATCGGTGCGCACGGCGTCGAGGATGCTGCGTTTGCGATTGACCCAGCCTTCTGGACGGCTGCCAAACAGGCGATCAAACAGCTTGTGCGGAATCATCTCCGGCGGCAGTGCGCGTTCGTAGCCGGCCCAACTCATGTTGCGTTGAATGCTTTCGCCAAACGATTCCTGCGACACGCCGATTTGCAGCGAACGAAAGCGGGGTTCGCCTCCGAGCTTTGCCGCAATCGCTTGATCTATCGAAGGGCCAGCCGTGCCGCGTCCGGTGAAGGCAGTGCAACTCATCAGCGCACTCATGGATTTGTGATGGCCGTTGCCGGGGCCGGGAATCGCGGCGGCGGCGTTGTCGAGACCGCTGATGACGTGGATGTCTTTGCGAAATGGCGCAAGCGGTTGCAGGCACGGCGTCATTCGATAATTCGCGCCCGTTTCTGCCGGAATCCAGTAGCGTTCGGGAATGCCGTTGCCGTTGAACCACAGCACAAAGCGGCTTTCAATTGCGCCTTCGGCATACGCCGTGCCGTGCGCATTGAACATCGTAGCGAGCGGCGGCAAGCCGATTTGAATGCTGGAACCAGCGGCAGTCAGCCCTTGAAGAAACGTGCGGCGCGAAACGTGCGTGTGATGGGTGAGGACATGTGACATAGCTAAACTCTCCTCATTACCAATGGGCTTGAATTGAGGGAAAGCAGGAGAAAACGGAACAAACGGAAAAGTCTATGGTGGTAGCCTCTTTTCCGTCTATTCCGTTATTTCCGTCTGTTCTGTTTTCTCTCTTTGATTTTCTCATTGCGCGAACTCCCGCGAACGAACGAGCGAAATCATAAGCTCTTTGAAGCGAAATTGCGACTGTTTGAAATCCTCTGTGACCTGTCGCAGCAACGTGCGATCCGCTGCCGTTTCCAGGCGTCCGGCAGTGTAGCGGAAATACTGCTTGACGAGACATTCCTGACACGCCGCTGAGCGCGCCAGCACTGCACCAAGTTCGCGCGGATTGGAAAACTTCGAGTTGGGCAAGCCCGCGACAAAGCCCGATGTATCGAGCGGTAAATCGAGCATTTTAGGTTGCGCTGTGTTGTGCCCGCCATCATACGCGCCGAAAATTCGCAGCTTGAACGTTTCGCGGCGTGCGCCAATCGCATCGAATTTTTCAAAGCCGTAGCCAATCGGATCAATCAAATTGTGACAGGTCGCGCAACTCGGATTTGTGACGTGTTCGCGCATGCGGTCGCGGTTGGTTTGCAGTTTGGCTTCGGTGATGTCAGGCAAGTTGGTGTTCACGCCGGGTGGCGGTTCGGCGACGTGCTGACAAAGAAATTGTTCGCGGATGTAGAGGCCGCGCGCTGTGATCGAAGTGTCATCCGGCTTCGCAGTCAACGCCAGAAACAACGCTTGCCCCAGCAATCCCGCGCGTTCTGAAGTTGTCGGAAACTGAATGCGATCAAATTCCTTCGCGGGCGCAGGCACGCCGTAAATTGCGGCAAGGTCGGCATTCGCAAAGCTGTAATCCGCGGTAAAAATCTGCGTGAAATCGCGGTCATTCCACACCAGATCGGCGATGAACGTGCGCGCTTCTTCCGTCATCGCAAACGCAACTTCGCGGTTGAAGTTCGGATAGCGGCGACGGTCTTTGCCTGCGGTCAGCAAGCGATCAAAGCGCAGCCATTGCGAGACGAATTCGTTCAGGGCTTGCTGCGCGCGCGGATCGTTCAGCATTCGTCGCGCGATGGCTTCGACATCTGGCGGTGTGTTGAATTCATTGCGCGCGGCGCTCGCCAACAATGCGTCATCCGGCATCGTATCCCAAAGCGCGTAGGACAAGCGACTGGCGGTTACGTACGGCTTCCATTTCGGATTGGTCGTTTCTTCCAAGCGAAAGAGAAACGCAGGCGATTGCAGGATGGCTTCGACGACGAGTTGCGCGCCTTTGTAAAAATCGCTTTCGCGCGCAAAGAGCGATTCATAGCGTTTTTGTTCGTCGGCTTCGAGCGGGCGACGAAACGCCTTCAGCCCGAACTCCCGAATGAAGCGCGTGCGGCACTTTGCCGACGGCTTGCACGGAACAAGTGAGCGCCGATCTCCGCCCAGAAACGCATTGCGCGCCAATCGTTCGGCGGCGGTGCTGTAGGCTTCGACGAGCAATGGTGACAGGGTTTGCGCTTGATACTGCGTCTTAAAACCGTGCAGAAAATCTTCGGGCGGAAATTGATTGGCGGGCGCGCTCTGATCGTTGAGCAAATCGCGGATCGTGTTGTTGTATTGGCTGTGCGTCAATCGGCGCAATGCAACAGAAGGCCGCGCGGTATTCGATTCTTCGCGCGTTTTCATTGCCTGCGCGAGTTCTGCGGGCGTGAGCTTGGCCAAGCGTTCGACCCAGGCTTGCAGTGCCTTTTCGTCTTCGCTGCCCGGCTTGATGCGCTGCCCGCCCGCGTGTGCAATGCGGTTCGTGGGCTTTTTGAGCAGCAACGATTCTGCCGGATTGTTGCGATCTACGAGCGTGGCGAGCGACAGGCCGAACGCTTCAATCTGTGCAGGGCTGGCATCGGCTTCAGGAAAGACCAAGCGTGTAGCGGACGCGACGCCATCCGTGCTGTGACACGAACGGCAGGCGGCTTTTTCCAGCCTAGGGTAAAGCGTTTGCGTGAAGGAAATCTGCGCGGGCGAATTACGCTCCTGCGCCCAAAACGCAAGGCTGTACGCAAAGAGCAGAACGATGATGGATCGTGCGCGTTTGGTGGTGGCTGCCATTTCTGCCTCCTGGATTCGCTCGTAGAATACGGATCGAACGGATGCGACAGATCAAGACCGATCCATCCGTTCTGTTCCGTCATAATCTGTTTGATCTGTATTCTATTGCCTGATTGAGGAATAGAACACAGATTGAACGGATGCGGCGGATTCGCACAGACGAATCCGATCAAATCTGTCGCATCTGTATAATCCGTATTCTGTCGCGTCACTGTTTACGTCCTTGCCCATACAAAATCACGCCCGGTCGCGCGCCGGTATGCTGTCGTTGTTCCAACACCATCTTGCCGTTGACGATGACGTATTCAATGCCGCTCGCGTACCGATGCGGTTGCTCAAACGTGGCATTGTCGCGCACGGTTTCAGGATTGAAGATCGTCACATCCGCCCATTGTCCCGGTCTGAGCAACCCGCGATCATACAGGTGAATTTTCGCCGCGTTCGCCGACGTCATCTTGCGCACCGCTTCTTCAACCGTGAGCAATTTCTCTTCGCGCACGTAGCGCCCCAACACGCGCGGGAACGTGCCGTAGTAACGCGGATGCGGATGCCCGGACGCGAGCGGCCCTTCGGTTTTGACGGCGGTGCCATCGGAACCAATCGAAACGAACGGTTGTTTCAGTGCATAGCGCATGTCGTCTTCGGAGTGATGAAAATACACGGTCGGAACCGAGCCATTGTTCTCAATCAGCAATGCAAACAGCACGTCGAGCGGCGGTTTGTTCAGCGCCTGGATGACTTCGCTCATGCGCTTGCCCTGAAATGGTTTGTACTTGGGATTCCTGAGCGTCACGAGCAGCATGCCATCCCAGCCGCCCGTTGCCGTGTAGTGGTTGTACCAATCGGAATTTGGAATGCCGTTCAGAATTTCGCTTTCGAGTCGCGCGCGCAACGATGGGGTTTTGAGCCGCTGAATCAGCGCCTGCGCGCCGCCTTCGTGTGCCCAGGGTGGAATGATGCTCGACAAATTGTTTTGCCCGGCGCGATAGGGATAAACGTTGGCTTCGACTAATTGGCCTTCTGCGCGCGTTTTGGCGAGCAAGGCGACCAAGTCCGGCATCTTGCCCCAGAGTTTATGTTCAGCGATTTTCAGATGAATGATGTCTACGGGCAATTTCGCGCGGCGACCGATTTCGAGAGCCTCGGCGACCGAGTTAAAAACACCTGTGCCTTCCGTGCGCATGTGCGTCGAATAGATGCCGCCGTATTGCCCAGCGACCTCACACATTGCCACGAGCGTGTCGGTATCAATCCACACGCCGGGCGGGCCGCTCAAGGAACTCGCCACGCCGAGTGCGCCTTGTTCCATCGCCGTACGCACAACAGCGCGCATTCGTTGCAATTCATCGGCTGAAGCTTTGCCGCCGCGATCTCCGTGAACATTGATCCAGACTGTGCCGGAGCCGATGTACGAACCGATGTTCGTCGCTACGCCGCGTTTCTGTACATCGGCAAAGTAGCTCGCAAAATCTTTGTACTTCGCCGTCGGCGCGGCGGACATCCCTTCGCCAAAGATCATCGAAGTTACGCCCTGTCGCACCATGCTTTGTGCGTCGCCGTCTTCAATGATCGTGTCATCGGAATGGTTGTGAATGTCAATAAAACCGGGCGCGACGACCAAGCTCTGTGCATCAATCGTGCGGGTCGCCGTTCGATTGGCCAATCGCCCAAGCGCGGCAATACGCCCGTCGCGCAAGGCAACATCGCCGACAAAGGAAGGATTGCCTGTGCCGTCCACGATGCGACCGCTGCGAATGAGCAAATCGAATTCCGGCGGCTGGTTGCTCGCAAGCAACACCAGCGCCAGCGCGAGTCCCGTCAATAAGCTTTTCATAGATTGGAGTGGTTTGTCATGACAGGCGCGAGCATAGCGGAAAATGAAACGCCTGTATAGACGCGCGGCGACGGCTTATTGTGGCAACGGAGCATCCGAGGAGGATTGTTCACCCTCAAGTTGCGCTGACAGTAAGGGCTGCAAAAGAGGCTGAGGGAGGAAAAGACTCCTGCCTCCGCGTTCGATTCCCACAATCAAACTTTCGGGCGACTGAAGGATGGCATTGAATTTGTTCAAGAGGGCTTCATACGAATCTACGTCCAAAATTTCCCCTAACCGATCAAAGACTTCATCATTCGCACGCAGCGGGTCTAGCCCTTGTGTCTGCTCACTGATGACTTCCAGCAAACTTCTGACATCGGCTCTGGCCGCTTGCTTCAAACGATCCCCGGCCAATTGCCAACACTGATGTAAAACTTCGCGGTCAATGCGCGGGCAGCGCAGACTCGCAGCCTCGCTCAAGACGTGATAACAAATCACATTCAGCACACGCGGTAATCCGAACGACTGTTGAATGATGGCCTCAGCAGCCTCTTCCGTAAACGGGAAAAGCCCGCGCTTGTCTGCTGAGGCATCCTTGACACGACCTGCTTCCAGATATTTCACCATCAATTGACGCATTTGTTCTGGTGAAAGAGATGTCAACTCAAGGCGATCATCAAACACGCCTCCGAGCGAAGAATAGGCGTCGCGCAAGATGCTCAAGGGATGACCCGTGAAGATGAACGAGCAGGGATGATTGTGGAGCGTCGAACGAGCCGAAGCGAGATTTTCCCGCACGGTATTGGGGTCGCGCTTGTCCAAATCATCTATGGCGATCACCAATCTTCGTTGTGGAATGCGAGCTTTTGCCCGTTCGATGAGTTGGCGCACCTGATAAGCGGCATTCGGAACCAGCTTGCGCGCGCGTGATTCCGTCGTGCTATTTTCCCCGCTGCCACCGGCTTTGAGAAAACCCAGATTCAATTCCGCGCTGCCTGTGCCTTTGTCAACGGACTGTGTCGTTAACTCAACTCCGGCCAACAAATCATCAATGGCTTTCGCTTCTACATCTTCGTCGCGCAGCGCGTGCGCCAATCCACGCAAGATAGTGGTCGGCAAATCGGCGTCTACGCTATCCAAACATTCGGAGATACAAAGTACATCATTGCCATAGTGTTCCTTCAAACCGCGCAACAGCATCTGTGTGAAAACCGTTTTCCCCACGCCAAAGACACCATTGACCAGCAGATTGGTCGGGGCGTCACCAATGGCCGTCAACGCGCGCTCCAATTCACGCTCCCGCGCTGTAAAAACCTGCACGAGATCAGCTTCGTCCAGACGACGGATGCGAAACAGCATACGCTCCATCCCCCAAACTTCGCGGCGAAATTTTTCGAGTTCTGTCATATTTGATTACAAGGCAGGTTGCTTGACCTGTGGCGCAAGCGTCAACAATTGCTCGCTGATTTCCGCTCGCTTGGTATCGCCGTGCGCCCGGAAAAACCTGGATGCCGTTTGCAGTTGCTTTTGCGCTTCCTCAGCCTGATACATATACAACGCTAACGTTCCCAATTTGAGTTGTGTCACCGCGATTCCATTTTCATCACCGAGTTTCCGCAGATACCGCTGTGCATCCAAGTAGGACATTCGCGCTAATTCATAATCGCCAAAGCGCATTTGGACATCGCCAATTTCGATTGAGGCACTGGCTTTGTTGTATTGATCGTCGAGATCAGAAAAAAGCTGACGCGCCTCTCGCAGCTTTTCTAATCCTTTTTGCCAAGCTCCTGCTTGGATTAATTCTCGCCCTTCTTGCAACATTGCTAGTGCCTGTATCTTAGCCACTGCATCACAACGGATTTCTTCAGCCGAAGATGAAAGGGTGTCGATAATATGTTGTCGCTCGTCTTGCGGCTGCGCTGATATGACGCTTTTGATCCAGCCATCCAGCGCTTTGAGGAATTTCGCGTTCCAGCGGAATTTTTTGTGCAAATTACGCACTTGCCATAATGCGGCTATCGCGCCTGCATGGTCTAACTTAATTAAGGATGTTGCTTGAAGCATTATTACCTGCGCTTCAAATTCTTTCACATTACTTTCTCTTGCGAAATCAATCGCTTTCTCTGCTAACAAAACAGCTTGGATATTGTTTCCTGATTCTTGCGCAATCGTGGCTAAAAAAAAGAAGCTTCCGCTAATACCGCTATGATCTCCTGTTTCCTGAAAATTTTTCAGTGCATCGTTTGCCGCAGTTTTTGCTTTATCTGAATTACCCTCTTTCTGATCTAACTCAGCGAGGCATAATCGTGCATAAGCCTCAAAAAGTTTTGCCATTTGCAAAAGTGACGGATCGGTAACTGCCAAACAACTGTTCAAGACCTCGGCAAACTGCTCGCGCGCACCTTGAATGTCACCGGCCTCTGATTTCTGCAATCCTTTCTCTAACTCAATCGGTACAACGGCCATTCGCCCTTTGTCGGTAAGAGCATAAATAACAGTGTCGTCCTGTTTTTTATTAGATATATCTTGTGAAATGTGCCTACTCATAATTAGCAAACAATTGTGGCAATCCGTACGAACTTCAGCATACCACATTGAGTCAATATTTTACCGCTGGTTTGGCCTGGAACTCCATCATTCTGCCGCGCCTTCGCATTCGTGTCTCTGCATGCTTTAATTACGCGCCTATGAACAAAACAAAACCGACTCCGGCGTTGGCGAAAGATTTGCCGCTGAGTGAAGACATTCATCGGCTCGGCGATTTGCTGGGCGAAACGTTGAAGCGGCTCGGCGGCGAACGCTTGTTTGCGATTGAAGAAGAAGTGCGCACGCTGTGCAAACAGCTTCGTACAGAGCATTCGCGTACAACCGAGAAGAAACTGAAAAAGCTGCTCAGCAGTTTATCGCTCGACGAAGCGATTGGCGTGATTCGCGCGTTTTCCGTGTACTTTCAACTCGCGAACATCGCCGAGCAATATCATCGCATTCGCCGCAAACGCTGGTACGAATTGCACACTCCGGATGCGCCGCAGCGTGGTTCGCTCGCGCATACGTTTCAATTGTTGAGCAAAGCGAACATCGCCGCCGCAGATTTGCAAACCGTGCTCGACAAGCTGGAAATTCGCCCGGTGATCACCGCGCATCCGACCGAAGCGGCGCGGCGCACGATGCTCGAAAAACATCGCCGCATATCGAATCTGCTGGGCGAATTTGATCGTCAGGAAATTTCGGCGAAGAAGCGACAAGCATTGCAAACACGGCTCGCGGCGGAGATCGAATCCATTTGGCAAAGCGATGAAGTGCGGCATGTGAAACCGACGGTGCTCGATGAAGTCGGCAATTGTTTGTACTACTTCGACGCGACGTTGTTTGAGGAGTTGCCGACGATGCTGGACGAATTGGAGCGCGTGCTCGGCAAACATTTTCCCGATGTGCAATTGCCCGACGGCATCGCGCCGCTGCGCTTTGGGTCGTGGATTGGCGGCGACCGCGACGGCAACCCGTATGTCACGCCGGAAGTCACTTGGGAAGCCTTGCGACTGATGCAGCGGCAGGTGCTGCGCAAGTACGAAGCGGCGGTGAATGAGTTGGGGCATCGCATCAGCGAGTCTTCGCGCTATGCGCCTGCAACGAAGGAATTGCTGGCTTCGATTGAACGCGACAAGCCGTTGTTTCCGGTCACGGCTTCGCTCGTCGCCGAGCGCAACGTCGAAGAACCCTATCGGCAAAAGCTCTCGTTCATTTACGCGCGGCTCGAAAACACGCTGCGGCGCAATCACGATTTGGCTTCCGTTTTGCAAATCGAACAGCATCATCCGTTGATTTCGACGCGGCCCGGCTTGCCGATGCTCGCTGCTGTGCGCAAGGCCGATGCGCCGCCCGTGTATCAAAACGCGCAGCAACTCTGGGACGATTTGAAGCTAGTGCGTGACAGCTTGCGCGCGAACCAGGCGATGCTCGCGGCGACTGCGATTGACAAGCTGATGCGGCAAGTTGCGGCGTTCGGCTTGCATCTCGCGCAATTGGATTTGCGGCAGCACAGTGATCGGCACACGGCGGCGCTGACCGAGATCACGCGCGCGCTTGGCGTTGCGAAAGATTATGCGCAGATGAGCGAAGACGAGCGCACCGAATGGCTCACGAAAGAATTGTCCACGCCGCGCCCGCTCGTCGCGTTTGATGCCGATTACAGCGCCGAGACGATTGAGACGCTGAACGTGTTTCGCGTGGCGCGTCGTGCGTTGGATGAAATCAGTCAGCGCGGCATTCGCACGTACATTGTGAGCATGACGCGCGAGGTGAGCGATTTGCTCGCCGTGTTGGTGTTGGCGAAAGAAGCAGGCTTGGTGCAGATTGCGGAATGCGGAATGCGGAATGCGGAATCGCCCAATCAAGCTTCATCGCGGTTGGCTGTGACCCCGCTCTTTGAGACGATTGACGATTTGCAGCGTGCGCCGGATGTGATGCGGCGGTTGTTCGAGAATCCAATTTATTCGCGCGTGCTGGCGTCGCAGGATAATTTGCAGGAAGTGATGATTGGTTATTCGGACAGCAGCAAGGACGGCGGCATTCTGACTTCGAGTTGGGAACTCTTCAAAGCGCAGGAAAGTTTGTGGGACGTGGCGCGGGCGCACAACATTGAGCTTCGTTTGTTTCACGGACGCGGCGGCACGATTGGGCGTGGCGGCGGGCCGACGCACGAAGCGATTTTGGCGCAGCCGCCGGGCACGGTTGCGGCGCGCATCAAAACCACCGAACAGGGCGAAGTCATTTCCGGCAAATACTCGTTGCCCGACATCGCGCTCAGAAGTTTGGAGTTGACGACGGGCGCGGTGATTGCGGCGAGCGTGCGGCGGCAAGCACAAGTAGATGACGCGAATCTCGCGCAGTGGAAAGCGATTATGGAAGAGGTTTCGGCGGATGCTTTTGCTGCGTATCGCCGCTTCGTGCGCGAAACGCCGGGCTTTTATGATTACTTTGTCAGCGCGACGCCCGTCGAAGAATTGCAGCACATGCGCATCGGTTCGCGTCCGACGAAGCGCAAACAAGGCTCGCAAAGTCTGGACGATTTGCGCGCGATTCCCTGGGTGTTTGGCTGGATGCAAAGCCGTCACATTTTGCCGGGCTGGCTGGCGGTCGGCACGGCGTTGCAGGATTTCATCAACAAAAAGCCGCGCGTGAATTTATCAGTGCTGCGCGAAATGTACGAAGGCTGGCCGTTCTTTCGCACGACGATTTCCAACATCGAAATGGCGCTGGCGAAAACCGATTTTCAGATCGCGCGGCAATACGCCGAAACGCTGGTCGCGCCCGAACTCCGTCAACGGATTTTTACGTTGCTCGAAGATGAATACGAGCGTTCGTGTCGCGCCGTGATTCAAGTCACGGGCGAAAAACGTTTGCTGGAAAAGCAGCCAGTGTTACAACGGTCAATCGCCGTGCGCAATCCGTATGTTGATCCGATGAGTTATTTGCAGGTGGAATTGCTCGCGCGCTTGCGGGTACACAAGGGCAAGGCGGAAGAACGAGAACAGTTGCTCTATGCCATTTTGTTGACGATCAATGGCATTGCGGCGGGCATGCGAAACACAGGCTGATTGCGGAATGCGGAATTCGGATGGCGGAACAGAAAGCCAGCCAGGAAATGACAGAGTGGGAAATGCGAACTGAAAGAAATTTCAATCCGCATTCCGCATTCCGCATTCCGCATTAGGCAAAGCTCGCCACGCCTTCGGCTTCCGTGTCGAAAATATCGAACACGGTGTGGAGCTTGGTGATGGTCATCAAATCTTTGATGCGGGCGGTGACGCCGACCAGCTTCAATTCGCCGCCTTCGCGTTTGACGGTCGTGAAGCTGCGCACGACTTCGCCTAAGCCGCCGCTGTCCATGTAGGGGACTTGGGACAGGTTGAGCAGGATTTTGGTTTCCTGGCGACCAATCAGGTCCGCGATTTTTTTGTTAAGCTGCACGTCGCCTTCTCCCAGCAGGATTTTGCCTTCCACGTCGAGAATCGTGATGCCGCCATTCTTGCGTTCGGTAATGGTCATACAGTGCCTCCGAAGTTTGTTGGTAACGAAAAATTGTAATACTGGTGCGGTAAAACAGTCGAAAAACTACCACAGGGATAAAATGTTGGCAAGACTCCGAGCGGAATTCGGATTGCGGATTGCGGATTGCGGATTGGAAAAGGCGTTTTGCGCCCCCGCATCCAGCAGTTTACAATCGCTGCTTCAATCATTCCGCAATCCAAATTCCGAATTCCGCAATCGTATGATTTTCCGCGACAAAATTTTTGCGCAGCTTACCGCCAAACAAGCAGGCTTTCGCAATTACAACGATGCCGCGCGTAGTGAGGCACAAGCCTACGCCGAAGCGTTGGCGAAACTCGCAGCGTTGTCGAGTGCAGAAATTCAACGCGCGGTGGCGCATTTGCCGACGCCCGGTGCATTGCCGACCGAGGAATTCGATGCGGCGCGCACGCTCAACCTTCGTTTTCCACAGGAATTCCACAATCACGAACACGCGCGGCAGTGGGCGGCGGAAGCGTTGTTGCATCACACGACGTTCGCCGCCGATGGCAGCCAGATTTTGCCCGTCAAAGAATTCAGCATCCCGGTCGCCGCGGTGCAAGTCGCGTGGTTCGTCAATGCGCACACGCGCGTCGGTCGGTACATCAAAGACGTCGAGTTTCAAGTGCTCGCGCCCGACGAATTGATGATCGAATTCAATGACGAACGCATCATTTCGGAAAGTCAGGTGAACCTGAAACGCTTTGCATTGGAAATCAACACGCTCTGCCGCCTGATGCAACAAATCGCCGCCGAACCGAGTTTGATGGAAAAACGTCCGCTCGCCTTGTTCGACAGTTCGCTCGTGATTTCGTTCGTGGATCGGTTGCAGCAGGATCAGCGCGAGGAATACACGCGGCTAGTGCTCGAACTGCTGCGCTGTTCGGAGGCGACGCGCGTGCCGCTTGTGGGTTATGTGGACACGAGCTATGCGCGCGATTTGACGCATTTGCTCGAAAACTGTTTCGGCTTGCGCGAATCCGACAAAATTCACGATGCGCAATTGGTCAACGATTTGCTGCGCTGGGGCGACCGCACGCCGCTGTTTGTGTGCGCGCGCGGCAGTGCCGACAAGAAACAGCAAGGCGTGCTCGAAAGCTTTGCCGAATATCGGCGCGGCATTGGCTTCACCTATCTGAAAACGCATTCGACCCTGCCGCCCGCGCGCCTGGAAATTCCGCGCTGGATTCACGAAGCGGGTTGGCTCGACGAAGTGCTGGATTTGATTCGCGCCGAGACAATCGTCGGCAACGGCTACCCGTATGTTTTGGAAACGGCGGACGCGGCGGCAGTCATCACCGCACGCGACCGCGAGGCGTTTTATGCGATCTTTCAGAAGTTCGCTGCTGACCAAACCATTGAACTGCGCATTTCACAAAAAGCGGTCAGCAAGTTCAGGCGCAGGTAAACGTGTTCGTCCGTCCGCGTTTTCTTAAAGGTTTTCTTCAGCGTTTACAAATTAACCCGCTGTTTCCGCGTCGCTGCTTGACTTCGTGGGATGAATTCCGCAAACTGCCTCTGCCCCGTATGAAGTAGCTTGATTGCCCTGAAATTGTTTGGCGAAGTCCCCGTTTGGTTCCGGGTCACTTATTGAAACTCAGCCTGTTCACCCTGCTGGGGATCACGCCAATTGAAAGGTTGTGCAGCAGTTCCTGCCCCCAATGTTATGTGCGTTGATGATCCCCTGGGTTGCTGCCAATCGTGTGGGAACAATTAAATGACGACTACTGAAGTTAACTCCCCGAAGTTTGTCGCGGGGGTGTCTGCCCAGTCCAATTACTCACCCAGTGCTTTGAGTGAATTGCAGAAAATCAGTCAGCTTGATGACGCCGACGAATATGGAGCCGTGCTGACGCTGCGCTCGGAAGAGGCGACCCCGGCAGCGGCGATGGCCGCTGCGGCAGTGCCCGGCATCAGCCTGAGTTTTTTGAATCAGATCAATCAAGCCCTGATGAAATGTGCGAGTGCGGTGGCTGTGGTGGAATGTTTGCTGCATTCCACGCGCACGCTGCAAGTGGCCACGCATTGTGAAGCGTGGCTCTACGACCGCCTCACGCAACGCTTGCAACCGAGCCAGCAACAAGCGCGCCACGTGCTCCCGGCCAACACCATCGAAGCCGTCTTTGCTACGGGCGAAGCGCGGCGCGGCTCGCTGCCGTTGCAGCAAGTGGAATTGTTTTATTTGTGCGTGCCGCTCGCTTCGAGTCAGCAAATCTACGGCGTGTGCTATCTCGGTTCGACTGCGCGCGCCTTTTCGCGCGACGAATTGGAGATGCTGACCGCGCTCGGACATCAGGCCGGAGCCGTACTGGAAACGCTGCACGCCAAAGCCGAGCAGGAGCGTGTGTGCGAAAACATGATTCAGGCATTGGCGTTGACGATTGACGCGCGCGACGAAATCACCGCGGGGCATTCGGGGCGGGTGGCAAGTTATTCGGCTTCGATTGCGCGTTACATGCAATTGTCGGAACGCGAACAACGCCTGGCCTACTACGCCGGTTTGCTGCACGATTACGGCAAAATCGGCGTGCGCGATGACGTGTTGTGCAAACCGTCGCAACTGACGGCGGAAGAGTATGAGGAAATCAAACAACATCCCGAATTCACGCTGAGCATTTTGTCGAAGATCAAATTCAGCGAAGACCTCGCCGAAGTGCCGTATGTCGCCAGTTGTCATCACGAACGCCCCGACGGCAAAGGCTATCCGCGTGGGCTTCGGCGCGATGAGATTCCGATTGGCGCGTTGATTATCGCGGTGGCGGACGTGTTCGATGCGTTGACGGTGAAGCGGCATTACCGCGACCCGATGCCGCTGGACGAAGTGATTGAATTGCTGGAAGCAGGCCGCAACACCCAATTTGACGGTGTGGTCATTGATGCGTTTCGGCAGTTCTATGACCGGGAATATTTGCCGCGCCAGAAGCGACGGTCAAGAAACGATGATGAAACTGTTCACGCTGGAAGAAGCTAATGCGCTACTGCCCGAACTGCGGCGCTTGTTCGCCCAGCTCAAGGCTGAGCGCGCCGTGCTGCAACGGTGCGCCCCCGAAGCCAAACGCGCACACGAACACGCCACCGCCAGCGGCGGCACAGTCCTCGGCCCGCGTTACGCCCAAGCCATCTTTGCCGTGATGGAGCGCCTGCAATCCATTCACAGCCTCGGCGTCGAAGTCAAAGACCTCGAACGCGGCCTCTGCGATTTCCCCGCGTGGCGCGAAGGCCGCGTCGTGTATTTGTGCTGGCTGCTGGGCGAAGACCGCATCGAATGGTGGCACGATTTGGAAACGGGGTTTGCCGGTCGTCAGCCTTTATAGCGGTTTTCACTCGAACGAGTAGACATAACCACAATGGATAAACCACCCCACTATATCTTCGGGAGCGATGGTTTCGAGGGCTTTTGCCAAGGCGCGGTTGAGCTTGCGTAAGGTCCGCGCTTTCGCTTTGCGTAAGTATTGCTTGAGCTTTGAAATACAGTTCTCACTCGGATTGTAGTCGGGTGAATAGGGCGGCAAGGGCACCACGCGCGCGCCTGCTGCCGCAATCAACTCAAGCGCCCGCCCCGCAAAATGAAAACGGACATTATCCATAATAACGATGTCGTTGGGTAACAAGAATGGCACCAGGGCCTGCGCGACCCACAAGTCAAACGCTGCCGTATCAAACGCCCCAGGCAAGGTGAGTGGCGCGTGGACACCCGCCAAGCTCAAGGCGGCGATGACCGACACGCGCTCCCGCACAAAGGGTTCACTCATCACGACTCGTGCGCCACGCGGAGCGCGCCCATAGGTGGGGGTCAAAGCCGTATGAAGACTGAACTCATCCAGAAAAACCAAGCGCTCGGCAGGCAGCTTTGCCTGTGCTTTTGCAAAGGCCGCACGCTGCACAGGATCGCCTTCTGCCGCCCGCTTAGTCTTTTTTTTCGCGGCAGGTCGAGGGCTTCCAACGCGCGCCACAAGGTAGTGCGTCCCACTTGCACGCGCGCCTTTTTTTGCAATTGCGTACCGCGTTCCTCTAACGTCGCGTCGGGGTTCTCGGCGACAAGCTCGGTGAGCAGCGCGAGTTGTTTTTCCTGTAGCTTGCGGGTGTGACCGCCGCCGTGGGGCAAGGGGGCCAGGTGCCCCACTTCGCGGCGCTGTCGTAACAGTTTATAGAGAAAGGATTCATGGACTTCAAAGAGCGCCGCCACGGCACGCTTGGTTTGTTCCCCGCCTTCGACGGCGCGGATAATTCGTTCTCGCAGGTCTAAAGAGTAGGCAGCCATAGCCGATATTAGAACCTTTCTTGTCTACTCATTCAAACGGAAACCGCTATAAGGAACATTACAGTTGGGATGGGGGAAAACGCGAATTTCTGCGCGGGAAAACCGAGAAGATAAAAATAGATAATCCTGACGCTAGAGCAACGCTTGAAATTTTACAGTAAGAGAAATTTATTGTGTGTGAAACTAAGTGGGCTGTTTTTCCATCGCTCATTTGCCAGCCGATAAAACAGGTTATCGCCTAACAAATGAAGCACCAAGAGCCAACTCATCTCACTTCGCTGACCTGCACCGCCACCTCCATCTTTTCCTTGGCATTACCTTTGTACACGCCGCGCGTTGGCGGCACATCGGCATAATCGCGCCCCGTCGCCACGCGCACATAGCGCGCATCCTGCGGGCAATTGTGCGTGGGGTCGAGCGCGCGCCAGCCATAGTCCGTGACGAATACATCCACCCAGGCATGTGACGCCATTTCCGGTGCATTCGGGCTGTGCAAATAGCCGCTCACATAGCGCGCGGGCAACCGGCTGACACGACACGCCGCCAGCATCACGTGCGCATAATCCTGACACACGCCTTTGCCAATTTGTAAGGCTTCGGCCCCAGTCGTTTTGACGTCGGTGGCACCGCGCTCGTACTGAATCGCCTGATGCACAGCGGTCATCAGGGTGTACGCGGTGGCGATTTTATTGCCCACGACAACGCTCGCCTCGGCCAATTCGTGAATCAATTCGTGCTCCGGCGCATAGCGTGTCGGCGTCAAATAATCGTATTGATCCAGCGGCGACAATTCGCGTTGTTCGTCTACGAATTGTTCGGCGGTCAGCACTTCGCTGACGACGGTCACTTGCAATTGCTGATGCGATTGCAGCACGTCGAAGTAATGCACTTCGTTTTGATAGCGATCCAGATAGCGGATCACTTCCCCGTTCGGTTCGGTGCGCAACCGAAACGAAGTGCGCCGCTGCCCGCCCACGTCCATCGGCGCAAGCCGCATTTCCGTGTAGGCTTCACTGATGGGTAAGTCGTAACTGAAAGTGGTGATATGTTCGATGCGAAGTCTCATGTGGATTGGAGATTGGAAATTTGAAATTTGAGATTCCAG
>CAZWAK010000175.1:0-16785 GCA_964631865.1 uncultured Heliobacteriaceae bacterium | reverse complement strand
AAAGCGCACGGCGGATTTTCTGTGTTCGCGGGTGTCGGCGAGCGCACGCGCGAAGGCAATGACCTGTGGTTGGAAATGCGCGAAGGCAATGTCATCAACGATGAAGACATCACTAAATCGAAAGTGGCGCTCGTGTACGGTCAGATGACCGAACCGCCCGGAGCGCGTTTGCGCGTGGCGTTGTCGGGGTTGACCGTCGCTGAATTTTTCCGCGATCAAGGGCAAGACGTGTTGCTGTTCGTGGACAACATCTTCCGCTTCACGCAAGCCGGTTCCGAAGTGTCCGCGCTGCTCGGTCGTATGCCGAGCGCGGTGGGTTATCAGCCGAACCTCGCGTCCGAAATGGGCGAATTGCAGGAGCGCATCACTTCGACGAAAGTCGGTTCTGTAACTTCAGTGCAGGCGATTTACGTGCCTGCCGACGACTTGACCGATCCGGCTCCGGCGACCGCGTTCGCGCACTTGGACGCGACGACGGTGCTTTCGCGCCAGATCGCCGAACTCGGCATTTATCCGGCGGTTGACCCGCTGGCTTCGACGTCGCGCATTCTTGATCCGCGCATCGTCGGCGAAGAGCATTACAAATGCGCACAGGACGTGAAGCGCGTGCTGCAACGCTACAAAGATTTGCAGGACATCATCGCCATTCTCGGCATTGACGAATTGTCCGAAGACGACAAACTCACCGTCGCGCGCGCGCGCAAGATTCAGAAATTCCTCTCGCAGCCCTTCCACGTCGCCGAACAGTTCACGGGCATTCCGGGCGTGCTGGTTCCGGTCGAAGAAACGATTCGCGGTTTTCGTGAAATCGTGGACGGCAAACACGACGACATTCCCGAACAGGCGTTTTACCTGCAAGGCACGATTGAGGATGTGCTGAAGAAGGCGAAGGAAATGTAATTGGTGGTTGGTGGTCGGTGGTTGGTGGTCGGTATGAAAACTTCTTCTTACCAGCCACCAGCCACCAGCCACCAGCCACCAACTCTAGTTATGGCCAACAAAATCAACCTCGAAATTATCACGCCGGAAAAACTCGCGTTGCGCACGGAAGTGGACGAAGTGGTGTTGCCAGGACTCACAGGCGAACTCGGCGTGTTGCCCGATCACGAACCGCTGATCACACAACTCAAGACCGGCGTCCTGACCTATCGGCAAGGCGCTGCGCAGCAACGGCTCCACATCAGCGGCGGCTTTGCGGAAGTCTTGGGCGACAAGGTGTCCGTGCTTTCGGACGTGGCCGAGAAGCCGGATGAAATAGACCTCGAACGCGCGAAAGCGGCCTTGGAGCGCGCGGAAAACCGGTTGCTCGGCAGCGGCGAGAACCTGGATGTCGAACGCGCGGAACTCAAAAAAGAACGCGCCAAAACGCGGATTCAAATCACAAGCTGAGCCGCAAATTTCATTGAGTGAAGAAAGCGCAGGGAGTGCTCCTTGCGCTTTTTCTTTTTGGGGCTTTCTGCAACTATTGTCTGCACCCGGCGTTTTTGCAGCGCCAGCGGTACAACTCATTCACAATCGGGAGGTCAGTTCATGAAACGATCTTTTCTGTTCGCCAGCGCAGTTGCAGCCTTGCTCATCGCCACGTTCGCCTTTGCCACACAACGTTCGTCGCGCGCCAATGAAGCCGACAAAAATACCGGCAAAGTCGAGTGGGAATATCTGGTCCTTGTCGGCGGACGCGGCAACTTGGCAAGTTCTGGCAACACCAAAATGTCCAAGCTCGGCCTCGACAGCAGCTTCCGCGAGCATTTTCCGCTCGAAGCGAACCTCGACAAACTGGGTACGGAAGGCTGGGAACTCGTGACAGTGGCGATGGCGCGGGACGAGCCGATTTATTATCTCAAACGGCTCAAAGACGCGGCGCGGTAGCTCAATTGTGAGGCTGCGGGTATAATCCCTGCCCGCTACAATGAATCATCCGCCCAGGAAAATTCTGGTGGTCGAAGAGGACGCGGCGCGGTTGGCGTCGGCCTCCGACCTCTTCGCGTCAGCGCCTGAAGTGGAGTCGCTGCCTGCTGCGCTGAAACAAGTGGCGGCGCAAGCGGCAGATTTTGTTTTGTTGGGGCCGGACGCTGTGCGGGCGCTCGCGCAGGAAATCGAAGGGCACACGCAGACGCGCACCGCCGAGTTGGCGCAAGCCGTCGCAGCCTTGCGCGAACAGGTTCACGACACACAGCGCATCGAAGCCGATATTCGCCGCGAAAACCAGGAACTCGCGATCCTCAATTCAATTCCCGCCGCTGTCAGCACGTCGCTCGACCTGACCGAAATTGTGCTCCTGCTGAAACAACAACTCTCGCAACAACTCGGCGTGCCCGGCGGCTGCATTTACATTTACGATCAGCAAGACGCGAAATTCGAGTTGAAAGAAACCTGGGGTTTCCCCGCAGAAGTCCCGCCGCAGATTGCTGTTGTGCCCGCACAAAGCTACCCGGCCAACGAAATCCTTCGCACGCGCAAGCCGTTTCTGGTTGCGGAGATCAAGCAGGATCGGTTGTACACCAAATTGGGGATGGGGCAAAAACGCCCTGAATGGCAAAGCTGTTTGTGCGTGCCCGTGTTGGCCGAGGGCGCGATGCAGGGCGTTATCGTGTTGTTCAGCCCGACGATTTTCAATGAAGCGCAGATTGCGTTTTACACTTCGTTCGGGCGACAAGTCGGCACGGCTTTTCATCACGCGCGTTTGTTCGAGCAATTCTTTGTCGCGCGGGAACGCACGCAGGTCTTGTCGCAACGGCTCGTGGCCATTCAGGAAGAAGAGCGCCGCAACCTCGCGCGCGAACTGCACGACGAAATCGGGCAAATCCTGACCGGGCTGAAATTGATTTTGGAGATGAGCCTGCGCTTGCCGCCCGAAGAGGGCCAGGCCAACGTGCAGGAAGCGCAAATCTTGGTCGGCGAATTGATGTCGAAGGTGCGTCAAATCTCGCTCGATTTGCGCCCCGGCATGCTCGACGATTTGGGCTTGCTGCCCGCGTTGCTGTGGTATTTCGAGCGGTACACAACGCAGACCAAAGTGCAGGTCAACTTCACGCACAGCAGTTTGGAAGGCCAACGCTTCGCCTCCGAAATTGAAACCGCCGCGTACCGCATCGTGCAGGAAGCTTTGACGAATGTCGCGCGCCACGCCGCGGTCAAAGAAGTGCGCGTGAGCGTCTGGGCTGACCCGGATATTTTGTGCGTCGAAATTGCCGATGACGGCGCGGGCTTCGATCCACAAGCCGCGCTCGCCGCCAATGATTCCAGCGGCGTTGCGGGGATGGCCGAACGCGCCCGGCTGTTGGGCGGCGGCTTGACGATTGAATCCGAAATCGCAAAAGGCACGCTCATCACGGCGC
The DNA here is from genome assembly GCA_964631865.1 of uncultured Heliobacteriaceae bacterium. GTDB lineage: Bacteria > Acidobacteriota > Blastocatellia > RBC074 > RBC074 > JAFDVL01. The sequence goes on along the minus strand of CAZWAK010000175.1, from coordinate 13,447 downwards.
ATTTGCCGCTGTGGGACGAAATGATTTGAGGAGTAACGCGATTTGGCAAATCGCGCTACATTTTCAGGGGAGATTTGAGAGAGTTGAGGTGAACGGTATGACTACAATTGTTTTGGCTGACGATCATCCGATTGTGCGGCGCGGGTTGCGCTCAGTTTTAGAGGCGGAAAAAGGATTCAGTTTGATTGGTGAAGCAGGCGATGGCTTGGAGGCTGTGCGTACGGTGGAGAATCTGCAACCCGACATTTTGATTGTGGATTTGATGATGCCCGGCTTGACCGGATTGGAAGTCACGCGGCAAATCAAACAGCGTGTGCCGACGATCAAAGTCATCATCCTTTCGATGCACGCGACGGAATCGTACGTGCTGGAAGCCCTGCGCAATGGCGCGAACGGCTATGTGCTGAAAGACGAGGCTGCCGATGAATTGGTGCGCGCGATTCGCGAGGTGCTGGCCGGGCGGCGCTTTTTGAGTTCGCAACTCTCCGAACGCGCGATTGAAAGTTATGTGCAAAAGGCCGAATCGTCTGCCGTAGACAGCTACGATTCGCTCACGACGCGCGAGCGTGAAGTGTTGCAATTGGCCGCCGAAGGTTTGACGAACAACGAAATCGCCGAACGACTCTTTATCAGCCCGCGCACCGCCGAAACCCATCGAGCGAATCTCATGAAAAAACTCCATCTCAGTAATCATACGGAACTTATCCGCTACGCCATTCGGCGCGGCGTGTTGCCGCTAGACGAATAAAAAAGCCCCGTCAATACTGGGCGCAATCGCTTTCCGCCGACATTTTCTCGCCGCCCGCCGCTGTTTTCTCTCCTCCTTCGTTTACGGGAAATTACGGACGAAATTCTGTAGTTCTACGCATAGGCACGCCGTTTGGAAATGCGTACACTCTGCTTCGTTATCACGCACATCTCACTGGGTGTCAGGTAACTGCTCCTGAGTGGGCAACAAGGATTGCAGTAGGCGCAGTTACCTGTTTTTTGAGATGGACGAGCAGGAGAAAAATTGTGAGCGCAGCGTTACTCCCCAATCGCACAGCAACGATTTCCATCGGGCGGATGGTGTTGATGTCGGATTCGATGGAAAACACGGGCCAGGTGCAGACGACGATTTGGCAATTGCAAGACGAGGTGCGAGCGTTACAGGAAGAGTTGGCGCGGACACGGCGGGCGTTGGAGCAGCGGGAGGTCTTGTTACGAAATGCCCGACAGCGAGAATTGGAGTTGCGCGCAGAAGCCGGTGCTGGTGAACGATGAAGAGGTCAGGCAATTCGATCTCTCCCCCCGAATTGCCTGACGCGGGTGCTGGATGGGATGGAGGGGTGAAGGACGAAGCCGGTGCCGAAGCGGGTGTATGCCGCCACGGCAGACGGCGCGAAACGCAAAAAGGAAAGACGACGACAGGTATTGCAGGATCAGGGTTGGTGTTGGGTTGGTGTTGGGCTGGTGTTGGGTTGGTGATTGCGTTTCGCGCCGTCTGCCGTGGCGGTCTCGTTTTGCGGAAAAAACTTCGGCACATTGCTGTGTGAATAAGTACGAGAGAGCCACTGAGGATCAAGGTTGCTAAAGGCCCGGCTCTCTCGTTTTTCCTGGAGACACTGCTTTTCCCAGAGCAAATTTCAGGCCATCGTGCGACACCGCCTTGTAGCGATAATTTCCGCGCGTTTCGCGCGTCTAAGCGCGGAATTCTCCACAATCTTTGAGCAACTTTCCTCACTTCCTCGTACGCGATTCTCGCCTTTGTTCCCCTTCAGCAAAATCATTGCCCGCGCCGCGCCTGCCTGGATCGTCTGGCCTCTCATCCGTAAATACAGTACAGTATTGCCCGCCCTTGCTCTTCTTGCCCCGACCCGTGTCCCAGGGTGAATTTGTATGAAGCATCTCAAGCGCGTCTTGATCGCGTTATTCGTCGTTTGCGTCATCCTCCTGCTCGCCATCATTCCGTTGCAGCAGATTGCCGCCCCGTCGCCGCTCGTGGCGAATATGGCCGCCGCGCCGCCCAACGAAGTGCGTGCGTTGTGGGTCGTGCGCGACACGATGACTTCGCCCGAAGCGGTGCAGGAAATGGTCAAGCGAGCGAACGCTGCCGGGTTCAATACGCTGATTGTCCAGGTGCGCGGGCGCGGCGATGCGTACTACAAAGCGCGTTGGGAACCGCGCGCGACGTTGCTCGAAGATGAAGATGAAGATTTTGATCCGCTCGCGTTGACCATCAAAGAAGCCCACGCCGCGGGCTTGAAAGTTCACGCCTGGATCAACACGTTCCTCGTCGCCGATGCCGCCAGCTTGCCCAAGTCGCGCGAACACGCGATGTACAAGCATCCCGAATGGCTCGCCGTGCCGCGTGGCATTGCGGCGGAGTTGTATCGCGGCGATCCGAAGTCTTCGACATACAGCGACACGCTTGTCAGCTACGCGCAAAACAACAAAGAAGAACTCGAAGGCATTTTCTTTTCGCCCGCGCATCCCGGCGTCAAAGAGCAAATCTACAACCTCTGGATTGACATTACCGAACGCTACGACGTGGACGGTTTGCACTTCGATTACATTCGCTACCCGAACCTGCAATTCGATTACAGCCGCACGTCGCTGGATCGCTTTCGCGCCGAGTTGGAAAAAACGATTTCGGCAGAAGCGCGCAAACAGTTGGCCGAAGCATTGGCGAGTGACGTGCTCGCGGCAGTGAATCTGTACCCGGATCGTTATGCGCAATTCCAACGCGATCAAGTCACGGATTTGGTCGAGCGCGTCTATCAAGGCGTCAAAGCGCGCAAGCCGAATGCGTTGGTCTCCGCCGCTGTGTTTGCGAACGACAAAGACGCCTACGACGCGCGCCGCCAGGATTGGAAGCTGTGGCTCAAGCGCGGCATTTTGGATGTCGCCTGTCCGATGGCCTATACCGAAGAAACCGCGACGTTCACGCGCCAAATCGAAATCGCTGTCGGCGCGCGCGGGAGCAATCAGGTTTGGGCCGGCATCGGCAGCTGGAAGATTTCGGTCGTTAGCACGCTCGAAAAAATCAGCGCCGCCCGCCAAAAAGGCGCACAAGGCTTCATCCTGTTTTCCTACGACGCCGCCGTCAAAGAATCTGAAGTAAATCCAAATGCGGACTACCTGAACCGCGTGCAAGAGGCGTTGCAAAGCGTAAATACCAACAAAAAATAAGCACCACCCTGAGCCGTTCTTGCCCGCACAGCAATTCTCCATTTGAAAAAATCTGGCCTTTCAATTGCCTGAGCGGCACGCATTCTTCCTTCTTGATTCTTCCTTCTTCATTGTTTCCAGAGGGATTCCCCGACCAACAATGAAAAAGGAAGAAGGAATAATGAAGAATGTCGCGGCCATCGTTCTAAATTGAGAATTGCTGTTGCCAGCAGCCATCTTGCGCGAATAATATCTGCACGCTTAGTTTGGTTTCTCGAAACCATTTATCATCGCCCAATTGCTGACCCGGAGGTCTTATGCTACGTCGTCTCTTTCCCCACGCGATGGCAGTGCTTGCTGTCGTACTCTTGCTCACGCACAGTTCTTTCGCCCAAACCGTCACCGGCACGTTGAGCGGAACCATCACCGATCAAACCGGTGCGGTGATTCCCAACGTGCAAGTCACAGCGAAAAATTTGGAAACAGGGCTTTCGCGCACCGTCACCACGAACAGCGAAGGCTTTTACAACATGCCGTTTCTGCCGCTTGGCAATTACGATGTGACGGTAGAGGCTAAAGGCTTTCAGAAAACCGTCAAGCAAGCGGTTGCGGTCGAACTCAATAAAAATACCGTCTCCAATTTCAAGCTGGAGGTAGCCGGCTCTACCACCGAAGTGACAATCACGGGCGAAGCGCCGCAAATCGAAACCACCACCGGCGAGATGAAACATTCGCTCGACACGCAGCGCATCGAAGACACGCCGCTCGCGGGGCGCAACTTTATTTCGTTGGTCGAACAGATTCCCGGCTTTCAAATTGCGTCGTTCGGCGGCGATGCCAGCAGCGGACAAAACAATCCGACCAATTCCAGTGGTTCGTTCGCAGCCTTCAGCGGATTGGGCAGCCGCTCAACCACGTTTCAAGTAGACGGTGTGAGCAATAATGACGCTTCCGAAAATCAAAATCGGCAGGGTGTCAACATCAGCACGATCCGCGAAATGCAGGTGCTGACGAATGCGTTCTCGGCGGAGTTTGGCGGCGGTGGCGCAGCCGTGCTGGTGCAAACCAAATCCGGCAAGGATCAGTTTTTCGGCGACCTGTACGACTACATTCAGAACGACATCTTCAACGCGAACGGCTTCTTCCGCAATGCCGCCGGGCTTTCGGCGACGACCGGACGACCACTGCAACCGCGTCCGAAAGTGCGGCGGCAAAATTACGGCGGCACGTTCGGCGGGCCATTCTGGTTGCCGAAAAATGTGTTCGGCCCGGCGTCGTTCGACGAACGGGGGCGGTTGCATTTCTTCATCAGCGCAGACCGGCTTTTCAATAAAACCGACAACAGCTACACGCGCGTGATTTTCCTACCCGGCGAAGAACCCAAGCCTTGCCCGATTGGGCCGAACGGACAAGCCATCACGGCGCGTCCCGGCGATCCGTTACGCAATTTCTGCGTTGATCCGACAACGCATCCGAATCTGCAACGCGACCTCGCGTTTATGCGCTCCGTGATTCGTCTGTATCACACGCCGGAACTGGCAGGCGTTGCGCCGAACGATCCGCAAGCCTGTGCGGATTTGATTTCCAGCGGACGTGAAAATCGTTGCGTCACGCTCGGCATCACCACGCAGCAACCGCGCTCGGATTATTCGGGTCGTCTCGATTTCAAAGCGTCCGAGCGCGATAACCTGTGGGTGCGGTATCAATACAGCCGCCAACGCGATACCACCGGGCGCTTCATTCTTGGTGACACGTTTGGCGCGCGCAATGACCGTCAGTACAACATCGGCGTGACCGAAACGCATTTGTGGTCGAATCGGCAGGTCAGCGAATTCCGCTACGGCTTCGGCAATCGCGTCACGTTGCAGGACGTGAGCGACGGCAATGATATTCCGGTCATTCGCTTCTCGACAAACCTTTGCACGGGCAGCGGCGTCGGCGCGTGCGGCGGCATCATCGGCACGTCAACAAACGTCCCGATCAATCGTCGCCAACGCGATCATCAGCTTGTTTATAACCACACGCTGACGTTTTCGCGCCACGTTTTGAAAGCGGGGATTGATCATCGCATCAACGCGCTCGACGACGATTCCGGCGACCGCGCGCGCGGTTTCTGGACGTTTGGCACAAACGACAGCTTGGCCTCGATTCGCGCCCGTACGGGCTTCACGAGCTTCGAGAATTTCATGCGCGGCTTCATCACTGGTTATCAAAAAGGCTTTGGCAATTCGTACGCCGAAAATCGCTTTGGCGAAAGCAATCTGTATGTGCAATACGACTGGCGCGTGCTGCGCAACCTGACTTTGAATTTAGGCGGACGTTACGAATATGTGCGCGCCACGACGGAAGCACAAAACCGATTCGTGTACGGCATCAAAGACGACCAGAACAACCTCGCGCCGCGCTTTGGCTTTGCGTTTTCGCCGTCGTTGCCGGGGCCACTGCACTGGCTGGCAGGTGATCAGGGACGCTTCGTGATTCGTGGTGGCTACGGCATCAATTACGGGCGCATCTTCCAATCCATTTACTCGCAGAATCAATTGAGCCTGCGCACGCAGCCCCCCAACGGTTTTGCGAATGTATTCAGCGGATTGTGCGTCAACGAAATTTCTGATCCCTCGTGCGGCTTTGTCTTCACGCCGGGCGTCGCATCACGCACGACGGCTTTCACGGCGAACAGTGCAGGCAATACCGGAGCCGTGCGCGACATCGGCGGGCGTTTGAATACCGTGCTGCTGACCCCGAACAAGAATTTCCAGGTGCCGTATACGCAGCAATGGAACCTGACGATGGAACGGCAAATGGCTGGAAAATTTGCCTTGCAGGTCAGCTACGCAGGCAATCGCGGCATCGGCATGCCCTGGTTCGACAGCGGCAACGACGCGATTTTTCCCTTTGTTTCCCCTTCCTTGTTGGTGGACGTGGGCGGCGGGAATTTCAAGCCCGTCATTTTTGATCGCGCCTGCACGGGTACGACCGATCCGATTTGTCTGAACCCGGCGAATCCAAATGATACGCAAGTCGGCTCCTTGCGCACGTTCAGCGCGCTGAACAGCACGACCGCCACTTTAGCGCAAAAAGGCATCGTGATCGTGAACGGCGAACCGCACGGCTACATTTCGCTGAACACACCGCGCCTCAACGAACGGCGTCCTGATCCAACCTTGAGCCGCTTTGTGAATCTGCAAAATTTCGGTTGGACGTATTACCACGCCGGAACGGCCAAGCTCACGAAACGGCTGTCGAATGGTTTATCCTTCAATGCGTTCTACACGTTCAGCAAAACGCTCGACACGGGTTCGGAAAGCACGTTCACCGTCGTAGATACCAACGCCCCAGCCAGCAAAAAAGGGGGCGCGGCAGCGTCTTTGCGGGGCTTGAGCGCCTTCCACGCCGCCCATCGCTTTGTCGCCAGCTATTCCTACGAACTGCCGTTTATGCGCCGTCAGCAAGGCTTCCTGGGTCAGGTGTTCGGCGGTTGGAATATCACCGGCACGACCACGCTGCAATCGGGCAATCCGTTCAGCGTGACGCTCGGCTACGATGCGAACGGTGATGGTCTTGGCGGCGAACGTCCGCGCGTGGCTGACCTGAGCATTCTCGGCACATCGGTGGACAACGGGCGCGTCGTCAATGGCGTGCAGGTTTCGACCACGCAATTGCGCGGCAATGCGTTCATCCCAGCGCAGGCGGCGACGATTGGACAAGCGAATCGGTTGTACCTGCCGGGCGGCGGACTGGACGGACAGGTGGGGCGCAATGTGTTCTTCCTGCAAGGACTCAATCACACCGATATGTCTGCGTACAAAGCGTTTCGCCTGCGAGAAAACGCGAAACTGATTTTGCGAATGGAGTTCTACAATATCTTCAACCGCGTCACGTTTGGTGCCCCTACGCGCACAATCCTGAGCGGCAATACGCTCGGCACGATCACAACCGAGCGCAACGTGTCGAGCTACGTGAACTCAGGCCGCTTGGATGGCAGCAGCGGACGGCAAGGGCAATTAGCCGTGAAGCTGGAGTTCAAGTAAACAGAACGCAAAAGCATGAACAACCAACCGCAAAACCGATTTGCAGTGTTGTTCCTGCTTCTGCTTGTGTGTGGGCGCGCGCTCTTCGCTCAGCAAGCGCAAAATCCTTCGCCGATGGTTGAGCATACGCGCGCGCATACGCGCCTGCCAGAACAACGTCCGCCGGGGCGCAGAGAAACACTTACACTCGGCACGCTGTTCATCCCGGCCCAGCTCAAACCCAAATCTACCACGCCGTTGCTCATTCATTTTCACGGGGGCACGTGGCTGCCCGAAGTCGCTGCCGCGCGCGTCAATACGGCTGTAATTTCGATTCACCTCGGCGCAGGCTCCGGCGTGTATGCGCGCGCGTTTGCGGAGGCCCATCGCTTGGCGCAATTGTTGCAAGAAGCGGAGGCCAAAGCGGGCGTGAAATTTGCGCCGATCACTTTGAGCGGTTGGAGCGCGGGTTATGGTGCGATTCGGGAGATTTTGAAAGTGCCGGAAAACTATGCCCGTGTCGAACGTATCTTGCTGATGGACGGCTTGCACACGGGCTACGTCGGCGGAAAGCCGGGACCGCAGGAGTCACAGCTTGAAACCGCAGGCTTGCAAATCTTTTTGCAGTTCGCGCGCCATGCCGTCGCGGGCAGAAAGCGCCTGCTCCTCACGCATTCCGAAATCTTTCCCGGCACATTTGCCAGCACGACCGAAACATCGGATTGGTTGCTGAAAGAGTTAGGGCTAAAGCGCAAAGCCGTTGTGCGCTGGGGGCCGATGCAAACGCAGCAACTGAGTGAAGTCAAGCAAGGCCGGTTTCAACTCGTCGGCTTCGCGGGTAACTCCGCGCCCGATCACGTAGACCAATTGCATTCGCTGCCGGAGTATTTGCGTTGGTTGAAGTGAAGCGAGCCGGTGCGCTATTGTGTGCGGCGAGAGGAGTACAACAAATGACACCACTGGAAAAAATCAATCAGGATATTACCGCTGCGATGAAAGCCAGAGACGAAATCCGGCTTTCGACTTTACGGATGATGAAAACTGCGCTGAAAAAAGAAGAACTGGAGCGCGAAAAAGGTCAGACCCTCAACGAAGAGGAATCCTTCGCGATTTTGCGCAGCCTGCTGAAACAACGCCGCGACAGCATTGAGCAATTCACCAAAGCCGGTCGTCAGGAATTGGCGGACAAAGAAACTGCCGAAATGAAAATCATCGAAGAGTATTTGCCCGCCGCGCTCGACGAAGCGGCGCTGGGCAATATCGTCGCCGCAACGATTGCCGAGATGGGTGCGAGTTCGCCGCAGCAAATGGGCTTGGTGATGAAAGCTGTGATGGCGAAATTGGCGGGACAAACCGTAGACGGCAAAGTTGTCAGCGCACTGGTCAAAGCCAAGCTGGGCGGTTGAGGCATAGTCGCAATACGTTATTTTCGCACCTGCCAATTCGGATCATCTATGTGCGCTTCGTTCATATAACCAATCGCTTGCCGGACGATGTCGGGATGTTTCGCTGCGACATCATTCGCTTCGCCGACATCGTTCGTTAAGTCGAACAATTGCACAGCGCCTGTAAACATCGGCTCGCGGATCGCTTTCCATTTCCCAAACCGCACCGACTGCCGCCCGCCTTGTTCGTAAAATTCAAAGTACAGATATTTGTGCTGCGCCGCTTTGCGACCACGAAGCGCGGGCAGAAAGCTGAGCGAATCGAGACCTGTCGGCGTAGCTTGCTTCGTCAATTCGCACGCCATCGCCAACAGATCGCCGAAGTAGCCGATCTGATCGTTCGTCGTTCCGGCTTTGATTCGCCCCGGCCAGCGCGCGAGGAATGGCACGCGAATGCCGCCTTCATACAACGCGCGTTTCATCCCGCGCAACGGGCCGTTCGCGTCAAAGAATTCGAGATTGTTTTTGCCTTCCTGATGCGGCCCGTTGTCCGACGAAAAAATCACCAGCGTGTTGCGGTCAATCCCATAAGCTTTCAGCTTCGCCAAAATTTGCCCGACTTGCTTGTCCAGATGCGCAATCATCGCGGCCTGGCCTTTGTCGGGGTCAGGCCAGGGCTTGTCTTTATACGCGCCGTAATCCGGCACTTCCTGCCCGTTGCCGACGCCGCGCGCCGCTTCGTTATTCGCGTGTGGCAAGGTCGAGGCGAAGTAAAGAAAGAACGGCTGACGATGATTTTTGTCGAGCCATTGCATCGCCTTGTCGAAGATCACATCGGGCGCATAGTCAATTTTTTCGCGCGCCCAGCCGCTGCCGTTCTCTTTGTTTTCGGATTCCGGCACATTGCGCAAGCGGACTTTTTCGGAGTTGTGAACGAGCCACGACGGGTAATAGTTGTGCGCGTGCGTTTGATTCAAAAAGCCGAAGAATTCGTCAAAGCCTTTGCGGTTCGGATGCCCGTCGGAACCGATTTCGCCCAAGCCCCATTTGCCGAACAACGCCGTCGCATAGCCCGCGTCTTTGAAGATTTGCGCAACCGTCTTTTCGTCTTGGCGCAGAGTTTGCAGCGCCGCACCGCCATTGCCGCGCACGCTAACGTGCCCGGTGTGCTTACCCGTCATCAGCACCGCCCGCGACGGCGCGCAGACGGTCGAACCCGCATAGAACTGCGTGAAGCGCATGCCTTCTTTTGCCATCCGATCCAGATTCGGCGTTTGAATCAGCTTCTGTCCATAACAACCAAGATCACCGTAACCGAGATCATCGGCGAGGATGAAGATGACGTTGGGACGCTGCATTTGCGCGTGTACACCAACGACGCTCAGGCACAAGAACAGCCCGCGAAGCAGATAAGTTTTCATCACAGCATTCACCTCGGATCGTAAGAAAGATAATCGGCCTGCTGCACGATTTTGCCGTCTTTGAGGCGAAAGAAAATCGCCAGATTCCCGCGCAGCTTATCGCCCGCCGCCAACTCGCCCAAATCCTGCTCCAACGTCATCTCCCAACGGATTTGCAACGCGGCGGCATCTTCGCTGGCGACGACGTTGTCCAGCACATAATGTTGTTCAGCCATCATCTTCTGCCCTGCCGCGAACGCCGCTTGCAGCCCCGCCAGATCGTGTGTTCGCCCAGCGGGCGCAAACTGATGCGGCATCTCCTGCCACACCACCTCGTCCGCATAAAACGCGCGCAAGCCTTCCGGCTCGGCGGCTGGGTCGTTGCAGAATTCGATGTAGCGCGCAGCGAATTGGCGCGTCGTTTCGGATGTGTAAGCCATTTGCATTTCCTTTCGGATTTACCGAGCCTCTTCCATGCCCAAAGCCAAAAGGCGGAAGGGCGGGTTCGCTTGTTCCCACTGTCGCAGCGCAGCATAAAGTTCAGTCGCTTGAAAGAACGCGCTTTCATACGCCAGGCGCAGGCTTCTTTCGATGACCTCGGCTTTGATCTCCGCCGCATTGAACGCGCTGCTCAATGCTTTGCGAAATCCCAGCGAAAGAACTTCGAGCAAATCGTGTCCACAACAAACCTGCCAATGATCGTGCGCGTCATCCGCGAGCGCCGCCAAATGTTTTTGCACTTCTGCTACGTTCAGACTGTGTTGTTGCGATTTGTTTTTTACGGTCTGGATAAGCTTCGGCACGATGGTCGTCAAGGAGCGGTCATCTACAAACTTTCTGAAATCCAGTTCTTCAAAGGTCAGCGCCCAGCTTTGCCGCCAAGAGACCCAGCGCAAATAACCGAGCGGCACACCTGCTGCCAGCAACACGGCGGGAAGTGCTTTTCCGGCTTGTGCCACGAGGGTTGCGATCTTCTGCTCAGAACCGAACTCTGCCAGGATTTTATCCAGCGCAGGCGAGCGCAGCATCATCGTTTCCAAATCGTGCGTATCGGTCAGGAACAAATTGGAACTGCTCGAAGCCCGGCCTTCGAGTCGTTGGAAATCCGCATCCACGATAGCTAATACGCCAACAAATTGCTCCCGCTCCAAAATTGTCAGACCGCGCATCGCCGCGTCTTTGTTGTGCGCAACTTCAATATGACAAAGATGCTCGATCACGTAGCGTTTGTAGACGCGCGCATCCGTCTCGCCTTCCACAATCAAGACCGCGCGCGCAAACTGTGACCGCAGCAGCCGGATTTTGTTGGCGAGGCGTTCGGGGCCAAGCGAACCGATCATTGCTGCGGCCCTTTCAACTCCACCGTCAAATCCCAACGGTCGCTGATGATGTCCGGCGAGTGCGTGGCAATCAGAAAATCCAGCGGCACCAATTTGATGATCGCCTGCAAATCTTTCAGAAACTGGCTTTGCCACGCGACGTGCAGGGAAAGCTCCGGCTCATCAATCAAGATCAAAGAATCTGGCGCGACTTTGAAAAGCAGTTCATAGAGCAAGACTAATTCGTGTTGTTCACCGGAAGACAAGCGAGCGACGGAGAGCGAGCCATTGTTGGGCGTAAAAAAGGCAAAGCCCTTTTCCTTCCCGACCACCATATTTTTGTATTGGAAGCGCTGCTTAATGATTCGTTGGAAGAGATCAATCTTTGCTGCCAAATCGTCAAAGACTTCCAGCTTTTCTTTGGTGTCGTGCAGATAAATGGACAACGCATTTTTCTTCGCCGCATCGTCTATCTTCGCCGGAATTTCTACCGCCGTATCGTGTCCATTATCCAACAAACCAGCGGCGATCAAACGTTCTCTCTTTTCACTGAGGGATTTCCAATTGCGCTGAATTTCCGCATCCGTCAATTCCGCTGAAGCCACTGCTGTTAGTAAGCGGGCTGGGAACGTTCGATCCAGTTCCTGCGAAAATTCGGCATATTTGGCTTTTATCTCCTGGATATTTTCGGCTAACTCTTTGGTGTAGGTTTCTACAGTGAGTACCATTTGCCTATCTGATTTTCCGAATATGTTATCGAGAGGGTTTAGCGATGATGTGGCGATTTTGGCTGGTGGTGGCGTCTGTAGCCGATCCGTTCTGACTAGATGAACGTCCACGTTCTCTCTTAACCTGATCAGCCACTCTGGGTCAGGTAGTAAACGCTGCGGAAGATTACGCCCCCTTACTTTTATTTCTTGTCCAAACTGTAAGCGGAATTGCCCTTCAATGGTATCAGCCTTGATAAAGCAAACATCCACTCTAACATCAGGATTGCTATGATCCGGCACTAATCGCAGATAACTCTCGTCCGTAAAATCCAGCCGCAATTCGTCGAAGGGCGTGTCATGCAAAATTGCGTAATCTTCATTGAAGAAGCCATCAACCATCCGCAGCAGCACAGTTTTGCCATAGCCATTCGGGCCGTGAATGATCGTGATGCGCTCTTCCTGATTTAAGGGAATTGTGTGATCGAACACGTCAAACAGTTTCCGCACTGAGATTTGTTTGATTCGCATAGCCAAGCTCTCTTTCTGCGCAGCATCGTATCGAAACAGGATTGTAGAAGGGAACTCCACGAACAATCAATCGCCGATCATCCATCATTGCCTATATCTTCGCGCCGTTCGCCCAGAATCAACGCGCTGCGTGGCGCAACAAACGCGCGGTCATCCTGTAACGACGAGATGCTATGCGCAATCGGCATGGTTCCGACTTGCCGCCCGTCGCCGTAAATTTTCCAAACACCAACCGGAATCGTGAACTCAACGCGCTTGGGGTTTGGATTCAATAAAATCAAGGCTCTGCACCATTCGTCGCCGCCGCGCACGTCATCAATTTGGTAGGCGATGCAACCGTGCGGCACGGGCAGGCTCAATTGATCGTCCAGGAATTTCACGGCGCTGCTCGCGCTCTTCGCCGTGCGATAGCGGAACAACCGATGCCGATGAAACAGCGCGATCAAGCCGCGATAGTACGCATAGACATCGGAATTCTCAGCCTTCTGTCGCCACCGAATCATGTTCACCGCATCCGTTTTGTTGTAGCTGTTGTGGTCGCCGCTTTTCGTGCGCAGCCACTCCTGCCCGCTCTGAATGAACGGAATACCGGCAGCGGTGAACAGCACGACTGCGCCGAGTTTATCTATCGCGCGGCGGTCGGCATCCGTGACGCCCGCGTCCTGCAACGTGCTGATCAAAATGCGATCCCAAAGCGTGTGATTGTCGTGGCATTCGATGTAGTTGACGGATTCGAGCGGCGAGGCAGCAAAGCTGTCTACCGAACCGCGAATGCCTTTCTTGACTGCGCCAATATTGCTTCCCGATTGAATGAAACCCGTCGCGCGCGCATCGAAGACATTGCCTTTCAGCGCGTCGCGGAACTCGTCATTGAAAACGGCCCAGCCGCGTCCCCATTGCTTGCCTTTCGTCGTCAACTCAATCGGCGATGTGCCGCCCGCCCAC
>CAZWAK010000174.1:0-16819 GCA_964631865.1 uncultured Heliobacteriaceae bacterium | reverse complement strand
TAATTGTAAAAGTAGTCTAGAAATTGCTCAACTTATCTTGCGATACTGACTTAGCCAGCAACGAATCGCGGTTGTCGCATTGCAGGAAATCTAGGTTGGCATGCTCCAAAACATTTTTGTCTTCCGTTAGCTCAATAAAGCTCTTTTGTTGCTTCATCGAACATGTGAACCCATTCGCCTGCAATAGCTGTTGCGCAGCGTTGAGGCTACTGCCAATCGGTATTTGCTTTTCAAGTTCTTGTTTCATCGCTGCTGCGTTCTTGTGTATCTTTATCTTCTGCGTTGGAGACTGACCAAACGTTAACGTGACAGCGATGAACACGATCAGGATTGCAGTTTTCTTCATATCTCACCTTTCTGCACAAGGCCAATAACTGAGTTTACCCAATCACCCGCGCCATCTTCGTGCGGCGCGCTAACACCGCCTCCGTCAAAAACAACGCCAACGCTGCAATCAACAACGGCCACCACACGCGCTGTTTGGCTTCGCGCTCTTCGTCAGTCATCTTTACTTGCGCTGCGGTTGCGGCTTCGGCTTTCGGGTCTGCGCCGGTTACGGCAGTCACGAAATCGTCAATCACCAGCTTCGACAAATCGGATTCTTTGCCGTCCAAATTCACGGCTGCGAAATCGGATTCGTTGCCGTAGCGCAGGCGATAGAAGCCGTTCTCTTTCGCGTTCACGATCAAATCGCCGGAAGCAGTTTGATTGCGTTCGGTAACGCGATTATTGCTCGGTGCATCAACGGCGGGGACGCTGCCATCTTTGGCCTTGATCGCGGTGAAGGTTTCGCCGACCAAGTGCCAAGCCTGTCGGTCGCGTTCGCCGAGGTGTCGCGTCATTTGTCGCACGAGCGGCAAGTAAATCGGTGTGAGCGGCAAATCGTTCCAGCTTGCATCCAGCGTCGAAGTGAACAACAACACTTTGCCTTGCCCGAACGACGATTCGATCAGCGCGGGTGTGCCGTCTTCAAAGCGCGCGAGTACCGAGGCTTTTTCTGTCGGGGTCGCGCGCCGATAGCCGAAGACGCGCGCGGCGGCTAAGCGACCGCTTTCGCGGAAGACTTCAAACACGGGATGATCGGTTTTGATATCGCTCAGCGTGACGTAATCGCCTTTCGGTTGCACGGGTTCGCCGAGTGTTGCGGGCGCGAACGAGTTGAACGCTTCGTTGAAAGCGGATTCCGACGTGTGCCGACCCGCCGCGATAATCAAGCCGCCGCCTTTTTCGACATACGATTTCAAGCTGTCCGCGAGCGCCGAATTGATGCCTTCGACATCGTTCAGGATGATGACCTTGTATGTTTGCAAATCGCCGGGATTCACCGATGCGGGCGTTTTGATCGTCAACGCGAATGGCAAATTGTCGCCCGTCGTCAGCGCGTTGCGCAGATACAAACTTTCGTTGCGCCCACGACTAACGGATTCGACGATCAACGCTTGGCCTTGCGCTTCGCGGTGCAGGGTGAAGTAGAAGCGATTGTCGGCGGGAAAGCCGGTGTCGCTGATTTCGATGACGCCGCGATTGACGCCTTCGTTCAAGTTGAAGTCGGTGAATTCGACGAGCGTCGAATCGCGCGGCGCGACTTTGACTTGGCGTTTTTCGACGGTGTGATCGTTGAGTTGGAATTCGACTTGAATGTTGTCGCGCGCTTCGTCGCTGAAATTCATCACGCGCGCAGCGAGTTTGTCGGCATATTTCTGCTGATAAATCACGGGCTGCGCGTTGACTTCGGTGATGGCTAGGTTCGCCGCGTCGGATTCGCCAACATCGTTCGTAACGAGCTTGATGTCATTGCGCAAACGATAGGTCGTGTCCGCCGGATTCCAACCCGCCGCTTGATAATCTGAAATCAAAATGACGCGCCGTTCTGTGAGCGTCACTTCTTTCATCAACTCTTCTGCGCCGCGCAGAGCTTGCGTGTACGCCGTCGAACCGAGACCAGCTTGCGCCGCATCAATCAGCGAATTCAGCTTTGCCTTGTCATTCGTGAAGCGGCTCAAAACTTCGTAGCCTTGCCCAAACGTGATGAGCGCAAGTTGATCGCCACCGCCCGCTTCATTGATGACCGCGCGCGCCTTCGCTTTGGCGTCATCAAAACGTTTGCCGTAGCGCATGCTGAACGATGTGTCGAGCACGATCACGGCGGCTTTGGCATTGCCGTTCGCATTGGCTGCGCCGCTGCCGCGAAAGTACGGACGCGCAAACGCGAGCACCAAACACAACAGCGCGAGCGAGCGCAGCAACAGCAAGAGCCAATTGATGAGCCGCTTGCGCCGAATCGTGCGTTGCGGCACTTGGCGCACGAACATCAGTGAAGGGAATTCAACTTTTTTCGCCCGCGTGCGCCGCACCAAATGCACGATGATCGGAATGGCGACGGCGGCGAGACCGATGAGAAATAATGGATTGAGAAATGCCATGATTTTACGCTACTGCAAATTCAGTGTACTGCCGCAAATGTTCTGGATGAAATCCCAGCACGATGTCTTCCTGCGGAATGCCTGCTTCCATTAAAGCATCAGCGACCGGGCGATTCGTGCCGTCGTATTGAATCCACACTTTGTCGTTGATGATGTCCAAGTGAATGACCACGCCATGCACGCGCCGAACGCCGTCCCAACCAATGTGCATGACTTCGTAATGGTCTTTGACAGGATCAATGATTGCTTCGGACTCAATCTTGCCGTGCGAAGGTTTGCCAGCGGCGTAGTCCTGAATGACCTGGCGCACGATACTGCGATATTTCTCCAACTTGCTCGTTACTTCGTTATCCATGTGACAATCCTTTCCTGGTCTTCATCAAAGACGATGAGACGCAAATTGTCTTCTTTTTTCAGCACCAATTGACCGAACCGTTCACAGAAAAAGCTTTCATACACGCGATGTGGAACAGCCAGATAAAGCACACGCTCCGGCTCCGTTTCCGCCATCACGATCAGATACAAACGAAATTGCCCCAACGCCTCTTCCAAATCCTGCATCACCGAACGGCTCAGAAAGCCTTTGATCTCGACCGCAATTTTTTCGTTGCCTTTTTCCGCTGCGATGGTATTGCGTTCTGCGCCTAAATCTACATACAGCTTTTCACCGCCGTAAACTAATCGGAGCGGATCGTCTGTGATTGTCCATCCATCAGCCGTCAGAGCTTTGACTACAGCCTCATGACAGCGGTCTCTTGCAGGCATAAATTGCCTCCCTACAATTCCCAGATTTTATGCGTTGCCGCGACACTCCATTTGCCGTTCACCTTCGTCAACAACACCATTCGCTCGCCGCCGCATTGGTCGCCGCATTTGCGAAACGTATCCACGAGCGCCTGCGAGCGATCTTCGTTGAAGCCGATGTTCGAGAGATTGATGTAGCCGTTGGCACCGGGATATTTTTGCTGAAAGCTTTGCCACGATTTGTTCACATCCGCTTTCGAGAAAATCGCGCGCCGCTCGGCCTGGCTGATCAAAATGTATTTGGTCGGCAAGGTGAGTTTCGCTTCGATGGTGCGACAGGCGCGCGCTTTGCTTTTGAAATCCGCGACGGTTTTCGCGCTGAGCTTCGGCAATTTGCTGGGCAATTTGTCCAGGCTTTGTTGCCACGCGCGTTCGCCTTCGGCATTGTTGCCAACAGGCACACAGCCGGAGACAAAGTTGTCAATCACCAACACCTTCGCGCCGCTCGCGTACAGCGATTGAAGCAGCGCGGAATAGACGGCGTATTCTTCGTCGTCAATGGCAATCGTTGGTTTCGGCGTAGTGGCAGGCGCGGGCTTCTTCTTGCTTTGGCTGAAGCTTGTCGGAAACAACCCGAACACCAACACCAGCAATGCCAAACTTTTGAATGTTCTTCGCATTGTTCATCCTCCTCATCCCATCCGCTTCGACAAAAACGAAAACAGCGCGTAATCCAGCGGCTGATTCGTGGTCAGCAATTCAAATTCGACGCGGTTGTTGATCGCGCCTTCGCGCACGCGCGTCAGATGTCTCTGAAACGTTTCCCGATAGCCTTCGGCCAACACATCCGGCATTACGTGCAATTGCTCTTCTGTCTCGCAATCTTCGAGCAACACGGGTTCGGCAAAGTCGAATTCAATTTCGTTGCGATCCAGAATTTGAAAGGCGACGACGTTGTTGCCTTTGAAACTCAAATGCTGCATTGCTTCGGTGATCGCGTCAGCATCGTCGTAAAAATCCGAAATGATGATGACGAAACTGCGTTTGGTGATGCGGTCAGCGGCTTCGTGCAGCAGCTTGGATAACGCCGTTTCGCCGCCCGGTTGCAGTTGTTCCAAATGCCCGAAGATAGACCCTAAATGTCCGGTACGATTTTTCGATGGCACTTGCACGCGCACGGCATTATCAAAGGCCATCATCCCGATGGCGTCGTTTTGTTTGTTGACCAAATAGGCCAGCGAAGCCGCCAGCATCTTCGCGTAATGCAGCTTCGACACGCCGCCCGACGCATATTTCATCGAACCGCTCGCATCCACCAGCAAGTGAAATTGCGTGTTCGTGTCGGCGCGATATTTTTTGATGTAATAGCGATCCGTGCGCCCCAACAGTTTCCAATCCAAATAGCGCAAATCATCGCCAGGCATGTATTGCCGATACTCCGCAAACTCCGTCGAGAAGCCCGTGAACGGCGAACGATGCAAGCCCGAAATAAAGCCTTCGACGACCGTGCGCGCGAGAATTTCCAACGACGACACGCGCGCCAAAACATCGGGGTCAAGAAACGAATTCGGATTGTGATAGGCCGAGTGCGGGGTCTTGAGCAACTCCCCATCCATTGCGGATTGGGGAGTGCGGAGTGCAGATTCTTCGGCGGCTTTGTTTTTTTTCCACCACATAATGCTCCCTCAAGTTGTCTCGGAATGCTGAACCACGATTCCGCAATCCGCATTCCGAATCCCGCCATCAATTCAGTCCCGACTTCGGTTCCGGCACATATTCGACCAATCGTTTGATGATCTGATCGGTGTCGAGTTTTTCCGATTCGGCTTGGAAGTTGAGCAGGATGCGATGGCGCATCACGGGAGCCGCCGAAACGCGAATGTCTTCGCAACTCACGTTGTAACGACCGTTCATAATCGCGCGCGCTTTGCCGGCCAACACGAGGAATTGCGAAGCCCGCAACGACGCGCCCCACGTGATGTATTTCTTCACGAAGTCTGGCACATTGCCATTCACCGGGCGACTCGTCGCGGCGAGGTTGACCGCGTAACGCACGACCGACTCCGACGCCGGGATTTGTCGCACGAGCCGTTGGAACGCGATGATTTCGTTCGCCGACATCATGCGCTCAAAGGTCAAATCCTGTGGCGTGGTGGTGAGTTGCACAACTTTGACTTCGTCGTTTTCGGGCAAATAGCCGACGCGGATATTGAACATGAAGCGATCCAACTGCGCTTCGGGCAGCGGGTACGTGCCTTCCATTTCGATGGGGTTTTGCGTAGCGAGCACGTAAAACGGCTTCGGCAATTGATACGTGTTGCCTTGCACAGTGACGTTGCCTTCCTGCATCGCTTCGAGCAAGGCGGCTTGCGTCTTGGGCGGCGTGCGGTTGATTTCATCGGCGAGTACCATGTTGGCGAACACCGGGCCTTTGATGAACTGCAACGCGCGATGCCCGGTGGCGCGATCTTCTTCAATGATTTCCGTGCCAGTAATGTCCGCAGGCATCAGATCAGGCGTGAACTGAATGCGCTTGAAAGACAGGTCGAGCACGTTGGCGATGGTGCGCACCAGCAAGGTTTTTGCGAGTCCCGGCACGCCCGTCAAAATCGAGTGACCGCCGACCAGCAACGACATCAGCACTTGCTCGACGGCTTCGTCCTGGCCGATGACGGCTTTGCGAATTTCGTTGAGGAGTTGAGTGCGCGCTGTCACCAGGCGATTCAACAGTTCATCTTCACGGATTGTTTCAGTCATTCACGCTCCCAGTTTTTCTTAAGTTTATTGAAGTTTCGCCGCATAAAACACAAACGCGAAACTCACAGGAAATTGGACACCCAAGTTCGTCAATAATAGGACGAAAAGCAAAGGGCGCGGGTTTCGTGTGACTTTCGCGTATTAAAAATTGCTTCCGTCGGAAAAATATTTGACGCCAAATGTTTGACGAAAGCTACTATAACTTATTTCGCGGCCAATTGGGGAATCAGCCGCTGCAATTTGCCGCGAAATAAATATTCCATCGCCACAAACAAAATGATGATCGCCTGCAAGACCTGCACTAAATCCTTCGAGACGTTTTCCGTAAAGATGTCTACGAACAAACCGCCGCGCGTCAATGCGCCAAACAAAATCGCCGCGAGCAACACGCCGAACGGATGATTGCGACCAAGCAGCGCGACCGCGATTCCTGTGAAGCCATAGCTCGCACCAAAGTCGTGATAGTACCGATAGCGATAGCCCAGCACTTCGTTGATGCCCACCATTCCCGCAATCGCGCCCGACAACGCCATCGCTAAGATAATTTGTTTCTTGACCGAAATCCCCGCGTATTCCGCCGCATCCGGATTTGCACCCGCCGCGCGAATTTCGTAGCCCCATTTCGTCTTCCACAAAAACACCCAGACCAGAAAACAAGTCAAAATCGCCAACAAAAACGAAGCGTTCAGCGGAATGCGATACGGAAAGTTGATCCCGAACGGCGCGAGCAACGTGTAGAACCGCGCGAACCGCGCAGAGTGCGCAATCTCGTGCGTTTCCATAATCGCATCGCTCGGTTCTTTGAAGTGATATTGGACAAGGTAGCTGAGCAGACCGAGCGCAATGAAGTTCATCATAATCGTGTTGATGACTTCGTGCGATCCAAAGCGCGCTTTCAAAATCCCCGGCACTGCACCCCAAATGCCGCCCGCCACCATCGCCCCAATCATCGCCAGCGGCACAAGAATGATTGACGGCAGCCCCGTGAACGTCAGTCCCACCCACGCCGCCGCAAACGCGCCCATATATAATTGCCCTTCCGCGCCAATATTCAGCAATCCGCAGCGCAACGCGACGGCTACGGCGAGTCCCGTAAAAATCAATGGCGTCGCATAAAACAGCGTGTAGCCCCAATTATCAAACGTGAAATTCCCGCGCGCGTCGAAGAGGCCAAACGCGCTGTTGAGCAGGATGCTGTAAACCTCAAACGGATTGTCGCGGATGGCGAGAATGATGATGCCGCCGATGATGAACGCGGCGATGACGGCGATGAGCGGAAAGGTCAGTTCACGGAGCAGTGTTTTCATACAATCTATTCCCAATCCTCCAGCAGTAAGTTCGGAACACGGCTAAATTCGCGCGTGTTGTGTGTGACGAGGGTGAGATTGTTGGCTAAAGCAATAGCAGCGATTTGCACATCATACGGGCCAATGGGCGTTCCTTTGCGCGCTAAATCCGCGCGCAGCTCGCCGCAAATTTGTGCTGCCGCATCATCGAAAGGCAACGTCGGAAGATGTGCGAGAAAAGCGTTAATGGTTGCCAAGCTGCTGGCTTGGCGCTGGCTTTTATATGCACCGTAATAGAGTTCAGTGCGAACGATTGAGCAAACGATTTTGTCCTGTGCCGGAGTCGCTGCTAATCGTGCCGATAACTGTGGTTTTCGTCCGCTGAGGAATCCGACGCAGACATTGGTATCCAGCAGATATTTCATTCCAGTTCTTCCCGTATCTCATATTCCCCTTGCGGTTCGGGTTCGGGGAAATCTGGCAGACAGCCAGCGAATTTCAGTATCTCTGCATCCGGCAACGAAGCATCATTGCCATTGGACACCGGAATCACCTGCTCCTCATCCAACGGGAAAATAATGATCTCGGCTTTGCGATTGCGGAGTGCTTGCGGCACGCTAATGAGCGCGGGCAAGCTTTCATAAATTTGGCGTATAGCTTCCATTGATTTGTACCTCTTGCAAATGGATTCAAGAATTTCAATCAGGCAGGAGCATTGTAGCGCAAAGACTCGGTACAGTACGAGGAGCGGTAGCGATTTGATCTCACCAAAGCCCTCCGCCCCACGCCGCGCCTTCTTCCGGGACGCGATGGAGCAGAAACCGTTTGCCTGTCGCGCGGGCGTGTTCACAAACTGTCTGCGAGTCAGTGCCCGCTGCTAACAATTCATCGCCACAGAGCGCCAGCGTTTGTCCGCGATAGTGTTGTGCGTTGGCGCGCAACCATTGTTGCTCAACTGAATAATCGCGTGCTTCCCCCTGCCACACGCGCACAGCAGATTGTTCTTCGTTCATTCTCACAACAATCATTTCTGCTCGGTGCTTGTCGTTCGCTTCGGCAATTTGAATAAATCCCCAACCAAACAACGAAAGCCGGGCAGCAGTTTCTCGCAGGTCAATTCATCGCGTTCCGTCAGGATTTTCACGTCGGTGAACGAGTAATAAATTGTCACCGTCCTCGATTCCGGCGCAACGAGCCAGACTTCTTTGACGCCCGCATCCAGATAATCAAACACCTTGTTCATCAGCTTCTGGTAGATGTCATTCGGCGATACGACTTCGACCGCGAGGTCAGGCGCAATGTCCCACAATCCTTCGGGGTCGCCGTCTTCAGGAATACGATCCAACACGACGAACGAAATGTCCGGCAAGCGGTCATCTTCGCCCACCTTGAACGTCGTGTCGGGGCCATAGATCACGCCTAAATTGTGGGCTTCGACAAAATTGAAAAGATATGCGCCGAGCCGCATGCCGACGCGCCCGTGCCTTGCTCCGGCCATTGCTTTTTCCGCCGGGATGCTGTGGTAGGTTTCGTAGTCTTTGTCGGGATCAAGAGTAGTAGTTGGTTCTAAGACAGCTTCCATAAACTAAACCTCTTTGCTTGGAAATCAGCGGGAGCATTGTAGCGTAAGAGGGAAGCCGCACCAATGAACGAAAGCAGGTCGCTCGTGTAACAACCCTCAAATCAGATTAAAGGTAAATTCAATCGACATCCTGACGCTGACTGGCTTGCCGTTTTGCAGGGCAGGGAGAAAGACTATCTCGCGTGCTGCTTTGATAGCTTCTTCATCTAAGCCATCTGGCAAGCTACGAATTACGCGCGCGTCAGCGATACGCCCATCTGCTGTAAAGACGACATTCACAATCACAGTACCCTGCACACGATTCTGCCGCGCGGCCTCGGTATATTTGGCTTTTTCCTGATATAGAATTGTGGGTCGGAGTGCCGGACTCGCATTCGTACTGATCGGATCGCCCTGATACTCTGTACGCAAGAAAGCCACGTACTGGAAGGTAGCTTCATTGATTTGCGGATCATATCGTTTCTGAATGGCAGACAATTCAATCTCAAATTCACCTGTCTTGAGGCTTCCTCTTTTACGGCGCTCAAACAACTCTTCACCGGCTGCATAGCGAGCTTGCTTCAATTTGGCAACCTTACGCGCTCGCGTTAACGCCTCTTCCCGCCATTTGTCGAAGTCCAGTATTGGAGTAGAAGTTACTGGATTTGGCAGTGGGGTCAGATTGAACTCAAATTCCATCGTCATCTTAACGCTAACCGGTTTGCCATCTTTCAGAGCAGGGAGAAAAACGGTTTCGCGTGCTGCTTTAATGGCTTCATCTGTCAATCCATCTGGCAACCCCTGCCGAACATCAATTAATCGTCCGATAGTTCCATCAGCGTGAAAAACAACGTCGAGAATGACTTTCCCTGATACCTGATTTCGGCGTGCGGCATCGGTATAGAAGGCTTTTACTTTATACAAAACTTGTGGTTTAAGCGTAGCGGTTGCATTCAGAATAGGTGAATAACTTGGCCGCCCTGCTTGCAAGAAAGCAACATAATGAGTCATAGCGTCATTGATGTGTTCCTGCGCAGCACGGGCTTGCTTCAGTTCCACAACCTTTCGCGCCCTCGTTATCACTTCTTCCCGCCATTTGTAGAAACTCGGTGTTGGCTTAGGGGTCACTGGGTTCGGCGGTGGGATGGGTGTAGGCGTTAGTTTTGGAAGAGGTGGTGAATTCTCACGGATTGCCTTGAGCAGTTCCGCACTTGCCCCAGCATTGCGTAATTCATTCTCAAACTCTGATGTTAAGGAAAAGGTTACTCTACGTTCGCGCACGCGCCGGGCGATGTATTGATTGCGAGCGGTGAGCGTACGAGTTTCAGGAGTTACACCTTGCGTCTGCAAACCTGTCAGGACTTGGGCCAGCGTGAGCGGCGCTTCCTTTTGCCCAGATTTAATTTGTGCCTGCGGCGCTGACCAGTTGCCTACAAAGAGGCTCAAAGCCAAAAACAGTGAGAGGATTTTTGTCCATTTCATAGCAGTAACGATTGGGGGCAACTTATTTACAGCGTCCTGTAAAAATACAATCCGGGTCTTGTTTCTTTGGACGCAGTATCGGTTTGAATTTTGGTTTCTCCGGTCTGACGTTGCCTTGTGCTACTCCTTGCTTGGTTGGATTCTTCGCTGCGACTGCCTCAAGCGGAGTTGGCAACGGCGTCGGCGTTTGTTTGGGCGGCGGCGTGGGCGGCGTCATGGCTGGAGTGGCTCGAACATTCGTCGTTGCGGTCGGTTTCAGTTTTGGACTTGCTGTGGGCTGGTTAGTTCTGGGAGCTACTGTTGATGTCGGCGCAGGGGCAACCTCAGAAGCCGGTTCGGAATTCAATGTACGAATCCCTTGCCCAACCATTAACGCCAATACCCCCACCCCAATCGCAATCGGCCAGCGACGGCTTGCGCGTCCGGGTGTCTGAACATTGGCTTGGGTCAGATCAGTTGGAATCGTAGATGCAATTGGAACCTCCACCCGAAGCGGCAACACAACCGCACTGCGCGTCTGTTCTGTGTCTTTATCAAGTGGTGGAGTTGATCGCTCATTTACTGAAAAAGCCGCAGGAGCCTGCAACGCAGACATCATTTCTGTTGCGAATTGATACCGCTCGGAAGAATTCTTGGCAATTGCTTTGCAGACAATTTTATGCAGCCAATCAGGTATTGTCGTTGGCAGTGGCCTCGGTTCCTGGCTGCGCACTGCCTTCTCTACTTCCCAACTGGTTTCCCCGTTGAATGGCAAACGACCTGACAGCATTTGATATAACATCACGCCTACCGACCAGACATCCGTTTGCTGATTCCGTTTGCCATCAAACGCTTCGGGAGCCATATACACAGGCGTGCCCGCCGAAACCGCGCTGTGGCTGGTGGATTTGAAGACACGGGAGATACCGAAGTCAGTGATGCGTGGCGTCGTGCCTTGCAACAAGATATTGTCCGGCTTCAAATCCCGATGAATGATGTTGCGTGCGTGCAAATGCGCAAGGCCGTTCAGAATGCCGCCCGTCATTTCCAGCGCCGCTTCGATGGAAGGCGCGCGTCCGCCGTTTTGTTTCAGCCAATCGTGCAGCGAACCATCCGGTGCGTATTCGCTGACGATGGCGACATAATCTTCGTAAACATTGGCTTCGATAAAGGGCAAGACATTAGGATGTCCACTGGCAGCCAGCCAAATTTCGGCTTCCTGTTTGATCGCGTTGAGGTCTACGTCTTCATCGTGCGGGATTTTGAGCGCCACTTCTCGCGCCACGAAAGCAGTCACATTTTTCGCCAGCCAGACTTCGCCAAACCCGCCTCTGCCGAGTTTTTTGATGAGTTGATACGGGCCGATTTGGTCATTGACTCTTGGCACGTGAGGCTCCTCCGTGAAACGAGAATGATGAACTACGGCAGCTATGGTAAAGCACACTGGCGAGTGCGGCAAAGAATTTTTCTCTGTCTTGCCGTACTTGATTGACGCTTCAATAAAGGCACTGAGGATATTGGCTTGCGATAAATTAAGGCCGACGCGCGGAGTACTACGGTCTACGAAATGCAGACGGTGATTTTGCATCCAATTCTTTCAGTTTCAATCGCACACTCACCACGTACGGCAACTGTCCTTCCACCCAATGCCCGTACGTCGTTGTCACGAACGTCCCATCGCGCAACACTTCGACGCCGGGGTACGCGCAGTCGGCATTCCAGCCGTTTGCGTTTTTGTGATTCTTCATCAAACGCACGCGGTATTGGCCTTCACGGTTATTCACGATGTCGTCATACTTGCCAACCCACGCGACCCAGTCGCCGTTTGTTGCGCTTTCGAGCGTCGTATCGCGGAAGGAGATGAACAGGCGACCATCGGGCGCGTACTTGCCCGTGTGGCGGTCGCCGGTCAATGCGCCGGGCAATTCGCGCGGGGCTGTCCACGTTTGCGCTTCATCGTTCGTGAACATCACGTGTGAGTTTTGTTTGCGACGATTTTCGCGCAGCAGCATTGCCAATTGCTTGCCATCGGGCGAACGAATCAAGCCCGGTTCGCACAAATGAATCTGCTCCGATTTGAAAAGCTCTTGCGGCTCTGACCACGTCAAACCGCCATCGCGCGAGAAGGTTTGATAGAGCGTCATCACTGGCGTCCGCTTGCCGTCTTGGCGAAAGAAACGTCCGTCGTCGTGAAAGAGCGCGACGTAATCGCCGTTCTTCAATCGCTCGACCGCGCCCATCGCGACGATGCCGCCAAAATCGCCGATGGGTTTCAATTCGCTCCATGTTTTGCCGTCGTCTTCGCTGACCGACATGCGAATCGGGTACAGGCCGGAAAACACGATCAGTCGTTTCTTGCCGCGCTTGTCAATCACGCGATGAATCGTGGGCGTTTCGAGCGACGTTTCCCAACTCTTTGGCGTCGGCAAGCGTTCCGACCACGTTTTGCCGCCGTCGGTGCTGCGCTTCATTTGAATCGCGCCGCGCCCGTGTCCTTTCGGATAAACGACGATGATGGTTTTGTTGTCTTCGAGCAGAACGGTCGTCGGATGACCGAGATACTGCCCCGGCTCGCGGTCAACGATGACTTGGCGTTGGGTTTCAGCCGCGAGATCAATGACCGGAATCGTGTAGCCGCGCGAGGGCGATTGCGCGTAACTGACCAGACTAAACGTTAGCAACAACAAGGTTCGTCGGAGCATTGGTTTCATCCTTTCATCCTGATAAAGTGTGCGGCAACTCAATAAAACAAGAACTGCAAATACGCAAATGTTCGGAGGAATCTGATATGAATGTATCTCAAATCATTGCCGCACAATCCTCCATTGACACGATTGCCGATGTCATTCGCGTGATGCGCCAACTTGATGCGGCGCTTGATGAGCACGACGGATTGAAATGGTTCAATCTGCTCTATCTGAAAGTCACGGAAAGCGTGCTGAATGTCACTGAGGAGTGGGAAGACGCGGCGTGGCTCACGCGGTTGGATGTGGTGTTTGCGCAATTGTATTTCGAGGCGCTGCGGCTTCCTGTTTCGCGTGCGTGGCGACCGTTGTTACAGGCGCGGCAGCGTCCGGGCATTGCGCCGATTCAATTTGCGCTCGCCGGAATGAATGCCCATATCAATCACGATTTGCCGCGCGCGGTGGTGATTGCCTGCGTCCAACGCGGCGTCACGCCCGCCAAAGGCACGCCGCAGCATCGGGATTTCGAGCGCGTCAATGCGTTGCTGGAAAAAGTCGAAGGCGAAGTGAAAGCTTTTCTGGCCACCGGGCTGGTCGGTGTGGCAGACCAAAAGCTCGGTCGCGTAGACGATGTCATCGCGATGTGGAAAATCCACAAAGCGCGCGCGACGGCGTGGGACAATGCCGAAGTGTTCTGGCATTTGCGCAATGCCGAGCTGCCGCGCAAGTTGTTTGAGCACAATCTGGCAAACTTGGTGGAGTTGTCCAGTCGCGGGTTATTGATTCCTGTGTTGTGAACGAATACTGCCCCTCGGAAAAGAGGCGTTAAGAGTTCAATCTTTAGATTGTTTTTTGGAGCCTCTACAAGCTGAAGCTTGAACTCTTAACACCTCTTATCCAAACCTAAATTTTATGTCGAAAACTTCCATCATCGCCCGATGTTTATTGGCTCTCATCGCTATTGCCGGAGCAATTGCCTTTGCGCAAAACACAACCGACGTCATTCAAAGCATCGAACGAATCACGTTGCACAAAGGGCGTGACGGCGGCATCACGTGGTTTCTGCCGCGCTTTTGTGCGCTGCCGGACAAGCGCGTGTTTATGACCGTGCAGCAAATCTCCGGCTCGGATTATTACGGCCCCGTGCATTGGCAAGCTTCGCGTGATAACGGCAAGTCTTGGACGAAGCCCGAACTGGTTCCCGGTCTCGGTCGTCGCCCCTTCAAAGACGACATCGAAGAAGCCGCGAGCGATTTCATCTCCGACTATCACGCGCGCACGAAGAGCCTGATTTTATTAGGCGAAATCATCTACTACCGCAACGGCAAATATTTTCCCGAACAGCCGCAACGCTTTCCGGTCTATGTGATTCGGGATGCGAACGGCAATTGGTCGGAGCGCCAACGATTGGAGTGGGATGATCCGCGCAATTCGGCGATTTACGCGACCGGCTCGTCGCAGTTCGTGATTTTGCCGAACGGCGATTTGCTGATCCCGGTTTCGTTTCGCCCGACGGAGCGCGCGGCTTATTCGGTGACAACGCTGCTTTGTTCCTTCGACGGCAAAACGATCAAAGTCAAAAGCGTCGGCAATGAACTCAAAAACGACGTAAAGCGCGGGTTGTTGGAGCCGCAATTGATCGCGTATCGCAACAAGTATTATTTGACGATTCGCGCTGAAGATGATCGTGGTTATGTCAGCGAATCGAGCGACGGCTTGCATTGGTCGGAGCCGCAAGCGTGGGCGTGGGAGACGGGCGAAGCGTTGACGATGTCCACAACGCAGCAACATTGGCTCGTGCATTCGGACGCGCTCTATCTTGTCTACACGCGCAAAGCCGAAGCGAATGCGAACGTGGTGCGATGGCGCGCGCCGCTGTATTTGGCGCAGGTGGAAATGGGTTCGATGCGCTTGCAACGAAGCACCGAGCGCATCGTGTTTCCGCTCGTCGGCGACGGCCTCAACGATCCGACGCACGTGCCACATTACGGCAACTTTCACGTCGGCAATATCAGCCGCAATGAAGCCTGGATTGCAGCGGGCGAAGTAATTCCGGCCAACTTTCGTGGCGATCTATTGCTGGCTCGCGTAAAATGGCGGCGGTCAAATCGTTTGATAACCAAGCAATGATTTTCAGCCACGAATTACACGAATTTCCACGAATTGTCAGACGCTGTGATTAAGACTTGGGGGACATTGGAAAAGGTTATTGCAGAGAAAGTAATTCGTGATTATTCGTGTAATTCGTGGCTAAACCTTAGAGGAACCCGTATGGCGCTCAAAGCTGATCTCAAAGAATTCCCGAACATCTCGCACACTGCGTTCCAACACTCAGCGGACAGACAAGCAACCGAATCGCTCAAGAAGATTCCGTTGCTGCCCGCGTTCACGCGCTTTCTGTCCGAAAAAATCGCCGAACGTTACATGCGCATCAAGCATACATCGTCCAGCATTCGCGTCGGCCCGCGCCAATATCCATCGCTTTACAAACAATACGTGCGGATGGCGCAGGTGCTCGATGTGCGCAAGCTGCCGGAACTGCACATCAGCACTGATATGCAAATCAATGCGTTTGCAATGGGGATGGAGAATTATTCGATTGTTGTGTGCTCGGCGCTGATTGACATTATGTCGGGAGACGAATTGCTGGCGATCATCGGACACGAACTCGGTCACGTGAAATGCGATCACGTGCTATACAACTCGGCGGCGAACGCGCTGCGCAATTTCGGCACGGCGATGATCGAACAGGCGTTGCCGATGGGCTTGGGACAAGTCGCGAGTTTGGGGATGCAACTGGCGCTGCTGGATTGGTCGCGCAAAGCCGAATTGTCGTGTGATCGCGCGGCGTTGCTGGCCACACAAAACCCCGAAGCTGTCGCGGGCGCGCTCGGTAAATTGGCAGGTTACTCAAAGCATTTGGGCGAAGACATCAACCGCGAAGAAGTCATCGCGCAGGCCGAAAAATATGAGGAAATCGGCGAAGATTCGTTGCTTGACAAGATGATGAAGCTTTACGTCTTCGTGCAGGAAACGCATCCGTACCCGACTGTGCGCGTGAAAGAGATTACGCAATATGCCGCGTCTGCCGAGTACGAAAATATTCTCAACGGACAGTATCGCAAGCTCGGCGAAGAACCGCGCTTGAAGCTGGTTGGCGCAAAACTCGACACCCCGCGCGGCAAGCTCTGCGCCAACCCCAAATGCCAGCAAGTGTCTTCGGAAAACGATTCGTTCTGCACGTTTTGCAGCGCGAATTTGCGCGGCGCACAACTGGTCTGTGGGCAATGCTCGAAGCCGGTGGAGGAAGGCTGGAAGATATGCGCGAATTGCGGGAATCAATTGATCGTCGAAGCACTCGGCCATTAAGCCAGCACTGAAATCACAAAGGGTAAGCCACTGGTTCGCCCCAGGGTCATTCAGTTCTCGGAGTAGCATGGGGCTGGGGGCTAGGGGGTGGGGCGGCGGCGCTCCAGCCCCCAATCCCCAGCCCCTCGACTCCGGCTCTTGGGAAAACTGAATGACCCTGGGTTCGTCCCTTTGGTATTGACAAGGAAAAACAAGTTCTGTATTTATGTTGCGGAATAGCTTTTCATAGATGTATAAATATTCAATGGAGGTCGAAATGGCAATTCACCGTAAGTTTGGGGCTGGCATCTGGATGTTCGGACAATTCGTGGATCGGTACGCGACGGATGCATACGGCCCGCCCGTGGATACGTTGACAGCGATTGATCGGGCCGGAGAGGTCGGCGATTTGGTGGCACTGGACGTCAATTATCCTTTCTCCGACCCGGGCATCACCACCACCCAAGTCAAAGCCGCGCTGGAGCGGAATCAGTTGCAGGCGATTGCGATTACGCCAGCCATTTATTCGCGGGAATTCCAGCGCGGGAGTTTCAC
>CAZWAK010000173.1:0-16981 GCA_964631865.1 uncultured Heliobacteriaceae bacterium | reverse complement strand
TAGTAAATGAACTTCGCAAACTCATTGATATTGCAGAGAAGCGTAAAAAGATGAAAGAGGACTCATGATTTTCCTAATTGAATACAATCGTAGCCTTGGGCAGGTCGTTACACTAGAGTCATTTGTGGACTCTGAACGAAAGCAGGCAGAAGATAAACGATTTGAGATAGAGCTTAAATTAAATCGCGCTGACATTGAGCACGAAG
Organism: uncultured Heliobacteriaceae bacterium; assembly: GCA_964631865.1. Lineage (GTDB taxonomy): Bacteria > Acidobacteriota > Blastocatellia > RBC074 > RBC074 > JAFDVL01. The sequence continues at coordinate 16,775 of CAZWAK010000173.1, read as the reverse complement.
TAGTCCTACTGGAGGCTTCGTCTGAAGAGGCCTTGCGGCGCACGCACCGTCGGTACTTTGAAGATATAACTGAACTCGCTACTGTGCCCTAAAATGTGCTTCGGCCTTGTCTCTTCATTTCGCCTCATAAGATTCACTTTGCCTCTGGTCGCATGTGCGGGAACAGAATGACATCCCGAATCGAACGTTGATTCGTCAGCAACATCACCAGCCGATCAATGCCGATGCCTTCGCCAGCGGTTTCAGTTGCCCAAGCAGCATCGTCAACCCCGCGGCATTCGTGTCGTCCAACATAAAGCCGAACTCTTCCAGCCGTTTGTCGAGCAGCTTGACCGAATCGAAATTGACTGCGCCGATTTTGCCCTGACTCAGAAAAATTACTTCACAACTTGCAAAACAGGCTTGAAGTTAAAGCGGTCGTAGGCATCTTTCCAGCCATTCTCAATGTGAAACGGCACGAGACCGATTCTTCATTTTTCCTTCTTCACTCTTCATTGTTAGACGAGGGAACCCCCTGGAAATAATGAAAAAGGAAGAAGGAAAAATGAAGAATCGGTCTCGTGCCGTTTCACATTGAGAATGGCTGGCATCTTTCAGCTTCAAGGCGCAACGAATGGATTTGATGACAAATTTTAGGGAAGAAACGTTGCCGCAAGTTCGTCTAAACGACAAACCCAATTGATAAGGAGACCTTTTATGCAGCAAAAAATGTTGGTCGTGCCCGTGCTCGTTGTCTTGTGGACGCTTCCCCTCCTCGCGTTCGAGATGAGCGCCTACTCGGATTGGACGGGCATCTATGCGCGCGTGGACAAGGTCGTTCTGGAGCCGAATGCAACTGCGCCGGAGCGCATTCAGGTCTGGGGCGCGTTCGCACTGGCAAGCAAGACAGATCGTAGCACTTATGAATCGGCGCAGCGCGGGTATCTCTATTTTTCGTGCCAGCCGGGCAAAGCAGATGTCTGTCGGAAAGAATGGGCCGATCTCAAAGCGGTGGCTGGAACCGATCAAGTGGTCGGGTTCGGGGGGCGCGACAGGTCGCGGCCACGACTGCGCAAGGCCGAAGATAAAGTGGCCGAGCCGGATGAATACCCGCTGAATTTCGGCTTGGTAAAGGTGGGTGAGCGGCGCAGCGATTATGCGCCGGTTCGGGATGTGAAGTCGTTGCCCAGGGAGAAACATTGACGACGATGCTCGTGTGGCGGCAAGCGCGGGGGGAAGCGTTGCTCATCGCACTCGCGCTGGCGCACGCAGGGCTTCTGTTGAGTTGGCCTTCGTTTCCGCTCATCGCCATCGGGTTGTGGTGGAATGCGAACACCATCGCGCATAACTTCATCCACCGCCCGTTTTTTCGCGCGGCGGCGCTGAATGCCGCGTTCTCGTGTTATCTCAGTTTGTTGTTGGGCTTCCCGCAATCGCTCTGGCGCGCGCGTCATCTGGCGCATCACGGCGCGTCGAATCAGAACACACGAAAGTACGCGCCGCTCGACGTTGGCGCGACGGTTGCGCTCTGGGCGACGCTGCTCACGGTTGTGCCGCGCTTTGCGTTGACGGTCTATTTGCCGGGCTATTTATGTGGTCTGGCGTTGTGTTCGCTGCAAGGGCATTACGAGCACGCGCGCGGGACGGTCAGTCATTACGGCTGGCTTTACAATTTCCTGTTTTTGAATGACGGGTATCATCGGGAGCATCACGCGCAGCCCGGTCTGCCTTGGCGCGAGTTGCCCAACACAAGATTGCGGGCGGCAAACGCGAGTCGTTATCCGGCGGTGCTGCGATGGTTGGAAGGCGTGAACCTGTGTACGTTGGAGCGGTGGGTTTTGCGTTCAGCATCGCTGCAACGCTTTGTGCTGGAGCAGCACGAACGGGCGTTGTGTCGCTTGCTCGCCGCGTGTTCGCTTGACGCACGAGTGAAGCGCGTGGGGATTGTTGGCGGCGGGTTGTTTCCGCGCACGGCGCTGATCCTGCGACGGCTGCGGCCTGAATGGCGATTGGCGCTGATTGATCTGAGCGCCGCGCATTTAGACCTCGCGCGCGGCTTTGTCGCGGACGAAGTGGAGTACATCCATCGGCGCTTTGACCCGGCAGAGTTGTGCGAATTCGATCTGCTGATTATCCCGCTTTCGTTCGTCGGAGATCGTCGCGTGATTTACCAGCAACCGAGCGCCGCCGTCGTGCTAGTGCATGACTGGATTTGGAGGCCGCGCGGAACAAGCGTCATCGTCTCATGGCTGTTACTCAAGCGATTCAATCTGGTGCGGCGCGGCGAGCGGTAGCGTTGCTCGGCGTCTTCGTCGTGGCGAAGCTCGCGGTGATGATGGGGCAATCGCTTCCGCTTTCGCTTTGGACGCCGGTTGCATATTTCTGGCAAGACCTGCTCGTCGTGCTCGTATGTTGGTTGCTTGATGCGGCGATCCGGCGGGCGTGGTTCGGCTGGACGCTCTACGGCGCGGTCGTGGCGTATGCCGCGCTCAATGTCCCGATTGCGCGCGTGCTGTCTTCGCCGCTCACGTGGCCGATGATGCAGGCCACAGGCGGGGCGCTTTCGGATTCGATCAAGCATCACGCCACGCCCGCCAATCTCGCCTTGTTGTCGCTCACCGTTGCTGCCGGAATCGTCCTGCCATTGCTTACTCGCCGCTTGCATCCGCGCACACCGCTTGTGCTGCTCATCCTCGCTGTACTCATCATTTCGCTCGGCCCGATTGCAACTCGGCGGATCGAAACCATCGGTCTGGAACGCAACGCCGTGATGGCGCTCGTTTCCACGGCGCTGCCCCGCTGGTCGGCGCGTGATGTCGCAGGCCAAGCAGGCAAAGACGATTGGCGCATCAGCCCGTTTGGCAGTCAACCCAGTAACAATGAACTCGTGCGCTTCCGGGGTGCGGCGGCGGGTCGCAACGTCGTGCTGATCGTCCTCGAATCGGCGGGCGCAGAGCATTTGCAGCCATACGGGGCGAGCCGCGATCCGATGCCGAGTTTGTCAGCGTTGGCGCGCACGGCGTGGCTGTTTGAAACGGCCTACGCGGTCTATCCTGAAAGCATCAAGGCGCTCTTCTCGACTCTCTGTTCCCGCTATCCGGCGCTGGGCACAGAGACAGAAAGCTACGCGCGGATCACGACGCCGTCACTGGCCGCTGTGCTCAAGACAGCGGGCTATCGCACGGCGCTCTTTCATTCGGGGCGCTTTATGTATCTGGGGATGGAGGCCGTCATCACCAATCGCGGCTTTGATGTGCTGGAAGATGCGGGCGCAATCGGCGGCCATCACGAATCGAGCTTTGGCGTGGACGAGCCATCCACCGTGCGCCGGGCGCTCGCGTGGATTGACTCGTTGCCGCGCAGCGAACGGTTCTTTCTGACGTATCTGCCGATAGCTGGGCATCATCCGTATGAAACGCCGGAGCCAGGGCCTTTTCCCGAACAAGCCGAATCTGATCGTTACCTCAACGCGCTGCATTACGCCGACGTTTCGCTCGGCACGTTGCTGCAAGGCTTGCGGGCGCGCGGGTTGGAGCAGACCACCTTGTTCGTCATCTTCGGCGATCACGGCCAGGCTTTTGGTCGGCATCCGGGCAATTACGGGCATTCGCTCTTTTTGTACGAAGAGAACCTGCGTGTTCCGTACCTGATCGCTTTGCCTGGGTTGATCCAGCAACCAACCCGCATCACCGCGCCGATCAGCTTGATTGATACCGCGCCGACGATTCTGGATTTGTTGGGGTTGCCAGCGCCTGCTGATTATCAGGGTCAGTCGGCGCTTGCCGCGCAGCACCGGATGGCGCTGTTCTACACCGATTATTCGCGGAATCTGCTGGGGCTGCGCGATGGCGACTGGAAGTATATTGACGAGCCGGATGCCGAGCGCGCGAAATTGTTCGATCTGCGTCAGGATGAAGCCGAGCTAAAAAACCTCTCACCTCTGCACCCGGAGCGCGTCGCCGCCTACCGCAATCTCCTCACTCGTTGGAGCGCCGCGCAAAGAACGCTCATCCGACAACAAACCGAGTAAGGCGCGATCTTGCCCGTACGCCCTCTCCACCACCTTTCTCGCATTGACAAGCGCGTCGTTCGGTAATAGTTTTGCAGTTCACGGGCTGGTCTAACCAAACCTCTCTCTACATTCAGAAACTATTTTTCGTTGCCGAGGAATCTATGCGGAAATCGAGGACAATCAAAACGGCGGGCAAGCTGGCGCTCATTGGAGTGATCGGCTTGGTCATTGTGGTCGCGGCGCAGCAACCAAACGACATCTTCACGCAAAAAATCGCACCGATCTTTGAGGCCAATTGCGTGGCCTGTCACGGGGCGAAAATTCAACGTTCCGCGTTCGACGCGCGCACGGAGGAAGCGATTCTGAAAGGCGGCAAGCGCGGCGCGGCAGTCGTGCCCGGCAAGCCCGAAGAAAGCCTGCTCTACAAACTCATCACGCACAAGGAAGAGCCTGAAATGCCGATGGGCGGCAAACTCACGGACGCGGAACTCGCGGCGGTGGCGGAATGGATCAAAGGAATCAAAGCGCCTGCGGTTGTGGCCGAGGCGATTCCGACGCGCAACGCAGGCTATGCGATCACGGCCAAAGATCGCGCGTGGTGGTCGTTTGTGAAGCCCGTGCGCCCCGCCGTGCCGACCGTCAAAAATCGCCGCTGGGTACGCAACGAAATTGATGCGTTCATTTTGAGCAAGCTCGAAGCGAACGGCTTGCAACCTTCGGCTCCGGCAGATGCGCGTACGTTGATTCGGCGCGTCTACTTCGATTTGATCGGCTTGCCGCCGTCGCCCGAAGAAGTGGAGGCATTCGTCAAGAATCCATCGAATGCGGCGTATGAAAGGATTGTAGACAAGCTGCTCAGCAGTCAACATTACGGCGAACGTTGGGGACGGCATTGGCTTGATCTCGCGCGCTATGCGGACAGCGGCGGTTATGAATTCGACTATGATCGTCCGCACGCCTGGCATTACCGCGATTGGGTTATTAAAGCCTTCAACGACGACATGCCATACAACGAATTTGTGATGGCGCAACTCGCCAATGATCAACTCAAGCCGGGCGATCCTGAAGCACTCATCCCGACGATGTTTTGCCTGAACGGCCCGACGCAGGACAATGCCGAAACGGAAGAAAACCGGGCGGATGAATTGAGCGATATTTTGGACGATATGGTTTCGACGACTTCGTCAGTGTTTATGGGCGTCACGATGGGCTGCGCGCGTTGCCACGATCACAAATACGACCCGCTGCCGACGAAGGATTATTACCGGATGGCGGCGGTCTTTTCGCCCTTTCAGAAAACCACCAAACCGCTCGTCAACGAAGCCGACATCGCGGCGCACAAGGAAGCGAACAAAGCCGTAGACGAAAAGATACGTCCGTATCGGCAGCAATTATCGGCACTGGAAAAGCCGTTGCGCGAACGGTTGATGAACGAAAAGATCGAGTTTCATTTCCAGCTGGCGGAAAAGACCAACAGCTTCGGCGACAAGACCAAAGAGCAATATCGCGCCGAACTGGCCACGCGGTTGCGGAAAGAAATCAACATTCAAAACGAAGACATCGAAGAAATCATCGCGCCCGAACAACAGGTCGTCCGCAAGCAATTGCTCAAACAAATCGAAGACCTCAACAAAACGCGCCCGAAACCCTACAACGCCGCGATGGGCATGACGGACAAAGAAACCCCCAGCAAGATGCACGTGTACCTACGCGGCAATTGGCGCACAAAAGGCGACGAAGTGCAGCCGGGCTTGCCGACGGTGCTGTCCGACGGCAAGGATTTGCAACCCGTGAATCGTCGCAAGCAATTGGCTGAATTCATCGCCAGCCCTGAAAACCCGCTGACCGCGCGCGTCGCCGTGAATCGCATCTGGAAATATCATTTCGGCAACGGCCTCGTAAAAACCACCAGCGATTTTGGACTGACCGGCGACCGTCCGAGCCATCCTGAGTTGTTGGATTGGCTCGCAGTGGAATTTATGAATGCGGATTTCGGAAGGCGGAAGGCGGAATCAGGAAAAAACACTCCGCACTCGAAAGCGTGGAGTTGGAAGGCGATGCACCGCCTGATGGTGCTCTCGAACACCTATCGGCAAGCGAGCCAGCACAACGAACAGGCCGCAGCCAAAGACCTCGACAATCGGCTGCTGTGGCGCATGAATCCGCGTCGTCTGGAAGCCGAAGCCTTGCGCGATTCGCTGCTGGTCGTCAGCAACAAGCTGAATCCCAAAATGTACGGCCCCGGCATTTATCCGCGCATTGATCCTGACATCGTTGGCACTGGCTCGCGTCCGCGTTGGCCGCTGGATGCGAAAGATGACAACGAAACGTTTCGGCGCAGCATTTACATCTTCGTCAAACGTTCCGTGTTATTGCCATTGGCTGAAGTGTTTGATTGCCCGGTGACGGTCGTGTCCGCGCCAAATCGTCCGACTTCGACCGTGTCGCCGCAGGCACTGGCCTTGATGAACAATGAATTCGTGCTCGAACAAGCAAAGTTTTTTGCCGAGCGGGTGGCGACGGAAGCAGGTGCGAACGTGAACCAGCAAATCACGCGCGCCTTCCAAATTGCGCTCCATCGCAAGCCGAATCAGCAGGAACAGGATTGGTCACTGAATTTTCTCAAATCCCAAACCGACGGGTACGCCCAACGCAAGCACGAACGCCCCGGTGCTGCGGCCTTGCGTGATTTCTGTCACGCTTTGATGAACCTCAATGAATTTCTGTATGTCGATTAAGGAGTCACCTATGAACACCCCCACCTTCCCCCTTGCAGCCCAGCGGCTGCTATCGTTGTTTGCTGCTATGTTGTTGCTTGCCATGTTCACATTGGCGCAAACGATCTCCGGCGGCGGCGCGATTCAAGGCACGGTGAAAGATGCGACCGGCGCGGCTTTGCCGGGGGCGAAAATCACCATCCGCAATCTCGCCACCAACGTAGACACAAACGTCGTCGCGAACGACGAAGGTTCTTTTCTGACGCCGTCGCTGCCCATCGGGCGCTATCGCATTCGCATCGAAGCCACCGGCATGAAAGCGTGGCAGGGCGAAATGACGGTTGAGACCGGGCGCGTGGCGGAAATCAATCCGGTGCTCTCGGTCGGCGACGTCAGCGAAACCGTCGTCATCGAAGGCAACCTTGCGCCACTGGTGAACGTCACGGACGCGACGGTCGGCAGTACGCTCGATTCCATGCGCATCAAGGAATTGCCGATCAACGGTCGCAACATCAACGCCTTACTCGAAGACACTGTGCCCGGCCTTGAAGCCAACTTCGACGTCAACGGCGGCGTGCGCGCGGCAGGCTTAATGGGCTACTCGACCGATTATGTGCAGGACGGCGCGGCCTCGAACAACCGCGAATTTGGCGGCTCCGGCATTATTCAGGGACTCGAATCCATCGGCGAAGTGCGCGTCGAAACCAGCACCTCGTCGGCGAAATACAATCGTCCGACTTCAGTCATCGTTACCACCAAAGGCGGACAAAATCAGTTGCGCCTCACAGCCTTTGAGACGCATCGCAACAACGGCTTTGGCGTCGCCCGCGCGCGGCAGGATGTGCTGTTCACCGGGCAGGAATACAAAGTGCCGACGCTCTTGCGCAATGAATACGGCTTTTCCGCGAGCGGCCCGGTCTTTCTGCCGAAGTTCGGCGAAGGCAGCCCGGCGCTGTACAACGGCAAGAATCGCACCTTCTGGTTTTTCTCGCGCGAAAGTCTGCGTTTGAAGCAAGGCATCACGCGCGATTTCACCGTGCCCACCGAAGCCTGGCGGCGCGGCGATTTCAGCGGCTTGCAGGACAGTCTGGGACGCGCCATCACGTTGTATGACCCGGCGACGACGCGCATCGTGACAGCTTCAAATGGACGCCAGCAATCGTTGCGCGATCCATTTCCCAACAACGTCATCCCGGTCAGTCGTATGAGTCCGTTGGCACGGGCACTCTTTGCGATTACGCCGTTGCCAACTGATCCCAGTGTGAACCCGTTGGTTGCCACCAATTACCGTACCCCGGTTGCAACAAACGTGTTGCCCAATCGCCGCGATGACCAAAATACCATCCGTCTTGACCATCGGTTCAACGACAAGGACAACGCCTTTTTCAAAATCAATGGCGGCAAAAATCGGGCGAACTTTCTCGGCACGGCAGGTAACAACGGTGCGCCGACGCTTAACAACGAAGCGAACGTGACATATCTGCCGATGGAAGGCATCACGGGCGCGATGAGCTGGACACATCTGTTCTCCTCCAAGTTTTTCGTCGAGACAGCAATCAATCGCACCTGGCAAAGCACGCGCACCGTGACCGGCCCGACCACCGAGGATTTCTCGCAACGGCTGGGCTTGCCCAATCCGCTCGGCGAACTCGGCTTTCCGAACATCACGGGCAACGGCTTCATGAATTATATCGAAGGCGACAATCGCCGCGCGCTCTACACGATTGTCACGAATGCCGAACAAAACTATTCGTGGCTGAAAGCCAGCCACAAATTCGAGTTCGGCTGGCGCTTCAATAATCAGCGGCAACATCTGCAACCGGATCAGGGCGCGATTTCCGGCTCGGCAGTGTTCAGCAGTCTGGCGACCGCGCTGCACAGCCCCACGCTTGGCTCGGCGGCTGCCCCGGCAGCCGTCCCGCAAACCGGGTACGACGCCGCGAACTTCTTTTTGGGCGCGGCTTCGACGTACACGGTCGGCCTCAAGCGCAATTTCATGAAGCTGAACGAACGATATTTCGGCCTGTATTTTCAGGATAGCTGGCGCGTGACGAATCGGTTGACGCTGAATGGCGGCGCGCGCTGGGATATGTTCCCGGCCTTCAGCGAAAAACACAACGCGATCAATGCCTTCGATGAAAAGACACGCACGTTGTATTTCCCCGACCCGATTTCGTCCTACATCGCCAACGGCACAACGACGCAAAACATCGTGAATGCGTTCACCAACGTCGGCGTGAAATTCGCCAGTGCGGCGGACATCGGACGTGACCGCAATATTTACATCAGCCAACTCTTCGACATCGGCCCGCGTGGTGGATTCGCATATCGGATGTTCGATGGCAACAAGCAGATGGTCATTCGCGGCGGGTATGGCATGTATATTTCCAACACGCCAATGCGCACCTTGCTGGTTCCTTTCTTTAACCTGGCTCCGTTTCGCGCAAATTTTACTTACAATCCCAACAATGCCGCGCAAAGCCCGGACGGCATCCCGAATTATCTTTTGCGCAATCGGCAAACGATCATCGCCGGAACCAACAGTACGAATGTCGTGGATGCCACCAACCCGGTTGGCATTGCGCGCGGCACGGCAGTGGCAGGGATGGCCGAAAATCAACGGAACCTGCGTATTCACGATTGGAATCTGACGATTGAGAAGCAGTTGAGTAAATCCACCGTGATCCGTTTTACATACGGCGGTAAACACGGCATCAATTCCGATCAGCAATTCAACATCAATCCGCAGCCGAACGATTACATCTGGTACAAGACGCAGCAACGCGCTTTCCCGACGGGCGCGTTCGCCAACGTTGCACGCCGCGTGTTCGATCAAACGGCGTACACGAACATCATCATTTACCAGAAGACGGGGTTCATCAACACTTCGATCTGGACGGCGGAAGTCGAGCGCCGCTTCACCCAAGGGCTGAGCTTCCAGGCTTTCTATACGCTGACCAACGCGCTGCGGATGGCGGGCAATGCGTTCCGCGACGATACGGGAACCGTGCCGCAAGTCTTCCTGCCCGAATCCAACGTGCCGCAAGACCCCGAAGCGTTGAATCGCTTCCTGTTCTATGACCGCGACACGGGCGTGCCGAAACATCGCATCCGCGCGAATTGGAATTACGATCTGCCGTTCGGGCGCGGTCAGATGTTTGGCAAGAACGCGAACGCTTTCATCAATGGCGTCATCGGCGGTTGGAAGATGGTCGGCAAAGTCGCGTTCCTGAATTTGTGGTACGCGCGCCCGACGAATCAATGGGGCGAGTTCGGCAACTTCGAGATTTACGGGAAGAAATACAAGATCACCGATTGCCGCGCGACACCCGCCGCCGCGACACAGAAATCACAGGAACGCTGCACGGACGGCTATCTGTGGTTCAATGGCTACATCCCGCAACGCCTCATCAACAGCACGAACGCGGCAGGCTTGCGCAACGGCGTGTACGGCTTGCCTGCTGATTACAAGCCCGCACAAAAGCCGATTCACCCGTCGCCGTTGTTCGGACAACCGGTCAGCACTGATCCCAACATTGCAAATGATTACGACACGAACGTCGAATACATTCCGCTGATCCGACGGCTTGACGCAGCAACGGGGCAAATCGTGGCGCAAAATGCGAACTGCAATTTGGCGGTCGGCCCACGTCTCAACTGCCAACGGCAAGCCCGAGACACAGGGCTGCATCCCTGGCGCAACCAGTATCATCTGGGGCCGTTCAATTCGAGCCTGGACGTTTCGATGATGAAGTTCTTCCGCATCAGGGAACGCCTGATCCTGCGCGTCAATGTGGACGTCTTCAACGTGCTGAACCTGCAAGGACTGAACTCGCCGAACGCTGAAGGCATCGTCAGTCTGGGCAGTTCGTACGGCGCGAACGGCATCCGCCCGCGCCAGTTGCAAGGCACGATGCGCTTGGAGTGGTGAGCGCATAATGTAGTAACTTCTCCTCCACGAAGTTACACGAGGAAGAGGAATTAAAAGGCAAAAGGCAAAAGGGCGGCACTTATTATTTTATAAAAATAGATAAATAATCTTCCGACCTTTTGCCTTTTGATTTCCCTGCGCTTCGTGGGGAAATGATTTCAACGAGAATTTTTATGAACGACAAATTTCCCATTGCTCAACCGCTGTCGCGCCGTGAATTGATCTTCAAAGCAGGCGCAGGCTTTTCCGGCCTCGCACTCGCGTCACTGCTCGATCAAGATGGCTTGCTTGCCGCCACGCCCGACACCAAATCCAACGGCAATCCGCTCGCGCCCAAACCCGCGCATTTCCCAGCGAAAGCGAAGTCGGTCATCTTCCTGTTTATGTACGGCGGGCCGAGTCAAGTAGACTTGTTCGATCCGAAACCGATGCTGCAAAAGATGCACGGCAAACCGTTGCCTGCGACGGGCGGTAAGATCGAAACGTTCAATAAAAACGGCAACCTAATGGCGTCGCCGTATCAATTCAAAAAGTACGGACGCGGCGGCTTGGAAATTTCCGAACTCTACTCCAACCTCGGTTCTGTCGCCGATGAACTCTGCGTACTGAAATCGCTGTACTGCCTGAGCAACAATCACTCGCCCGCAATTTTCCAAATGAACAGCGGCAACATTCGCCCCGGGAATCCGAGTTTGGGTTCGTGGGTGACGTATGGTTTGGGCACTGAGAATCAAAACCTGCCGGCGTACATCGTGATGTACGATTGGCGCGGCGGCCCGATTGGCGGCGCTCCGAACTGGTCGTCCGGCTTTATGCCTGCGGCGTTTCAAGGCACTTCGTTCCGTCCCGGCGCAACGCCGATTGTTGACCTCAATCCGCCGAAATGGGTTGATCCGCATTTGCAGCGCAAAGAAATTGATTTCATTCAAAAGATGAATCAGGCGCACCGCGAGCAGCATGCGAAAAACAGCGACCTCGACGCGCGCATCGCTTCGTATGAACTCGCCTTCCAAATGCAAACGCACGCGCCCGAAGCCGTAGACATCACGAACGAATCCGAAGCCACCAAAAAGCTTTACGGCATCGGCGAAAAGCACACCGACTTTTTCGGCAAGCAATGCTTAGTCGCGCGTCGTTTGGTCGAACGCGGTGTGCGTTTCATTCAGTTGTATCACGGCGGCGGCCACCAGCAGGAATCGTGGGATGCGCACTACGGCCTCGACGAAAACCATCGTCTGCACTGCAAAGAAACCGACGTGCCGATGACGGGCTTAATCAAAGATTTGAAAGCGCGCGGCTTGTTGGATTCAACGCTGATCGTCTGGGGCGGCGAGTTCGGACGCATGCCAATGTCCCAGAGCGGCATCGGGCGCGACCACAACCATTACGGCTTCTGCATGTGGATGGCAGGCGGCGGCGTCAAAGGCGGCCAGAGCTTGGGCGAAACGGATGACTTCGGTTTGAAAGCGGCGGTTGATCCCTACTCCGTTTACGATTTGCACGCCACGATTTTGCACGCGCTCGGACTGGATCATCGCAAACTCACGTATTACTTCGGCGGACGCAATCAGCAACTGACGAACTTTGGGGGCGATCCAATCTTGAAGGTGTTTGCGTAGCAAGGTTCTGATTGATGATCCTTATTTGTACGCAGGTCGGCGGAGTTGGGGTAGATTTTCATTGGGGGGTAGCAAGGTTCTGATTGATGATCCTTATTTGTACGGCAAGGAGTATCTATGTACAACAGAATAAGCAATCTCAGTGAGAACGATTACGCCTTATCAAACTCAGAATTGACTGCGCTTTCCAAAGTATGGAACGAGCGAAAAGCGGAACTAGAGCGTAGCGGCGAGTATCAAGAATTCTTAAAAAAGCTGCGGCGCGAGTGGTCAATTGAAACAGGTATTATTGAGCGGCTTTACACATGGGATAGAGGGGTCACGGAAGTATTGATTGAGCAAGGGATAGATGCGTCTTTAATAGCCCATAAGAGCGGTCTAAAGTTTGAGCAGGCAGTACAAATCACAAGCATGATCGAAGATCATCTTGAAGCTATTGATGCATTATTTGCTTATGTAAAAGGAGAACAGCCACTAACCGAGCATTTCATAAGGTCTATTCACAGTAAATTCACAGCCCACCAAGACTCAACTGTCGGTAAGACACCGGATGGTAAGTTGATATCAATCCCCTTATTAAAAGGGCAATATAAGCAGAACTCGAATAACCCACGGCGTGACGATGGCACAATACATGAATACTGCCCGCCAAGCATCGTACAAGACGAGATGGGAAATCTTGTTCAGTGGTATCAAGGGGCTGAGGGTAAAGCGTCTCCTGAAGTTCTCTCTGCTTGGCTGCATCACAGATTCACACAAATCCACCCGTTTCAAGATGGTAATGGGCGTGTAGCGCGTGCATTAGCTACGATGGTTTTCCTGCGAGCGGGGTTGTTTCCTTTGGTTATTCGAGATAAAGACCGCGACAAAGATTATATCCCGGCACTAGAAGCAGCAGATACAGGTGATCTTGAACCGCTAGTAAAACTATTTGGCAGAAGACAAAAAGAATCTATTCTTACTGCCATTGGGATTGAGCAGCAGGTTCAGCAATCGCGCTATGCTGAGGAAATCATTTTTTCGGCGATACAGGTACTCAAAGACAAAATTGCAGGCGAAGCGGAAAGATTGCAGCAGGTATATCAAATTGCAGATAAGTTACAAAAGGCTGCCCACGCACAGCTTGAAAAAATTGTCTCGCTTCTCAACACACAATTGCAGCAGGTTACACCACGAGACTATTACCAATCCTATCGGGCATATGTGAATACAGCGGAGAAAGGTTCTTCAAAAAAACATTATTTCCATAACCAGCTTATAGAGGTAGCCCGACATTTTGATTACTTTGCTAATTTTGATAAATACCACTCGTGGCTTCGGCTCTCTATCGTGACTGATGAAACATTTGAATTTGTCGTTAGCTTTCACGGATATGGATATGGAGACAGCGGGATTATGGTTGCTACTGCTTTTACCCATCAGCGAGTTCCGCGTGAAGAAGGGCCTGGAGCGGACGTTATTAACACGCGCCCAGCCTCACCGGATTTCTTTCAGTTTAACTATGAAGAGGCTCTCGAAAGCACAGAGAAAAGATTTGGCGAGTGGCTTGAAGCAGCGACTGCAATTGCTCTGGCAGAATGGAAACGGCTATTACAGGCATAATACACTGAAAACTAAGTTTTTTGATATTCCCCGATTTGCCCGCGCCTAGTTTCGCGGTCTCGGCGGGTGGGTAATGTGAAAGAACTTACTTTTTGCTGTAATAAAGTCAAGCAATGGATAAAACCGCAAGATATAGAGAAATAGTTCGATAAATCATTCTGGATTACGCCAAAGACAAACCGCGCAACAGCGAAGTGCAAACTGAAGTGTTGATGGATACGGAGCGCGATCATTACAAAATGATGGACGTTGGCTTTGAGGGCTTGAGTCGCGTGTATGGCTCCATCATTCATCTGGACATCATCAACGGCAAGATTTGGGTTCAGTATGACGGCACGAATCGCCCTGTTGCTACGGCGTTGCTGAAGGCGGGCGTGCCGCGCGAAGATATTGTGTTGGGCTTTCATCCGGCGAGCTTGCGGCAATACACAGATTTTGCCGTAGCCTGATTCAGACTTCCCTCGAAAAGTAAGCCGCGAAATCGCTTAGGCTGGAACGCCTACTGCCTCATTCGACCCGCCTTCACCACGCATAAGACGGTTTCTGCCTTCCGTTTCGTTCGTCCCCCCAAGCCATTCTCCATAACGTTCTCCGTTCGTGGCACTGCGATTGCAACCGATTCCGTGCCCCTGCCGCAACGTCTGCCTCGACGTAGCTTGGATGCGCTCGCAAAGTTTTATGTCCGCGGATCGCCTGCTCAAAACTGCCAGCAATTACGCTCATTTAGCCGTGCCTATCGCGGCGGTGATGATCCTGTTTGTGCTGCTTGTGCCGCTGCCGCCGCTGCTGTTGGACGTGCTGATCAGCTTCAATTTGCTGCTGTCAGTGATCGTGCTTTTGGCGGCGATTTATATTCTGCAACCTGTCAAATTTACGTCATTTCCGAATTTGCTGCTGCTGACGACGCTCTATCGGCTGGCGCTGAACGTGGCGACGACGCGGTTGATTTTGACACGCGGCGAAGCGGGCGAAGATGCAGCGGGCGCAGTCATTAAGTCCTTTGGCGAGTTCGTGATCGGTGGCAATTATGTGGTCGGCGCGGTGATTTTTCTGGTGCTGCTGGCGATTCAGTTTTTAGTCGTCAATCACGGCGCAGTGCGTTCGTCCGAAGTGATGGCGCGCTTCACGTTGGACGCGATGCCGGGCAAACAAATGGCGGTGGATGCGGATTTGGCTGCTGGCATCATTGACGAACACGAAGCCAAACGACGGCGCGCGGACATCGGGCAGGCAGCGGAATTTCACGGCGCAATGGATGGCGCGATTCGCTTCACGCAACGCGATGCCGTCGCGGCCATCATCATCACGGTCATCAACGTGCTCGCAGGATTTGCCATCGGCATCTTTCAGCACAACATGCCGATTGTCGAGGCGTTGCAAACCTACACGATGTTGACAGTGGGTGACGGCGTGGCGGCAGCCGTGCCTTCGCTGATGGTTTCGGTCGCGGCGGCACTCATCACGACGCGCGCGGCAACCGATGCGAATATGGGCGAGGAAATGTCGTCCCAGTTGTTGCTCAACCCGCGTCCGCTGTTCATTGCGTCGGCGGTGCTCGGTTTTCTCGGCATCTTGCCGGGGATGCCGCATCTGGCGTTTTTGACCTTAGCCGCCGCCGCCGCCGGAGCCGCGTATCTCTCGCAGCAACAACAAACGCGCACGCATTTGCAGGAAGAAGTGCGCTTGAACGAAGAGGCCAAAGCCAAAGCCGCGTCGCTCGATCAGGGCGAGAAAATTGAATCATTGTTGCGGGTGGATGCGCTGGCACTGGAGGTCGGTTACGGCCTGATTCCAATGATTAGCGCGGGCGATTCGTTCCTGTCGCGCGTGCGCGAAATCCGCCGCCAGATTGCGATGAACCTCGGCATCGTCGTGCCGCCGATTCACGTGACGGACAATCTGCAACTTGCGCCGCGCGAATACGCCATTTTGCTCAAAGGCGAACGCATCGCGCAGGGTGAGCTTTACCCGGACGGTTACTTGGCGATTGATCCGGGCGCGGTGCGCGAAAAGATTGACGGCATCGTCACGCAAGACCCGACGTTCGGCATGCCTGCTGTATGGATTCGTCGCACCGCAGACCGCGAACGCGCGCTGGCTGCCGGATACACGGTCGTTGATCCGACGACGGTTGTCTGCACGCATCTATCCGAACTCATCAAACGATACGCGCCCGATTTGCTTGGACGGCAAGAAACGCGCGCGTTGCTCGATGCGCTCGCCGAAACGCATCCGAAGACGGTCGAAGAAGCGACGCCGAAAGTCTTGAGCCTCGGCGAAGTCCAGCGCGTTTTGCAAAATTTGTTGCGCGAACGAGTGCCGATTCGGGATTTGGCGACAATCCTGGAAGCGATCACAGATGCCGGAAGCTTGTCGCGGGATGTCAATGTCTTGGCAGAAGCCGCGCGCACGGCGTTGTCGCGGACGATCTGTGCCGGGCTGTCGAATGAGCAGGGCGAACTGGTCGTTTTGACGCTTGACCCCACGTTAGAGCGCGAAATTGCGGATCGTCTCGGATTGCTCGGAGGTGCGCCAACACAGGCGATAGAGCCGGATTTTGGCCGTCGCGTGCTCGAAAAAATCGAGACCGCCGTGCAGTCCGCGATCCTGTCGCAACCCGTGATTTTGTGTTCGTCCTCGATTCGTCCGCACCTACGCCGACTTACGGAACGATTCTTGCCAGACCTTTCCGTGATCGCGCACGGCGAGGTCTCGCCGAACGTCCGACTGGTGTCAGTAGGCGCGATTAGCTGAGGAGCGAGCAGCAGAAATCAAAAGGCAAATATCAAAAGGCAAAAAGCAAAAGGATGGCACTTTCTTTTTGATTTGAAATTCGAGATTTGAAATTTGAGATAAAAATTATCTTCCGACCTTTTACCTTTTGATATTTGCCTTTTGCCTTTTGATTTGAAACC
>CAZWAK010000172.1:0-17332 GCA_964631865.1 uncultured Heliobacteriaceae bacterium | reverse complement strand
GCGCTCGCCGACACCCGCGAACACAGAAAATCCGCCGTGCGCCTTCGCGACGTTGTTGATGAGTTCCATGATCGTCACGGTTTTGCCGACGCCTGCGCCGCCGAACAAACCGATCTTGCCGCCCCTCAAAAACGGCTGGATCAAATCTACAACTTTAATACCAGTGACGAGCATTTCAGATTCCGTAGATTGCTCATCGAACGTCGGTGCGTGGCGGTGAATCGGATAACGATCCGTGTGCGGCACCGGCCCGCGTTCGTCCACCGGTTCGCCGATAACATTCATAATGCGCCCCAGCGTGCCGTTGCCGACAGGAACGGTGATGCCACTGCCGGTGTCAATGGCTTTCATGCCACGAATCATGCCGTCGGTCGGCAACATCGAAACCGTGCGCACACGGCCTTCGCCGAGATGCTGTTGCACTTCGCACACGACATCAATCGGTTGTTGCACCTCGAAGCCTTCGCTCGTCACGCGCAGGGCTTGATAAATGGGCGGCAAATAGCCTTCGGAAAATTCTACGTCCACGACCGGGCCGATGATCTGAACCACTTTGCCCGTGATTCCGGCACCGCTGCCGTTCGTACTGGTATTGCTCATATCGCTCGCTTGCTCCTTGAAATAATCACTTGCATCAGATTAGTTGATGAAACCGTGCTAACTTAAAGTCGCGGAGTGTATCACGGGAACTAAAAATTATGCCAGCGGGTGTCGCAGCATTTTTCAAAATTCACGCCCGCCCGCGATTGACGCCTGCACAACGGGTTTGCTAGTATCTCCGCCTTCGCGCAGGATTGACAATTTGGGCATATAACTCAGCGGTAGAGTGCTGTCTTCACACGGCAGAAGTCACAGGTTCAAATCCTGTTATGCCCACCAGTTTTCTTGAGAAAGCCGCTTCGGTCACAGTTTCCGAAGCGGCTTTTTGATTTCGTATGAGACATCCATCGTTATTGGAGCGCAAACGCGCGGCTTTGGTCGTGATTGATATGCAGGAGAAGTTTCGTCCGATGATGGCGAACTTTGACGAAATTGCGCAGCGCATTGCTGTGATGGTGCAGGGCTGCAACCTGCTCAATGTGCCAATCATCGTGACCGAGCAGTATCCGCAGGGCTTAGGGCAGACGGCGGCGGAAATCCAAGCGCATTGGCCAGCAGCGACTGCGCCGATTGCGAAGCTGACCTTTTCCGGCTGTGGTGTACCGGAGTTTGATTTGCGCTTGCGCGAACAGCACATCGAGCAAGTCATGCTCGTCGGCATCGAAGCGCATATTTGCGTCAGTCAAACGGCGCATGATTTGTTACAGCTCGGCTATCAGGTGCATTTGATTGGCGAAGCGATTGGCGCGCGCTTCCCACATAATCGTGAAGTGGCGTTGGCTAGGATGCAGCGTGCCGGAGCGATTCTTTCTTCGGTGGAGATGGCGTTGTTTGAAATGATGAAGGCGTCCGATGCGGCGGAATTCAAGGCGGTGCAAAAGTTGATTAAATAACAGCGAAAAGCCCTGGCGAACCTTGCGGCTCGTCAGGGCTTTTCTTGGTAAGCTGTTTGGATTGACTGTGGCGTCACGGCTGAATGCTGTTCGCCAAAAGCCGTGCTGCTTAGGTCGCAGCCACCTCACTGTGGTAACTACTCATAAACTTTTAGACCACCTCCTTTCTCAGTGTTAAGGCGCATCTTATGCCTGACATTTTGCGGTGTCAACCCATTATTTTCGTAGATATTGTGGTTTTCCCATGACCAAAGAAGAAGCCCGCCAGCAATTTGTAGCGTTGATCGAACGCGGAGAAGCCAGCCTCGCGTTGGATCACGCCGCGTTGCTGCTGGCCGCTGAAGAATATCCGGCGCTGCAAGTCGAAGACTATCTGGCACAGCTTGACGCGCTGGCCGAAGAATCGCGCCGCCGGATGACGTTGGGCGAGCTTTTCAATCCGCGCGAATGCGCGACGGCGCTCGCCGGGCATCTGTTTTATGAAGGTCGCTTCACAGGCAACAGCCAGGCTTATTTTGACGCCCGCAACAGCTTTCTGAACGAGGTGATTGATCGCGGCAAAGGTATCCCGATCACACTGGCCGTGATTTTTATCGAAGTGGCGCGGCGGCTCGGCGTGAAACTGTTCGGCGTCGGAATGCCAGGGCATTTCCTCGTCAAATACAGCAACGACGAAGAGGACATTTATTTTGACCCGTTCAATGGCGGGCGCATTTTGACCGAGGCGAATTGCCGGGAACTGATTGCCGAACTCTATGAGGGACGGATGAACTTTGACCGTTCGTTTTTGTACGCCGTCACGAAGAAACAAATCCTCAGCCGGATGCTGCAAAACCTCAAGAACATTTACGCCAATGCGTCCGACTTGCCGAAGCTGCTGGGCGTAGTAGAACGGTTGCTGATTCTCAATCCCGACGCGCTGGCAGAGCGGCGAGATTGCGGGCTGACGTATTATGGGTTGAAAAAATACTCGCTGGCTCGCGCCGACCTCGAAACCTATTTGCGTCGCCAGCCGCAGGCGGAAGACAAAGACAAAATTCAGAACGTGCTGAATGACATTCGACAACGGCAAGCGCAATTGAATTAGTGTGGCCCCGTTGCCTCGCAAGATTTGGCGCACGCGCCGCCCAATTCCAGACACGGAACTTTCCCTTGCCCCGCTCTAAAGCCTAGGCTACACTGTCGGTTCTTTGTGTGTGCCCCTTCAAAAGAATAGCTCAGGTAGTAAGCTTGGCAGAGCCTTCGCAATGGTGTCATGCGTTCGGCTATGCTGTGCGATGACTACGGGCAAAAGGACTCATTTGAAACGCATGCATTCTCACAACCTCACTGGTCACACGGTTCGCCAGGTCGTCGTCTCTCTCCTTGTGCTGGCCTGCCTCTTGTTGTCGGCCTGCAAAGAAGACCCGGAAAAAGCCAAGCTGAAACACCTGACGAAGGGCAAACAGTATTTACAAGAAAAAAAATACAGCGAAGCACGCATTGAATTTCGCAACGCCTTAGCACTGGACAAAAAGTCCGCCGAAGCGACTTACGGTCTGGCCGAAGCGGCGCTGGGGCTGAACAATGTCCAGGAAGCTTTCGACGCGCTGGAAGAAACCGTGCGCCTCGACGCAAAAAATCTGGAGGCCAAAATCCGGCTGGGCAATATCTATCTCCAGTTTGTGCGGGGTTCCGGCAACGTCACGAAAGCGGAAGAGTTTGCGCGCGAAGTGCTGGAGGCCGATGCGAAGAACGTCGAAGGCCACATCTTGCGCGCCAGCGTGCGTAGCGCACAGCAAAAGTGGGCCGAGGCCGAGCAGGATTTGCAGCGCGCCATTGACCTCGATCCAAAGCGTGTGGAAAGCCAGTTGAGTTTTGCCAAATACTGGCAGGAACGAGGCAAAGGCGCGGCAGAAAAATCCACCTTCCACACGCAAGCCGAGAAATATTTCAAACAAGCCCTCGACCTCAACCCGAAGTCCAGCGTCGCCCATCTGGCCTTCGCGGATTTTTTGTATACCAACCAACGCCTGGATGAAGCGGAGGCACAACTCAAGCAAGCCGTTGACGCAGAACCGGAAAGTCGCATCGCTTTGGCGGCAATTGCGCGGTTTTATGAATCCCGCCGCAATCTCTCCGAAGCCGAGAAATACCTGACGAAACTGGCGGAAGTCAGCCCGGACAAAAATGCCGGACGCGCCCAATTGATTGACCTGCACGCCCGCGAAGGCAAGATAGATCAAGCCATCAACGAATATCAGGAACTCATCCAGCAAAGCCCGAAATATCTTCACGCTTATGTGCAGTTAGCGGGCTTGTTGCTCGGCAAAGGCGATTTGACCGGCGCGCAACAGCAAATTGACGCGGCGCTGAAAGTGGACAAGCAAAACACCGATGTGTTGTTGATGCGCGGGCGCTTGAACATCAGCAGCGGCAAGCTGCGGGAAGCGATTGCGGACTTGGAACAGGTGCTCAAAAACGAACCGAGCCACGCGATGGGGTTGTACTTCATGGCCGACGCCAGAGTCCGCGATGGCGATCCCGAACGCGCACGATCCGACATCAACAAACTGCTGGGCTACTATCCTGACAGTCCGGCGGGTTTGCTGATGAAAATCCGCATTTTGCTCAGTCAAACCAGACCATCAGGCGAAGTGACCGGCGCAGTCAAAGACGAAATCAACGAGGCCATCAAAACGGCTGACCGCATCATCGCAGGCATCAATTCCTTGCGAGCTAATGCCGCCGCGTTACAAGCTTCACGGTTAGACCCGGAATCCTTGCCGGGTCTGGAAAGCCAAAGCTATGCCGCGCGTGCCGTGGCCAAAATTCAATTGAAAGATACGGCAGGGGCGCTCGCAGACTTGGAACGGGCCGTGCAAATTGATCCGCGCAATGCCGAAGCGCGCGCGAATTTGATCAATGTGTTGCTGAGCAAGAACGATGTGGCCAAAGCGCGACCGCTGGCCGATGAAACGCTGGAGATCAAACCCATTTCCGAACCCGCCGTCACAAGCGTCATCAATCTGTATTTGGCGCAGAAAGATTATGCGACCGCGCTCGAAAAGCTCGATGCCTTGATCGCGGCACAACCGAGCAAGAAAGCGTTTTTGCTGGATCAGAAAGTCACCGTGTATTCCGCGCAAGGTGATCCAGTCAAGACGGAACTCGCGCTCCGGCAGGTGCTCGAAGCCGATCCGAAATATCTGGATGCGTATTTCAAAAAATTCGCGTTTTACAAGAGTCAGGACAAAACCGATCAGGCTGTCAGCGAGCTACAGCAGGTCGTGAACCTGCGCCCGGACAATCCTCGCCAATTGGCACAGGCACATCTGTTGCTGGGCATGACGGAAGAAGAGCGGGGGCGGTACGAGGAAGCGATCAAGAATTACGAGCGTTCGATTGCGTTGGATGCTCGCACGACGGTCGCTTCGATTGCCTTCAATAATCTGGCCTGGGTGATCGCGGACAAAGGCAAAGGCAATCTCGACCAGGCCGCCGAGCACGCCCGCAAAGCCATTCAACTCGCGCCGACCATTGCGAGTTATTACGACACGCTTGGGTACGTGCTACACAAAAAGAATCTCAAGAGCTTGGCGATTGAGCAATATCGCAAGGCCATCGAGCGCCGCCCCAACGACCCGACTTTTCATAAACATCTCGCTCAGGTCTATCAGGACAGCGGGGACAAGGCGAAAGCCTTGCAGGCGTATGAACAGGCGCTGAAACTCGGCGGCAGCGGCTATCGGGATGCGGAGATGGTGAAAACCGAAATGGCCAAATTGCGTTAAGCGGGCGCAAGCATTCTCGCGCCTGCATGGATTATTTTGATTGAACGTTCAGCCGAAAAAGTTTAGGGTGTATCGGACAAGACTTATCTTGGTTGAATTCGTGGCAGCAGAAACGCCAAAAAAGATCTACGGGCAAGGCTTGGGCTTGATTGACCGGCAACAGTCAAGGCCATTTTCAGTACAGTCAACCCAAATTGCACGAAAGAAAAAAACAACAGATTCTTCTTCAGTGGTTGACTCACTCCGCTCTAAACCAGATAATCTGACTTCAACTAAGCGCGAATCGGAGCTATTATCGTTGTGGGGTCTGTGGGGATTTGCGTTTTGATAGTTAGGATTAGAGCCGCCTCCGCAGACGCTTTTTTCGAGCGACTCCGGAGGCGTTTTCGTTTTTCACGAAGTCGTTCAATATAATGTAACATTCGGCTCCCCGCCGCCGTGACGTTCGCAGCGTTCAGGTGCCCTGCCCGAAAGAATTGATAAGAGCTTTCTGCTCCATCCCCCTTCGCCCCTTTGTAGCCCACCCGCTGCAATGGAGGCGACACTGATACATCATTAGCCGGCAAGACCTTCGTGACAGGAGGCCAGTATGTTTATCAATGGAAAGCTGGGACGGTTGGGTTCCTCTTGGCCCGCAGCAGCGTCAGGATGGTGGCTTGAGAAGGAAGCTACTTATTACAAGGAGAGTCGAACATGGCTAATTTTAGAGTACGGACACCGGCTGAATACCTGCGCATGTTGTGGCGACGAAAGTTTTTCGTCCTCGTGCCCGCCATCATTGTGACCACGACGTTGGCGTATGTGATTTATCGGT
Source organism: uncultured Heliobacteriaceae bacterium (assembly GCA_964631865.1). Taxonomy (GTDB): domain Bacteria; phylum Acidobacteriota; class Blastocatellia; order RBC074; family RBC074; genus JAFDVL01. Next base: position 11,252 of record CAZWAK010000172.1, on the reverse strand, counting down.
TGCCCAATGTGTACAAGTCAGAAACGATGATTTTGGTGGAGCAGTCGAAGGTCAACAACCCCGCCTTGCCGCAAACAACTCCGATTGACATTACGTCTCGCTTAGGAACAATTCGCAACCTCGTCACGAGCCGAACCGGTCTCAAGGAAATCATTGACAACTTCGGTCTCTATCGCGAACTCAAGGCGATTGGCACCCCGGACGAAGTGTTGCTGGAAGAAATGCTGAAGAATATTCAGATTCAAGTGCGAAATTCGGGCAGCGGAGCGAATGCCTTTGCGATTGCGTTTCGAGGCCCAGACCCTGAAACCGTCAAATCGGTCACTTCTGACCTCGCTACGCGGTTTATCAATGCCAATACCAACGCCACCGTGATTGAAACCAAGCGCCAGCAGGATTTGATCGAAGAACGGCTCAGTCAGCGCAAGAAAGATTTAGAAACCATCGAAGCGGAGCGCGCGCGCATGCAAGCGGAACACCCCGAAGCGTTTCAAGACAATGACAAAACCCTCATCGGGCAAGTCAATTCCTTACAAATGCAACGGACATCCATGCAAACTTCGATTGATTCAATGTCCAACAACATCACGATGATGGAGGGAATGCTACAAACTCTTAATGCCGCTGATCTTCCGCAAGCCGATCCCATCACGTCCCTCACGCAGGGCCAAACGGAAGCGGGCTTGCGCGCCAAAAAAGCGGAATATGCGGCCAAGCTCAAACAGTTGCTAATCATCTATAAAGATAAGCACCCGGAAGTGCAGGAAGTGCGCGCGCAAATTGAAGCGATTGAGAAACAGATTGAAGAGGCCAAAGCCGACGCCAAAACCCAGCGCGAGGAATTCAACGCCGAAATGAGCAAGCGCAAAGAGGCCATCAAAGCGCCGGAGCGGGAAACCCTGAAACTCCGCATTGCCGCCAGCAAACGCGAACTGGAAATCAAGCAAAACGAACTCAACCAACTGCAAGCCGACATCAATCGCCTCAACGCTAAGCTGCAAGTAATTCCAACCTTGCAGGCTACAGTGCAAAAGATTGAACGCGACTATAACACCTTCAAAAAAGAGTACGATGATCTGCTGGTCTCGAAAAATAATGTAGACTGGGGCTATAAGTTAACTTACGAATTAAGTGGGAATACCTTTCGCTTACAAGACCCGGCCTACTTGCCGCAAAAACCAGATGCGCCGCAACGCTGGCTGCTCTATCCGCTTTCCCTGTTGTTAGGTCTGGCTTCGGGCTTGGTCATTGCGCTGGCGGTTGAAGCGCGCGCCTTGTTTACCATTCAGGATGCCCGCGATGTCGAGCATTACATGCATTTGCCATTGCTCGTGACTGTCCCGCAAATCGTCACCGACAACGAGCGGCGACAACGAGCGATGTTGCGCTTAGTGCAATTCGCAGGCGTGCTGCTTTTGATTTTGGTGGCGATCCCGGTTTTGGTAACGGTCGTTCAGCGTTCACGAGTGCTGAACATTTTTGCCGGGGGATATTAAGAACCCAGGGCGGGTCGGAGCACGGACAACCGCTCCGACCCGCGTTTCATGAATTTACGAAGAACCGAATTAGCATCCCCGCAAAGAGAAAGAAGAAATGTATGTACAGAGAGTTTTACGGATTGCGTGACATCCCGTTCAGTTTGACCCCTGATCCCCGCTTCCTTTATTTCACCGCCAGCCATCGCGAAGTGATGGCCAATCTGCACTACGGCATTCAGCACGGCAAAGGCTTGATCGTAGCGACCGGCGAAGTTGGGACGGGCAAAACGACGATGCTACGCGCGATGTTGGCGCGGCTGGATCGCAGCGTCCTGACCTGTTACATCTTCAATCCGGGGCTGACCGTGTCGGAGTTTTACCATTACATTGCCACCAGCTTTGGCGTCACCCAATACGCTTCCAAATCCGATTTGCTCATGAAGTTGGGACGGTTGTTGATGACGCGCCACGCGCGCGGTTTGCGGAGCGTTTTGATTGTGGACGAAGCGCAAGGGCTGGCCCCGGAATTGCTCGAAGAGATTCGCCTGCTGCTGAATTTCGAGACCTACACAGAAAAACAATTGCAAATCATTTTGGCCGGACAACCGGAGTTGCGCCAGGTGCTCAATGATCCGGCCCTGCGGCAACTCAAGCAGCGCATCAGTTTGCGCTGCGAAATCAAACCGCTGCGTGCGGATGAAGTGCCGACGTACATTCGTGCTCGTCTGAAAACGGCGGGCGCGACGCGCCTGGATTTGTTCACGGCAGATGCAGTCGCTTTGATTCATCGCGCTTCCGAAGGCATCCCGCGCCTGGTCAATAACATTTGCGATAACGCGCTGCTCAATGGCTTTGCCGTCGGCGCAAAACAAATTACGCAAAAAATCGTGGCCGAAGTGGTGGAGGAGCTTGACCTCCTCCGCCCTTCCATTGACGCCGACGAGGCAGAAGCCTTGTTCGGCGGATTGCCCACGAAATCTATCATCAAAGAGGACATGCGCGACGAGTGGCAGCGCTTTGATAATACCAATCGTCAACGGCTGCGCGCCGCTGAGCCAACGCCTTTGCGCTCGGCACGTTCTCCCCTCAACGCGCAACCAGACCTGCCGCGCGTAGCTTCCATGTCGGCTCCCGCCCAATCCGAGTTGCTCAAAGTTGCAACTGGAATCGAGGGGAATGGCAAATCTGCTTCGGATTTTGGGGTGGTGACAACCGAGCCGGACAATCGCACTTGAGGCTAATTAAAGTTGTGCCCCCTTTCTTACTAATAGGTGTTTCATGGGACGTGTGTTAGAGGCGCTCCAGCGCCAACAAGAAAATCACGAAGAACGGCGCGACCCGCTGGCCGAAACTATAGGGACGCCCGAAGCTCCGCCCGACCTGGAGTTTGTGCGGTTCGACCTGCCGGATCGTATCGGCCAGCCCACGGCTCCCCGCTCAAATGACGGTGCGGTGTTTTCGTTTCTTTCCGAAGAACGATTCACCGATGCGCCGGAAACTTTCGATGGCTACGCAGTTCGGTCGCCGACAGTGCCTCCCCCAACGACCAACGGACATGCGGCGCACACGGGATTAGTACACGTGCCGAAACCTGTGGTTCCTGTTGGGAATGGAAAAGAAAAGACGTTTACGCCGCCGCTCACCCTTGAGCCGTCGGTTCCCACGACCGTCTGTCTGGATGAAACGCGCCTGCACACGCGCCTGGTTTTGTTCACCGATCCGCAATCCACCGGCTGCGAACAATATCGCACGCTCCGCACACAGGTCTTTCACGCGGCGGAACGGCAATTGACGCAAGTGGTGCTGGTCACGAGCGCCGTCGCAGGCGAAGGGAAAACATCCACGATTCTGAATCTCGCCTGGGCCATTGCGCAATCGAGGGAGAAACGGGTCCTGGTGGTAGATGGTGACCTGCGTCGCCCCAGCGTGAGTTCCTATTTGGGGCTGGATTTTGAACTCGGCTTCGGAGAAGTCATCAGTGAAGTCAGCGAGGCACTGCCTTCGATTGTGCGCGTCGCCGATTCCACGCTCTACATTTTGTCGTCCAGTCGAGACGTCACACAACCCGCCGAGTTGCTCTCGCGCGAACGGGTCGGAGAGACTTTGACGGAACTCCGAAAATATTTTGACTACATTCTGATAGATGCTCCGCCTGTCGTCGCCTTTGCCGATGCACGGTTGCTGGCAAATCACGCCGATGCCGTCATTGTCATCGTGCGCGCTGGTTTGGCCGGGCACAGCACGGTCGAACGCGCGATTGAAGCGTTGCCCGCCCATCGCATTCTGGGCGTAGTGCTGAACGGCGCGGATCAAATGTCCGAAGTGGGTTATTACGGTTATTACGGCTATGGCTATGGCTACAGCCGACAGAAGGAAGCACCCTCACTACTCGAACGGCTCGGCTTAAAACCGTTGGCCGAACGATTAAAATGGCGGTCACGCAAAGAGGCAGCGCCGGATGACGAAACCGAACGGGCTAATTCCTAGCCTCGGCGCGTCGCTTCGCAAGCCTGAGCGGTCTTGTCCCTGATGAAAACGTCGTGAGGTTAAGTGATGCCGGAACTTGACCTCCACGCAACGCACCGCTTGTCCGTCAAAACCAATAAGCGCCCTGATCGCTTATTCGCCTTGTCCAGCAAGGCTTTCTGCAAAGGTTCATTCCGGTCTTCGTAACGGTCATGGTTCGAAGAGATATTTGGCTGAGAACATTTACGCTCGTGGCAATTGAAAGCGGCATCATTGTAGCAGCGGTGATGCTGAGCTTGTATTGGCGCTACCCGGATAAATACGACGAATTGTTGTGGGGTGAGGGACAACGAGGCTTTGCGAAACTGTTACTCACCGCCGCTGTCGGGCAACTGACCTTTTATCTGTTTGATCTCTACGATCTGGAAGTCATTCATTCGTTGCGCGAGTTATGTCGCCGGATTTTAATGGCGCTGGCGACGTCGAGCTTCATTCTGGCGCTCATTTTCTGGGTCATCCCGACCGTCCAATTGGGCTACATTGACACCGAAGACCCGACGGGAGCAGTCGGCGGCGTGCCGAGCCGCACCATCGTCATCACGCTCTTTTTGATGATTGGCTGGCGCATCCTGAGCCACTGGGTGTTGAGCCATCCGCGCTTTGGCGAGCGCGTGTTGATCGTGGGCACAGACACCTCGGCGATAGAGATTGCACAGGCGATTCTGGGCAATACAAACTTTGGCTATCGCATCGTCGGCTTCGTCAGCGAAGACCCCGCGCAGGTCGGACAAAGTTTGGTCAACCCCAAAGTCATTGGCGTGGTGGGTGATCTCAATGCCATTGTCACCAGCGAACGAGTAGATCGCGTGGTCGTCGCGCTGTCGGATCGGCGCGGGCATTTGCCGGTGGATCAATTGCTCAAGCTGCGGCTGCAAGGTGGTGCCGTCATCGAAGAAGGCACTTCGCTTTACGAACGGATCATGGGCAAAATCAGCGTCGAGATGCTGCGCCCCAGTTGGATCATTTTTTCCAGCGGGACGAAACGCAGCCGTTTGTGGACGGTGACGCATCGCTTGTTCAATTTTGTGCTGGCCGTGATTGGGATTGTCCTGAGCTTTCCGATTTGGATTTTGACGGCCATCGCCATCAAACTGGAATCGCCGGGGCCAGCCTTCTACAAACAGGAGCGCGTCGGGAAAAATGGCAAGCCGTTCACGATCATCAAGTTTCGCTCGATGCGACAGGACGCGGAAAAAGACGGCCCGGTCTGGGCCACGAAAGACGATGATCGCACGACGTATGTCGGCAGTTTTATTCGCAAAGTCCGCATTGATGAATTGCCGCAACTCATCAATGTCTTGCGCGGCGAAATGAGTTTTGTCGGCCCGCGCCCGGAGCGCCCGGTCTTTGTGGAGCAATTGACCCAAGAGATTCCCTTTTACTCGCAACGCCATCTGGTCGAACCCGGTTTGACGGGCTGGGCGCAAGTCAAATACGAGTACGGCGCGTCGGTGGAAGATGCGTTGCAAAAGTTGCAGTACGATCTGTACTATATCAAGAACGTGTCGTTGTTCTTCGATGTCTGGATTATTCTGCAAACGATCAAGATCGTTTTGTTCGGTCGCGGACGATAAGTGCCGAGCGTTCGCGCGGGGAGAGATTGTTATGAGATTACGTCGCTACGAGAGTTTACTAATTGCGTTAGTTCTAGCCTGGATGGCGTTCCCCACCTTCGGGCAAAGCGGACAAGTGCAGCCGCAGGCGGAGGACAAGAAGCCAACGGGCAAAGAGAACAAAGGTTTGAGCGAAGAACAAATTCAAGGCTTGCGGCGGCAACGCCCCTCCGAAGAAGAGGCTGCCGATCTTTCCTATCTCCGCAACTACTTTGAAGAATATCGTCTGGGGCCGGAAGATGTCATCAAAGTGGAAGTCTTCGGACAATCAACCCAGATTTACTCGGAGCCGACTATCATCATTCCGCCCGACGGCAAGATCAACTACAAGCTGATCGGTTCCATCGTCGTGCGCGGGCGTACGGTCGAAGACGTGCAAAAAGAAATCGCCGAGAAACTGACCGAATACATCAACGACCCCAAAGTCACTGTGCAGCTTGTGCAATCGCACAGCATGAAATACATCATTGACGGCGATGTCGCCAAGCCGGGCATTTTTGAAATGACACGCCGCATGACCATTCGGGAAGCGGTCGTATTTTCAGGCGGTATCCTGCCGACGGGCGACGAGACAAAAGTCCAAATCGCGCGGGCCTTGCCCAACGGACAAACCGAACTGCGGACGATCAATTTCAAAGACCTGCGCAAAGGCAAAAGCACAGACGAATTTCTCGCTCCGGGCGATATGATTTTTGTCCCCGGCAACCGCTTCAAGACGATTCAGAAATGGACGCAGGTCGTGCAAACGGTCACGTGGTTGCCGATGATGATTGGCGTGCGACGCTAACGACTTCGCGCGTGATAGACTCTGGCAGGCAAACAGGAACGCGGCTTTCTTGTTTGCCTGTTTGTGCGCTTGGCCGTTGTAAACAGACAGACAAACCATGAATTCCATCGTTTCCAAACAACTCGTTGTACTCCTTTTTTTCATCGCGCTGACCACTGGCTCAGCCTTCGCGCAAGGCTCGGCAGAACCTGCGACCGGGCAATGGGTCGCGCAGGACAGCGGCGTGTTGACGCGCTTGCTCGGCGTCTTTTTTGCGGATCGCAATCAAGGCTGGATTGTCGGCAGCAGCGGCTTGCTGTTGACGACGACAGATGGCGGCGCGAAATGGGAGCGCAAAGCGCCGCTCAATCGTGAGGTGCTGCGCGATGTGCATTTCCTCGATCCAGAACGCGGCTTCGTGCTGGGCGAATACACGATCTTCGCGCGTCCGGCGAGCGATGTGCCAAAAAGCCGTTCGTTTCTGCTCGCCAGCGCGGACAGCGGCAAAAGCTGGCGCGAGGCGTCCTTGACCAACGAAGAACTCAAGGCCGAAGACCCGAAACAATACAACGGCGCAGGCGTCTTGCGACTGGTGTTCGTAGACGACCGCACGGGCTGGGCGTGCGGCGAGGCGGGCTTGATGTTGGTCACGCGCGATGCGGGTCGCACGTGGTTGCGGCAACCACTGCCCGTTAACAAATTGTTCTTCGATGTCACCGCGCTGGACGAAAGCAATGCCTGGGCGGCGGGCGGCGGCGGCGCGGTGTTGCGCACGGTGGATGGCGGCAGGAATTGGAACGAACAGGTCACAGGCGTGACAAAAAGCTTGCGCGGGATTCACTTCATTGACGCGAAACACGGTTGGGCGGTAGGCTCCGAAGGCACTATCATCGCAACGACGAACGGCGGCAATCGGTGGCAGGCGCAATCGTCGGGCTGCACCGAAAATCTCAACACCGTGTATTTCACCAGCAAGACCGAAGGCTGGGCTGCCGGAGATCGCGGCGTGTTGTTGCACACGAGTGATGGCGGCGCGACGTGGACGCGCGTGCCGCTGAAAACGCGCGGCGATTTGACGCGCTTGTTTTTCCTCGCGCCGGATTGCGGTTGGCTTGTCGGCACGAACGGCGCGATTTTCAAATATCAACCCTGACAACTACTACTTTGCAATGATAGTTGTTGGAGGTAACGCGATTTGCTAAATCGCGTGGCTTCTCTTGGGGGCGCACGCGATTTAGCAAATCGCGCTACGATGTTCCCAAAAAGCTAAATTTACAAAGCACTACTCTGGCCCAATGATTACACTGCACGATGTCCAAGCCGCGCGCGAACGTTTAGGCCGCGCGATCTATCACACGCCCTGCCCGGTTTCTCTGACGCTCAGCAAACTCTGCGGCTGTCACACCTACTTCAAGCTCGAAAATCTGCAAATGACCGGCAGCTTCAAAGAACGCGGCGCGCTCAATCGGTTGCTGCAATTGAGCGACGAAGAAAAACGCGCCGGAGTCGTCGCCGCCAGCGCAGGCAATCACGCGCAAGGCGTGGCGTATCACGCGACACGGCTCGGCATTCGTTCCGTCATCGTGATGCCGAAGCAAACGCCGCTCATCAAAGTCTCCAACACGCGCGACCTCGGCGGCGAAGTGATTTTGCACGGCGCAAACTACGACGAAGCCCTCGCCCACGCGCGCGAATTGTCCAGAGAGCACGGCTTCACTTTCGTTCACGCTTTCGACGATGACGCGGTGATCGCCGGGCAGGGAACCATCGGTCTGGAACTGCTCGAAGAAGAAACCAAGTTCGATGCGGTCATCGTGCCCATCGGCGGCGGCGGTTTGATCAGCGGCTTAGCCGTCGCGATGAAAACGCTGCAACCCGACATCCGCATCATCGGCGTCGAGCCGGAACACGCGGCTTCGATGCGCGCGGCCTTGCTCGCCGGTCAGCCCACGGAAATTGCCATTGAACCCACCATCGCCGACGGCCTCGCGGTCAAACGTGCGGGCACGCACACGCTCGAAGTCATTCAGCATTACGTGGACGAAGTCGTCAGCGTCTCGGAAGAAGAAATTGCCAGCGCAATTTTGAAGCTGCTCGAAATCGAAAAGACCGTTGTCGAAGGCGCAGGCGCGGCTTCATTGGCGGCGGTGCTGTTTCACAAAATCTCCGGCCTGGATTGGAAGAACGTCGCGATCCTCGTCTGCGGCGGCAACATTGATCCGAACCTGCTCTCGAAAATCATCGAACGCGGCCTGGCGAAAGACGGTCGTTTGGTGCGCATTCGTGCCATCGTGCGAGATCGTCCCGGCGAGTTAGCGAAGATTTGCCAGATCGTCGCCAACACAGGCGGCAACATCATGGACGTCGCACACAATCGCGCGTTTGCGAAGCTCGAAGTCGGCGGCGTCGAGTTGGATTTGATCTTGGAAACACGCGGCCACGACCACATCCAACAACTGCTCCGCGTCTTCCACGCCGAAGGCATCACCGCACAGGAGGTAAGTTGAAACGGAGGCCCCAAAATGAAACCAACGCGACGCGAATTTCTACAAATCAACTTGGCCGGATTGCCGACTTTGAATGCCGTAACGACTGCGCAGCCGAAGAAAAATCCTGCGCTCGGCGGCGGCTTCAAGCTTAGCATCGTCACCTACAATATCGCAAAGATTGGGACATTGCGACGATCATCAAGAACTGCGAAGCGACCGGCTACGAAGCCGTCGAGCTACGAACCACGTATAAACATAGCGTCGAACCTAGCTTGAGTAAATCGCAGTGTGTCGCGAGCATTTGCAATACGTTGCTGTTGATATATATTTTTGCGGGTGTCTATCTGGATACTCAATAACTACAAATTGACCTGTAACATTTGCCCCTCTTGAAGAAGCCTGATTTTTCCAAGTCGAAATGTTCATAAGTACTCGACTTGCCTCAAAACATTCCATTCTCAACTATTAGCCAGAGTTGTTCAGGCTGAAAGTAGGAAACAAAAATATGGGCAACCCCCTTCATCCTAAAGCGAAAGAATTATTCAAATCCGGTCTTTACTCTGAGTTAACGAGTTTTGATGAGTTAGAAAAGCGCATAGCTGCTCTTGATAACGATAAACTTAAAGGAGACGGCTTCGAGGTCTTCGCTGAGGCTTACTTGGCAACGCAGCGCAAACATGATGCTGCTACGGTTTGGCCTTTAAGTGCAGCCCCGGAGGAAGTACTTCAGAAACTCAGTTTGTCAGAGCAAGACTATGGTGTGGACGGTGTTTTTCAAACACTTCTTGGTCATCTCAACGCCTATCAAGTCAAGTTTCGGAGTGGGAGGCCCGCTCTAACTTGGCGTGAGTTGTCCACATTTATTGGCTTAGCGGATAGCCCACACTTTCGTAGCCGTATCCTCATCACAAATTGCGATGATTTGGCGTCTGTGCTGAACGAAAGGCAAGGGTTTTTCTGTGTTCGAGGCTCTGACTTAGACCGACTTGAAGCCAAGGACTTTCGTGTGATTGAAGCTTGGTTGGCGGAATCGGTCTTCGAACCGCCAAAGAAAATGCCCCTCCCCCATCAAACAGAAGCACTTTCTACGTTAGTGCCCGCCCTACAAGAACACGACCGCATCTCTGCAATTATGGCTTGCGGAACGGGCAAAACCCTTGTTGCGCTCTGGACGGCAGAGCAGTTACAAGTTCCCAAAATTCTAGTCCTCCTCCCTTCTCTAGCCCTGCTCCGTCAAACGCTGCACGAATGGCTGCACGAATCAAGCTTGCCGACTTTGGCATACCTCTGTGTATGTTCTGATCCTACGGTCAAGGAAGGTCTTGATACTTTAGCAACACACCAATCCGACTTGGATTTCGAGGTCTCTACAGATTCGAACAAAGTACGGGAGTTTCTCGATACTCCTTTTGCTGGTACGAAAATCGTTTTCTCGACTTATCAATCCGCTCAGGTTATTGGGAAGGCTCTGCTACCGGGTGAACTATTTGACCTCGGAATATTTGATGAAGTACACAAGACCGCTGGCCGCGAGGGAAGAAATTACGGGTTCGCACTGGATGACGCGAATCTGCTAATCCGAAAACGCCTTTTTGTTACTGCAACACCACGTCATTACAATCCACATCAACGGGACCAAGAGGGTGAAGCGCAGGTTGTCTTCTCAATGGATAACGTAGATATTTATGGCCCTCAAGTTCACAAGCTTACATTCGGTGAAGCAGCGCGGCGCAATATTATCTGCAACTACAAAATCGTTATCTCTGTGATTACTTCCGAAATGGTAACGAACGAGCTGCTTAGTCGGGGCGAGGTAATTGTGAATGGTGATCCAGTTCTTGCAAGACAGGTTGCCAACCAAATAGCTCTCCGCGACGCCATTGAAAAGTATGGTGTTAGAAAAATCTTCACCTTTCACAACACCGTGAGGTCTGCCGCCTCGTTCGTTGCAGATGGAAACCAAGGAATTCGGACGCACTTGCCAGATTTCAAGAGCTACCACGTCAATGGTGATATGCCGACAGCACGACGCGAAAGGGCTATGCGTGAATTTAGAGAAGCGACTCACGCAGTGATGTCTAATGCCCGCTGTCTGACTGAAGGAGTAGACGTTCCAGCCGTAGATATGGTCGCATTCTTATCACCACGGCGTAGCCGCGTTGACATTGTGCAAGCAACAGGTCGCGCTATGCGACGTTCCCAGGGGAAATCCGTTGGTTATGTGCTCGTCCCACTGTATGTCGAGTTAGTGGCTGGTGAAAGTGTCGAAGAAGCAGTGCGTAGGGCAGATTTTGATGAGATATGGGATGTTCTGCAATCGCTTCAAGCAATACTGTGGACATTTTTTAGGTAAACGCAAAATGAAATGAGTCGTGAGACA
>CAZWAK010000171.1:0-17512 GCA_964631865.1 uncultured Heliobacteriaceae bacterium | reverse complement strand
TTTTTTTCTCTTCGTGTTCTTTGTGAGCTTCGTGGTGAATTTCTTTTTCTTGATTTCTAGCGCACAGCAGTTAACGCGGGTGCCGATTGTAGTTGGCAATCTCGGCCAGTTTTTTCAAGCCTGCGCGTGTGCCAATAGCGATCAACAGATCACCGATATTCAACTCCTGATTGCCGTCCGGGTTGAAGTGCATTTTCCCCTCGTGGTCGGTGATGGCAACGATCATGGCATTGTGTTCGGAGCGAATGCCGGAGTCCTTGATTTTCTTGTGGGCCAGGGAAGACCCCGCTTCAATGCGAATCTGCTCAAAACCTAAATCCAGCGATTCAGTCATCGTCGTCAATTCAATAAAATCCGCTACGGCTGGGGACATCGCGGCTTGTGCCATCCGATGACTTCCGATCAGCGCGGGCGCGACGACTTTGTTGACGCCGGCACGCATCATCTGGCGCTCGGCGGCTTGATCGTTGGCGCGCGCGACGATGTACAAATCCGGGTTGATGCCGCGCGCGGTCAACGCGATGTAAACGTTTTCGGCATCGCTCGACGCGGCGGCAATCAGGCTGCGCGCGGTTTTGACGTTTGCGCCTTCCAGCACGGATTCGTCCGTAGCATCGCCGATCAATACCAACTCGCCTTGCGTCAACAAGCGATCTGCAATCACCGGGTCGCGCTCGATGACGACGAAATCCACGCCTTTCTTTTTGAACTCGTCAATGATGCGGATGCCGACGCGCCCCGCGCCGCATAAAATAAAGTGATTTTTCAGCTTGCCAATATCGCGGAACAATTTGCGCCTCCCAAATGTAGCCGCCAGTTGCGTTTCGACCAATGCCTGCGTCAAGGTCGTGAAAATAAACCCGGCGGCTGTCACGCCCAACGCAATCAGCATCATCGTGAACGCGCGACCTGCCGTCGTCAGGGGGTGAATTTCGCCATAGCCAATCGTCGCCAACGTGATGATCGTCATGTACAAACTGTCGAACCAGTGCCAGCCTTCGAGCCAGTGATACCCGAGCGTCCCCAACAGGACGATCAAGAAGAGCGACAGCAAGGAAAATGCAATTCGTCGGAAGTTCATCACAGGCGGGGAACTATAAACCATAGTCTTCCCGAAAAGAAAATTTGCGGCGCTTGTTTCCCGGCTTCTTTGCTTGGGAAGAAATCTTTTCCAGTTTTCGCGGCGCAAATACGCTTTAGCTGGTGAGGACACCCAAGCGGCTGAATGGCCCCCCACAGAAACTGGATGATTGTCGCCCTCTCCCAGCGTGTCGTGGAGAGCGCAAGTGGATGCTATGACTGAATTTACCTTTGCTGCCTCACCAGCTATCGCGGAAGCCCCGTCTGGACAACTGCCGTCTGGGCAATTGCCGCTTGGACAACTAATGGATTCTCGTCTGCTGCCGTTTGTGTTGGCGCGCGATGAGATGCAGGCCGAAGCCGCTTTGGCCGCGTTGCTCGAGCAGCACGCGCTGCCCATCATCGCGCGCATCGCCGGAAATGGACGCGAGGCGGAAGATTTACGCCGCGCCATTCTCGCCAAAGTCATCGGATTGTTGCGCGAATGCAAAGCCGCGCCTGCCGCCAAACCCATCGCGAATTTCAGCCATTGTGTGGCCGTGCTGGCCCAAAATATCTGCCGCGCCGAACAGCGTCGTCCGCAGCCGCGCCGTCGCAATTTGAAGGACGCGCTGCGGCATCGGCTGACGCACGATCTGCAATTCGCGCTGTGGCTGACGCGCGATCACACCGCCGTGTGCGGTCTGCTGCATTGGTTGGACACGCCGCCGCGCGCGAGCGACAGGCTTCAGCAACTGCGCGCCCAGCCGCACATCTTGAATGAAGTGATCGGCGGCGAGGCACAACGGCTTTCGCACGGCGAATTGTTGCGCGCCCTCTTTCGGTGGGTCGGGCATCCAGTCCTTTTTGACGATTTGGTCGCAATCGTGGCGGCTTTGCAACGAGACGATGATTTGCTGAAGAGCATTTCGTCCGATGTCCGACCGGAAACCGCTGAGCGCGCATTTTTAGAACAACTTTGGTGCGAGATCGAACAATTGCCGCCGCTGCAACGCCGCGCGTATTTGTTGCATGGCACGGACGGCGACATCGAATTGTTCTGGGTCTACGGCATCGTTTCGCTGCGGCACATCGGGAACGTGTTGCAACTCACGAACGAACAGTTTCAGCGCGCGTGGGTTTTGTTGGAGTGGAACGACACGCAACGCGAACAGGCGCGGGCTTTGACAAGCTACGAGGAAAAATTTGCGATGCTGTGGCAGCAGCTTCCGCTCAACGATTTAGTCCTCGCGGCATTGCTCGAAACCACGCCGCAAAACGTCCTCGCGCTGCGGGAAGCGGCGCGCAGCCGATTGAGCCAAAAGATGGCGGATTTTTGAGAAGAAGGTTGTCACCACGAAGCGCATAAAGAGAAGGGAACGATGGGGAGATAGGGAGAGAGGGAGATGGGGGATAGCGAGTCTCCCTCTCTCCCTTTCCCTCTTCCCCTTCGTGCTCTTGGTGCTCTTCGTGGTTTTCTTGAGAAAGAGTAAAAGAGTCCATGCACTTGTCGTCGTATCAACTCAATCGGTATCGCTATGCGCGGCTTGCGCCCGAAGAATTGCTGGCCGTTGACGATCATCTGGTCACGTGTGAATTTTGTCAGCAGCAATTGCGTTCGGCGATGAATGTGCAAGCTGCGTTGCAGCAATTGCGCACAAATTTGCAGTGCGGGCCGGAAACCGAACATCTTCAGCCGGAACAGCGCACGGCGTTTGTCCACAATCGTCTCGACGCCGTCGAACGCGAATTGGTCACGAGCCATCTGCAAGAGTGCGCAAGCTGCGCGGCGCAGATACGATTTTTGCAGGAGGACGCGACAGAGACGGTTCCCACTTTCGCCGCAACGCTCGCCCGTCTCTGGGCTTTTCTGCACGAGCGCGCGGCCTTGCTTTGGCCGATGCCCGTGGCGGCGTTGTTTGTGGTCGTGAGCGTGGCGCTCATTGACCGCTGGTACTTTGGTTCCAGCGCCGAACCCGCTGCGCCCGCCGTCCTCCAACCGCCTGTCGCACAACCCGCGCCAGCGCCAGCGCCTCTGCCCAGCCCCAGCCCTACCTTTCGCTTGAAGCCCTAGCACATAACTGTTATTTTGGTTGCCGCCATTGCATCATCGCGTTGGTGCTGCTTTGAGCGAGCATCCGAGATACAGAAACCATGAGATTCAAATTCATTGCCCCTGTTTTGGCGTGCGGCGTGTTGCTTTCGTTTGCGATTTCCGCCCAAATCATCATCGGCAAACCCAAAGAGGTTCCTGACCTGGACAATCCGTATACGCTGAATATCCCGCGCGAGGAGATTGCCAAACAGATTCAGGACGTCCTGCAATCCTGCAACATCGAAGTGGACAAAGAGCGGACGAAAGTGGAGAAAGGGCAATTCGTGACCAAAGTCTGGCAGTTCACGCAGGGGCTGAATGCGAAGACCGATTTACAAAACGTTTCCAATCTCCCGGCGGCAGATGCGCGCAATTGGCTGAAGGGGCGCTATCGGTTGGAAATCAACATTTTGCCGCTCGATGAAAAGCGGTCGCAGTTGCAAGTCATTACCTACATTCAAGGGCAGATGGCCGATGTCGTCGGCACGAAGTGGATTGACAGCCCGTCCAACGGAAAAATTGAAGACGAAACGTTGCGCGGTTTGGCGGGGAGAATTTTGGGGTTGGATTTGAGTCGCAAGAAAAATGGTAAGCATCGGTTGATGGATTGTGAATATTGATGAAACGCTGGGTTGAAAAACGATTGTTTCGCTGGGGCTTCTGTCTGACCAGCGGCCTGTTGAGCCTGTCGTTGTGGGCGGCGCAGCCCGCGTGGGCGCAGCAGGAAGAAGAAGAAAAAAAATCGCCGCCGAGCGAAGGCTTCAACGACACGCTGGTGCGGATGAAGATCAAACGCGAAGAAGAAGCGCACAAGAAGCTCGTCAAAAGCTCGCAGCAAGCCGCCGACATTGCCGAACGTCTCAACCAGCATATTCAAGGCAAGAACCGCGATTCGTTGGATCAAGGGGCCGAAAAGAAACTCAAGGAAATCGAAAAAGCCGCCAAGCAAATCCGCAACAATGTCGGCAGTTCCAATGACGATGACGATTTCGAGACGCCGAAAACGCTAGAAGACGGGGTCAACCGTTTGGCCGAAACCAGCAAACGCCTGAGCCAGCAAATGGAAAAAACCACGCGGCACATGATTTCCGCGCCCATCATTGTTTCTGCCAGCGATATGTTGCGGCTCATCAAAATCCTGCGCGGCTACATCAAGTGATTTGAGATTTGAGATTGTGGGACGGGGAGGCAATATGAAATATCGAAGTAGTGCCGCAGCAATCATTGTCCTCTTGTGGTTGACGAGCCTTGCGTTCCCGCAGACGCAGCAGCCACCCGCCAAAAAGAAAAACCAAACCGAAACGCCGCCTGCCAAAGAAACGGAAACGCCCGACGAAGATCAGGTGTTGCGCGTGGGAACGACGCAGATTGTGCTGAACGCCATCGTCACCGACGGCCTTGACCGCCACGTCACGGGGTTGAAGCCGGAGCATTTCATTCTGCTCGAAGATCAAGTGCCGCAGAAAATCATTAGTTTCGGGATGGAACAAGTGCCGTTCGTTGCGGCGATCTTGCTCGACCTGAGCGGCAGTATGGGCAACAAAATGAGTTTGGCGCGGGCGGCTTGTGCGCGTTTTGCGGACGGCATTCGCACGGGCGATTCGATTGGGATTTATAGCTTCAGCAAAGACAAAGTCAAACTGATGCAGGATTTTTCCGAAGTCAAAGACATTGACCCAATTGTTTGGGACACCGACCCCGACGGCGAAACCCCGCTCTACGACGCCATCGTTACGGCTTCAGAAGCCCTCGGCAAGCGCGACGAACAACTCCGCGCGATCCTGTTGATTTCCGACGGAGCCGACACGAAAAGCAAAGCAACATTCGAGCAAGCCATTCGTGCGGCGAGCCTGGCCAATGTGATGATTTACGCGGTGGATATGAGCGAAGCCGCTTTCGGACGCGGCCCGGCGAAAGACAGCGGTTCGCAAATGCTCAAAGATTTCTCCCTCAAAACCGGCGGTCGCTTTTTCCCTTCGCCCGGCGGCAGCAAATTGCGCGACGCCTTTGTCGAAGCAGTGGACGAATTGCGCAATCAATACACGCTGGTCTATGAACCCACGAACGACAAGCCCGACGGCAAGTGGCGCACAATTCAACTCACGGCCAAGAGTCCGCTCCACAAAGTCCGCACGCGACAAGGCTATTACGCCGCCAAGCCGGGGAAAAGTAAGTGATTTGACGCAAGTGAGGGCGTCACTTACTATGCCGATGGATGCGAAATCACTTGCAGCAAGTTTTAAGGTGTAACGCGATTTGGCAAATCGCGTAGCTTGGTCAGAGCCACACGCGATTTGGCAAATCGCGCTACGGTTTTCCTTTGAAATTAAATTTATAAACAAGGAAGTCTTTATGCCTAACTTAGGAATGACAGAAATCGTACTCATTTTGGTAATTGCGCTGATCGTGTTTGGCCCGCGCAAACTGCCGGAGTTGGGCAAATCGCTCGGCAAAGCGATGGGGCAGTTCCGCCGCGCCTCCGAAGATTTCAAACGCACGTGGGAGCAGGAAGTGGATTTGGAAAAAACGCGCACGGCCATCAGTGCGCCCAGCGGCAGCGACGACAGCTATCATTCCAACTACGAGGCGAACTCGTATGACCCGTACAATTCCGATTACGGCTACAACGCGCCGAGCGATGCACCAAGTGGTGCCGAAGTCGCTACGACGGATTCGGTCGCTGCTGCCGAAGCAGACGCTCCCGCTGAAGTTGTCAGCACGACGACCGCCACCCAGCCGCAACCGGGGCAGTGGATTTGATTTGTTCCTCCATCAAGACGACAATCTGGTTAGCGTGAAGCGACGACTTCCGCTAACCAATTTTTTTATCCGACAAGGACGCTAGTTATGGCTGAAGAACCAGAAGAGCAACCAGAAGAGCAGGAAGAACACGAAGGCTTGCAGATGTCGTTTCTCGATCATTTGGACGAGTTGCGCAAACGCCTGATTTACAGCGTCACGGCCATCGCCATCGCCTTTGGCATCGGCTTTGGCTTTGCCGACAAGATTTACAACTTCCTCGCCATCCCGGTCAAAACCGAAGCGCGCAAAGCCCGCCTCGCCCGCGAAGCCAATTTGCTCGGCAAAGACACGCGCAAAATCTTGACGGAGAATCTGAAAGAAGGCGAGACCGTGCTTTACACGTTCGCGCTCGATTCGGTGATTGACGGCGTCAAAGTTCCCGCCGGGACTTCGATTCAAGCCAAAATCGTCAATAAAAACGGCACGCTGACCGCTGTGCTCGCCCACAATTGGATTCTCGGCAAAACCGTTATCGCGCAGGATCGTGAGTTGGTGGAAGTGCTCGGCGAAGCTGCCGCGCTGCCGGGCTT
This sequence comes from uncultured Heliobacteriaceae bacterium, assembly GCA_964631865.1. Classification (GTDB taxonomy): domain Bacteria; phylum Acidobacteriota; class Blastocatellia; order RBC074; family RBC074; genus JAFDVL01. The sequence continues at coordinate 11,026 of CAZWAK010000171.1, read as the reverse complement.
CGATGTGCGCGATGATCTCGTGATTACGAAAGTCGCAGGCGCGTTCACGTTGTACATGACCGTCGCAATTTATGCGGCGATTGCGTTGGCCATCCCGTTTTTGCTCTATCAACTCTGGGCGTTTGTTGCGCCGGGTTTGTATCAGCACGAAAAGAAATACGTGATTCCAGTCATCACCATGGGCACCCTGCTCTTCATCATCGGAGCGACCTTCGCCTATAAAATTGCGTTTCCCGCCGCCTGTAACTTTTTGCTCGGCTGGCAGGAAGGCTTTCAATCGCTGCTCAACGCCGAAGATTATCTCGACTTGATTTTGATCATGATGTTGGGCTTAGGGTTAGTGTTTCAGATTCCGACGATTTCCTTCATCCTCGGTCGCCTCGGCTTAATTACGCCGAAATTATTGCTGCGTTGGTGGCGACACGCCGTCGTCATCATCGTCATCATCGCCGCCATCATCACACCAACGCCGGACGCAACGACATTGATGATCTTTGCTGTGCCGATGTGGGCGCTGTATTTCCTCAGCGTCGGCATCGTCTGGCTGTTCGGCAAGCCGCGCAAGAGCGATGAAGAAGTGGGCGAGTTAGCGACGAACGAGTAAATCTCCTACAACTTCGCCTGCGCCAGCTTGCTCCATTTGCTGACTTCGTTGCGGCGATAGTACGGCATTGTTTGCACGGCCTGGACGCATTGTTGATAGAGTTCTTTGGCGCGCGACGCCTCGCCCAATTGTTCGAGCGTTGCGCCGAGGTGATACAAGCCTTCGGGGTCATACGGACGCCGTTCGTTGTATTTTTCCAACGCGGATTTTGCTTCCGCCAACATTCCCGCTGCCAAATATGTCGCGCCGATTTCGCGCCAGATTTCGCTTTGGCGATATTTGTCATCGTGCGTGACGACGGGCGTGAAATGATTCAGCGCGTCCTGCAACCGGCCTTCCTGCCGCGCGACGATGCCGAGGTGATAGTTGGCGTCCGGTTCTTTCGGATCAATTTCGACGGCGCGGCGGAAATGCTTGAGGGCTTCGGTTTGTTGACGGCGCTGCTGGTAAATCAAGCCGAGTTGATAATGCGCTTCGGCGTCGTGTTCGTTGATGGTGCAGGCTTGTAAGTAGCGGCGGAAACTTTGCCGTTGAATATGCGCGGCACGCATGCCAGCCACTGCGCCGAGGGCTAAGGGCACTACCCAAATCAGCGTGAGGAACGGCGAAAACGTGAGCACGGAAAACATCCACGAATCGAGGCTCAAGGCGAGCCACGCGCCGCCCACCGTGAGCGCGGCGTTCGTGAAGCTCGCGCCGCACGCGGTTCTCAGCGCACAAACCATCAGAAAGCCAAAATACAAATTGCCGAGCAGCCACAACCCCAACGCGCCGTTCGCGCCTAAACGTAACGGCTCGATGGCAAAGCCGAGCAATGCGAACGGCAGATGCGACGCGGCCCAGGCCATCAATGTACACAACAACAACGAGCCATAATCGCGGCGAAACGCGACGCCGAAACTGCTCGTGCGTTCGATCATTACGAGCAATAAAATCAGCGCGGGCACGTACAACACGGCTAACGACAGCGCGATGACGAATTGACTCATCGGCTTGAACGACACGAACCACCAACCGCTGTCGCCGACGATGGGCAGCGGCAGACTACGCGGCGGCGGTTGATAATATTCGTCAGCGTCTTCGTCAGGCGGGAGATTGTTTTGCGCGGGGACAGGGGCATATCGCACAGGTTGTGAGCGCGGCTGGCGCATGCGCTGCAGCGGCACGGGCACGGCTTCGTAGGTTCCGTAAATTCGGTTCGTGACCGTTACGACCAATAAAATCGCGGTCGCCGTGACGAGCACTGCGCCGAAGAACCAATTGCCGCGATCAATGATACCGCTCATCGCGGCCAGCGGGCGCGTGTAGAGTTGGAAGAGAAGCTGGATGTTGTCTCCGATCATACGTTGACGACTGGCTGTTTCAAACGTTCTTTGCAGGGCTGATTCCGCGTCGCGCACTATACCATCGGCAGACGAAAGACAAAAGGCAAAAGCGGCGGAATTTCCGCCGCTTTTGCCTTGTTTTTGTGCGCTGAATTGAGCCGCAAAAGCTTAATCGTCAGACCAAGCCATCACGATGCGCAGCACATACCAGAACAACAACGCGACCGACGCGAACAATGCCAATGAGGCGGAGACGTGCTGATCGGTGCGATAGTGATGCAAAATGTTCGACGTGTCGTACAAAATCGCGCCTGCCGCATACGCGACCATCACGACTGAAAACAACAAGCCGAGACTAAAGCCAAAGATGATGCTGGCGACGATGAAGCCCATCGCAATGAAACCGCCAATCGTCAAGATGCTGCGCAGCCACGAGAAGTCTTTGCGCGTGAAAAAGACGACTGCCGTGAGGCCCAGAAACAGAAAGCCCGTGATCGCGGCGGCGGTCGGAATCACGTTGTCACCAGCAAAATTCGCGGCAATGTACAGCAGCGGCAGAAACACGATGGATTCTGCCACGACGAACAAACCGAGACCGACATATTGCATCGTTTGCGATGTTTCCGAGCGCGCCCATTTGTCGGCCAGAAACGAAACACCGAGAAAAAGCCCTATCACAATTAACCAGCCATAGCCGCCCGTCATCAAGCCGACCATCGCCGGAGCGATAGGCGTTTGCAGGATGATGCCGGTCAGAATGGTAAAGGCCAGGACGGCTCCCGCCAGGTGCAGATAGGTGCGGCGAATAAACGCGGCGCGTGCCGATTCATCCGCATAAATTGCTGCTTGTGAATATGCGAATTGATCCATAACAAAATCCCTCCCATTGTAAACGAACGCTGAATCATTTGGTTGAGACGCGCCTATCGTACCACAACTCGCGGCGGGAATCGCAATCACTCTTTCAGGCGCGGTCGGGCTTTTTGTACGGTTGCTTCAAGCCTTTCTGGGCTTGCTCGCGCGAATCGTAGACGTTCGGGCGCGTCAGCACGACTTTGTATTGTGCCAACGCTTCGTCGCGTTTGCTGGCTAAATCGTAGACTTGCCCTGCGCGCAACAGCGCCATCGTGACGAGACCTGCTTCGGCATTCGGTTCTTTGGATGAGGCAAGGAATTGCGCGGCGGCTTGGTCGTAGGATTGATGTTTGGCGAGCGCTTCGGCGTATTGGAAACGAATCAAGTCCATAGATTTGGCGGCGGGCGTGTTCGCGCCCGCTTCTTTGAGTAAGGCTTCAAACGCGGCGAAGGCTTCGTCTTTGCGGTTTTGTTGCGAGAGAGCAGAGGCCAGTTCGAGGCGGAAGAGAAAGTTGTTCGGATACCGTGCCGTGAAGTCTTTCAAGATGGCGAGCGCCGCTTCAGGTTTATTTTCGTTTTGGTAAATGCCAATCAGCATCACGCGCGCATCATCAGCGTTTTCGGCGTTGTGTTCGATGATCGAATTGAGTTCTTTGATCCCACGTTCTTTGTTGCCGCGCACACCGCCCATCGCAATCAAGGCTTTGACGGGGAAGGGCAGATTGCCAATGACGTAATCGTACAAGCCTACGGACAAGTACGCATCGTAATAATCGGGTTTGAGTTTCAAGACCTGTTGGTGTGCGTCAATGCCTTTCGAGCCGTTGCGCAATGCCGACCAGAACTTGCGCGCGGTCGAAGCCTCGTAGGCGGCGAGGATGCTGTAGACTGCGCCGAGATAATATTTTGCGTGCGGGTCTGTGCGGTTGGCATTGACGAGCGTCAAGGCTTTGGTTTTGGCCGCCGCCATCAACGCGCGGAATTCTTTGTCCACTTTGGCTTCGACCGAATCCCCGGTCTCGCCTTCTTCTTTCGAGCCTTCAAAACCGGCGTAAAAACTTTCGTTTTGATACAAACCCGTTTGCAGGCGGCGCAGCTTGTACAAATGATCGAGCCAGATGATGTTGGCGACGTACAAATCGCCTGCCGGATGCTGCGGCCAGCGTTTGCGAATCTCTTCAAATTTGGCGCGCGCCGTCGTGTAGTCGAGGTTGTAATTCGCGGCATAACCGGCGCGGCGTAACTCGATCATTTCTTGTGGCGGCGCGGCGCTGGATGCGGCGGGCGTCGGTTGCGCGGTTTGGGCGTTGACGCTGCCAAATAAAGTGATGAACAGTGCGGACGACAGGATCAATTTGGTTACGAAGTGCATTGTACTCTCTCCCTCAAATTTATTTTTGCGGCTCAGGCCACAATCCGCAGTGCGTGCGGCACGCATTCAAAGTGCATCGGCAAGTGGCCGACTAATTCTCCGTCCAATTGCACCGGGGTCGTGTTCGATGTGTTGGCATACAATTCCGTTACAGGTTCATACACCACTTGCGGACTCAACGTGTGCGCGCCGAACAGGCTCAGGAACGCATAGCTCAGATACACCAGACGGCTGCGGGAATTGAACACGCAAACATCCAGATGATGGCTTTCCATCCGTGATTTCGGCGCAATTGTGAACCACGCCGCATAGTTCGCCGCGTTGGCCACAATCGCAAACGTCGCTTCGTGTTTTTGCGCATTGAAGTTGAGCGAAAACGGATGCAGCGGCCATTCGGCCAATGTTTTCAACCCGGCGGCGACGTACGAGCCGATGCCCCATTGCTTTTTCTGTTCCGGGTTCACGGTTTCAATGATCGTTGCGTCGAGTCCGATGCCGGCCATCAGAATGAAGTAGCGGCTCCAACTCTGATCCGGCTTGCTGGCGCGTCCGACACTGATTTCGCGTGTGCGACCGGACGCAATCAGTTGGGCCAACTCTTCGGGGCGACGCGGCAATTGCAATTCTTTGGCTAAGACATTGGCCGTGCCGCTCGGCAAAATCGCCAAAGCCGTGTCAGAACCGACCAGAGCTTGCGCGACTTCGTTGATCGTGCCATCGCCGCCGCACACGATGAGCAGGTCACTATGGTCGGCGACGGCCTGTGCCGCGAGTCGCGTGGCGTCGCCGCCTGCGGCGGTGGCTTTAACGTGATCGTCGGCCAGTTCCAACCCTTGCGCCCGCAAAGCTGCCACGAGCTGCCAAATTCTGTCATTTTTGCCGTGCAGCCCGCCAGCCCTGGGGTTGTAAATGAGCGCGATGCGCTTGTGTGTCATGCCAGAAAAACACTCCTTCCTACGTCGCTGGAGCCTCAGAGCAAATTGCAGACCACAGATTCTCCACAATTGAAAATAAACGAGTTAGCGGTCAATACACAAGTTGTATCGCCTCCGCCCTGTAGTTTTCCCCTGACAGGTGACAGGTGCGAATGACAGTGCTTCGGCCAGCCACCGCAAACGTCATCATAAATTTGTCAGAGATTTGGAAACATGCTTTGTTAAAAAGCTGGCCGTAGCTTTCAAGAGCTAGGATGCATGTTCCCACGCGAGACGAAATTGATATTACCGAAAGGCAAAGAGTATGAGAAAAGAACGAGGGTTTTCTGCACTTGAGATGGTGGCTACGCTAGGCATCATCACCGTTGGAGCGGCAGTAGCGACCCCCAGCATCATCAAGGCCAATCGCAGCTACCAACTGAACTCGGCTGCCCAACAAGTCGCGCAAGCCTTTCAAGCTGCCAAGTTCGAAGCGCTGCGCAACAATTCGAGCCAGACGGTGTTGATTGATCCGACGGCGAGGACGATCACGATTGGTGGGCGTACGATCAACCTGCCAGCGGGCGTGACCTTCGAAACGCAAACCAGCACGACCGAGTTGCCGGATGTGATTCGGAATGCGACGGACAACGGGATTACGGGGCAGCAAACCGATGGCAAGAAAAGCGTGTCCTTTCCGCTGCGGACTACCGACAACAAATACGAAGCCACCTTCAATTCGCGCGGCATGCCGAACGTGCAGCCGGGGGCAGTGAACTGGCTGTATCTGGTGAACACGAACGGTGAGAAGGTGGCGGTTACGTTGACCAGTGCGGGCAGCACCAACCTGTGGCGGAAAAAGGGCGACGACAACTGGAAAGACACCGCCGGAAATGATGGCGGCGGCGGTAGCAGCAGCAACTCCGGCAGCGGCAGTAACAATTCGGGGAGTGGCAGTTAAGCTGCTCCCGACAGTTGGCTGGACATCGGGCTACAATTTTCATAAGGACAAGTATGAAACAGCGCAAGGTTCAAGCTTCACAACGTGAAGACGGTTTCACCTTATTGGAAACCGCTGCGGCGACGATGATTATGATGGTAGGGTTAATGGCCGTCATGCAATTGTTCGTGCTTTCGATGGTCTACAACAAAAGTTCGACCCAGACCACCCTGGCCGCGATGATTGCCAAACGCCAGATGGAGAAGTTGCTCGCGCTGCCCTTGCCTTCGGCGGCAGAACCCGCTCCGCTGGGGTATGGCGGGGCGTTAGGCAATGCCAATAAAGCGACAGGATACTTTGAAAATTACTACGTGGATTTTGACCGCAATGGAACCAAAGGCACGATGCGCTTGAGTACTACGCCGTTTTTTACTGACCAACCGATTAGTTATGTCGTGACCTGGACGGTCGAGCGTGACAACGTGACGGTGCTTGATCCCGTCACCAACACACAAGTTCCGGCCTTGCCTGGCTTGCGGCGCATCACAGTGCGGGCGGAGGCTACGCAAGCTGGTATGCGCGGGAACGCCGTGACGCAGGCGGGCGGAGGGACGTCAACCGCCGCCCCGGAATCCGCTCAAATCAGCACGATCCGGACGCCGTACAATTAACCCCTGCCCACAGGACGAGGATGTTATGAACAAGCACACCAACGAACGCGGGTTCAGCATTTTGGAAATGTTGATCGCGATGTCTATTACCATTGGACTGACGGGGACACTCTTTTATTTCTTCAAACGGGCGCAGGATACTTTTGTGGTAGACGGCGCGCGGGCGGACTTGAATCAAAATTTCCGCGCGGCGTTGGATTTGATGGCGCGCGATGTGCAAGCGGCAGGCGCAGGGATTCCGCTCTTCCTCGGCCCGATTGCGGGCAAGGATGGGGGCGGCACGAATGCGAATCCGAGTCTGAATCCCCCGGATGCGCTGCTGGTGCTGTTTGGCAATGCCAATGTCAGCCCGGTCGCGGTTAAAGCTACTGCGACCTTTCCTGCTCCCACCAGTACGTCCTCGACCATTTACACCGACATTCCGACCACAGAATTTGCGCCGGGCAATTATTTGCTCTACGCCGTCGCGCAACCCCAATTGCAAGCCGCCAATGTGTCGGATTATGCGGAGTTTTCGCTCTTCAACCTGCCGAGCAGTAGCGCCGTTACGACCGTTTCGAGCGGTGGCGTGGTGGTGGGGCGACAACTGACCCCCAGCACGTTTTCGCTCAACTCAGATGCCTCTTACTGGAGCCACACCATGTCGTTTCCGTCCACGTCGAGCCTGAATGTCGTGCCGCTGGACGAAGTGATCGAATACGCGGTGGATACGACGGCGATGGAGTTGCGGCGCAATCGCAATCGTTCCGGCTGGGTTTCGGTGGCGCGGGGCATTTATAACCTGCAACTCCGCTATCAGCTCGAAACCTACAATGATACGACCAACACCTATGCGACCAGTTGGGTCAGCGAAGTTACGCAAGCGGCCAGCAACAATCGGGCGCTCATCCGCGCCGTAGAAATCACGCTCTTCGGACGGACACAAATGACGGGGGACGGCGACAAACAAGGGCAGCGCGCGATTTCGCAAACCCTGGAAGTCGCGCCGCGTAATCTGGTCTTGCCAGGGTTCGTGCCGAATCGGTAAACGAGCGGTTTTCTTTTCGCTCCCCGGAGTTTCCGCGAGGTAAATATGAAAATGCGTCTGTACAAGAACTCTACCAGAAAGTCATCCGAGCATGGCATGGCGCTCATCACTGCGATGATGTGCCTGATGTTATGTACCAGCCTGGGCGTCGCCGTCCTGTTGAATTCGACGGGCGAGGCGGCGTTGAGCGGTGGATTCCGCCGCAACGAGCAAGCGTTTTATGCTGCTGATGCGGGCTTGGGGATCGCGCGCATGGCCATCCGAAATTCCTTGAATAGCGCGATTCAGACGCAAGCGGCGTCCGTGAACACTTCCCCTTCGTATGGAACCCGCACGTCGGGCAGTTACACGTTGCGGACATACAATCGCACACAGTTGGGCACGATCTTACAAACCGCCTCCTTTCTCTCGCAATCGGGTGCTCCGATTGTCAATGCCAAAGCCGCCTTGACTTCGCGCGCCTCGGCGCTGAGTAATGCCGGGTTTGATGTAGACATTCAACTGGCTTTGGAATCTGTCTCGGACACGAGTGCCGTTGATGCCCAGCGGGTGAATCCCACCACCAATCAGGTGGAGAATATTGATGTGACGGCTTCGGTGACGGGGCGGTATCGCTACACGATTACTTCTATCGGCAACAATGCCATCAGTAGCGGCAACCCGAATCGCGCCATTGCCCGCGCCATCGAAACGGGCATCATCAGCGTGACGCTGAATGCCGAGATTTCGACCGGGGGACAATTTGACCGCTCCTTCAGCCAGTACGGAACATTTGTCAATCGCTTCAATCAAAGCTCGGTGTGGGCTTCCGGTACGTTCCAGGGCAAGGTTCACACGAATGATCGCTTCCGCTACGGCTCGTCGAATTCGGTGACGTTTCAAGGCGAAGTTACGCAGGTAAACTCGACCTACGATTATGGCAGCAACACCTACAACGTGAGCAGCGTCGCGTCGAACTCCACGCCGCATACCGGCGTGACGTTCAATAGCTCTTACACCACTGTCAACACCTTGCCCTTGCCGTCGAATGTCTACGCCCAGAAGCTGGCGGTCTTAAATTCGACGGGACGCGCAGATGCGACTTATACCTCGACGAATCCCAGTGACCCCACAGCGCCACCTGATCCGACCGTGACGCAAATGAAGGCCGCCTTGCGCGGCGCGAATAATGCCGCGCCTCCGACCACCGGGTCTGGGGCGAGCGAGGTCATCAACAATGGCGTTTATTTGCCCGTGAGCGATGTGGCCGGGCAGCCGACCATCACCGGCGGCGGCATTTACGTCAAAGGCAATGTGGACGAAATGAGCCTGACCAGAGGCAGCGGCGGCGCGCAGGTGTATGCCATCCGGCAGGGCAGCAGCACAACCACTGTCACCATTACCCCGCCGTCCGGGAGTAGCGCGGGGACAACGGTGATTTCCGGGTCGGCAGGGACAACCACTTATCAAGGCGTGCCGTTGGATCGAACCAATCCGATCTCGGCCGAGCAAAAACCGGGTGCGGCATTGTATGTAGATGGAACCATCAACAACTTGCACGGCCCCGCCGCTTCGGGCGGAACCGTGGCTGCCGCGATTGCCAAAGACACGGCGCTGACGATTGTTTCGACCGGCGATATTACCGTGACGGGAAGCCTTACCTACGAAGAACCGACGGTGAATTTGGACGGTACGGCTGTGACCTACGCCAACAACTATGTGCCGAAAAATGTGCTCGGTCTTTATACGAACGCAGGCAAGATTAACTGGACTCCGAATTCCGCCTACACGCCCACAAATGCCAGCATGGTCATGGACGTCGCCATGGTCGCCTTCAATGAACCGGCGTTGACCGCCAATTCGAATGCGGTCACAGGGGGTTGGGAAATCAATTGCGCGGCGTGCAGCAGTCGAACGACGATTTCTCTACGCGGCAGCCGTACGGTGTCTCGTACGCTTTCAATTATTAACCAGAATAGCGCGCGCTTTAATCGCTTCTTTGACCCACGCTTTGCCAACGGTCAACTGGCTCCGCCGTTTTTCCCGGTCACCCGGTTTACGAATACGCTCACGACACCGACCGTGACGGCCTCGACCTCCGAGGTCATGACGCTCTCGAACACTTGGCAACGCACCTACAACTAACCTGGAGCCACGAGCGATAGCACGCCGGGCGTCTGGTGCTATCGCTCGTTTTCGCCCGTTCCCTTCGACCCGCAAAATCCTCGCCCGTCGGTTGCCTTCTCCAGCCAGCTTGTGTAGACTCCCTGCATTCACACATCCAGTGAAAGGGCGCAGTGATAACCGCAACGGCTTGGGCTGTCGCCAAAGCTACTTACCATTGTCAACACAATGAAATGAACTGCCGGCCTGGTGGGCTGGTTATTCGAGGAGGATTAAGCACATGGCAGATTTAGAAGCACTGAAATCAAAATACCGTTCCGTCATTGACACCGCCGCTGACGTCGGGATGGACGTCCATCACATCCATATCCAGGACGAAAAATTGTACATCAGCGGTTTGGTCGCCTCCGAAGCCGCCAAGAACGCCATTTGGGATGCCGTCAAAGGGGTGGATGCGGCCTACGCGGATATTTGGCCGGACATCAACATCGGCGCGGGCAAATACACCGTGCAATCGGGCGATTCGCTCTCGAAGATTGCCAAACGGGTTTATGGTGACGCCAATGCGTATCACAAAATCTTCAACGCCAACACGGACAAACTCGACGATCCAGATCGCATTCAAGTCGGGCAAGAATTAGTGCTGCCGACTGCGTAGACCCGTCCGTCGTTCCCACAGTCAAAGAGCCGCGCGTTTGGTTGGACGCACGGCTCTTTTTCACTTTGCCCAGATGTCCCTTTTGCTTTTGGGAGGAGTTTTCCATGTATATCGTTGCCGTTCAATTTGAACTTCACGCCGAACACCGCGCCGCCTTCAAAGACGCCGTGCTGAAAAACGCTGCCGCGAGTGAACAAACGGAACCAGGCTGTCATCAATTCGATGTCTGCTTCAATGCCGATGGCACGCGCTGCTTTTTGTACGAAGTCTACGACGACGAAGCCGCGTTCGAGGCGCATCACGCTTCGGCGCATTTCAAAACCTTTGCAGACACGACGCGCCCGATGGTCATAAACAAACGGCTGGAAATCTACGAACGTCTGCAAAACCCCTATAAACATTGAGCAAACAACGAAGGCGTCGCTCACAGCGCGATGCCCTGAAACGATGAACACGTGACGTAACGCGATTTGGCAAATCGCGCTACCTTTTTTGAGGAGCTAACGATGAAAAAAATTTTATGGGCGATGGCGTTGGTTGGTGTCGGCCTCGCGCTG
>CAZWAK010000170.1:0-17551 GCA_964631865.1 uncultured Heliobacteriaceae bacterium | reverse complement strand
GGCGAATACGCGATCACGGCGGCACGCGGCACGTTGGCGGCGGCGAATTATGAGTTCACGTTTGTTGCGGCCAAGCTGACGATTGGCAAAGCGATGTTGACCGTTACGGCGGAGAACAAATCGCGCACGTACGGCGCAATGAATCCAGCGTTGACGGCAACCTTCACCGGCTTCGTGAACGGCGAAACTGAAAACGCTCTGAGCGGTGTGTTGCAACTCAGCACGACCGCGACCGCCAGCAGTAGCGCGGGCGAATACCCCATCTCCGTCAGCGGCTACACTTCGACCAACTACGCGATCAACTATGTCAACGGTACGCTCACGATCAGCAAAGCCCGTTTGACTGTGACGGCGGAAAACAAAACGAAGCTTTATGGCGCAGCGAATCCGGCGCTGACGGCAACGATCACAGGCTTCGTGAACAATGAAACGGCAAGCGTTGTGACGGGCGCTCCCGAACTCATGACGAATGCGACACAAGCGAGCGCGGCGGGCAGCTATACAATCAATGTTGCGCTGGGCACATTGGCGGCAGCCAATTACGAGTTCGCTTTTGTGGGCGGCACGTTGACGATTGGCAAAGCCACATTGACCGTCACCGCAGCCAATAAAATCAAGGTCTTCGGCGCACCTGTGCCCGAATTGACCTACAGCTTCACGGGCTTTTTGAATGGCGATGATGTGAGCGTGGTGACCGGCAAACCGAGCCTGATGACAACGGCGACAGCTACAAGCAATGTCGGCAGCTATCCGATCAGCGTCGCGCTCGGCAGGTTGGCGGCGGAGAGTTATGAGTTTCAGTTCGTCGCGGCTGAGTTAACGATTTCGCCTGCGGCCACAGCGGTCGCGCTTAATGCCTCTGCGCCGTCGAGCCTCTTCGGACAAGCGGTGACGTTCACGGCCAATGTGACGGCGGTTGCGCCGGGCGCGGGCACGCCGACGGGCACGATCACCTTGAAAGACGGGGCGAAAATCATCGGCACTGCCGCGCTCGCCAATGGACAAGCAGTGTTGACGACAAGCGCGTTGGAAACCGGCGTACACAACCTCACCGCCGAATACAGCGGCGCAGACAATTTCAGTTCATCGGTTTCGTCCGCCGTGACGCATACCGTTTCCAAAGCGGCAGCGACGGTGACGCTGGCTTCGTCGTTTGAGTCAGTTCGTTACGGACAAACCGTGACGCTCAACGCGACAGTCAGCGGCAACGCTGTCACGGGCAATGTCCGATTTCTGAGCGGCAACACAACGCTCGGCACAATCGCGTTGACGAACGGCGCGGCGAGTTTGACGATCAATGCCTTGCCGATTGGCGCGCACACGATCACGGCGGTCTACGATGGCGATGCGAAAAATGACGGCGGCACGTCGCGCAGCCTCACGCTGACGGTCAACAAAGCACTGCCTGTTTTGCAAATCAGTTCTTCGGCAAATCCTGCGGCGTGGAAACAATTTGTCACGTTGTCTGCGAGCGTCAACAGCGCCGGGAACGGATTGGCTGCGCCGAGCGGAACTGTTGTTTTCAAAAACGGCGCGACCGTCTTGGGCAGCAGCGCGCTCAGTCGTTTGGGACGCGCGAATATCTCGACCAATGCCTTGGCTCCGGGCGCGCATTCGCTGACAGCCGAGTTCAGCGGCGATAACAATTACGAAGCGAGCACAGCGTCGGCTTTATCGCAAACCATCAGCAAAGGCGCGACGGCGCTGCGCTTGAATTCATCGCTGAAGACAACGACTTTGGGGCAGGCGGTCACATTCTCCGCGCAAGTTCACGGCTACGCGGGCACGCCGAGCGGCAACGTCGAAATCTATGATGGCACGCAACTGCTCGCTACTGTGCCGCTCGAAAACGGTTTTGTCGCGTGGGCAACGACGGCGCTCGGCGATGGCGAGCACGCGATCACAGCCGTGTACAAAGGCGATGAGCAATTTGCCAGCAGCACGTCGGCAGCGGTCGCGCACACGGTCAGCCCGCTTTGCACGTGGACGCCCGCGACGCGAAATTACTGGGTTGATCCGAGAGGCGGAGTTGGCTCCATCCCGGTGGACGGACGCAATGATTGCTTCTGGTTTGCGTTCACCAATTTTAGTTGGATCACCATTCAAGATTACGGCACGGAAGTTGGCGCGGTGAGTTTTAGCGTTGCGCCGCTGACAACAGAAACCGCGCGCAAAGGCACAATGATCGTCGCTGGTCAAAGCATCACGGTCTTGCAAGCCAAACCGGCTGTCACGGTTTCCGGCGCAAGTTACGCGCGCGAAGGTCTCGCGCCCGACGCAATTGCGAGCGCGTTTGGCGAAGGTTTGGCCACTGCGACCGAGCAGGCGCAGGCTTTGCCGCTGCCCACGACGCTCGCGGGAACACAAGTCAAAATCACCGACAGCAAAGGCGTCGAACACAGCGCGCCGTTGTTTTATGTTTCGCCGACGCAGATCAATTATCTGATTCCGAGCGAAGTCGCGTTGGGCACGGCATTGGTGACGATTCAGACCGAAGCGGGCGACATCACGGGCGGCGGCATGATTGAAGTCACGCCGATCACGCCTGCGTTGTTCACCGCGAACGCCAATGGCAGCGGCGTGGCGGCGGCAGTCGTGCAACGTGTGCTTGTGGACAATTCGCAACGCTACGAACCCATCTCGCAATTCGACCCGGCGCAAAACAAAGTCGTTTCGCTCCCGATTGATTTGGGCGAAGAAGGCGAAGAGGTGTATCTGGTGCTGTTCGGCACAGGCTTGCGCAGCCGCCTGGCTTTAGCGACCGTGCGCGCAACGATTGCCAACGAAGACATCGAAATCCTCTACGCCGGAGCGCAAGGCGGCTACGTCGGCCTGGATCAAATCAACTTGCGCTTGCCGCGCACGCTGGCAGGCAAAGGCGAAGTGGATTTGAAGCTGTGGGTCGAAGGCAAGCTCGCGAACACGGTGCGCGTCAATCTGAAATAGGTGTGGTGGCTGGTGGTCGGTGGTCGGTGGTCGGCTTCGATTTTAACCAATTCCCAGCCACCAACTACCTCTCACCAGCCACCAGCCACCGACCACCAGCCACCGACCACCACGCTAACACCCTCCTGGCACGATCACCGGCATCCGCAATTTAGTGACGGGGGCTTTGATGAGCCGATGCAGATTGTGGCCTTGCGTGAAGCCTTTGCTGTTCGGCCCCAGCGTATTGAAATTGAGCATCGCGCCTAAAATCGCGCGCGGATCGCTGGCCGTTCCTTGCGGCGTGTTGTCCACTTTGTCCGTCGTAAACAGCCGCATCCAACCGGACGCGCCCATTGGAATCACTCTGGTAAAGGCCGGTGCGGTGCGGAGAGAACTGTCGCTCAAGGTTTGAATCAGTTGGCAACCACTCGGACGCAGAATAAAGCTGAAGCCCCGCTCAGCCTCGTTGTACAGCAAGCCGTTCAGCGCACCGATATTGGCGACTTGATCGCCCAGATCGCCGCCGATGCGGTTGATGATGAGCATGGTTTGATTTTGATCAAGCACGCTGGGGATGTTGTTCAGCGCCAATTCTGACGGAAGCTTTTCGTAGCCTTCGTCATCAAAGATGAGATCAACTTGTGAACTGCCCGAACCGCCGACGGCTTCATAACTCCGCGCGTGATTGAAGATGGTCATCGGTTCGGCCAGCAAATTCGCTTCGTGACCGCTCAGAAATTTCACGTATTCGCTGCCGATCAGGAAATTGAAATCGCGCGGCAAGCCCTGCTCGTTGACCGCCACCGCCACCACAAAGCCGGTGACGCCGGGATCGTAATCTGACGCAAAAAAACTCATAGTTTGAAACCCCGTCAGACAGGTGAAGAGATCAGCGACCTGGCAGCTTTGATTCTCGATCAAAAACCAATGCACGATCACTGGGACAGCGGCTGTGTTGGTGATGTTGAGCCGCGTGTTTTGCAGGTTTGGACTCCCCACGTCGGACGTGGAAATGTTGTAGAACAACAGCGAGCCGGGCCGCAGCGCGGACGCGGACGCAGGAACTTGTGCGTGGGTTGTGGTCAGGAACAGCAGCGCCGTTGCGACAAGCACACTACTGCTTAGGATCAGTCGTTTCATAAATTCCTTCTTGAAAAAGTTCTCTTCCTCGGGCGCAGTTGTTTGTCAAACGCTTGGCCCGAAAAGGCCCCCTGGAAGCCGCTGCGCCTCCAGGGAGAGGGAAATGAAGAGAAACATGAACCTCAGCCTCATCAAGAGACCGGAGCCAAGGCGGCTTGACCGACCAAGCCGCCTGCGTAGAAATGGGTTGTTATGAGTGGAAAGAACGAGAGACGTCCTGAAGCGCCTTGGGACCTGCGCTGCGGACACGGGGACGAGCAATGTGAAAACGAAGAGCGGCGTGAAAGGGGTTGAGTTGGGGGCAAGGTCAAAAACGTGGCGCGCAATGAAGATCAGTTTGCCGGTGATAATCATTGTGGCCTGAATGATGGATAGGGCAGGGGATGATGAACTTGAGAGTGAGAGAGGAAAGGGAACCTCAATGTCCTGCGTGCAAATCAACGCAGCAAAAAGCACCTGCGGACTCCTCTTGGGACGAGCCGCGACCTCGCGTTTCTTCATAATCGCCTCGGTGTACGTGGGGGCGTAGTTGGAGGTTGTCTGATTTGGGGGAACTGCCCAAACAATGCGTAGGCCAAGCGGCTGCGTGCAAACTTTTTCAGGGAAAAAGGGGCTGCACAGTGAAATTTACAGAACAGAGCGCGACAACGATTCTGCTGTAGTATTTCGTCAGAATTGGCAGTGCGAAATGTAAGAAATTGACCAGTGAGAATTGACGCTACCTGCCCAATGACGATGATGAATTATCAGCGTTTGGCGAGGAGACAATAACAAAAGGCCTAACCGATTTCAACAGTGTTTATCAGGGTGCGGTGCAAACGCCCCAAGCTTTCGTGTGGGGCTGCGTTTTCGTTTGTCTGGTTATTTGAGATGTTGCGCCAGGAGCGTCAAAAACGTGCCGACATCGGTCACGACGCCAACCGTTTGCGCCGAGCCGCGATCTGACAGCTTCGTGACGACCGCCGGGTTGATGTCCACGCACACCATCCGCACCCACGACGGCGTCATATTGCCCACGCCAATCGAATGCAGCATTGAGGACAGGCAAATCACCATCTTCGCGCCGACCAGTTGTTCGGCGTATTTTTCCTGCGCTTTGAGCAAATCCATTTCGGTGTCAGGCAGCGGCCCGTCGTCGCGAATCGAACCGGCCAACACAAACGGCACGCCGCGTTGCACGCATTCGTACATTACGCCGAATTTCAGCAGCCCGGCTTCCACTGCGCCTTTGATCGAGCTAAAGCGATTGACGGCGTTGATCGCGCGCATGTGGTTTTTGTGGCCTTCTTCGAGCGGCACGCCATGTTCCAAATCCACGCCGAGCGATGTGCCGTAGAGCACATGTTCGACATCGTGGACGGCCAACGCATTGCCCGCGAGCAGCGCGTCCACGTAGCCCCCGCGAATGATTTCGCAGAACGGACGTGTGCCGCCGGTATGCACGACGACCGGCCCCGCGACGAAGACGATTTTGCCCTGCTCGGCTTTGACCTGTCGCATCAATTCCGCGATCTTGCGCACAGCGGTTTCGGTGCGGCGTTCGGACGAAATGTCGTTCGCCATAAACGCAAAGCCCAGCCGGTCGCGCTCTTTGAATTCGGGTTGAATGCGTACCCCATGCGCACCGCACACAATCAGTTCGCCTTGCCGCACGTCGCGCAGCTTGCGACATTCGGCGTGCGCGGTTTCGCCTGTATTCGACAGCACGATGACCGCGTCCATGCGTTGTTTGGCGACTTCGAGCCATTGCCCATTGGCGCGAACGAACGTGCGATGATTCGTAGTCGAATAAAAATCATCCGGCACCACGCGATCCGCTTCCGCCGGGCGCGTCGTGACGCTGGCGATTTCAGTTTCGTAACAACCAAGTTCGACCAATTCTTCGAGCGTTTTTTCGAGGACGTCTTGCGATGGCGCGTTGACACGCATCTTGAGCCGCGAGATTTCCTCGTTCGTGCGCCCCAAATGGAAATCCAGAATCTCATACGCCGCGCCGCATTCAATGACGCGATCCATGATTTTCGAGAGAATTTGCGAATCCACCAAGTGGCCTTCAGCTTCGACAATTTCAGTAAACATAAGTAGCCATCAATCGTGTGTTAGTCGTAGAAGGCCATACTCTAGGCCATGTGGCGTGCAAATGAAAATATCGCCCGTTGATTTTTCGGTGGCCTCAGTCAACAAAGGGCGATGGCGGCGGGCGTGATGAACGCCATCGGCTGGCGCGCGGCGTGGGTGATCGGCGTGGCCGCGCCCGTCTTCGAAACGATCATTGCTGACAGCCTCAAAAACGCGGTATGCTTAATACAAGAGGTAAGGATATGACAGTACAAATTGATGTGACGCCAGAGACAGCAACCAAATTTCAAGTAGCGGCAGCGGCATTAAATCTTTCAGTTCAAGAATATCTTGAAAGGGTAGCGGCGTTGCTCTATTCAGGACAAGACAGCGAAGTAGATCAATCACACGGCAAGACCCCGTATGAGCTAGGCAAAGATTTCATTGGCAAGATTGACAGTAGTATTTCCGATTCATCCGTGAAGCCCCATAAAACTGCTTTTGGTGAGCTTTTGCTTGAGAAATATAAGAAACAAGGGTTAGACCTTCCATGACACTCCCATGATACTTATTGACGCGGGGCCGTTAATCGCTCTCATTGACACCAGAGATAAAAAGAATCATCAAAGTTGTCTCACCGCTTTTCAATCTCTCAAGACTGCGCCTCTTACCACTTGGCCTTGCGTTGCCGAGGCGATGTACCTGCTAGGCCAGATCAACGGTTGGCCTGCACAAAAACTGTTGCTGGGCTTGCTCAAGAGTGGTTCTGTCAGAATCCACAACACAATAGAGGCAGAGCTGGAACGCCTTGATCAGCTAATGGAACAATATCAAGATGTGCCAATGGACTTAGCCGATGCTTCCCTTGTCTCGCTTGCCGAACTTCACGGCGTTCGTCAAATCCTTACGCTTGACGATGACTTTTTCATCTACAGGATCAACGGCAAAGACTCATTTGATGTGATTAAGCCCTAGAAAATCCTTTGCAAATGCTCCGCGCGTGATTTCAATGTGCTCGACGACAAGTCGGTGGACGCTGTCGCCGTCGCCACGCCCGATCACGTGAAACTTGCGCTTCACGTATACGGTCAGTTGCGCAACCGCCAGCGCGCCCTTTCCTAGTCCCGAAAAATTTACAGGAAGAATATTCTTTCTGGTCGAGTTAAGAAACGTCTGATGAATGAATGCAGCTGCGATGATACGAGCGATCAAGCTGTTCGTCAAAACAACGAAGGCTGCAAATCAGGAGTGAACTTTTGTTCTGTGGGTTGCGATTGGGCCAATCGCGTTACGTCAGAGAAATGCTGCAAAAGAAATCCCCTCAGTTCTGACAAGTTGCGCCCGCGTTGTGCTGCGCCTGAATCAGAACTGAGGGGGAATGCGAGAACGGTATTGTCTGTGCTTTACCAGCGGTTGCCGCGATCATCGCGTCCGCGTCCGCCGCGATCCCGACCGCCGCCACCGCCAAAGCCGCCGCGTCCGCGATCCCGACCGCCGCCTCCACCACCAAAGCCACCACGTCCGCCGCCGCCGCCACCGAAGCCGCCGCCGCCACGCGATTCTTTCGGACGGGCTTCGTTCACGACGAGCGAGCGCCCATCCAATTCATAGCCGTTAAATTGATTGATTGCGCCATCGGCAGCCTCGCGCGTACCCATCTCGACAAAGCCGAAGCCACGTGAACGTCCGGTGTCGCGGTCGGTCACGATTTGTGCGGAATCTACGGGCCCGCTTTGTCCAAACAATTCGGTCAGGTCGTTTTCGGAGACCAAGAACGGCAAATTGCCAACATAGAGTTTTACTGACATGAAATTCTTCCTTTGACTGGATCGAAGCGAGATAGTGTAGGCGGGAACGGTCCCCAACGAACGCAATCGGCATTCAGCGAACAAGCGAACTGAAAGGCTCCGGGTGACAAGTAACGAACCTGCTCTCAAGAAACCGACTGCGTAAGTCCAAACCGAACAAACACGCATCACCGTTGATGCTGGAGAGGAGGCGGCGCATAAAAAACGCCTCTGAAAGAGCGAACGCCCCGCATAGTACAAGCGAGTTCTTGAAACGTCAACCGCTGAGTTGTAAGATCACTCTTGCCTTGCAAAGGAGCACAAATGCCAATCCAGTTACGCCTTTTCTGCTGCACTGTTCTGTTACTTGTCGGACTTGGAACCACGCTGCTGTCCCAGTCGCAGGACGAGGTTCTCAAGATTGATACGGCGCTCGTCACCTTTTCCGTGATCGTCAGCGACACCAATGATGTGTACGTGCCTGATCTGCGCAAAGAAGAGTTGCAAATTTACGAAGATGGCAAGCTCCAGGAGATCGCGTTTTTCACCACGATCAAAGAACCGTTTCACGTCGTGCTGATGCTCGACACGAGCGGCAGCACCGAGGAAAAGCTCGGTCAAATTCAGCAGGCCGCGTCTGCTTTTGTAGATCAATTGCAGAGCGCCGACCGCATCAAGCTGCTTTCCTTCGACGACGAAATTCACGAGTGGGGCGGCTTCACCAACAATCGCGCGGAACTCAAGGCTTCCATCGCCCAAATGCAGTCAGGCAAAGGCACGCGGCTTTACGATGCGATGCGGGTGGCGTTGCAGAATCTCGCGCGCGTCAAAGGTCGCAAGGCGATTGTGTTGTTCAGCGATGGCGTGGATTACCGCAGCTTCGATACGCGCTTCGATGACAACATCCGAATGCTCGAAGAAGCCGGTGTCATCGTCTATCCGATTCGCTACGACACGCGCTGGGAAACCGAAGCGATGGCGCGTCAGCAGCAGGCGCAGGGCGGTTCCGTCGTCATGGCTGACATTATCAAGACGCCGCCGAGTGGCACGACGCCGACGACTGTTCCCGGCGAGACGCGCATCCCTTCGCCTTCGTCCACCAATCGGGGCGGCATTCTGGATCGCATTCGCACGAATCCGCCCGTCATTACCGGGCGACGCGATGATCGCTACCCCGACAATCGTGCTCCCGACAATCGTTTCCCAGATAATCGCTATCCCGACAATCGCTACCCGGACAATCGGTTTCCCGACGCTCGTTATCCTGACAGCGGTTCCTCCACGCGCCGCAGCAACGACAGCATCGGCGTGCTGCTCGATGGGTTGTACAAAACGGCGGATGATTATTTGCAGCAACTGGCGCTCAAATCGGGCGGCAAATTGCATCGCGCCGACACGTTGGGATCGCTGCCGGAAGCGTTTGCCAACATTGCCAACGAACTGCGCAATCAATATTCACTAGGCTATTACCCGACGAACCCGATCCGCACGGGCAAGTATCGCAAGCTGCAAGTCAAAGTCGCGCGCAAAGGCGCAGTCGTGCGCGCGCGACCGGGCTATCGGGAGCCACGAAGCTAATGGAACAAGAACTGATTCTCCACGACGTACAACTCAAGACGTGCCGCTGTGGCTATCACAAGCACGACGTTCATATCATTCCGCGTTGCCGCTACAACTGGTTCGGGATGTTGCGCCTGTTGATGGGCGTGACGGCGTACCCGGAGGAAGTTTATTACCAGTGCGAAAAATGTAACGAGATTATTGAGCGCACGACCGACATCGAAGTGCGCCGCTTACACGTCTGATGAACATACCGATCAATCTTGCCCGCAGCCTGGCCGCCATTTTTCTTGGCTTTTTGGTTTTGATGTTAGTGATTACACTGAGCACGGCGCTCACGATGAAAGTCATGTCGCCCCCGCCCGGCGGTGTTCTGCTAACGATCAACGTCCTGGCGGGTCTGCTCGCAGGCTATGTCGTAGCCAGCTTAGCCGGAACACACCGCTGGCAACATGCATCGTTGTTGGCAGGCATCATCTTGTGCGTGGGGCTGTTGGCCTTGAGCGCGATGACGGATGCTCCGCGCGATGACTATTCCAAATACGCGCTGGTGCTGTCGCCGCTGGGCGTTGTCGTGGGCGGTTGGCTGCGGCATCGCAAAGCTTGATTTCAATTGCTGCGGTCAGGGAAATGCGCTACGTTTAGACCCGCAATCCAAGGCACGAAGGAGTCGTTCATGTCGCGCGCGACGCCCTGAAATGATGAAAATGCGGCGTAACGCGATTTGGCAAATCGCGCTACCTTTTCTGAGGAGAATTGTATGAGCGCAAGTTTGGAATCTATTTTGGAAGCGATCAATAAACTGCCACCGCATGAACGGCGGCAACTGTCCGAAGAACTGACCAAAAATACTGAATTGATGGAGGAAGAGAAGGCAACGCAACACGCGCTCGTGGATCAGTTATTTGGCTCAATTAAAGGGCTGGATCGGGAGACGATCATTAAACTAGCAGAGGACGAGGAATTCTGTGGATATTAGCCAATTGCCGAAAGGCTCTCGGTGCTTTGTTGACGCCAATATTTTGATTTACTATTTGGGCGGCCTTTCCCACGAAATCCGAGAGTTCCTGCATCGTATCGTTGATGGCGAGATTGAAGCCCACATCAGCACGGTCGTGGTTGCCGAAATTTTACATCGCCGCATGATGACCGAGGCTGTGTCCAAAGGACTCGTTACCGTTAGCAAGGTTCTCAATAAACTCAAAAATCAACCCCACCTCATCACCCAACTTTCGGATTACATCGTTGATCTTGAGAATTTGCTGACCTTGCCTTTACACGTAGCTGATGTGATGCTGTCAACGATCAACCGCAGCCATCATTTTCGGTTGTCACACGGGTTATTCGTGAACGACTCCCTCAATTTAGCGAGCGCTGTCGAATTACAAATCACCGACATTGTTACCCACGACACGGATTTCAATCGAGTTCCAAACATTACCGTTTGGGAACCAACTGACATTTGAAGGAACACAAACATGCAAACACGTAGATTCGGAAAAACCAATTGGCAGGTCCGCGAAATCGGTTATGGGATGTGGGGCATGGCGGGGTGGAAAGATTCCCACGATGACGAATCGCGCGCATCGTTGCAGCGTGCGGTCGAACTCGGCTGCAACTTCTTCGACACAGCGTGGGGCTACGGCGCAGGCCACAGCGAAAGCTTGCTCGGCGAACTTGTGCGCAACAATCCTGAACGCAAACTCTACACGGCGACGAAAATCCCGCCGAAGAATTTTACCTGGCCGAGCCGTCGCGGCTTCACACTGGATGATTGCTTCCCGCCCGATCACATCGAAGCGTATGTGCATTCGAGCTTGCGAAATGCGGACTTGAGCAGTTTCGACTTAATGCAATTTCACGTGTGGGAAGACGATTGGATGGACGATGAACGTTGGTTGCAGAAAATGACCGACCTCAAGGCGCAAGGCTTATTTCACGCCCTTGGCATCAGCATCAATCGCTGGGAACCCTGGAACGGCGTGCGCGCGGTGAAGAGCGGCGTGATTGATGCGGTGCAGGTGATTTACAACATCTTCGATCAAAACCCCGAAGACGAATTGTTTCCGGCTTGCGCCGCACACGATGTCGCCGTGATCGCGCGCGTGCCGTTTGACGAAGGCACGCTGTCCGGCGCGGTCACACGCGCGAGCACCTGGCCCGAAGGCGATTGGCGCAACACATATTTCGTGCCGGAAAATCTGGAAGCCAGCGTGACGCGCGCCGAAGCGGTGTTTTCGTTAATTCCTGACGGCATGAGCAAAGCCGAATTTGCGCTACGCTTCATTTTGCACAATCCAAACGTTAGCACCATCATCCCCGGTATGCGCAAACTCAACCACGTCGAAGCGAATTGTGCGGCGAGCGATGGCGTGATGCTTGCGCCGGATTTGCTGAGCCAACTGAAACAGCATCGCTGGGATCGCACCCCGACCGCGTGGTCACAATAAGTCGCACGCCGTCGTTACCGATTCGATGCCGCGTTCGCCGAAGCCGGATACTTGAGATTGAAGTCGTTGATGAAGGCTTGCGTGACATCAATGGTTGGTTGCGCGGCAAGAATCACACCATCCAACTTGCTCGCGTCGAGAATCAATGCGATGCCGTTCGTGGTCAGATAATCGCGCAGGGCTTTGTTGATTCGCTCGAACACGGGCGTCATCAACACGGCGCGGCGGCGCTCATACGCGGCCTGTGCTTCGTTGCGCTTGAAGTTGAAATCGCGTTGCAGCCGTTCGCTTTCTTCCTGCTTGGCAGCGGCCTGATTCGCGCTCAGCTTCTGGATTTCGGCGTTGAGCGTTTCGATCTTGGTTTGCAGCGCCTGCAACTCTTTTTGCACGGCGGCGAATTCACCGTCCACCTGCCGCGTCAGGCCGGCCAATTTTTGAATGCCTTTGCTTGGGTCGTAGAACTGGCGCGTGTCAATGAGCGCGATTTTGCCGGTCAACGACGATGAGGTCGTTTGTCCATAAGCCGTTGCACAAACCATCAATGTGAGTGGAAGAACGAAGCGCAAAAGTGATCTGGTCATAGCTGAAACATCTCCGTGGGCGATTGAGAACCTGTGAGCGCCTGCAAGTGCTCGCCAGGCTTGGCAGTCAAGGTGGGCTTGATCATACTCAACTCATCCGCGCGCGGCAAGCATTCTTTCCCCCTGGCTGGTTGCCTTGCGGACAGCTTTTCGGCATAGTTGACCCGCCGCGTCCCACGCACGCGCGGCAACAGTTTTGTTCACGGAGAGAGGCACTATGAAAATCGAACCCGGCGCGTGTGTGATCGTCAATCTCGGCGATCCGCGCGAAAAGTTTTGGGGCATTCTGGACGAGATCAACGCCGCCGGCATCAGTTTGCGCGGCATTGATCTGAACAGCTTTGATGAGTTGTTGCGAATGTTGGCGAAAGGCGAGACCGGCATTTATCCTGCGACCGTATTCTTTCCGCTCCGCCGCATCGAACGCATTTTGTTGGACGAAGACAGCGGCTATTTGCCCGCGCTCCATTCGCAATTCGCGCAACGTACCGGCCTCGCGTTCGCCGATTGGTTGCACAACGCTTCAGGTCAATGAAGCTTCGATCACGCCGAACGCGCCGAAATCAAAGCGCAGTTGATCGCCCGCCGCAATCGGCAACGGCACAATGCACGTGCCGGTCGTGACGAACTGGCCTGCCTGCAAGCCTTCGCCATACATGCTCAACTCATTCACCAGCCACGTGAGCGCGACGCGCGGATCGCCGAGCACGTTTGCCCCGCTGCCTTGTGCTGCGAGCGCGTCGTTTTGGTAGGCGTTCACCGTGTGCGTCACCAAATCCATTGCGCGCCAATCGGCAGTCGTCGCTGCGCCGAGGACAAACCAACTCGCACAGGCATCGTCCGCGATCATTTGCAGCCCGCCCGCCCGCACATAATCGTGATAGCGTGAGTCGGGAATCTCGATGCCCGGATGCAACGATTCCACTGCGGCGAGGACTTCGTCCACCGTGTACGGCGTCGCGCGTTTCGGCAGAGCTTGCCCAAAGCGAAACACAAATTCCGCTTCGGCCACGCGCATCAGGTTGCCGTCGAGCGAAACGCTTGCGCCACTTTCCAGCAGGCGATTCGCCAGCAACCGCCCCGCCAACGGCCCATCCACGCCGATGTGTTTTTGCCCCGCGAGGCTCGTCGCCGCAATTTTCCAGCCCACGACGTTCTGCCCCGACAAGCGCGCGATCTCGGCTTGAATCGCATAGCCTTCGGCGCGATTGTTGGGGCGACAAGGTTCTGGCAATTCGTCCATGCGCGTGCGTTGTTGCCAGTGTTGCCAAAGCAGTGCTGCTGCTGTTTGAATGTTTGCTTGATTCATCTCGTCCTCTGAAAACGTAGCGCGATTTGGCAAATCGCGTTACATCTTTATCGAATGGCCAATGGCCGCAGCGTGAAGCCTGCGACCGTACCCTTGATTTTATTGGTGCTGGCGAGGTAGCAAAATTCGTACACACGCTCGCGCGCCAACGCCTCCATGTTGTGAAACTCGCCAATGTGAACGCCTTGCTCGACCAGCAAATATTTATGCACCGGATTGAACGAGCCGTATTTGTCGCGGTACGCCTGCGCATCTTTTTCCGCCGGGCCATATTCGAGACCGCTCGTGTCGCCCGCAATCATCATTGCACCGTTTTGTTCGACCAACCATTTCGCGGTTTCGAGGCTGATGCCGGCGGAATCGTGTGCGCCGATCTTCGCGTGATCGCTGCCGGTTTCGCCCCAGTATTTCAAGGTTCCCGTGCGAATCAACACGATGTCGCCGGGCTTGAGTTGTGTGTTTTGTTTCTGCAACGCTTGCTGCACATCGGCGACGGAAATCGCGTAGTTGCTCGGCAGCGCGTCCAAGCCTTTTGCGCCTGCGACATCAATCAACAGGCCGCGCGCGATGATGGGCGGAATCGTGGTCGCGTCGGCTTTGCGAATGCCGAAGTTGCCGCCCCAATCTTTTTCCTGAAATCCGTTGTACCAATGATTGTCGTCACCCGCCGTGATGTGACCGAGACCGTCAATTTGCGTCGCCACGTTGTCGTTGATGAAGAGCGCCGAACTGTGCCACGCCAGGCCGTCCGGGTTGTTGTTGACGAGCGCCGGAATGTCGCGTTGTCGCTTGACACCTTCGGGTGTGCGAAACGAAAGGATTTCGCCCGGAGAGTGTCCCGGCCACTTGTACGACGTGCGATCATACGTCACGCCGAGATCGAAGACTTGCCCGCGCGTCGCCAACCGCAACGCCGCGAGCCGCGACGCATCGGTCATTTCGTTGAGCGTGCCGACTTCATCCTCCTTGCCCCAGACCCAACCCCAGCCTTTGCCGCGCTGCCATTTTTGCAGCGACGATTGTTGTCCGATGACGAGCCACGAAACGGTTGTGGCAAGCGTCAGAGCCAATAAAATCAGTAGTGCGCGTCGTTTCATAAGATTTGTTTCCTGGTTTAAGCCGCTCTTTGTTGGTGAGCTTCGCATTCTTCATTCTTCCTTTTTCCTTCTTCATTCCTTTCAGCGAGACTTCCTCTTCAAACAATGAAGAAGGAAGAATGAACAAGGAAGAATGCTCTTTACTTTGTCTTGCGCGTTTTCAGCAATTGATCGGCCAGCACGCCGAGCAAAATCACTGCGCCCATCACGGCGAAATTCAACGAACTCGGAATGCCAAGCAGGTTCACCAGATTCTGCAACACCTGCAACAACGCTGTGCCGAGCAGAATGCCGATGACCGAGCCTTCGCCGCCGCGCAAGCTGCAACCGCCCAGGACTGCTGCCGCGATGCCGTACAATTCAAAAAAATTGCCGTGCGACGAAGGCGAGACCGAGTTCGTGTAAAAGGCAAAGATCACTGCCGCCAAGCCCGTCAACGCCCCGCACACGACATACGCGCTGGCGATGATCCACCGCGCATTGATGCCCGAATAGCGCGCCGCGTCTTCGTTGTTGCCGACCGCAAACAAATAGCGCCCATACACCGAACGATGAATCAACACCCACATCACGAAGCTCGCAATCAACAGCAACACGAACGGCGTCGGAATACCGAAAAGATTGCCGATGGCGAGGTTTTGTAACGTCTCCAAACCTGTCGCCGTGCCGAAGCCTTTGGTTTCATCGCTCGCCACAAACCGCGCCGCGCCGCGATAAAACAACAGCCCGCACAACGTCACGATGAAGGGTTGAATGCGCACTTTGGCCACTAAAAAGCCGTGCAATGATCCGAGCGCCATCCCGCCCATCACAATCAGCAACACCGCGACCAGCCCCGGAAAATGCCACTGCGTAATCATCATCGAAAGCAACACGCCGAGCAGTGCCATCACCGAACCGACCGACAAATCAATGCCGCTCGTGATAATCACGGTGCCGAGTCCCAAGCCCAGCAACCCAAACGCGCCAATCAGTCGCGCCGTGTTCTGCAAATTCACTGGCGTCAAAAAACGCGGATTGAGAATCGCCGTGATGACGCACAGCACCACTAACAAGATGAAGATGCCGAGTTCTTTTTTCATAGGTTTGTTTGGTGACTGGTGACTGGTGATTGGGAAAATGCTTCTTGCCGACCACCAGCCACCAGCCACCGACCACCAGTTACTGACTCCCCACTGCCAACCGCATAATCGCCTCTTCGCTGCATTCGGCGCGCGGCAGGATGCCGGTCAGCTTGCCTTCGTGCATCACGGCGACGCGGTCGCTGATGCGCAGAATTTCTTCGAGGTCGCTGCTGATGACGATGACCGCTGCGCCATCGGCAGCAAGGTTGTTGATGAGTTCGTAGATTTCGCTCTTCGCGCCGATGTCAATGCCGCGCGTCGGTTCGTCGAAGATGACGACCTTCCGCTTTTGTAACAGCCATTTCGCCAGCACGACTTTTTGCTGATTGCCGCCACTGAGCTGCGAAACTTTCGTCGCGACGTTCGGCGCTTTGACACGCAGCTTTTGCGACATCTCCACCGCAACTTTGTTTTCCGCCGCGAAATCAATCAAGCCCGCTTTGGCGTAATCCGTCAACGTCGCCAGCGTTGTGTTGTCTTGAATCGTCCAGTCCATCATCAAACCGAGATGCCGCCGATCTTCGGGGATCAAACAGATACCGTGCCGAATGGCGTCCTGCGACGATTTGATCGTGAGTTCGTTTCCGTCCAATAAAATCCGGCCTCCGAGCGCGGGTTCGACGCCGAAGAGGGCTTGCGCGACTTCGCTGCGGCCTGCGCCGATCAAGCCCGACACGCCCAACACTTCGCCTTTGCCGACGCCGAACGACACGGCGTTGTCGGCATAACGTTTGGTGCGCAGATTTTCGACGACGAAATAGTTGGGATTTGTGTTGGTCTCTTTCGGCTCGTGAACGTGCTGCAATTCGCGCCCGACCATCAACGTGACCATGCGGTCGTGTGTGATTTCGTCGCGTTCGAGCGTGCCTGCATTCGCGCCATCGCGCAGCACCACGACGCGATCAGCGATTTCCGTGACTTCGCCGAGGCGATGCGAAATGTAAATCACGCTGACGCCGTGTGCGCGCAAATCCTTCACGACTTCGAGCAGCCGCGTCGTTTCCGCCAACGTCAAGCTCGAAGTCGGCTCGTCCATAATCAACAGCCGCGTGTTGAGCGAAAGAGCTTTGGCGATTTCGACCATCTGCTGTTGCGCGATGGACAATTCGGCGAGTTGCGTGCGCGGTGAAACTTCGACGCCGAGCCGTTCGAGCAACGTCGCGGTTTCGGCTTCAATCTTCGTGCGATCCACCAGTTTGAGGAAACCACCGCTCACCGGTTCGCGGCCTAAAAACACATTCGCCGCGACATCCAGGTTCGGAAAGACATTCAATTCCTGATGAATAAAACCAATGCCGAGCCGCATCGAATCGTTGACGTTGTGAATCGTGACCGCTGCGTCGTTGATCGTGATCGTGCCTTCATCAGGTTGATGAATGCCGCCGAGAATTTTCATCAGCGTAGATTTGCCCGCGCCGTTTTCGCCGACGAGCGCGACGATTTCGCCCGGCAACACTTCGAGCGCGACGTTGTCGAGCGCCACGACGCCGGGAAAGCGTTTGCTGATGCCTTGCATT
>CAZWAK010000169.1:0-17661 GCA_964631865.1 uncultured Heliobacteriaceae bacterium | reverse complement strand
CTTAGTGTACAAATTACACTAAGGTGAGATTATGAATCACATCACAGGCACAGCAACCGATTTATACCAATTGACGATGGCTGCCGGGTATCACGCGCATCGGCATCAGAAAGTAGGGGCTGAAGAAGCAAGCTTTGAATTGTTCGCGCGCCGTTTGCCGCCGCATCGTTCGTATCTGGTAGTGGCAGGCTTGGCGCAAGCCGTTGAGTATTTGCGCAACCTGCGCTTTAGCGATGAAGAGATTGCGTATTTGCAATCGCTCGCGGTCTTCCAGCATGTATCGAAAGATTTCTTCGCGTACTTGCGCGACTTTCGTTTCCGCGGCGATGTGTGGGCGCTGCCCGAAGGCACGGTCGCGTTTGCGGGCGAGCCGTTGTTGCGTGTGACTGCGCCGTTAATTGAAGCGCAAATCCTCGAAACGTGGTTGCTGTCAACGATCAATTTCCAAACCTTGATTGCCAGCAAAGCCGCGCGCATCGTGGATGCCGCGCAAGGCCGCGCCATCGTCGAATTCGGCGCACGCCGCGCACACGGCATGGAAGCGGCGTTCTATGCGGCGCGGGCAGCCTTCATCGGCGGTTGCATCGGCACATCCAATGTCGAAGCCGGAATGCGCTTGGGACTCCCTGTTTATGGCACGGCAGCGCATTCGTGGGTGATGTCGTTCGACCGTGAATACGATGCGTTTCGTGCGTTTCATGAAATCTTCCCCGAACACACAACGCTGCTGCTCGACACCTACGACACCATTGCGGGAGCGAAATTGGCGACCGAAATCGGCCCATCGTTGCGCGGCGTGCGCCTGGACAGCGGCGATTTGGGCGCGCTGTCGAAACAAGTGCGCGTGATTCTCGACAAAGCGGGCATGCAAAACACCAAGATTATGGCGAGCGGCGATCTCGACGAATTCAAGATCACGGAATTGTTGGCCAACGGCGCACCGATAGATTTGTTCGGCGTCGGCACAGAGCTTTCGACTTCGCGTGATGATCCGGCGCTCGGCGGTGTGTACAAGCTGGTCGAATTGGATGGGCAACCGAAGATGAAGCTCAGTCAGGACAAAGCGACGTATCCGTACTGCAAGCAAGTCTGGCGCAGTTACGCGGACGACGGCACGATGCTCGGCGATACGATTGGCATTGCCGATGAACGCGACTTGCCGGGCGAACCGCTGTTGCAACCGCTAATGCGCAAGGGCGAATTGATTGCGCGGTTGCCGAGCCTGACCGAAACGCAAACGTACGCGCGGCAGCAAATTCAGAGCCTGGTCGAAATTTATAAATCGCTGACGCAGCCTGCGACGTATCCCGTGCGCTACAGCACGAAGCTGGAAACGCGCCGGCAGGCATTATTGCGCAGGAAGTAGCCGACTATGATTGCGGCAAAGGGCGAGCATCGGGTGCGCCAAGATCAATCACGCGCATATCATTCGGCGAGCGGTACAATACGGGAAAAGTTTTTTCCTGCCCATCCAACAGCGTCATCCCGTGCGATTCCAAAATGACGAGATACCGCACGCCGAGGCGTTTCCACGTCGTCCAATTTTCCAACGGCTGATCGCAGGAAATGCCTTGACGCCCCGTGTGCAAAAACACGCGCGCGGGATTGCTTGATGCAACGATGGCATCAGGCGGCAAATGCGTGCGCACCCATTCCAACGTCTCCGTTGACTCTTTGTATTCGCTGATCCACGCGCTCGCTTCGGGGTTCTGCCATTGGCTGCGGAGATAGCTCATGTGGTCGTAGCCATACAACGCCAAAACACAAATTATAAAAATGCGCGGCAGCGCCCACGCATCATTGGCCGCCGCCTGACGTAGTAATTTCTGCGCGCTCTGCGCCAACGTTGTCAGCCCTACCAAGATGTAATGCAGTAAAAACGGAGCCAGCGGCAACACAAACCGAAACGTCCACCAGGGCCAGATCACGATGACGGCGAAGGAACAAGGCAATAGAATTTCAGCTAAGGTAATGCGTCGAAACATAACGACGACATAACCCAGCAGCGCCAATAAACACAGGCCGATGGAGACAATGGCCGTCGCGGTCACGCCTTTCATACTGCCGCCGCCCATCACATCGCTTTCGCCCAGCGCAAAGGTTTCTTCGCCGCTTTCCTGCGGGCTGCGCAACAACGAAGGAAAGAGGATGCCGCAGAAGTCGCGCGCCGCAATGTTGTAGCTGTTCTGCCAAACACGTGTAGGCAAATCGCGCCACGACTGCGCGCCGCTGTTGCTCGCCCCCGCGCGTTTCATCCACAACTGATCGCCATAGCTGTACACGATATTGCCGCCGTGTACGCGCTTCAGTTCCGCCGACGTCGCATGCACGCGGGTGTAAACAATCCAGGGTGCAATGCAGAGCAACGTGCTGCCAGCGAAAATCGCCGCCGCTTGATACCGACGTCCTTTGAGCAAATACAACACGACCGCGACCAATAAACTCACGGCAATCGAGCGCGTCAGAAACGTCCAACTTGCCAGCAGCGCCGCGCCCACCCACCAGTGCCAGGTTGCCTGACGCGGTGCTTGGCGCAAAGCTTTTTCGACGACGACAACGGTGAGCAATTGTGCCAGCGTGAAAACGCATTCCGACATCAACGTCGCCGTTGCCAAAAACACAAAGGCAGGCATCCAGACAACCGCCATCGTTACGGTCAATGACATCAGCATTGGAAGCTGAAGGAAGCGTCTGGTGTACGCCCACGTTGCCGCCCCCACGCCGAGCATCGCCGCGACGGAAATCAATTTGAGCAGCCACCAGTTGTCAATCGCCAACGGCCAAACCCGCATCACCACAGAAAGCAGGAATGGAAACGCGGGCGGATACGAAGGCAAGATTCCCGGCACGGGCGAATTGAGAAGTTGATAGCCGCTTCCAGAGGCGAGGCTTTTTGCTAACAAAACATACCACGCATCATCGCCCGCCAAGCCAACGACTGAGTTGAGGCGCGCAGCATAGAGGCCAACGACGGGCACAAGCAGCGCCACCATCCAAAGCATCACTCGCACGCGCGGCTCAAGTCGCAGCGTCGAACGGGCATTGATCTTGGGGTCAGTCAGAATGTTTTCGCTCATGACGTTGTCACATTAAAAGCGCCGCGCAGCGTCTTCCACAGAATCGCCAGCAACAAAAAATTGCCGCGAAAATGGCTGATTTTCGTGGGCGTTTTCCCGCTCGACGGATAGCGCCGCACGACTGGAATTTCTTTGGTACGCAAACCAAGTTGCGAGGCGCGCACGGACAAATACGCGAGCAATTCGTACGTGCTGAATACGTCTCGAAACGGCTGGACACGCGGATGCAGGAGATAGTTGCGACTGAAGGCGCGAAAGCCATTCGTGGTGTCGGTGTATTTATAACGCGCAGCCAAATTGATCAGCGGCGCGTGCAGCAGATGGATGGCCAGCGTTCGGATCAGTGGCGTATTGATGGCCTGTCCGCCCGGCACATACCGCGAGCCTTGCACAAAATCCAAGCCGGCCTCCAGTTCCTGTACAAAACGCGGAATCGCTTCGACGCCATCTTTGCCGTTGCCGTCCACAGTGATGATGCCCTGATACCCTTGTTGCAGTGCGTAGGCAAAGCCCATCCGCAATTGCGCGCTGAGTTTGCCTGGCCCCGTTTTGGTTAAGATGGCGCGCACGCCGAGCGAGGAAAGCAAGGCAGGATCAGTGCTGCCGTCGGTGCTGCCGCCATCGGCAATGAGCACGTCTACTTGGTTGTGCAAACCCAGCGCGTGCATCGTGCGCAGTTGGTTCAGCAAGCGTTCACCTTCATTGATGACCGGAATGCAGACGCAATACTCGTGTTGTTTGGCGTGCAACTCTTGCAAGGTAAACGCCGGCACTTGCCAATCGGCCTCGAATTGCGCGTTGCGCGTTGCGGCGTTGTGTGGCTCGTTCATCGGTAATACTCCGTAGCGCAAGCCAAGGCCTGACGAACGGCTTGCGGATTGGGCAGAGAAGTTTTGTTCAGCATTTCAATCGAAACCCAGCGGTCATACGCAACCTGACGCAGGGCGCGCGCG
Source organism: uncultured Heliobacteriaceae bacterium (assembly GCA_964631865.1). GTDB lineage: Bacteria > Acidobacteriota > Blastocatellia > RBC074 > RBC074 > JAFDVL01. The sequence goes on along the minus strand of CAZWAK010000169.1, from coordinate 13,631 downwards.
ACGGTAGCGTGATTGGTATGCCCATCGCCAATAATCGCCAACTGCGGCTCGCTGATGTGGAAATGCGCTAACAACTCTTGGCTTGCAGTGATGGCTTCGACATAGTCGTCTTCGCTCAACGTCATTCCGCCCGCATCAAGGTGCAAACGAAAATGCGGATGATTGACCGCGCGCACCAACGCTGCGCCTTCGGTTGCTGTGCAAATAAAATCGCAGCCATACGCGACCGGATTCGGCTCAATGCAAAAATAGACATCGTGGTGCGCGGCCAACGCGCCAACGCGATGAAAGAACTCCACTGCAATCGCCTGGCTTTCTTCTTCGTCAAGCTCGTTGCGCAAACGATTGTGCGGCGAGCCGAACACCAGTATTTGCGCGCCCAAACGCGCCGCGATGTGCATGACACGGCTGAAGTAGTTCAGCGTTTGTGACCGTGTTTCCTGATCTCGAAAAAGCACCAGTTCCGGTTGTCCGAAGAGCAACGATTGGAGCGCCACGATGCGAATGCCTTGTCGTTGCCAAAAGCTGCGATACACAATGAGGTCGGCATCTTGCGCTTGCGCGAGATCAGGCCAGAGTTTCGTGGGCGCGAGTTCGATGCCTCGCACATCGAACGCTTGCAACACCGCCGCCACGTCGCCATCTTCGGCAGGCGACCAAGCCAAATTGGAAATCGCTAGTTTCATAACGCCACACTCCGCGAGGGTTGCTGCACAAACTGACGAATAGCGGTCAGTGTTTCTGCTTTGCTCTTGATGTAACTGGATTCTCTTCCAAACAGCGCCGCATATTTCGTGCGCATGTCGTAGCACACAGGCGGGCGCTCGGTTTCATTCTGAAACTCTAGGCCAAAACAAAACGCCGCGAGTTCGCGTGCGGAGACGGGTTCGGTCGCAAAGTTCATCAGCGGGATTTCACGACTCCTGACGAGGTTCAGATGCTCCCACAACTCGGTCAGATCGTAGAACTGAAAGACGCTGTCCCGATGCGTGAGATCGAGACAATTCGCGTGCATCAAATCGTAGATGAAATTCTTCTTCAGGCCGTGCCCAAACAAACCGGGCAGGCGAACGATGTGATGCGGCGCGAATTGCTGCCGCACAAATTGTTCCAGCAAAAAGCGGTGCTTGCCGTACGGATGAATATGGCTCGGATCAATCGCCGTGTCTTCATCCACTTTAATGGGCGGATCGTAGACATCTACGGTGGAAATCAGCACAAACGATGAAGCCGTGACTTGCTGCAACGCGGTCATCAATCGTCGCAGATTCGCCCAATCTTCCTGCGGCTGTTGATTGGCTTGCCATTTGACGGCAGGCGCTCCGGCGCATACGACCAAATCGTAGTGGCGACCCGCGATGGCTTCGATATTGGTTGAATTGTAGCAATCATTAAAGGGGGCATCAAAAGTGGTTTGTCGCAAAAGTGTCGAGCCGACAAATCCTGTGTGTCCGATGAGAGCTGTGTGCATGTCAAACTGCTCCTGTTGGGGCTAGACAACATTGACAGAGTCTTTCACTTGCTGGTTATTGAAGGTCGAAACCGCGCTCCCGGTTTCGTAGGCGATAAAATACAAAGGGCGATCTTTGCTTTCTTCGAGAATGCGCGCGACATACTCGGAAAGAATCGTGAGGATCAGAAACAGCAAAAAGAACAAGGCCGACAGCATCAGGTTCGTCGTGACCCACCCTTCGGCAATGCGACTTTTGACCAGCGTGACGACCAACACGTAGCCGAAGTACAACAAGCTCACGCCGCTGGAAAAAAAGCCCATCAACGATGCGATGCGCAAGGGCAAAGGTGAATTGGAGATGAGAATGTCCAAGCCCTCAAGCACCGCACGCCAGAAGCCATGACCACGTTTGGACGAAGCGGGACGCGGTTGCGGTTGATACGGCACGTGCGTTTGCCGATAGCCGATCAGCGCGTTCAGGTATTTCAGGTAACGACTCTTGTTGCCGATGCGCGCGATGGAATTGACGACCTGCCGACTGAGCACGCGAAAATGGGTGGCGTTCGGTTGCAAGCGCAGCCCCAGCATTTGGCTCGCCAAACGGTAATACAGCACCGCGCAACGTTCGCGCCACCACGACTGATCGGCACGATCCGTGCGCTCCGCAATCACGACGTCATAGCCATCCAACGCCTTTTCAATCATCGCAGGGATAGCCGTCGGCGGATCGCTGTGCGCGTTAAGAATCACCACATAATCGCCCAGACAATTCTCCAGGCCCGCCGTCAACGCAATCTCTGTCGAATGCGAACGCGACAAACACAGCAGGCGCAGATTGGGAATCGAACCCAACAGGTCTTGCACTATCGCTTCTGTCCCGTCGCGCGAGCCGTTGTCAATCAGCAGAAATTCGTAGTAGCCATAATTCGCCGACAGAATTTCCGACGTTTCCTGCACAAAGTCCGCAACAATCGTGGCGTCGTTGTCGAGCACGGCAATAACAGAAATCAATAAATCATTTTTCGACGGCATAAACATTCACCTCAGCACTTGCGCGGTCTTTCAGTAAAGAAAAGCTTCCAGTTCGCTTTGTCTCAACGGCAACGGCCTGATGCCGACGCTGGTAATTTGCAACGCAGCCGCAGGCAGCGGCGAAGCCACTTGAAACCGCAATTGGGGTTTGCAGTCAGGTTCGACAAGCACATGAAATAAAAACTCCTGCGCGTAAGGCGGCAAGGAAATCGGCAAATCGTCCAGCGTATTTTCGGTGTGAATCAGAAAGCGGGGCAGCCCGCCCACGATAGGAACGCGCCGCCAGGGATTCGTGGTTCGATATTGCAGCCGCACTACATAAATTGTGGGCGCGGGCAGTGCGGCATCAATCGGAAGCTCGATGGCAGAAGCATGCGGCGCAACAGGAATCGTTTGATACTTGTCCGCAGGCGCTTGCCACGCCGCCGCCTTCCGCTTCCAGAAGATGGCGCGGTCGGTCACGGTCAGCAAGTCGTAGTTCGTCAGAATGTCTTCGTAAACTTGCCAGCTTGCATTGCGCAGCCATTGTTCATAGTTATGAAAGCGCGTGTGGTGGTAGAAAAACGATTTGCGAATGGTCTGCACAACATCGGGCTGTGTGCTGCGCAAGCCTTGTAAATAGGCCACGCGGCGTTCGCGTCCGAGCGCGTGAATGATGTAATCTTCGCGCGGATGAAACACGCCGTATTTGTCTTCCAACAATCCTGCATACAATGACCAGAGGCGCGGCTGCTGCGTTTGGGAAGGCAATGCAGCAATGGCGGCTTCGGCTTGCTGCAAATGTTTTTGCCAGGTGATGGAAAGTTGTTGCGACGGCCAGGGCAAGAGCTTGAAGTGCGCAGGCGGCAAGCTCTGAATCGCCATAAAGACCGCGACGGAAATCCACCCGACCGAGAGCAGGACGCTGGCTGCTGTCAACGGCGTCTGCCACTGCGGCCAGCGTGCTTTCAGCTTTGCCAGTAACGTTGGCAGCGCGTTGGTTCGATAGAGCCACAAGCAAAAGACGATTTGGCTGATTCTGAAGGCGGGCGCGAGATAGCCTTTCGACAACATCCCCAAACACGAAAGGCACGAAATGACGGCGTAGCCCAGCATCCAGCAACTCACAACGGTTAATTTGCGATCCTGCACACGCACAAACGTGGCTTTCCACCCAAGCACAAAAAAGCTGCCCAACAGAAGCAACAGAAACAAACAATTTCGCTTGCCCAATTGCCCAAGCTCGGCCAGCGTTCCGGCGAATTCATTGGGCGGCACGCCAAAGTACCAATATTGATCCGCAGGCACGCTCGCCAGGTTATAACGCAACGCTGCGATCATTCCGGCAGGTGTGCTCAAGGTCAAATAAATGGCGCACAACGAAAGGACAAACGAACCAAAGGCGAGCGCATAAAACAGCGGTGAATCGAACGCTGTTCGATCATCGGTTGATGACTTGCGCCAATATCCAATGCCCATCATTGGCACGCCGACGCCGAACACGATCAGCAGCATCGCCAAGCCATGTTCCGTGCCGCAGCATAAAGTCAGCGCCAGACAAACTCCCGTCAACATCGCCTTTCGCATCAGTCGAAGCTCAGACAACAACACCGCAAAGGTAATCAGCGGAAACGCCGAGCGCACGCCGAGCAAGCTGTTGCCTGCGGTGGCGATCCACGTAAACGGCGATACTTCGTCAAAGCTGATGAAAATGCCGAGATAAATGACCACGACACAACCAATGATCGCGTGCGACAACTTGCCTCTGGTGGCGACGATGGCGAACACAAACAGCGAAGCCAAATAACCCAGCAATGAAGTCAGTTGCCGCGAGAGTTCAGCGGCATAAAACGTTTTTCCGAAGAGCGCGAACAGTGGGTAATGAACGAACGGAACGCCGAGGCCATGAAAAAACTGAAAGTCCACGCCCGCCATTTGCCCCGCAGCCAAACGGCGCAGCGGGTTGTACAGTTGAAACGGCCCATTGGCGATGAAGCCATTGAACTCAGCAGCTTCGTAAACGCCGACCGCGACGTGTTGATAGCACCACAGCCCCAACAAGGCGCACGCGACAGCGCAAATGCCTCGTTCCAGGCTTCGATGAGACAACTTCAGCAAAGGTGTTTTCATGCATCCAACGGGGGCTGGTCAATAAGCAATGATCGGGCGTCAGGTCGTATGCGCGGTTTTGGCGAGCGGCAAAATCGTCGAGGCACTGAGCTTTTGGAAGATGTCGTAAATGTTATCAATCTTGCCGCCCATAATCAGCGCGTGATTGCGCCAGCCATAGTCATTGCGAAACAAAATCGGACGGCCATCATCCTGTTCGTTTTGCAGCAAAATCGTTTTGTACTCGAACAGCGAATCCACGTGTCGCGCGGACGCCAACACCGGCAGATACCGCACCGCATCGCGCAGCATATACAACGCATTCGAGGGCGGCGCAGCAGGAGCCTTCAAAGTCAAATCAGGATCAGCCTGCGCCGTCCAGGCGTGATGCGGCGTGTAGCGGACGTGTGTCAGGCTGTGCAATTGACGCGAGGGAAATGGCATCACCGAAAAAAACGGGCCGTCCATCAAAGTAACGCCGACCTGCTGCAATTCCGGCGGCACTTCCACCAACGCCACTTCGGCCAGTTCGTATTTGGTCGGCAACTCTTCCAAGCCCGAATTGTGCAGGATGCGGTTCAGCCCGGCATAAGTACAGTTCAGCACTTTCGTCGCGCTCACCGTTCGCCCATCGCTGAACTCCACAGTTAATTGCCCCGTCGGTTCAGAACCTACGCGCTCGACCTGTGCGCCGTACCAAATGGGGATTTGAGCTTCGGCCAACTTCTCGCGCAGTTGCGACCGCAGCTTGACGGCATCGAACGCATATTCTTCGACACAAAACACCTCTTCGATCAGACGCGGATTGAACCATTTCTTTTGGGCGGGAGAAGCTTCTTTGACAGGCGCACCGATGCTGCCGAACATCTTGCGAAATTGATAGGCGCTGACTTTGGAATTTGTCCGGGCGATGGCGTACAGCTTCGTAAACGAATTGTCCACGCAGTGCTGAAAGTCCAGCACAAAGCGCGGAAAGTTGATGTGCGAGCGCAGCGCCGTCAAATAGCTGCGCGGATAATGATAGCCATTGTGAACGCGGGCTTGATTGACGAACGAAGCACGGGTGAGCAAATCCTGTTCGCGTTCGATGAGCAGGATGTTGGCGTAAAACGAATGCAGATACAGTGCGATGCAGCAACCATAAAACCCGCCGCCGATGATGACAACATCATAGGGCGCGTGGCTCACGTGGGAAGGCTTGCGTGGCTGTCGTTGCGGCATAGTTCAGTGGCGGCTTTTACTGCGAACCGAGTGAGACGCCTGCGGCGGCGGCTTTTTGCCGATGCGTTTGTAATTTGTTTTTTACGTCTTCGATGCGCGCGCGCGTTTCTTGTAACTCCGCCGTCACTTGATCGCGTTCCTGCCGCAACCGATTCAGCGTGAAGTTATCGCCGTTGCCGCGATTCAAGACTTCTGCCTGCGCGCGATTCAAACGAATTTGCAGCACTTCGATGCGGGCTTGGGCATCGCGCAATTCGCTTTGCAGTTTGCTGTGCTCGGCTTGAAACGCCTGCGCGTCCGGCTCGCCGTTTTCGTTGACCAAGGCGGTTTCAGCGGCTTGATAGGCTTGGCGTTGGCCTTCGGCTTCCAGCCGGGCGACGTCTTGCTGTGCGGCTTGGGCTTCGGCGCGCAAACGATTGCGCAGGGCGGACAATTCGCTAATGCGCGCGTTCAATTGGCCGTTGGCTTCGGGCGCGCGGGACGTGGCGCTGAACAATTGATTGCGCAATTGCGTGATTTGCAATTCGGCTTGATCGGCACGGCGTTCCAATTCGCTCAAGATGTCCTGCGCTTTTTTCAGCCGCTCGTTCCACTCCTTTTCGGCCTTTTTCTTCAGGTCTTCGGCGGCGTTGGCAGGCGTGCTCGCAGCAGCCTTCTGAAGCGCGGGTTTGTTCGCGGCTGCCGTGCTTTTCCCCTCTTCTTTAGCGGTCGCTGCGGGGGTGGGAGCCAGCGGCTTTGCTCCAATCACATCATCGGTGGTTAAGGTGGGAATCGGCGCACGGGCTTGTGCGAACACGAGATGGGCGGTGAGCAAAACGGCGAGAAACAACAATGGTAGGCGTAATCGCATAGAAGTTCTCAATAGCAAACGAGGGAACAACATTTCGTTGCCCCCTCGTGAAGTCGTGGATTTACGGCTCAATCACTAACTGCCAGAGGCCGAGCCAAGCGGCGAACCAGCGCCGTCGGTGCTTTGCGTCGTGCCGCTCGAAGCTTCAAAACGCACCACACCGTCTTCGATCACGTTGAAGCGGCGGTCGCCCGATGAGGTCGCTGCCGGAGCAGCCCCCACACAGAAATCCGTCGCCGTCGGCGCGGTCACAACGTTGGAAAACCAGAAGCCGGATTTGGGCGCGGTCGTCGTCGTTGCACCGCTGACGGTCGAGTCAATCAACGACGCGGTATTCAACTGCGCCAACGTCCCGTAGGTGTTGTTGTTGCCTTGATAGGTTACTTGCGCGCTCGCAATCGTGCGCAGTGCGCCAATCGCCGACGCTTCGTTCGCCGTCTTGCGTGCTTGCAACAGGTTCGGGATCGCGATGGCCGCGACGATGCCGATGATCGCCACAACGATGAGCAATTCAATCAGTGAAAAACCTTGCTCTTTCTTCATAGTAATTTTTACTCCTTAACAAAAACTGATGGGTGGAATCGCTGTCGTTGTCAATCGGTTTGATGTCGCACGCCAGCGGCAAATAGTCTCGAAAGCTTGAAACCGCGCCACGCGGCTTCTGACCAAAGCGTTGGCAATTGCGATGCCACAACGTTTTGCGGTCGGGGCAGGACGCGGGAAGTGGCTGATTTTACGGGCGATTAGGCGCGCTGATCTGAGGGCAGGCTGAAGGTCGCAGAAAGCGACGACCTAACAATTCGCGGCAGGTTTCGGATTCGGATTTTGTCAGAACACGAGGCGGGGCTGGAGCATTTGTGTCGCCGAGTTGTAGACAGCGATGGCAAGCAGTTCACGGTCACGCACGAGTTTGAGTGATTGCCCTTGAAGCCAGGAGCCTGCCGCTCGAATGGCGCGTCCGTGCGCAATCAACTGCTGTTCGGCCTCGCTCAATTGCACTTCAGGAAAGGTCAGCGCGTCATTCATGGAAATCATCGCCTCGCTCAATTTCCCTTCTTCGATCAACGTCGCAAGCTGTGCGAGCGTGTGCGCGCGGCTGAGATCGCAATTCCCTGCCCGCGTGCGGCGCAACGCCGTGAGATGTGCGCCGATGCCCAACTGCTTGCCAATGTCTTCGGCCAACGTGCGAATGTACGTGCCCGATGAACAGGTCACGCGGATCGTGCATTCATTATTGTCGAGCGGCGTTTCCAGGCTGAGGTGGTTGATTTCGACGGTGATGGGTGCGCGTTCGATCTGCTCGCCGCGTCGCGCCATTTCGTAGAGCTTTACGCCGCCGATTTTTTTTGCCGAATACATCGGCGGAATCTGCGTGATCGTCCCGCGAAAAGCCGTAAGCGCGCGTTCGATCAAGTCCTCATTCAAGTGCGCAGTGGAAGTCGCGGGAGCGAGCGGCGTGCCCGTTAAATCGCCCGTGTCGGTGGCAAAACCGAAGCGCATCGTCGCCAGATATTCTTTGTCCTCACCCGTCAAAAATTGCACGAGCCGCGTCGCGCGATTCAAACACAGCACCAGCACGCCCGTCGCAAACGGATCCAGCGTTCCCGTGTGCCCGACCCGTTTCGTGTGGCAGAGCTTGCGCGCTTTGGCCACCACATCGTGCGACGTCCAATCGGCGGGCTTGTCCACGATCAAGAGGCCGTCGGTGGTGGTCGGTGGTCGGTGGTCAGTGGTCGGTGGTCGGTTCGTCATAGCTTACCGTTCTACTATGAATAACCAACAACTGACAACTAATAACCGGCCACCGACCACCGACCACCGATCACCTCACCTTGCACTGCACCACATTCGCCGCCCAACCATCCACGTACAGCACCAAATCCAGCGTGCGATTGCGCCCGGCCAAACTCGTCGGCACGAGTGCGTTGATTTGATCGAGGCCGAAGAATTGCGGCTGTGCGCCTGCGTATTCTACGGTGAGCGGCGTGCCGCCCAACGTCAGTTTCACCGCGCTCAGCGCAGAGCGCCCGCGCAAGCCTGTGCCGTAGAGTTGCAAGTACACGCGGTCGCCTGCGATAGAAAGATCAATGGGGTTTTGAATGGATTCGAGGGCTTGCGCGCCGTTCGCTTTAACGCGCACGACATCGGCGGCGACGAGGCCGCGCCCGTTTTGCCCGGTCGTAAACAAACCCGGCCAAAGCGCGTTCACGCTGATTGCGCCGCGCGCCACGACGTTGCCGCTCTCTTGGACAACTTCGAGCTTGGCGATGCCTTGCGCCAGGTTGGTCGGCAGCAGATAGTTGATCTGCGTCGGCGAGGCATAAAACAGCGGCGCGTTTTGCGTCACGCCTGCGCTGTCGGTCAATCTCACGCGCACGCCTGCCAATGTGGTGGGCAGCGGCGTGGTCGCAGCGGCAGCCGTCGTGGTCGTCAAATTCGCGCCGAAGCCCGACAAAATCATATCCGGTGCGCCCACTGTCTCCGGCACAAACGTCGCGCCCGATACGCTCACGAATTCGGAGGTGGCGACATTTTCGACCACCGCTTTGACCGCTTCGAGCGCATTCAATTTGCCGTAGCCGGAGCGTGCGCTGACGGCGGCTCCGGTGTGCTGATCGTTCGTCACCGTGCGCGTCAACAGCCGTCGAATTTGATCGGGACTCAGATTGCGATTGGCTTGCAACATCAACGCGACCGTGCCCGTTACGGTCGCCGCCGACATCGAACTTCCAAACGCGACGTAATGTTTGCCGCCGTCGTTCGTCAAAAATTCCGGCGACACCGCACTGCCCGTGAACGCATCAATTGTGTAATCCGCCGAACGGGTCGAAGCCACATAACTGCCCGGCGCAGTCAGCAGCGGCATCAAACGACCATCGCGCGACGGGCCGAGACTTGAACTCAAGGCCAGTTGCCCCACAGAGCCTTGCTGCGTGCGCAAACGCGGCGTGCCGTTCATATCCACATATTCCGTCTTCGTCACAAAGTTGCCGACGCTGATAGCACGGCGCGCGGTCGCGGGCGAAGCCACACTGCTCAAGCCATCGCGCACGCTTGCGTCAAGCTGCGTCTCGCCTGCATCCAGCGTCCACACATCGTACCGCCCGTTGTTGATGCGCGTGCCCGTTAACACGAGCTTCCATGGCCCTGTCAGTTGGCGCTTGAACGTGACGAGCACAGCTTTCGGCTCGGTCGCCGATTCGCCCGGCGCGTTTTCCAATTCGACATCAGGGTCGCTCGTAATCAAGCCGTGCAACGCGACCGGCCCGACGACTGCGCCGTTCGGTTTGATAATTTTCGCGCTGACGGTATCGGTCGCTGGATAAATCGCCAGCATGCCATCGGCTTTGCTTGTCACAGTGAACGGCAGCACGGCTTCGCTGCTCTCGGCGAGCATTCCACCCGCATGAATATTGGCTGCGCCTTCGTTGCCCGCCGCGACGACGACCTGTTTGCCCGTGCCTGAAGCAAGCAAATTGTCAATCGCCTGCTCAATCGGATCAGAGCCGTCGTGCGCGCTGTAATGCCCGCCGATGCTGAAGTTGATGACAAACGGCTGATTCAACACCGTCGCTTGCTCATTGATGAAGGACAGCGCCGCGATCAAATCGTCGTCGGCAAACGTCGCTTGCTCCGTGGCGCTGCGCGTGGCTTTGACGATGATCAAATCAGCTTCGGGCGCGACGCCGGCAAACGCTCCGGCAGGAAGCGCACCGCCTGTGCCCAAACCATTGCCCGCAGCAGTTCCGGCCACGTGCGTGCCGTGTCCGTTGAAGTCGCGTTCGTTGACTGTGCCATTGTTCTGTAGTGCGACATTCAATTCGGCTTCGGTGTACACGCGCCCGACGCCACCCGGGCCAGTGTTGGCGCGGTCGCTCAAATCCCACAACCGCTTGATGCGCGTCTTGCCGTCGGCTTTGCGAAAGTCGCCGTGCCGCCAATCAATGCCGGAATCAATCAACCCGACGATCACGCCTTGCCCCGAAAGATTGTACGCCGCGCGCGCGGCAGGCGCTTTGATCGCGGTGTTGGCAGCATCGTTGGCGAATGCGGAATGCGGAATGCGGCGTGCGGATTTGGAATTGTGGAGTGTCGTTTTGAATTTGGCCGCACGGATGTGCTGGACGGCGGCGAGCGCGGCGAGTTTGGGTAAATCCTCAATCGCAACGTCGGCGACCGCGAGATCGCCAAGTTGTGCGCGCAGCCGAAAGCCACTCGCCAGAAGTTCACGCGCGGCGGCTTCATCGCGCAACTTGAGGATGACGCCCGCCGTTTGTTCGTCGGCGCGAATTCGTTGTCGGCGCGCTTCGGCTGTAAGTTCAGCCTGCGGGCGCGCACGTTCACGATACAACGCGCGCAACGCAGCATCCAGTTTCGCTTCATCATCGCGGAAAGCTCGCGCGGTAAAGACGGTTGTCAAAAGTACACTGAGGGTCACGAGGGCAATGAGCCACACAGCGATGAGCCAGGGGCGGGGCTGGGGAATAGTTCGCATGATCCGAATCCTCAAATCCAAATAGCGGTGGCGCACCTCGGCTGTGGGTTACAGCGGGCAGGACAAGAGGTGACGACAATGCTGTTCCTGCTGATAACAAACGCAGATTCTAGCTGGTTTTCCAGAGAAAAACAGAAAGTAAAGCGATTTGCCAAATCGCTGGCGCACAGAGAAATGTGCCGCGATTTGGCAAATCGCTTTACACTTTTTTGGGCGGTGTCAACTGCGGCGCAAGGCAAGAATGATCTGGCTCGCGGCCAGTGTGCAAATCCACAGGATCAGTGCGGTGGCACTGATTTCTCGGCTGAACAAGCGTGCCGCTGCCATAAATTCAAAGCTCGAAAGTTGCAGCAACCAGCCGACCAGAAACGTCAACAGTGCGCCGCGCCGTGCCCATTTCAATTGGTTGAGAATCGCTTCCCAACCGGCTTCGGCGCTGAGGAATGCATCGTCACTCATCAGCCGTTCGTAATACTCAGCCTTGCGCGCCGCCAATTGTGACAAGCCGACAGCACCTGCGGCCACTGCGCCGCGAAAGGCTTGGTTATAGGTGTGAACGGCGCGCGCGCCCTGCGCACTGCGCAACGCGATGCCGGCCAAACCAATGTTGGCACGCGGACGCACGGGGTCAAATTTGGTGGCCAACTCAAAATATTTCTGCGCGGCTTCGAGTTGATGAAATTCATAAAACGCCTCGCCCACGCGCTCCAAAATCCGCGCGTTTTTTTGCGTGCGCGCCAGCCGTCCCGCCATCCGAAAATACGTTTCTGCGCGCTGCACATACGCCTCGCCGCGTTCCGACAGCGCGCCCACCGCCAGCGCCCGCCGCCGCAGAAAACGCCCGATGTCGTAGGCGATTTGCGCGTCGTGCGGCGCTTGTTCGTGGGCAATTTTGAAGTAGCTCGCCGCCGCTTCGTGCAGCCCGTCCAGACTGAGCTTGATGGCTTTGCGCCGCCATCGTTCGACGTGCCGCGCCGTGCGCTCGGCCTCGGCGGTGAGTACAAACGGCGGTTCCGTTTCGCGCCAATACAACAAAAGTTCGGTCGAAAGCGGATCGAGGATTTGCGGGTTGACAGCCCTGAAAAGTGCCTTGATGAAGGCTTGATAGGTTGGCTCGGTGGAACGAATCGCCCACCCGACGCCCGCGCTGAGAATGACGGTTTGGAACTTCAAGGTTTCGTTGCCCGCCTTCCCGGCATAACTGGAAATCGCTTCGATCTCGTCCAGTCGCACGACGCGCGGCTTGCCCAATTGTGCGAGCAACCACGCGCCGGGGCCGCGCCGTTTGAGTTGCGAGCCATCAAAAACGATTTTGTCGCACAAAAACCCGCAGCTCAGCGCGATGTACGCCGCCGCAAACATCCACGCGCCTGCGCCGTACACGTGGCTTGCCAGCAGCACGCCCAACACGACAAAGCCCAGCAGCGCGAGCCAATGCAGCGGCTGTTTCGGGCGAATGACGATGTAGGTGCGCGATGGTTGCAGCATATCTTTCCTTCTCCGTTCCAGAATGATTGATATGCTTAATGCGGTGCTTACTCCACGATCCGCCGCATTTGCGCATCAAGCAGAATGGTGGCGTGAAACGTGGAAACCGCACGCGAATCCAACTCAAATCGTATATCGCGGACTTCGACTTCCGTCGTTTGATCGGGCTTGCGCAAGGCTTCGATGACAGGGAAACGGGCGAAGCGCAGGAAGGCTTGAAATTCAGGCTCGCGCAAGGCGGTTGTGATCGCGGCGACATCGCCCATCGTCCGCTGGATCACGCGCGAGGATTGAGGCGAGGAAGAGATTTTCGAGGAAAGGAGATGCAGTTGGAGAAAGTAAAATGCTTTGTCTGTCGAAATCACTCCTTGCCGCAAAAAAGGATTTCCAGGCAGCGGCAGAGCATCTACTTTCGTGACCTGTTCGTCAGACCGAATGAGTTGCGGCGCGACGGCTTGAAGCTCACGCAAAGTGCGGTGCTGCAACGAGGTCAACATCCCGAAATAAAGTAACGAAGCGGTTACGATTCCACGCATCCATCGTTCGGCTGAGGTAGAACTGAGATTGCGTGTCGCGCGCAAAAAGAAGGACAATCCGACCAAACTCAGCCACGCGATCTTGAGCGCCCAAGCCATTCCTGCAAAAAGAAGCACAGGCACAGCCAACACAGCAAACAACGCACCCCAACCAAGCAAGCGCGTCCGCGTCGTCGCCGTCACCAACACCAACGTTCCGCCCAATCCGACCCAGAGCCAGGGATCGGCCACAAAATCAAGGTCGCCGTAAAACCACGTCCGATCCCAGGGCAGAAACGGACGCCAGCCATACGAATTCGTGAAATCCAACAACGGATGCGTACTCATCGCGAGCAAGCTGAGCCAGAACAACGGCCAGAAGCGTGCGCGGAGATGGTCAGGGCGACGAAGCTGCCACCAACGCGAGCCGGCATATACTAAGTCAGTATCGCAAGATAAGTTGAGCAATTTCTAGACTACTTTTACAAT
>CAZWAK010000168.1:0-17827 GCA_964631865.1 uncultured Heliobacteriaceae bacterium | reverse complement strand
GAGTCATTGAGCGCACACATTGGGAAAGAGACACTGCTATGAAAAAGCTGCTCAGCACAATCCGAAATGTTTGTATCTGGACGTATGAACGCGGAACCTGGCAATACGACTTGCTCGTAATCCTGATTATCGCGACGGTCTTTTTAGTGCCCAGTCAATTTTTTGGAGATCGGGATCGCCCGCTGCGCACACCGGGCGTCGAGCGTCGTTGGAGCATCGAACCCAACCGAATCAACTCGTTTGCAACGCGCAGCGGCAAAACGGAACGGCTCAAGAACGATCCGCGCGAGGTCGTGCAGCTTTATTTGCGCGAAGTGATTCGCCCGGACATCGAGGTCGAGGATTGCATTGTCGAAACCGACCTGCGCGGCAAAGTCACGGGCTACAGCGTGTGGTTTCAGTAAGAAGATTGTGACAACCCCGCAGTAAGCTTCGGACATCAAAAGCCCGCGTTCAGCACATTTTTTGAAAGGTTAATTTGGAGAACTTTGAATGATAAAACGTACTACCAGCCTCGCGGTCATCGCTGCTCTTTTGCTGATGACTGTCGGAACTTATCACAACACCGAAGCCAAAGCGGCGACCCAATTGCTCACGGGTGTGTTGTCCAAGATGCAAGCCGCCCATCGCAACCTGCGCTCGATGCGCGCGGCGATGGTGCAGCAACGACGCAATCCCCAAATCGGCTCGACCGATACCGATTACGGAACCCTCATTTACAAACCCGGCGGCAAAGGCAAAAGCAAATTGCGTGTGGATTACACCCGTCCCGATCAAAAGAGTGTGTCCGTCATCGGCGAAAATCTGACCTTCTACGAACCGCGTATCAACCAAGTCTTGAAAACCACGCTCTCGAAAGCCGCGAAAGGCAAAACCGGGAGCTATTCGGCGCTGGTTGGTCTGGACAGTTCGCTCGAAACTCTGACCAAAGATTACAACGTCGAATATGTGAAAGATGAATTGGTGAATGGCAAGCAGACGACGCGGCTGCAACTCACGCCCAAAGGCGGCAGCCCGTTCAGCAAAATCGAATTGTGGGTGAGCAATGAATTCTGGCTGCCCGTGCAGTACCAAATGTTCGAGCGCAACGGCGATTCGACGTTGGTCAAATTCACGGGGATGGAGATCAATCCGAATCTGGCAGATTCGATGTTCAATGTGAACATTCCTTCCGGCACGAAAGTCGTAGACAAAATCTAACCATCGCTTGCGAGTGATCGAAGTCAAGGGCGAGGCTGAGGCAGCTTCGCCCTTTATTTTTTATTGGCCACGTCCGGCGCGGACGACTCGTAGCCATTGCGATAATTGAGCGTCAGTTTGCCGAGATGTTTGTGCGCATTCACCTTGATGCGCAGCTTGTGCCAGCGAATCGCCGCGGCTTCGTCCGTCGGATAGAACCCCACGACATATTGATTGCGCAGCATCAACGCGATGCGCGTGTAAATGTCGCCGACCTCGCCGTATTCCTGCGGAAAGAACGTCAAGCCGCCTGACGTTTGCGTGATGTGCGGCAACGACCCACCCAGCCCCAAGCCAATCGCGTACAACTGCGCATCCGTTTCGCGCAGTGCCTTGCGCAGTTCGCCGAACGAATAACGACTGCTGTTTTCTTCGCCGTCCGAAATGATGAGCAAGGCTTTCTTTTCGTGACGACCTTGCTTGACCTTTTCCAGCGCGAGGTAAATCGCATCGAACAGCGCCGTGCTGCCTTTGGGCTTGATGAACACGGCCTTGTTGATAATGTCGTTGGGCACAGAGGTGAAATCCTGAATCAATTTGGCGCGGTCGCTGAACGAAACGACGAAATATTCATCGTCCGAATGCGAATACTCAAACAAGCCTTTGAGCGCGCGAAACGATTGTGTGCTGAGCGGATTCATCGAACCCGAAACGTCGTAGACAATGCCCAACGTCAGCGGCGAATCCTGCGTTGCGAACAGCGCAATGTCCTGCCGGACGCCGTCATCGTAGACCTCGAAATCATTCTTCGTCAGCCCCGTCACAAAGCGGCGATTCTGATCGCTGACCGTTACCGTCACGCTGACCATATTGGTCGTGATGACAAGCGGTTTGGGTTTTTGTTGCTCTTGGGCATTGGGTTCCGGCGGCTTGGCTTGAGCAGGCGGTTGAGACGGGCTTGCTGTTTGTGTCAGGGCTGGCGTGTTGCCCAGCAACATCGCAAGCGCCATCGCGATGAACCACATTCGCTGCATATTGCGCTCCTCCAAGTGCAATCAGGGGAGTTCATTGTAGTGTGGCCATGCGGAAAAAGAAACCGAGGAAAAAGATTTGGCTTGGCCATGAGGAAAAGCCTGCCGTGCTTCCGACAGGCTTCCTTTTGATCTAGCATCTGCATCAAGAGACGCAGTAAAGACGTTCGTTGAACGTCTGAATTGTAGGATTAAATTGTGAGTCAGTTTCTATGCAGCACCTCCTTTGCTTGGCTGGTCACGTCCCAGAACGTTAAGGCGGCCTTCCACGGTTGCCGCTGACCGCAAATTTGATGTGCAAATAACATCGAACACGCAGCACTCTACTCCGCTTGTTCCTACAGGTCAAGTGGGCGGGGCGGTTGTTTTCCACGCCCCTTTGTCCCTGTCGCAATAGATTCAGGTCCTCGGAAGCCAAGCCTCCTAGCACGACTTTTCTTATGGGGCGGCCTTTCTGGCTCCCCAGCGGGAACGACACCGAGCCAGGAAGGTTCTTCGTCGTGCTACCAGCGCAACTGCACAGATGTTCGTCACCAGCATCTGGTTCTGCCCCCACTATCTCGTTGTCTCGGAAAAAAATGCCGCGCGCGAAGATTTTTTTCGGGGCCGTGAATTTTTTTTCAGGCTGAACTCTTGTTCACACTTGTTTGTGCTCGTTTCGCCTGATCTTGCGGCACAAACCATATCATAGAACGCCAACCTTACTTGACATTGATCTTCACCACATTCGCCGCTCGACCTTCAATTATCAGCTTCACCTCCACCTCGCCGCGCCCGATCAGGCTGCGCGCCAATCGAATGTTGATTTGATCCAGTCCGACAAACTGATTCTGATTGCCCGCGTATTCCACGTTCATCGGCAAGCCGCCCACCGTCGCACTGACGTTCTTCAAATCGCTGCGGTGGCGCACGCCGGTCGCGTACAACACCAGCACGATTTCATCCGCGCCAAAATCTATCGGCACGGCGACGAATTTGGATTGCGTCGCGTCCCAGCGCGCGACGGGTTCGATGGTTTGCTGTCCATTCGATTTGATGCGCACGATTTCGGCGGCGGCCAAGTCTTTGCCGTTCGCGGCGGCAGCGAAAATGCCGGGCGCAACGGCCACGACCTGAATTGTACCGCGCGCCGTGATCGCGCCGTTATTGTTGACGTTGATCGTG
Source organism: uncultured Heliobacteriaceae bacterium (assembly GCA_964631865.1). Lineage (GTDB taxonomy): Bacteria > Acidobacteriota > Blastocatellia > RBC074 > RBC074 > JAFDVL01. Next base: position 14,453 of record CAZWAK010000168.1, on the reverse strand, counting down.
GCCAATCCCGTCGCTGTGCCAGGCGGAATTTGATAGTTGATCTGCGTCGGCGAAACGAAGAACAACGGAGCCGCGCGTTCGACGCCCAAACTGTCACGCACCAGGACGCGCGTTCCGGCCAATGTCGTCGGCAACGTTGCTCCTGTTGCGCCTTGTGAGGTTGTTGCCAAATTTGTGCCGAACAGCGACACGATGGCTTCCTGCGCGTTTTCGTGACCGGCAAAACTTGCGCCCGAAACCGTTGTGGCAAGGACGTTGGCAAAGTTGTCGCGATACCAACGCGCCAGTTCGCGCAAGGCTTGTGGCGGATTCGTGGGCGGCGGTTGTCTTAGCACGACATCGGTGCGATTGACGCCGTGACAATTCGTGCAGGAACGCATTTCGCCGGGCGCAAACGTGACCCAATATCGTTCGCGCAAACCGACCGAGCTGTCGGGTTTGTTCATCTGCCAACTGAGCGCGCGTCGTGCCGGAACAAGCGCCGCGACGCTGCCATCACTCGCAATCTTCACGCTGCCAAGCGGCGCATCCGTCGCGGTCAAACCATCGCGCATCACTTGCGCCAACGGACGCCGACCGCGATTGCTGTTCGAGCCGTAGTTGCTGTAACTGCGCACCAAATCGCCTTGAAAAAATTGCAAGTGCGACAACTCAATCGTCGGCGTGCTGCCGTCGCTGGTTTGCTTGGCGCTGCCGAAAACTTTCAAATTGAATTCCTGCTGCTTGTCGCCGCGCCGTGTGACATCACGACTCACAACCAACGCGAGGTTGCGCGTCTGCAAAAACTCGCGGAATTTGGCAATGCCCGCCGTGCCGCCCAGCTCTTCGCTCAGGATCGTGGTTTCAATCGCGGGCAATGGATCAGCGTGTTTGGTCGGACGCGGACGCGCGCGGACTTCGACCGGGTCGAGTTCCCACAGTTTGCCGCTGTAACTGATTTGCGCGTACGGCTGATTGTCCCAATACGAAATGGTTTTCGTGATGCCGTTCGGGATGACTTTTTCGACCGGCGCGAAGTAGGTTCCGTTCGACTGCAACAGCGACAAATGAAAATCATACTTCGCCGAAAGCGGGCCGGACGTTGTGCTGTCGGCTTCAGCGACCGTCGTGCGCACAGCAATCAAGCTGCCATCCGAAAGCGGCAGCGGATTGCGAAAATGCCCCAGCGGATTGGTCGCGCTCGTGCCAACTTCGCGCGTCACGGGATCGGTGATGTATGCGACCTGCATATCGTCTGGGTTCACGCTTTCTGCTGCGTTGAGCGCGACGATTTGTCCGGCAGCGTGCGTGTAAAACTCCGGCGCGTACGTGCCGTAAAAATAGCCGGGACGCAACGGGTCTTCTTTGAGTTGATACATCCGCTCGGCGGTGCGGCGCGTTTCGGGCGGAATGAATTCCGGCAAGCCCGGTCGCTGCGACGTGAAGTAGCGCAGCAGTTCGTGCCGTCCGATGTGACCGAGCGTTTCGTGCCCGGTGCCGTCTTCGTTGATTTGCCAGGGAATGAATTGATTGATGCGATGGCCATAGCCCGCCGGAACCGTGCGCGATTCGGGAAAAATTTCGACGTTCGTCGTGAGCTTCGTCGGGCTGTATTCCGACGCGAAGTTGTACGCGCCATAACTCAACGTGCCATCGCTGTTTTGCTGATCCCGTTGCAAATGATCCCAGCGCGTGTACACGACGCGACCGTCCGAAGCGAGGATTGGCGTGAAGGCTCCCGACGGCGCGTGATCGAGCAAGCGCACATCGCTGCCGTCGGCGTTCATTGACCAAAGGCCTGTATTTGTTGGCTGCGACTCGTATTCATCGAGTTGCGGATAGATGTTGGGATTGCCGTTGTGCGGGCGATCCGACGTGAAGAGGATGCGGTCATCCGTGCCATAGAGCGGCGAGATGTTGCTGTAATTTTCGGCCTGCGGCAGCTTCGTGATGCGCGCGGTTTCGCCTCGGCCTAAACCGGTGATTTCGTAGATTTGCCAATACACGTCGCTGTAATCGTTTTTGGTTGTGCCGCCAATCACCATTGCGAACAACGCCTTCGTGCCCGACCAATGCACGCTCGGTTCACGCACAGCGATTTCCTTGCCCGCTTGCAAACCGAACCCGGTTTCAGCGGTCAGATTGCGCAAGGTTCCATCGCCGTAGCGAATGTATAAATCGCCGCCGCGTGGCGTGAAGGCCGTGCGCGGACGATGGTTGCCGAAGGTCGCATTGACCGAAACAAAATCCGCGCCGAACGGCGGTTGTGTGACGAACAAAATCGTGGGCAGTTGTGCCGCGTGCGTGCGCGATTGCGGCTCGCGGACAAGCGCCAGCGCGAGCAAGCAGACGGTTGTGAGAACGAGGAATTTGTATTTGCGACTAGCCATGAATTCTCCCAATGACCGCTGGCCGTGAGGCAGCGGGATGAAGCTCAACGCGCACGACAGCAGGCGAGAGGATGCACCACGCGCGAAAATAGACGGATCAATGTGAGGTGAGACTTACTTGGGACAATTGCAAATGTGGGGAGCGTCAATGACGCCGCGCAGTATATGCGGATCGTCGCCGCGTGGCAAGGCAGGCGCGCTTATTCGCGCCCGCCGACTAACAACTTGGGTTCGTCGTTCTGTTCGTCATCATCGTCATACTCGAACTCATCATCGTCGTAATCATCATACTCATCATCGTATTCGTCGAAACCCAAGCCGCCACCTGTATGCATCATGAAATCGAAGTTGCCGATGCCGGCATTCTTCTCCAGCGTGGCAATCACTTGGCGGCGCTTCAGCGGCGAATCCAGCGGGCCGGACATATAAAACGGCTTGCCATCTTTGCCGAACGTGAATTGGTCGCTGCATTCACTGGCATCAATGTCGCCGAAAATTTCTTTCGCCGTGTGGTAATCGGGATCAGGCTTGAAGCCGAGGCTGGCGGCGTAGGCGAGCGCCTCTTCGACCACCTTGCGCGCATACGAGGGTTCGACAGCCTGCATCATTTCGCCCTGCCGCATTCCGGCGATCATCTCGTCATACTCGTGCGGCAACACGCTGCGCGCAAACGCACTCTTGACGCCGAGGCAAAACGTATCGAGCAAAAACACGCCCATCACGATGTCGCCATTCGGCGCGCGACGGCTGACCACGACCGTGCCCATTCCGCTCGCAAACATTGCGACGTTGGCGATGCACTGATGAATTGGATAGCGCGCGGCAAAGGCGACGGGATTGGATTGATAAGCGATCTCCCGTTGCTGTTGCACCATCAGCTTCTTGGCTTTTTCTTTGCGTTGCGCTTTGCGTTTGGCAAGTTTCTTCTGCCGCTTTTTCGGATCAAGTGCCATGCGAATCTCCTGTGGTTGCAAGTTGTGAACGCGAAACTATACCAGCCCGCCGCAGAACCGCAAGACGGCGCAGCATTTGAATCCGCCAGAGCGCATTTGTTATGCTGCCTGACCAACGATTCCTGAAACACTTTTCGTCGCTGCCTTTGAGGTCATCAACTATGAAACTGAAATCTGTCGCCCTGTTAGTTTTGCTTTGCGGCATCGTCATCGCAGGCGCATTGAATTTACGCATCGTGAACAGCGCACAACCCGATCCGCGTCTCCAACGCGAAGAACTCTATCGCCTCGTGAACATCGGCATCGCCTACCTCGAACAATTCAAACCCGAAGAGGCTGCCAAGCATTTCCAGCAAGCCGTTGCCAAAGACGCGAACTTCCTGATCGGGCAAAACAACCTCGCCCTCGCGCTGCTGCTCGACGCCAAATTGCCGCAAGCCGAAGAAGCCGCGCGCATCGCCGTGAAGCTCGCACCCAACAGCCCGCACGCGCATTACGTTCTCGGCTTGATCCTGCGCAATCAGAATCAGCAGGAAGCCGCGTTGGCCGCGTTTCAGAAAGTCCTCGCAATTGATCCGCAAGACGCGATGACCAATGTGCAAATCGGGCAGATTTATCGCACGTTGCAAAAGTTCGATCAGGCCGTTCCGTTTTATCAACGTGCGCTCGCCAACGAAGCGTACAACGCCACCGCCGCGAACGGATTGTTCACCGTGCTGCTGCGCTCCGGCAAAGCCGACGAAGGCCGTCGGATGATGGAGTATTTCCAAAAGCTGCGCGAGACGAATTACAAAAGCGAACTCGGCAACAAATACGGCGAACAAGGCCGCTACGCCGAAGCCCTCGCAGGCACAGGTGCGGAAAGCGACTTGGTCAATAAAGACGCGCCCAGCGTGAAGTTCGTGGACGCGACGAAGGAAATGAATTTGACCGCGAGCTTTGCGAACAAGCCGCTCTCGTCAGCACTCAATCGCAAACTCACGAAAGCCGAATTTGAAACCGCAAAGCCCGAATTGGTTTCCGCCTTCGCCTCAAGCATTGGCCTGTGCGATTACGACGCGGACGACAAATTCGATGTGTTTGTCACGGGCATCGGCCAAGACAACAACCCTTTTGCACAGCTTTTCCACAACGACGGTGGAAAATTTTCGGATGTCACGGCGAAGTCGAAAATCACGATCAACCAACCCGCGACCGGAGCCGTCTTCGGCGATTTTGACAACGACGGCAAACAGGACATTGCGGTGTTCGGCTATCAACTGCTCGCGCTCTACAAAAACAACGGCGACGGCAGCTTTACGGACATCACGGCGAAAGTTGGCTTGCCCGCGAGCAACAACAATGCATGGGCGATGACCGCCGCGTTTGTGGACAGCGATCACGACGGCGATCTGGATTTATTCGTAGGCAATTTCGCCGACCTCAATCAATTCCCCGCGAACAAAACCGAAGCCGTCTTCCCCGATGATTTCGCAGGCACGCCGAACAGACTGTGGCGCAACAACGGCGAAAAAGACGGCCAATGGAGCTTCATCGACATCACCGAACAAACGGGCTTGAGCGGCGGCGCGAACAAGACAACGGCAGTCGTTTGCACCGATTACGACAATCACCGCGACGTAGATTTCTTTGTGGTGAATTACGGCGCACCCGTGCAGTTGTTTGCGAATCAACGCGATGGTTCGTTCAAGGAAGTGGCGAAGGACGCAGGTTTGAGCATTTCGCCTAAAGCATTCAATGTTGCTGCCGGTGATCTAAACAAGGATGGGTTCACCGATTTCTATTTTCCGAGTGCCACGCTACCAGATTGTTTTTTGAGCGATGGCAGAGGCGGTTTCACCAAAGCGTTACAAGGCACAACCGTATCAGCAACCATTCCCAAACAGGAATCATTTCTGATGTCACAGATGCTGGACAACGATCAGGATGGTCTGTTGGATGTGCTGACGATTGGTGATGAAGTTATCAAAATTGAGCGCAGGTTGAGTCAGCCGACGTTTTACTCTGCCACGACTTTAGGGCAAAGCAAACTTCTGGCTTCGCGCGCTTTTGTCAGCGGCGATCTTAACAACGATGGCACAATAGATTGGCTTGCGCTCAATAAAGACGGGGCGTTGCTCGCCCTCAAAAACGAAGGCGCAAGCAAAAACTATCTCGCGCTCAGCCTCAAAGCCGGAACCTCCAACAAAAACGGCATCGGCACGAAAGCCGTGTTGCGTAGCGGCAGCTTGCAGCAAAAGCTTGAACTCTATGCCTCGTCGCCTGCGCCCGCTGCGGCTGGATTGAATTTCGGCTTGGGCTATCGCACGAAGATTGATGCGCTGCAATTGCTCTGGCCTGCTGGAATCGTGCAATCGGAACTCGATGTCAAAGCATCGCAACTGAACAAATTTGAGGAACTGGATCGCAAAGGAACTTCGTGCCCGATTTTGTATGCCTGGAATGGCAACGAGTATGCCTTCGTCACGGATTTCCTGGGCGGCAGCGCAATTGGCGCACGCACGCCGTCGGGCTGGAATTACCCGGACACCGATGAATACGTGCGCGTCACGGGCGAACAATTGCAGGAGCGCGACGGCAAACTTTCGCTTCGGATGAACAATCAACTCGAAGAAGTGATTTTCTTCGACGCCGTGAAATTGCTGGCCGTAGACCATCCGGCAGACACTGAAATTTATCCGAACGAAAAGCTGTTGCCGGGGCCGCCGTACACACCGTTTGCCATTCATTCCGTTAAAGCGCCGCGCCCGCCTATCGCTGCGGTGGATGACAAAGGCAACAACGTTTTGCCGCTGCTGGAAAAAACAGATCAGCAATATCCGACGAATTTTGAGCGGCTGAAATTCAAAGGCTACGCGCGCGAACACGCGCTGGAATTGGATTTGGGCAAAGACGTGCTGAGCGCGAAACGCCCATTGTTATTGCTTTCGGCGTGGATTGATTACGCCGATTCGACTTCAGTCATGGCCGCGTCACAAGCGGGCGTCACGCTCAGACCGCCGTATTTGCAGGTCAAAAACAAACAAGGTGAATGGCAAACCGTGATCGAGCAAATGGGCTTTCCTGCCGGGCTGACGAAAACGATGACGGTAGATTTGACGGGCAAGTTTTTGTGTCAGGATTCGCGCGTGCGCATCGTGACCAGCATGCGAATTTACTGGGATCAGATTTTAGTGGATGTCACCGACGGCAAAGCACCGACGCGCGTCACGACACTTGCGCCGATGAGCGCCGACCTGCATTGGCGCGGCTTCCCGCGTGAACTGTCGTTGGATGCGTTTGGGCTGAAAGCCTACGACTACCGCACGATTGACCCGACTGCGCCGTGGAAAGCGCACACCGGCAATTACACGCGCTACGGCGATGTGCGCGAGTTACTGCTTGCGCCCGATGATATGTACGTCATCACGCGCAACGGCGACGAGATGCAGGTAGATTTCGATGCGACGAAATTGCCGCCGCTGCCTGCAAGTTGGAAGCGTGATTATTTGGTTTACGCGGATGGCTTCGGCAAAGACATGGATTTGAATTCGGCGCGGCCTGAAACGGTCGGCGAGTTGCCGTTTCACAAGATGAAGAGCTATCCGCACGCGCCCGGCGAACATTACCCGACGGACGAAAAGCATTTGGAATACCTGCGCAAATACAACACGCGCACAGTCGGCGTGCAGACGCAGGCGATGTGGCGCGGCGTGCGATAAGGAGGGAGGTTTCAGGCTGATGGATGGTAGAAAAGGACGCCTCTTTCAATGACAAACTTGACTGGAATTTTAGGATTGTTGATGTCTTTGCCCCCATCATCGTGCCATTTTGTTTCCCACTTTGAGAAATACGGCTCCAGTTGTTCTGGTTTCAAATGGTAGATCGCTTGCAACTCAATACCTTCGTAGATGGCAAAAATCCAGTCTACTTTTCGATATTTGGCAATGATGGCGGGATTCATATGATGATGAGTGGAAAAGCTTTTCGTCAGCAACGTATTCACCGATTTCAATTCGTATTCATTCCCGTCACTATCTCTGGCATCATTGCCTTCGCGCCCGCTCAATACTTGCAATCCCGTAATGAGGAGTACTTGCAGCAACTTTCCGCCATTGTCTTGAAAGATGTCTCCGATTCCGTGTTTGGACGCCAATTCCTGATAACGGCGAATAATTGGGAACAACTCGTCCAGGATCGCTTTGTCAGGGTGGGCTTGCATCAGCGACTGTCCTCAAGTAAAGCTTGGATGGTTGCTTTTAGGGCGAAAGCGAGTCGCTCCATATTGTCTATTGAGATGTTGCGTTCGCCTCGTTCCACCGAACCGATATAAGTGCGATGCAAATCGGCAAGCTCGGCAAGGTCTTCCTGCGAAAGACCTTGCGACTTGCGAATCTGACGCAGGTTCTCCGCAAAAATTTGACGGGCGCTTTTTTTAAGCTTTTTCACGCCGCGATAAATAGCGAATTGACAACTTTATATCTACAGACTATAGGTAGCATTTATGCAAATGGGCGTAAGCACACAGCCACTTTTTACTCACGTTACCAGCTTGATGGGGCGGGCAATTAAGCCGGTTTACACGACAGGGTTGGGCGCAGCATATCAGGGGGATTCCAGGCTTCTTTTATCGAGTTTGCCTGATGACAGCATCAATCTTGTGATGACTAGTCCCCCGTTCGCATTACAGCGGCAAAAAGAATATGGCAATCGCACACAGGACGAATATCTCAATTGGTTAGAAAGCTTCGCGCGAGTCGTTTATCAGAAGCTGCGACCAGATGGGAGTTTTGTCCTTGATTTAGGTGGCGCGTATGAGAAAGGGATGCCTGTTCGTAGCCTTTATAATTTCCGTGTGTTGCTTCGCTTGTGTGATGAAGTTGGTTTTCATTTGGCGGAGGACTTTTACTGGCATAACCCATCAAAACTGCCCAGCCCGATTGAGTGGGTGAATAAACGAAAGCTTCGTGCCAAAGATTCGGTGAATACGATTTGGTGGTTGAGCAAAACCGAATCGCCCAAAGCCGACATTACAAAAGTCCTGACAGAATACAGCCCGCGCATGAAAAAGCTTTTGGAAGACCCCGCCGCTTTTTATAGCCCTAAAAAACGCCCGTCTGGGCATGACATCGGCAAACATTTTGGCAAAGACAATGGCGGCGCGATCCCGTCAAATTTGCTGGAAATTCCCAATACCGAATCCAATGGCAATTATTTGAGCGGGTGCAAGGCGTTGGCAATCAAGCCTCACCCGGCGCGATTTCCAACCAAACTCCCAGAATTTTTCATTCGCTTCCTCACCGAGCCAGATGATCTAGTGGTAGATATTTTTGCGGGTTCCAACACCACGGGGTATGTTGCAAATGTCGAAGGACGGCGTTGGCTAGCGTTTGATGAATGCCGCGAATATATAGCCGCTTCGTCATTTCGTTTTTTTGCTAAAGGAACATCCCTGGAGCAAATACAACTCGCATATAAACACGTTCTCCATGGCGAAGGGCTTGATCTTTAACGGGCTGCTATTGTCGTGCCACGCAATGAAACCTATCCGTTGCTTCAGATACAAACGCAGGCGATGTGGCGCGGCGTGAAATAAGAATTGAGCTTTCGTGTCGTCGTCGCTATCCTTGCTGCGATAGGAGCAACTTTATGTCTGTGCTTACCGCTTCACTCAACGTTTTGCCTGCTGTGCCGCGTGATCCGATTGTGCGGCTCAGCGTCGAGCAATATCACGAAATGATTCGCGCGGGCATCCTCGCTGCCGACAATCAGGTGGAATTGTTGGAAGGATGGTTGGTTGCCAAACTGCCGAAAAAGCCCCAGCACCGCATTGCCACACGCCTCACGCAAAAAGCGCTCGAAGCCATTATTCCCGACGGCTGGTATGTAGACGCGCAGGAACCCATTACGCTGACGGACAGCGAACCGGAACCTGATGTGATGATTGTGCGCGGCGCAACGCAGGATTATCACGAGCGCCATCCACACGCCGATGAAATCGCCCTTGTCGTGGAAATTTCGGACAGTACGTTGGAACGTGATCGCAGGATGAAGAAACGAATGTATGCGCGGGCGGGCATTCCGGTGTATTGGATTGTGAATTTGATAGACAACACTTGTGAGGTGTACAACGCGCCATCGGTTGCGGATGCAGATTATCAGCAGATTGATATTTATGATTTGACCGGTACGTTGCCTGTGTTGATTGAGGAACGAGAAATTGGAACTGTACGAGTACAAGATTTACTGCGCTAATTTCAAGGATAAGAACTATGACGTGGGATGAGGTCATCAACAGTCCGTATTTACGCGATTTGCCCTTCAAAATTGAACTGAATAAGTTCGGACAAATCCTGATGAGTCCCGCTTCCAATAAACACGGCATTTTGCAGTCGCAAATCGGGTATGAAATCTATCGCCGGAAAAAAAGCGGAACGGTTATTAACGAATGCTCAATAGAAACTTCTGATGGTGTAAAAGTCGCGGATGTGGCGTGGGCCTCCGATGAATTTCTGCTGGAATACGGGGATGTCACACCTTATCCGCAAGCGCCTGAAATCTGTGTTGAGGTTGTCTCTCCGTCAAATTCCAAAGCCGAGATGGAGCAAAAAGTCGAACTCTATTTGGCCAAAGGTGCGCTGGAAGTTTGGGTTGTCAGAGATCGCAATGACATCGCTTTTTACAGCTACACCGGTCAGATGAAAAAGTCGAAACTGGTTCCTAAACTTAAACTGTAAGCGCATCGCTCAAATTCTTTGCGAACGCTTTTGGAGCGTGATGAATTTCATTGCGTAGGCATGTTTCTCATCTGTTGTGAACGACACTTCCTCAGTTGTTCCCCACGCATTCTCATCAAACATCGGAAAGAACGCATCCGCTTCCGGCTCCGCTTCCACGAACGTCAAATACATTCGATCCGCGAGCGGGATGGCCTGCGCATAAATGTCTGCGCCGCCGATGACAAACGCTTCCTGCTCGCCGCGCGCTTTCGCTAAGGCAATCGCTTCTTCCAATGAATGCGCGATCAAACAACCTTCGGCTTTGTAATCCGCTTGCCGTGTGATGATGACGGACGTGCGTCCGGGCAAGGGGCGTCCGATGCTCTCGAAGGTTTTGCGACCCATCAGGATGTGATGACCGAGCGTTAATTGTTTGAAGCGTTGCAAATCCGCAGGCAAGCGCCACGGGAGTTGATTTTGATAGCCGATGGCGCGGTTACGTCCGAGCGCGGCGATGATGGATAGTTTCATAACGTTGATCATCGTAGCGCAAACTGTTAGTTTGCGTTTTGTCAGAATTGATTTTCAGAAAGTTGCAGCCTCTCGGACTACCGCAAACTAACAGTTTGCGCTACATTTTCTGCGGTTCACGCAATGATGAAATTTACTTTTTTCCTCGTACTTCTGTTTTCAACGCAGGCTATGGCGCAAGAATCACTCACGCAAGCACAGGCTTCCAGCTTGGCAAAATTGCCGCTCAAATGCGTGCGCAAAGAATATCCTAACAAGCTGGATCACGTCATGAACAACAGCGGCGAAGTGCAGAGTCCGAAGGCGCTGCACCCCGCGTTTTATGGCTGCTTCGATTGGCATTCGTCGGTGCATGGTCATTGGATGTTGGTGCGCTTGCTCAAGGCGTTTCCCGCGTTGCCGGAAGCGAAAGAGATTCGCGCGGCTTTGCAGGAAAATCTTTCTGCCGCGAAGGTACAAGGCGAAGTCGCGTATCTGAAACAGGAAAGTCGGCAATCGTTTGAGCGCACGTATGGCTGGGCATGGCTCCTAAAATTGGCCGAAGAATTACACGGATGGAATGATGCGGACGGCAAACAATGGGCCGCCAATTTGCAACCGCTTGCGGAAGCGTTCGCAGCCAAGTACGTAACCTTTTTACCGAAGCAAACCTATCCGATTCGTACAGGCGTACATCCAAACACGGCGTTTGGGTTGGCGTTTGCGCTGGATTATGCGAAAGCGGTCGGCGATCAAAAGCTTGCCGCGTTGATCGTCGAGCGCAGCAAAACGTATTACGGCAATGATGTGAATTATCCGGCAGCGTGGGAACCGGGGGGCGAAGATTTCTTTTCGCCGAGTTTGATGGAAGCGGATTTGATGCGGCGCGTGTTGCAGCCTGCGGAATTCCAAACGTGGTTTGCGCGCTTTTTGCCGAGTTTGCCAAAATCGTTGCAGACGCCTGCGATTGTTGCGGATCGCACCGATGGCAAGATTGTGCATCTGGACGGGCTGAACCTGAGCCGCGCGTGGTGTATGCGCAGCATTGCTGCCGCGTTGTCCAAAACGAATGCGATGCGTAAGGCGTTGATTGAGGCAGCGAAGCGACACGAGCAAGCCGCGCTGCCGAACATTGCGAGCGGCGATTATGCCGGTGAACATTGGCTGGCATCGTTTGCGGTGTATTTGTTGGCGACGCCAGAACCGAAATAATAATTTCACCACGAAGAGCACAAAGAACACGAAGAGAAGTCAGAACGCGGAAGACAAAACGCAATACTCAAAACTCGAAACAATTCTTCTCTTCGTGTTCTTCGTTTCTTCGTGGTTCCATCTTGAGAATCATGAAACAGTATTTAGATTTGTTGCGAGACATTCTTGCGAACGGAACGGAAAAAGAAGATCGCACGGGAACCGGAACGATCAGTGTTTTCGGGCGACAGATGCGCTTTGATTTGAGCGAGGGCTTTCCGCTCGTGACGACGAAAAAGCTGCACACACGCTCAATCTTTTATGAGTTGCTGTGGTTTCTGCGCGGCGATACGAACATCGCGTTTCTCAAAGAAAATCGCGTTAGCATTTGGGATGAATGGGCCGACGAAAACGGCGAACTAGGCCCTGTCTATGGCAGGCAATGGCGCAGATGGGAAACGGCTGACGGGCGCACGATAGATCAAATTTCGCAGGTCATCGCGCAGATCAAAACGAACCCTGATTCGCGGCGCTTGCTCGTGTCAGCGTGGAATGTCGGCGAAGTTGAAACGATGGCGCTGCCGCCGTGTCATTTGCTGTTTCAGTTTTATGTGGCGAACGGCAAGCTGTCGTGCCAGTTGTACATGCGCTCGATTGATTGTTTTTTGGGGCTGCCATTCAATATCGCCAGCTATGCGTTGCTGACACATTTGGTCGCGCAGCAATGTGATTTGGACGTCGGCGAATTTATCTGGACAGGCGGCGATTGCCATTTGTACTCGAATCATCTGGAACAGGCGCGACTGCAAATTACGCGCGAGCCATTGCCGTTGCCACAGCTTGTCATCAAGCGCAAACCCGCTTCGATTTTTGCGTATGTCTACGAAGATTTTGAAATCGTGAATTATCAATCGCATCCGCACATCGCCGCGCAAGTCGCAGTGTGACGCGGATGAACTTACCTGGAGGATGCCCCATGAAAAAATCCCTCATTGCCGTTGTTGGATTGGCTCTGCTGCTTTCTTTGACCTTTGCACAACAATCCAGTGATGTTTCCGAACGCGCGAAAAAGCTGCATTTTTCTTCGCTCGTGCTCGACACGCACATTGACGTGACGCCGAAGCTGCAAACCGATTGGAAGTTCGACGAACGTCATACCACCGGCCACATTGATTTGCCACGAATGAAAGAAGGCGGGCTGAACGGGTTGTTCTTTTCGATCTACATGTCGGGTCGCGTCACGGGGCCGAAGGCCGTCAACGATGCGCTGGAACGCATCGCCGCTGTGCATAAGCTCGCCGCTGATATGCCCGACAAAGTGATGCTTTGCACGACCGCCGCCGATGTTCGTCAAGCTCATAAGCAAGGCAAGATCGCGGCGCTGATGGGCATGGAAGGTGGACACATGATCAACAACAGCTTGCCTGTGCTGCGCATGTATGCGGCGCTCGGCGTGCGCTATTTGACGCTGACGCATTCGGTCAACACCGATTGGGCGGACTCGTCGGGCGATCAACCAAAGCACAATGGCTTGACCGATTTTGGCAAAGACGTAGTGCGCGAACTCAATAAAATCGGCGTGATGGTGGATGTCTCGCACGTGGCTGACAAAACGTTCTGGGATGCACTCGAAGTGAGCAAAGCGCCGATCATCGCGTCGCATTCGTCGTGTCGTGCGTTGAGCGGGCATCCGCGCAATATGACGGACGAAATGATTAAGGCGATGGCGGCGAAAGGCGGCGTCATCCAGATCAACTATCTGGACGCTTACATTGATAATGACTTGTATTTGTGGCAACAGAAAACCCAAGCCGCGCGCCGCGAACTCGCGCAAAAATATCCAGGCCGCGACGGTTTTGCCAAGATTCGGGAAGAACTCGAAAAGCAATTCGGCCCCGCGCCCAAAGCCAGTTGGGAACGCATCGTGGAGCACATTGACCACGCGGTGAAATTGGTTGGGGCCGATCACGTGGGACTCGGTTCTGACTTTGACGGCGCAACGATGCCGGTGGGGATGGAAGACTGCTCGAAGCTGCCGAAGATCACCGAAGCCTTGTTGCGCAAGGGCTACAAAGAAGCCGACATTCGCAAGATTCTCGGCGGCAACACGGTGCGCTTGATGGGCGAAGTCGAGAAAGTCGCCAGGCAATTGCAGGGCACGAAATGAAGTACGTTGATGTAGCGGAAGCACAAACCATCTTTCTACAATTGCTGGAAGACGTTCTCAACGGTGAGGAGATTATCTTCACGCGCGACAGTCAGCCCATCGCTAAATTTACGCGCATCGAGAGAGACGATGAAGAGTTGCGTTATGGCAGCGCCAAAGGCTTGATGACGATGCGGGAAGATTTCGACGATGCTATCGAAGATTTCAAAGACTACACCTAAGACAACTCAATAGCACACTTGAAAAAGTGTGACAGGCACGAGCCACCAACCTCACCCACCGCTTTATCTTCTCCGCATTCAATCGCACGAAGGAGAAAACATGAAAAGCGGGCTATTCATCGCGTTGGCCATCGCGTTGGTCTGGGGCGCAGCGTTCATCGCACACGCGCAACCGCCGACGTTGCACCAACTTTTGCCGACGGTCAATGACGCGGAGTTGAGCGAGTACCTGACGCGACTGGCCGACGACATTGCCGCGCGCACCCAGAGCCGGTTCAGCGGCACGGTAACGGTGCTCGCTAACGACAGCATCAATGCCTACGCCTTGCCGAGCGGCGAATTGT
>CAZWAK010000167.1:0-18052 GCA_964631865.1 uncultured Heliobacteriaceae bacterium | reverse complement strand
AAAAACACAAAGCCCGTTGTCCAGCCTAACCAAAACGCACGCCACAAGGTTTGCTCCGTTTGTGTCAGCACCAACAACAACGGCACAAGCGCGATCCAGGCTAAAAAGCTGAACGCAAATTTGGGGAAGGCAAGCACCAGCAACGCTCCCGAAGCAACGGCGGCGAGCCAGGGATAAAGGCGGTGGGCGGCAATGGTCATGGGCGAGTACGAGGCGTGGACGTGGGCGTCGGCAATGATTCCAGCGCCATTTTTTTGCCGACGCGAAAGTCGGATTTGTAGAGAATCACCAGCACCAGGCACGCAGCCGTGAGCAACGCGACGACAAAATATAGGGTCAGCGCGCGCTTGTCTTGTTCGGTCACATGTTTCGGCAGCAACATAAAGTTCATCGGGTTGCGCAAGAATAGTCGCGCATTGTAACAGCGAGCGCGAGGGAGAGAAAGCGAGATGTGCCGCGCCCCAACTTACTCGCTGCGATTTTGACGATAGACATAGCGCGCGCGACCGAAGCGGACTTCGCAGCCGTCTTCGAGTTTCGTGGCCGTCGTGATGCGCTGACCGTTGATGAACGTGCCGTTGCTGCTGCCCAAATCTGTGACAACGTGATGACCGTTGACGGCGGTGATTTGCGCGTGGCGTTTGGACACGGACGGATGCTCGATCACGAAATCGTTGTTGAGCGTGCGCCCGACGAAGATTTCGTTGCGATTGAGAATGCAGGCCAGTGATTCTTCTCCGCTCGTGGTGACGGCGATCAAGTGCGGACGACGATGCAAATTCTCCGCTGCCGTCAACTTCAAATTCGCGCCGCAGCGCAAACAGAAATTCGCCTCGGCGCGATTGATCGCCGCGCACACCGGGCACACAGACGATTCCGGCGGGGCCGGCACAGTGCGTTGACATTTCGGACACGGCTCGCCCGCGATGCCTTTCGCGCCGCAGTGTTCGCAGAGGTTGGTGATTTGCAACAGCATCGTTCCTTCGCGGTGCGGCGACGTGTCGCGATGAAACTGAATCTGCTGGCGCACCCAAAAGAACAACGCCAGCAGCGCCGCAATGACAACGTAAAACAGAATGATGCTGACGCGCTCCGACGCCAATAACAACGCATCGAACACGCTGTGCAACAACGAGGCAATGACCCAGCCGCGCAAAATAATAGGAAATCGTTGCGAAGCCAAATTTGGTGCGGACTTCGCGCGGCTCAAGCTCAAGCCCCAAAACGAAGAAAACAGCGCGTGCCCCGGATTCGACAACGGGCCGCGCAACAACACGAGGAACGGATTGTTTTGCGAAAGGTAAATGACGTTTTCGATGGCGGCGAAACCGAGCGCGGCGGACGCGCTGTAAATCACGCCATCCAACGGCTCATCGAATTCGCGGCGACGATAGGCGTACACGGCCACCGCCAACAATTTGCAAAGCTCTTCGACCGGGCCGACGACCAGAAACAGCACCAGCACGCGCGTCCAAAGACCGGGGCCAAACCAGGCCAGAAACAACGACTGTCCCAACAAATTCAGCGGAATCGCAACCAACGTCGCGACGCTGCCGAGCAAAAACGTCAAGGCAATCACGCGCAACGATGGGCGTTTGTACAAGCTGCGACTGTAGAAATACCACAGCCACAAAGCACACGGCGCAAGCGAGAGCAGAGGAATTAGGACATAGGTGGTTAGCATTTACGGAAGAGGTCTGACCAGGCTTATTCCCGCTTCACAATCACCAGCGTCAAATCGTCCACGGATTTGGCTTTGCCGACAAAGCGCGTGAGGGCTTCGTCAATGCGATCCCGAATGCCTGCGGCGGTGCGCGTGCGATTTTTTTGCAGGACTTCGATCAAGCGTTGCTCGCCAAACTCGTCATCGTTTTCGTTGACGCTTTCGGTGACGCCATCGGAATACACAATCATCACATCGCCTGCGTACAACGGCACGGCGGCTTCTTTGTATTCGCCAAACGGCATAATGCCCACCGGAAAACCGCCGACATCCAACTGTTCGACCGCGCCGGAAGCACGTACGAGCAGCGGCGGATTGTGGCCGGCGTTGACGTAGGTCAGTTGATGCGTCTTGGGATCAAGCTCGCTGTAGAAAAACGTGATGTAGCGATTCGACGGCGTGTTGTCGTAGATGTATTGATTGATTTGCGAAACGACTTCGGGCGCGGAGGCCGGCGTGGTGGCGTAGGCACGCACGGCGGCGTGCAGCGAGGTCATCAACAGCGCCGCGCCGGTTCCTTTGCCCGACACATCGCCGAGCGCAATCACATAGCGTTTGCTTTTCCGCTCGATAAAATCGAAGTAATCGCCGCCGACTTCGTAGCACGGAAAACTGACGCCGATCATATCGTAGCTGGAAATTCTGGGCGGATTTGCGGGATGCAACCGCAACTGAATTTCGCTGGCCACCGACAATTCATTCGCCAATCGCTTTTGCTCGGCTTGGGCTTCGAGCAGCCGCGCATTTTCAATGCGAATCGCCGCGACGCCTGCAATCAACGTGAGCAATTGCAATTGCGGCTCGGTGAAGCGATTTGTGCCGAACGAACTGTCCACGTAAATCATGCCGAGGATGCGGCCTTCAATGATCAGCGGCACGGCCATCACCGAGCGAATGCCGCTCAGCACGATGGATTGATTTTGCTGAAAGCGCGGATCGTGTTGCGCATCAGAGGTCAAAACCGAGATGCCTTGCTTGAGCACCTGTTCGGAAATCGAATGACTGATTTTGACTTCGGACTGCTCGGACGCGGACAAGGGTTGGCGCGTCTTCATCGTCTTGCAAATCAACTCCAGTTCTTTGCGATGCGGCACTTTTTCGAGCAGCATCAGATAGCCGTGATCCGCCGGTAACGCGGCAAAGACGAAGTCCAACACTTGATTCAGCGTTTCGTCGAGCGAGAGCGAAGAAAGCAACGCGACGCTGACGCGGCTGATGACGGCCAACATGTCCGCTGAAGTGTCCACCACTTGCGGCACGCCGCTGACGGTCGTTTGATTGAGGTCAATCGAAGACAGCACTTGCGACACGGCGGTGGCAGAGGTGTTGGCGGCGACAATTGTGGCTTCCGGTCTGATCTGCGTGGCTTCGGACGCGGGCGCAATCAACACGCCGGTCTGCCCTTTCAACGGCGCGGTTTCGTCGTGTTCGATGTACACAATCTCCGTTTCGCCCACGCGAAACACATCGTGATCGCGCAGCATCACAGGAGCCGTGAGGCGCGCGCCGTTCAGATATGTGCCGTTGGCGCTGCCGGAATCCGACAGCCAAAAGCCATCGCCGCGTTGGCGGATTTCCGCGTGCAAGCGCGACGTAAACGGGTCGTCCGTCCAGAGATCGTTGCGCACCGAACGACCTATCGTTGTGCGTAAGCGTTGCAATTCGACAATCGAATCAGCGTTGGCAGAGGTGGATTTGACGAGGAGGCGTGGCATAGTAGTCGGTGGTCGGTGGTCGGTGGTCGGTGGCTGGTGATCGGAAGGCGGAAGACGAACGCTTGCGGCAACACATAAGCCTTCAACCGACCACCAGCCACCGACCACCGACCACCGAATCAATCATCAGATTTTTCTTCTTTACGTGCTTTCTTGGCCTGCTTTTGTTCGTTTTCGCGCGCCTTTTGGGCTGCGCCGCGCGCGACCTGCACATACACGCCGCTGTCGCACTGCTCATAATATTTGCGCGCCAGGCCGTATTGCTTCAAGCCGAAATAAGCTTGTCCCAACAGATAGTTGAGATCGCCGTCATCCACTGCCAATTGGCGCGCACTTTGTAGCTCTTTGATGGCCGAATAGTAATACTTGGCGTTGAGATAGTCTTCGCCTTTGCGACGATGTTGCCTTGCCAGAATGCTCGCCCGCGTGTATTCCTCCGACGAAGGCAAGGGCGCAGGCGGCGTGTCCGGGATGCCACTGGCGAGCTTGGGCAAGGTGAGCGCCAATTCCGGCGGCGTATCATCCACCTCCGGCAATTGCAAGCCTCGTTTGCCGCGACGGCCCAGCAAGCCACGTTTGTCGGACAACGACTCTATCGCTCGTTTGACCGTAAAGTTGCCGCCGAGAATTTGCCGCGCCAGATTGCCCTGTTCCGTGTGCGCCGCATTGATCGCCAGATATTGCAGGTCTTCGATGGCTTCTTTCCACAGCCCGCGCGTGATTTGAATTTCGGCCCGTTGATAGCGCGCTTCGACGTTCTTGGGATCAAGCTCGACGATGCGCGAGTATTTGGCGATGGCGTTGTCCACCTGGCCGTTGGTGTTGTAAGAATCGGCGAGCCGTTTGATGACGTCCGTGTCGGTCGGAACGAGCTTTTCCGCTTCTTCAAAGTTCGCTATCGCCGCGTTGAAATCGCCTTGCTCCGCGCTCACCTTTCCGGCTTGCACGAGGCGATTGAATTTGTCCAGCGGGGCGACAATATTCAGAACCGGCGCAATGCCCGATGAGCTTTGATTGCGATAGACCAGATACGCGCTCAAGGCCAGGATCACACCCGCCACTACGGACAAAGCGCGCACCAAAAACCCGAAGCGCGGATTGGTTTGCGATTTCGCCAACCCGGAAGCTTTGGCCAACGCGCTGGCGGCTTTGGTCAGAGGAGAATCAGCGGGGGCGGCAGACTCTGACGGGGCGGCGGCGAGCTTCTGTCCACAGATGGAACAGAATACCGCGAGTTCCGTGACCGATGCTCCACATTTCCCACAATTGAGCATACTTGTTACCTCAAACAACGGATGACGGGGCACGTTCATCCGGCTAACTTTTGACAATCAACGTTCCCGCCAGCCGGTCGTGCCAGCCGCGTTGTTTCGCGTCCACGATGATCCACAAAAACCCCAACCCGGCGCACAACAACGAGAGCGGATAGCCCACCAAATGTCGCAGCAAAATCGTGCGGTATCCCAACACGCCGCCGTTCACACAGATGGTTCTGATTCCCACCAATCGTTGTCCAATGCGTTGCCCATCGCGCACATTCAAATACCCCCAGTTCCAGCCGATAAAGCCCAGCGTCGCGACATAGCCGAGATTCATGATCCAATCGGCCACTGTCGGAAAGCTGCCCTTGAAAAGCATCGCCAGCGAGATCGCCACGCCGAGCACCAACAAGGTCAAAATGTAATCCACCAAAAACGCCGCCGCACGTAAGCCAAGACTGGCCGGGGACTCAATGCGCGGGGGGATTTTTTGGACAAACGGATTCTCCGGCAGCGGAGCCGTGAAGATTGTTTCAGACGAAGTCTCCATCATACTTTGGGGGAGTTGGAATTTGCCTTTCATGGGGAGCTTTGCCGTCAAACGCCAACTAATAGTTAATCAAAAAGCGCAAGGCGGTGTTGCCCAGGCGGACGAGATCGCCGCTTTGCAACACATGTTGGGCCGATGGGCCTAACCGAATTTTGTCGTTAATAAATGTCCCATTGCTACTGCCCAAATCTTCGATAATAAACTGCTGTCCGCGCAAAATAATCCGCGCGTGCCGCCGTGACACGCCGCCGACTTTATCGTAGCGCGAGAGGTCTACTGCCGGAATCACACCGTTGTGTGGGTCCGGGCGACCGATCAAATGTTCGCCCTCGACATCGAGCGGAAATTGCGCAGCGATTTCATTCGTTCCTAACACTATCAATCGGGCTGTATTTCGTTGACCGCCTGGCACTGGGGTTCCGCAGTACGCGCAGAACTGATCGCCTAGACTAATCTCTTCGCCACAGGTAACGCAAGTCAACGGTGCAGCGACCACCAATTCCCCGCTCTCCACCTGTCTTTCATCCAGCGGGGCAAACACCGAGGTCATTACCGGGGTAACTATCGGAGCTTCGCTGGTGAAATTACCCGCCTTGAGATCGTTGAGGTGCGCTTCCAATTCCAGGCCGAAAGCGCGGGCGGTGGGGAAACGCTTAGACGTCTCATGTTCAACGGCACGACCAATGATTTGTTCCATTCGCTCGGTCAGCGCGGGATTGAGTTGGCGCGGCGACGGGTTTTTCTCAAAGTCAAAAATCAAGAGCGGATTGTCCTGCGGGTCTTTCCCCGTCAACAAATGAAACATCGTCGCGCCCAAGGAATACAGGTCGGAAGCCGGTGTCGCTTTGCCCGCAAACAACTCCGGCGGCGCATAACCCATCGTGCCGACGGCGGTGACGCCTTTCTGCGTGGGAGCCACAAAGCGCGCGATGCCAAAATCCACCAGCATCACCCGTTGCGTGCGCGAGTCGAGCATCAAGTTTGCCGGCTTCAAATCGCGATAAATCAGCGGCGGTTTTTGCGAGTGAATGTAATCCAGCACGTCACAAATTTGTATCGCCCACCGCGTCACCGTCAGTTCGTCAACCTTGCCGCCCGAGGCTTGCTGATAGCTGGCCAAATCGCCGCCATCAATGAACTTCATCACGAGGTAATAACGGCCTCGCGTCAGATCAAAAAAGTAATCGTAAATCGTCGGAATCGAGGGATGCTCCAAGCGCGCCAGCAACTCGGATTCGCGTTTGAAATCTTCGATGGCTTTGGTGCGCGCCGTTTGATCGGCGAAGAGTTCGAGCATTTCTTTGACGGCTACCAAACGATGCGCCAAATTGCGATCTGTCGCTTTGTACACCGACCCCATCCCGCCGCCGCCGACTCGTTGCTGAATTTGATAGCGATCTGCCAGCACCGTGCCCGGCGGGAGTTGAAAATTCATGGGAGAATTATTGACCACGCCCGTCGGTTTCGGCGCGGTGACCAGCGGCGTCGAAGCCAACGGCACAGCTTCCTGCCGCGCACCGCACTCGCCACAGAAGGGGTCTGCGGTTCCGGTCTGATTGCCACAATGGGAACAAAAAGGCATAGCGCTACACAAGGCTGAATTTCAGAAAGGTCTTGCCGACAATAATCTCGTCGCCGTCTTTGAGTAAATACGGATGCCCGCGTTGCAGGCGATGTTGGCGATTGATGATCGTCCCGTTGAGACTGCCCAAATCTTCAATCCAGTATTGATTGTTTTGCGTGAAGATGCGGGCGTGTCGTCGGGACACTTTGGTTTCCAAATCTACTTCATCCAAATCCACATCGGGGAAAATGCCGCGCGCTGCATCCCAACGCCCAATCAGCATCTCGGCTTTGCTGAGCAAAAATTCTTTGCCCGCGTGCCCGGCAACCAGCACAACCAACCGCGCCTGCGACAGCAGCGAAATCGCTGCGTCGTCTTCATCCTCGAACAAACGACCAATTGGGGAAAGCGGGCGAGCCGGGCTTGGCTTTAAATCCTCGCACAAAAAACTGGGCGGGGGCGGAGCGAGTGTCTGCGCCAACACCGCTTCGATACGCGCGCCACATTCGTCACAAAATTCCGCGCCCGACAAATTTTCGTTCTGGCAATGCTGACAGCTAATCATAGCGCGGTTCCCGCTCCCTGATGCACAACGATGCATAACCCACATCATCTCAACGCCGACCCGGCATTCTACAATGGATTCCCAGGCGATGCCATGCGCTGTGTACGTGCAATGCACTGGAAAGTTTGCGACCGCGAAATTTTTGCGGCGGACGGCGCGCGCTTATCTGCGCCACGAACCCATCAAAGCCCAAAGGCTGGCTCGCGTTCGCGCAGGAGTTTTGTTACCATCCCTCGTGTTCCGACGAACGCGATATGATCCCTCGATACATGTTCGCCATCACGATTCTTACACTTGGCGTTGCCGTTTGGGCGGCAGGCGGATTGACCGCCAAACACGCGCGCGAGTTGCTGCGCAAGCTCGGCGGCGCGGAATTGAAACCCGATCAGGTACGCATCAAGACCGTCAGTAGCGGTTTGGGTGGCAACGCGGTCGTCGAAGCGCAAATTGAAACTGCCGTGCGCTTCAAGCAGGAAAAAGGCGAGTGGAAGGTCGCGGACATTCGGCTCGGCGATCAGCATTGGGAATCGGTCGAATTGATTACGGAAGCGATTCGCCGCGAAAAAATTCGCCGCACCGAAGAATTGCTGCAACGATTGGCTAAAGCCCTCGAAGCGCACAAAGAAGATCGCGGCGGCTATGTAGTCGCCGAAAACTTCGATCAACTGTTGGAACAGCTTGCGCCGCGTTATTTGCCGATGCCCGTGCGCTTTGACTTGTGGGAGCAACCGTTGTTGTATCGCGGCACGGCCAATGAATTTCGTTTGCGTTCGTCCGGCCCGGATTTGAAAGCCGAGACGGGCGACGACCTGATTGTGGAGAAGCGTTGATGTACATTTCC
This sequence comes from uncultured Heliobacteriaceae bacterium, assembly GCA_964631865.1. GTDB lineage: Bacteria > Acidobacteriota > Blastocatellia > RBC074 > RBC074 > JAFDVL01. The sequence continues at coordinate 9,835 of CAZWAK010000167.1, read as the reverse complement.
AGCGCCCATCAAACGGCCTTGCGCGCACGCTATCGGTTGACGGCCCTGATCGTCGCGGCGCTCGGCATCAGCACGCTGTTGTACGTCGTCATCGGTTGGGCGTTTGCTCCGGCCATGCCGCGCGGTGATTACGAATGGCTGACGAATAGTCATTACATCATCGTGAGCTTAGTGGGGGTGGCGGCGTTGGCAGTCGTGGCAGTGCGGCGTTTTTTTCTGTCATCGGCGCGCTTGCAAAATGCCGGACGAAAAGGGGTCAGCGCGTTGTTGAGTCAATTGTATCTGTGTTCGCTCATCGGCGCGGTGCTGGGCGATGTGGTGGGCATTTTGGGAGTCGTGGCAAGTTTGGTGACGGGCAACCGCGAATATAGCTGGCGACTCGGCCTCGCGGCCTTGCTGTTGATTGCCTACAGCTTTCCGCGACGCGGCGAATGGGAGCGCGCGGTGGCCGCGTTGGAAGCAGACAAAGACAACGTTCAGAATTCGGCTGCGCGGGCGGCAGAGCAAATCCGATTGGGCTTGAGCGAAACGGAATAGCAGCCCTTGAGTTCGCACTTGCGGTCATACATTCGAGAGGTGGTCAGATGAAATCAACCTGGAAACAATTCGCAACCATCACCAGCGCGAGCGTACTTTTTTCGCTGACGATTTGGGCTAGGCAAGCTGGGCAAGCTGGGCAACCCTCTGCGAGTCAAACGACCACGAATCCACCCCCCGCTGCTGCGCCGCCACAGCCCGAATCTGCCGAAGTCAAACGGAATCGCAAGCAAGCGTATTTGCGCTATATGGAAGCGCAACGAATGAAAACGGTGCGGACAACGAAGCTGGGCGATCTGGTCACGATTTACAAAGAGATCATTCAGCTCGATCCGACCGCCGCCGATCCGCACGCCGATTTGGGCGAAATTTATTTTCACATGCAACAATTCGGAGCGACGGAACGCGAAGCGAAAGAAGCGATTCGCCTCGATCCCGATTGCCTGAACGGACACAGATGGCTGGGGCGGTTGGCGATGATTATGGTGCGCTTTGAAAAAGACGTGAAGCCTGCGCAGATTGATCGCGCGATTCGCAGCTACGAAGAAGTCGCGCGCATTGATGGGACGAACGCCGAGGCGTGGGCGTTCTTGGCGGATTTGTATCAAATGAAAACCGATGCCGCGCGCCAGACGCATGCCCTCGAAAAACTCACCGCGATTGGCGCTCCGACGGAAACGATGTTTTATCGCCAGGTTATGAACGCGGACATTTCGCAGGATCAGGCGTGGTATCAGCTTTCGCAACTCTACCTCGCGCAAGGCAAGCACACACAAGCTATCGAAGCCGCGCGCCGCGCGTTTGAAGGTGATCCTGATTCGGCAGTCAATGCGCGCAATTTGACGAATATGCTGCGGCTGTCGAGCAACGGCGAAGAAGAGTTGCAAACTTATTACCGCTTGCTGAAACGCTACGACCTGCCGATGCTGCACGTGGGTTACAGCGCGGCACTAGTGCGGGTCGGGCGCTATGGCGAGGCCATCACGAAACTGCGCGAATTGCAAAAGAGCGATCCGTTGAATGCGGGCGTCATGGAATTGCTGGCCATCGCGCAACGTCGCTCCGGCAAGCGCGCCGAAGCGGTGGAAACGCTCAAGCAGGGCATCACGAAATTGGAACCGGGCGCACGGCAAAAACTCAATCTGCTGCTCGGCGAAACCTACGAAGAACTCGGACGCGCGGCGGATGCGATGGCGTATTACGAAGGCGTGTTCAATGAACTGACGGCGAAATCCAAATTGGATGTGGCCAGCACGGAAACGCTGACGACCGTCGTGGCGCGGCTGTCGCGCATGTACAACCGGCAAGGCGACAAGAAAAAGGCGCAAGCCGTTTTCACGCGCGCGCAACAATTGCTCGGCGAAAACAACCCGATGGTCAGTTCGCTGCTGATTGACGAATTGCGCGAAGAGGGCAAGTACCGCGAAGCGTTGGAAGCCACGCGCGCGGCGTTGTTGCGTTATCCGAACGACCGCTCATTGAAATTGACCGAAGCCATGCTGCTGGGCGATTTGCGCAACTACAACGAAAGCCTCACTGCCTTGCGCGCGTTGCAGCAGCAACAAACCGTCGGCGATACAACCTTGCTCACCATCACGAGCAATATCCAATTGCAAAGCGGGCAGATCAAAGAAGCCGAGGCAACGATTCGCCAAGCCATCACGCTCGACCCGAACGACATGGATTTGCTGATTCAACTCGGTTCGATTCAGGATCGCGCCGGACAACGCGCCGAAGCCGAAAAGACGCTGCGCACGGTGTTGCAACGCGAACCGGACAACGCGACGGCACTGAACAATCTGGGCTATTACCTGGCCGAGCGCAACGCGCGTTACAACGAAGCCTTGCCCTTGATTGAAAAGGCCGTGAGCATTGAGCCGTTGAATGGCAGCTTTCTCGACAGCCTCGGCTGGGTGCAGCACAAACTGGGGCGCTTGCAGGAAGCGCGCGGGCATCTGGAAAAAGCAGCGGTGTATGCGCGGCGCAATGCGACCGTCCACGAACATCTCGGCGATGTCTTGCGCGATTTGGGTCGTTTGCAGGAAGCGCGGCGCAATTGGGAAGTCGCGTTGGAATACTCAGTGGAGACCACTGTGATTGCGCGTCTTAAAGACAAAATCAAGGCTACACAATAGCAATAAATTTATTGCCAACATTTTGCCCTTGAAGGGTTGCCAAATTGATTCTCGTCAGGCATAATCCCGCCCGATTCGATGACTGAATAGCGGTCAGTCTTCTCAAATCACCCTTTTCTCGAAAAAATAAATAACGACCGATCAAGCCCCGTTAGTATCTACACCGAAGATTTTAGTTTTTGCGACTTTCCGGCCCCCGACTAATCCTTCGTCACTGACAGGAGCTACGAGATGTATCGTGTAATGTGCCTTGCTCTTTGTCTGGCGTCCGTGTGTTTGGCGTCTGACGTAATCCTTCCCCCAACACGAGCCGTTGCCTATGTGCCCGCAGCGGCTGCCGTACCTAGCGCCGTCACCACCACCAGCATCGAAGAGAAAGTCTTTCACGCGATCAATCGTTTCCGTGCGGAACAAAATCTTGTGCCTCTGTCAATGGCGAAGGATTTGGCTGAAGTCGCACGCCTGCACAGCCAGGATATGGCCGCGCGCGAATACTTCGACCACGTCAGCCCGGATGGCAATACGCTGCGCAAACGCGTACTGAAGTTTGGCATCACGAACTGGAGCCGCCTCGCCGAAAACATTGCGATGAACTTCGGCCAATCGGATCCGGCGGATGTGGCCGTGCGCGGTTGGCTGAACAGTCAAGGGCATCGTCTGAATATTCTGGATCAGGACTTGACCGAAACCGGCATTGGCGTGGCCGTAGATTCCAAAGGTCGCATTTATCTCACACAACTGTTTGCCCGGCGCAGATAGCGATTCACTGCGCCAACACACGCGCCAAGTCCAACAACGACACATCCAACGTCTTTTCATTCGCGACGACTTCGTCGAGCGGCGTTGCTGTGATTTCACCTTTTTGCAAGCCCATCAACACGCCGGTTGCGCCGCGCGCCAACGCTTCCACCGCCGCCGCGCCCAAACGTGTCGCCAACATCCGATCAAACACGCCGGGCGAGCCGCCGCGCTGCACGTGACCGAGCGTCGTCGCGCGTATATCAAAGCCGAGTCGTTCCTGATGCTCCTTGAAATACTTGACCAAACTTTCGGCATTATATTTCGCGCCTTCCGCGACGACGACGAGCGCGTGCGGTTTGCCGCGTTCATACGCCAGCCGAATATCTTCGGCAATGATTTCGGGATCGGTGTCAATCTCAGGCAACACAATCGCTTCTGCGCCACCAGCGATGCCCGTCATCAGCGCGATGTAGCCACTCTTGCGCCCCATCGTTTCGACGAGAAACGCGCGCTGATGTGAAGAGGCTGTGACCTTCAGCCGATCAATCGCTTCGAGCGCGATGTTGAGCGCCGTGTCTACGCCAATCGTGATTTCTGAGCCGTATAAATCGTTGTCAATCGTGGACGCCACGCCGACGACGGAAAAGCCGAGTTGTGCGAGCGCGTGTGCGCCTTGCTGCGAGCCGTTGCCACCGATTACAACCAGCGCGTCCACGTCGCGCTCGCGCAGTTGATGCAAGGCCACAAGCTGCCCGTCTTCAGTTTTCATCTCCGGGCAACGCGCACTGCCGAGCATCGTGCCGCCGCGTTGAATGATGCCGCCGACATCGCGTTGCCCCAGCGCCACGAAGTCTCCGCCGATCAAGCCCGCGAAGCCGTGTCGCACGCCGAAGACTTCCCACCCTTGCTCAAGCGCCGTGCGCACGACGGCGCGAATGGCCGCATTCATGCCCGGTGCATCGCCACCGCTGGTTAAGACTGCGATTCGTTTCATGATGGTTTCTCCTTCAATTCGGCAGTGCGATTTGCCAAATCGCACTACTGATCGAACGTAGCGCGATTTGCCAAATCGCGTTACGCCTTCATTGCAGTTTCCAGGCCACGTACATTTTGCTGCGCCGTTGGGGAATTCTGCGCGCTCGTCCGCGCGCTTCGCCTTCTCAACAGCTTGCAGTATAGTGCGCTTCATGAACATTCTGGTTTTGAACTGTGGCAGTTCGACGGTCAAATTTCAATTGATTGCGACCGATCTCGAAGCAATCGAACAAAACACGGATCGCAAGCTCGCGCGCGGCGTCATCGAACGCATCGGCGGCGAAGCGGTGCTGGTTTTGCAAGTCGAAGGACAAGCCGCGCAACGCACGACCGCGCTGCTGCACGACATTCGCGCGGCAGTGGATTACGTGATTCGTTGGGCTTGTTCGGACGCCGCCGACATCGCCGAGATTCGCAGCATCAACGACATTCAAGCCGTCGGGCATCGCGTCGTTCACGGCGGCGAACGCTTTGTGCAATCGGCGTTGATTAGCGACGAAGTGTTGCGCGGCATCGAAGATTGTATTGACCTCGCGCCGTTGCACAACCCCGCCAACATCAAAGGCATTCTCGCCGTGCGCGAATTGCTTGGCGCGGGGTTGCCACAAGTCGCCGTGTTCGACACCGCGTTTCATCAAACCTTGCCGGAACATGCGTATTTGTACGCCTTGCCCTATCAGCTCTATCGGCGGCATCGCATTCGGCGCTACGGCTTTCACGGCACATCGCATCGCTACATCGCCTACCGCTATCGCCAGCTTCGCAACTTGCAGCGCGAAGACGTGAACATCATCACGTTGCATCTCGGCAACGGCTGTTCGGCAGCCGCGATCAAGGGCGGGAATTCGCTCGACACTTCGATGGGGATGACCCCGCTTGAAGGCTTGATGATGGGCACGCGCTCCGGCGATCTCGACCCGTCCATCGTGGATTTTGTCAGCCTGAAAGAAGGCTTGTCCGCGCGCGAAGTCGAAAGCCTGCTGAACAAACAATCCGGTTTGTTGGGCATTTCGGGGCTGACGCACGATATGCGCGATTTGCTCGACGAAGCGCAAGCAAACAAAGACCGCCGCGCATTGCTCGCAATTCAGATGTTTTGTTACCGCGTACGCAAATACCTGGGCGCATACTTGGCCACGATGAACGGCGCGGATGCCGTTGTGTTTTCGGGCGGCATCGGCGAAAACTCCGCCGAAATTCGCGCGCAGATTTGTGCCGGGTTGGAATGGCTCGGCGTGCAATTGCACGAGGAACGCAACGCCGAAATGATTGGCCGTCGCGAAGGCTTGATTAGCACCGATGACGCACGCCTCGCCGCTTACGTGATTCCAACTGACGAAGAATTATTGATTGCGCGCGACACCGTTCGTTGCTTTCCTGCTTCTCAACAAGCCTGAGCGCGATTTGCAAACTGCTGAAGTCGCGCTATCTTTCCCGCTATGCGCATTGAAAAACTCGTGATCCCCACGCCGTTCCCGGTCGGCCCCATCAATATTTACTTACTTGTAAACGATCCGTTGACGCTCGTAGATACCGGGCCAAAGACGGACGCCGCGATGGAAGCGTTCACCATACAAATCCAGCAACTCGGTTTTCGCATCAAGGACATTCAACGCATCATCCTCACGCACACACACGAAGATCATTGCGGCCTGGCGAGTTGGTTGCAGCAACAATGCGGTGCGCCCGTCTATGTTCACGAGTGGGAGCGCGAAAACCTGACCGATCACGGCAGACTGCGCGCAGATCGTGTGCTGCTGAAAGGCGCAGGCGTGCCGGAAGAACAGCTCGAACAAATGGTCGGGCATTACGCCAAAGTCAAAAGCTTTGCCGATGCGGTCGAAAAAGTTGTGACGTACCGCGACGAACACGAATTCGCGTTTGCCGCCGGATCGTTGCGCATCGTGCATACGCCCGGTCACACGCCCGGCAGTTGCTGTCTGCTGCGCGAGGCAACACGCACGCTGTTCGCAGGCGACACGATCCTCAAACACATCACGCCGAATCCAGTCTTGAATCCTGATCCGCACAATGCCGCGCGACGTTTTCCGGCGCTCAAAAATTATCTGACCTCGCTCGAACGCCTGCGAACATTGGCTCCGACGCTGATTCACACCTCGCACGGCGAGGTCGTGACCGATTACGAAGAATATCTCGCGCGCTTGCGACGACACACGTACGACCGCCAGCACAAAGTCCTGAACCTGATTCCGTCCGCAGGCATCACCGCGCACGAATTGGCGGCGTTGTTGTTTCCAAAGGTCAAAGACATCACACGATTTTTAGCCGTGTCAGAAGCGATGGCGCATTTGGATTTGGCCGCAGCGGAAGGCAAGTTGCGCGTCGAACAGCGCGATGGCGCAGATGTCTTTTTCCTGCCCACCGTCACGCTCTGAAAATCACCATCCCCCTGAAAAAGAGGCGTCAAGAGTTCAAGCTTCAGCTTGGTTTTCTTACGTGATTCACAAGCTAAAGCTTGAACTCTTGACGCCTCTTTTGCACGCTATTTCTTTGACTCCAACCCCCGTCGCCATTGACCGAGTTCGGTTTCGCCGTCGGGATCGAGCGCGTCCGCCGCAAGGATGAAAAATTCGCGCGGCTTGGAGAGGAAATATTTCGACTCCGGGCGCGTGGGATCGAGGAATTCAGGCTTGAGCCAATGGGTTTCGGGGTCGTCAGGATCGTGCTGGAAGATCAGTTTGAAGAGGTCGTGCAACTGCATGCGAAATTCCGGCGTTTCGGTTTCGGCATGCAGCGCGGCAGGGAAGGTGAATTTTTTAGGTTGCCGAATGCCTTTTTCGAGGAGTGCATTTTGCTCGGCAAGCAGTTCGGGCGAGCCTGCACCAAGTGAGAGCAATGCAGTGAATCCCTGCAAGCGCGCCCAATCGTTTGAAGCTGACATGAGTTGTCGCATCTCGGCAAGGCTCGTCTCGAACTCTTTGGCGGACGCATCAGGGGCAAAGAATAACCTTTCGGCTTCTGCCGTCACAGGTAATTTTTTCAATTCGGACCGAGGCGATGAAATCGCTCTGGCAAGAGCGGAGGCAAGGTCAGAATTGCGAGATAAAGAGCTATTGAGACTGCGCGAGCGCGCGAGCGCGACGTTAGGTAAAAGGGCGCGTCTGCGCGCAAGGTTGAGTGCATGAGTAAAGTCAATCCTGTGAGAGAGACCGAGATAGAAGTCGAGTACGTGAGAAGACGTGAGAACAAAGTCGAGTGCGAAAATGCCCAGTAAGTTGAGCGTGTAAGTCGAACCAAGAGCGTATTTGTCAACGCGCTCCGCAGGCAAGAAACCTGAAGAAAAGCTTGCCACTATCCACCTTAGAGTTTGTATGCTTCTGAGCGTTGCCAAACTATGCGCTTCACCTAATAGTCGCAGTTTCACAGTATTACTTGGTAGTACATAAAATTCCTTGCGGTAAGCATCAGCCAGACTTAGGGTGCTAGAATAACTGTAATAGCTGATAGGAGACAACCAACGTAGCAACGACATTTTCTCAACCGCCCAACTACCGATTCGCTGGTAGGACTCATCATTTTCAGCCGCAAACAATGCGACCTGCGCAACTTGCAAATCACTCAGCTTGCGATTTGATTCTGTAGCGACCCACTGCACTAATTGTTGCGGCCAATCCTCCAGCAATTCGTTACCGACGACGAAAAAATGGCGTCCCATTTTGTTCGGTGATGTGTGCTGCAAATGCTGCTCAAACCACATAACGAGCAATTCATCGCTGCGATAGGAGGGCAACAGTTTCAGGTTTCCGATGACTTTGGAATTGTATTGGCGACAGATTTCTGCCAGCGTGAAGTCTGCCGCCAATTTGCGTTTGCCAAGCGTTAAGCCATTCTGCTCATCTAGCAACAATTCGGAAAACAATTCGGCGGCGCTTTGTCGTGTAGCCTGTGCCGCTCCTTTTTCATTTGCTTTTGGCTGCGGCACCTTTTTGTAGAGTAGATCAAACAACCGATCCGCTACCCCACGAAATTTCTTGGCTAGGATTTCAAACAATATGCACAACGTTTCGTGCCAATACCGACGCTCCATCAACGGCGCACAGAGTTCAGCCAGCGCATTCAAATCAAACGCCAGTTCGCCCAAATGACAGGCCGCGAAATATTCCTGAAAGGTGAGATGCGCAAACGCGAAGTCCTCCGGCCCGCGCGGAATCAGCAAGCCGCTGCGCCGCGCGATGTGATCCAAAAACCGTTCGGCTTCTTCGTGCGAGCCAGCTTCACCGCGCTCTTCGGCAATCGCCTGCTGCAACCATTCTTCGACCTTTTCCTTTGTTGCCAGCAAATCTTTTCCATCATCTTCTCCCCAGAAATTCTCTCTCTCTTTTCGGCGCGATTGCATTTCCCAGCCGACGCGCGCGAGCCAGCGTTTCATTTCATCGAGCGAAGCCGGATAGCTCGCCAGCTTTTTCGCGCGATCAATGCGCAGCAAATAGGCTTCGGCGACTTTGTCGTAGAGTTCGACGCGCCCCGACGGCAACTCCGCAAACGCGCGATGCACAATCGCCATCAAGGTGAGCAATTGCGGATTGGTCGCTAAGCTGTGAACGCGCTCGTTTTGATGGATGGCAGCTTGGAGTGAGGTAATGCCTTCACGGCGTAGTTCGGGATTAGGTTCGCGCGCCGAATACCAGCGGACGACAAATTGTTCGATGTCTTCGTTGCTGAAGGGCGCAACATAATAACGCTCAATTCCAATGCCCCAAGTAACAGGAACTTTAATGTTCTCAACTTGTTCACCAATGGGAGTTTTCTCAGTGATCTGCCCACGCATTCCGCCCGGTATGGGCATTTGATCGAATGGCACCTCATCATATCCCACCGAGCGGCTGGTTAGTACGGCTCGAACCTGCTCAAACGCCAGTAATAACGGGATAATAATTTGATCTCGCAAATGTTCACGATCCTGGCGAGACCCAACTTCATCCAAGCCGTCAAACAATAAAATTGCCTTTCCTTGACGCAACTGCATTATCAACCAATCTAGCGTGATGGCCTCATCCAAATCAGGGACACTGGCACGGAACTTTTGTAAAAAGGCCGCGAGCATTTGGTCATAGCTTTTCCACCCACGAACGTTGTAATCACGCAGAATAATAGGAATCGGTAGCAACTCTCCCAAAGCGCGTTTTAGCGGTGTGTCACTGGTGCGCCCAAACATATCCACAATAACTTTGATGAGCGTAGATTTGCCGCTGCCTGGATCACCCAATATGACTAAGTGACGGTGCATGTCCAATGCCTGCGGTAAATAAATAAACTCGTTCCCCAAGTTCCAGCGAAATCGCAGCGGCACATAAATCTGATCGAGCCGAATCGGGCCGATGTCCTGCGGGCTAGGCACACCGGCAATGTCCGCCGTGTCGTACAAC
>CAZWAK010000166.1:0-18075 GCA_964631865.1 uncultured Heliobacteriaceae bacterium | reverse complement strand
CCCAACACGAAATTTAACCCAGAGAAGACTTTACACAATGTGTCCTGACTTCAGATTTTGCGCTTGGGTTTTGCTGATTTTTCGTGATCGGCTAATAGCCCCTCAATATGTCTGGGTAGATACAAGACACGTCTACCAACACGACAATGCGGAAGTTGGCCAGCTTTGCGAAGTCTGTAAGCGGTTGCACGGGAAATGCCAACGGCGGCACAAAAGTCTTTTTCTGAGAGAGTGAATTTGATTTCTGAATGCATAATACGTCTCCTTAATGAAAGTACTGGTTTCTCTTGTCAACCAGCGCGTTCACTGTAAATCAGGAGCCGCGTTTTTTAGGTATCTCGTTTTTGCCCATTTTCTGAGAATAGGGATACCTATTTAAGCTTTTTGGCTGATTTAGTGTTGCTTACTTTTTTTCCTGTGTTATGAGGGCTTTTCATTGTTCGTTTAGATGGATTATTTGGTCGTATTTTTGCTTTGCTACGAGCGTTTATCAAGGTGCGTTCACTCCAATCATCCGGTTTTCCAAGATCACTGAGTATTTCGACTAACTCCTTATCGTGGTATTTTCCGGTCTGAGTTTTTATCAAGCTAAAGATTCTATTCAATATATCTGCTCTCTCATCATTGCGCCTATTGTCAAACTTTCTGATAATAAAACCTGGATTTAAGAGACTTTTGAAACTGCCACTTAAACTTTCTATGTTAATGAAATGATGGAGTAGATCATTTGGGGGGATCATCCCCGCCGCTTTTAAGTCTTGAACTTCTGGACTCCAAGAAAGGCGCTCAATGTCATCGAATAGTTTTTGATATTTGCGAGCAATGTTCTGTACGTCTTTTAGAAACCGCTTTGATTCTGAGGAAACACGTTTAATATCAGCTAGTTTGACAGCGTTTTCAGGTGGGTATAATAGGCGGCGCATAGCACTAATGTCCTCATTCGCCTCATTATCAGGGTTTGTAAGAATCAGTAATTGAGCGACCTGAAAAAGAAGCGTATTCATGAGGCACAGGTCGTCGCCGCATATTTTCCTTAGAGCCTCTTTGCCTTGTTGCGAAAGATTCTCATCTAACCATTTAGCCTCAATCTGCTTACCTAACATATTGATCTATCCTAATTGGTAAATAGCTGAGCGCGATTTCAATATCAGTGTGGAAAGCCTTGATTGCTTGCGCAGTCTTCCTCACTGCATCGTCGTCAGCACTCCTGTAACGCAAAAAAGCCGCCATCCGTGCCTGTCCCGAAATCTTCACTACCTGCGTTGGTCTCCCTCCTGCCTGAATCATTCTTGTGAAAAATATGTGCCTTGTGGCTTGGCTGTCAACCGAAAGGTTGTAGGTTCGAGTCCTACCTGAGGAGCCAATATTTTATTTCGCACTCATAGCCACCATTCGCGTGGCTATTTTCGTTTCTCCTGCCGCTTGCTTTCTGCGTCGGCTTGGTGCTTTACTTTCCGCACTCCCCCAATCTAACTCCCCTGCCCACATCGTAAGAATAGAGCAGCCAGCGAACGCGATGTTGCTGGTTGCTTACGGTTCAAAAGGAGGAACGAAATATGCGCCGAATCAGCAGTCTGTTATTCATCGTCATTGCCTGCTTAGCGACTCCCATCTTCGCTCAAAGGCAGGCCAAACCAGTCGTGCGGGAAAAAATGTCGCCCGAACAACGCGGCACGCGCGAACAACTCATGCTCATCAAAGCGGTGCGCCACGAGTTGGTGACGTTGCCGTATTACAACGTCTTTGATTGGCTGGAATTTGAAATCAAAGGCGACAGCGTGATTGTCTTGCGCGGGCAAGTCGTGCGCCCGACGCTCAAATCCGATGCCGAAAATGTCGTGAAGCGGCTCGAAGCCGTCGAGAAAGTCGTCAACGAAATTGAAGTCCTGCCGCTGTCGCCGAACGATGATCGCATTCGCTTGGCCGTGTATCGCGCGATCTTCAATTACAACTCGCCGCTCTATCGCTATGCCCTGCAAGCCGTGCCGCCGATTCACATCATCGTGAAAAACGGGCGCGTCACGCTCAAAGGCGTCGTGGCGACGCAGGGCGATAGCAACATCGCCAACATCCGCGCGCGCGGCGTGAGCGGCGTGTTTGAAGTGACGAACCAATTACAAGTCGAAGCACGCGAGAAATAATTTCCTGGGAGCGCACGCGGCTCGCGTGCTTGCTTGCATAAGTTGAAGCTTTCATCGCAGCGAATTCGTAACGTGAGTCTTAGCACGCGCTTCCGCTGCGCTCCCAGGAATGATTTCTTTCTCTCCACAACGTTGACAAATCTCGTTTCCCGCACAACGATGAGCTTGTCAATCACAACACGACTGAGGAACCCGGATGAATGAGACTTCGCGCCGCAGCTTTTTGCAGACTGCGACAGGCGCTCTGGGCTTCACGATGCTGAACCACAAATCCAGAGCCACCGACATTCGCATCGAAGACGTCGCTTACGAACTCGAAGAACATCAATATCGCGCGCCGTACAAATTCGGCGGCGTGCCGGTAGACCGCGCGACCATCATCAACGTCACGTGCCGCGTGCGCACGGGCAACGGCAAAACCGCAAACGGCTTTGGCTCGATGCCGCTCGGCAATGTGTGGGCCTTTCCGTCGCGCACGATGTCGTATGACACGACGCTCAATGCGATGAAAATGCTCGCCGCACGCATCAATAAAATCACGGCGAATTACCAGGAATTCGGGCATCCCATTGACATCAACACTGCGCTCGAACCCGCGTATTTACAGGCTGCAAATGAAGTGTCGCAAGAATTGAAGCTGGACGCGCCGATTCCGAAGCTTTGTGTTTTGGTGACGGCCAGCGCGTTTGATGCGGCGATTCACGATGCGTTCGGCAAGGTTCACGCGCGCAATGTCTATCAAACTTATGGCCCGGATTTGCTGGCGAAGGATTTGTCTCATTACCTGACGCCGGATTTCAAAGGCGAATTCCTGAATCGCTATGTGATGCCCCGCCCGCGCCCGCGCGTGTTTATGTATCACTCAGTCGGCGGTGCAGATGCCGTGCTCGAAAGCGAGTTGACGAATCGCCTCAACGATGGCTTGCCGAACACGTTGGCCGAATGGATCAAGTACAACAACCTGACGCACATCAAAATCAAATTGCAGGGCGACGAACTGAAATGGGACATCGAACGCACCGTCAACATTGATCGCATCGCGCAGCAAGCGCGTCCCAACATTGCTTGGAAATACTGCGTAGACTTCAACGAACGCTGCCCGAACATTGATTACCTGCTTGAATATTTGCGCAAAGTGAAAGAACTGACGCCGAAAGGTTTCGCGCGCATTCAATACATCGAACAGCCCACCGCGCGCGACCTGAAAGCGAATCGCCAAAACGTGATGCACGAAGCGAACAAGCTGCGCCCGATTGTCGTGGACGAATCGCTCGTGGATTTGGAGTCGTTGTTGTTGGCGCGCGAAATGGGCTACACCGGCATTGCGCTGAAAGCCTGCAAAGGCCAATCGCAAGCGATGCTGATGGCGGCGGCGGGGCAGAAGTACAAAATGTTTTTATGCGTGCAGGATTTGACTTGCCCCGGCGCATCGCTGCTACATTCGGTCAGCATCGCGGCACACGTACCCGGCGTGTCGGGCGTCGAGCATAATTCGCGGCAATACATGCCAGCGGCGAACAAACCCTGGGAAGCGAAGTTTCCCGGCATTTTCAAAGTGACGGATGGTTCGTTCGATACGCGCAAGCTGAATGGGTTAGGGCTTGGAGTTGTGTGAGAATTTTTTGCTGAGGATTATGGTTAGCTCATGGAGCGATGACCGCGAAAGTTTTTTTATGGAGACCAAAGTTTCCATCAATTTCACGCGCAGTCTGATTCAGTATGCTGCGGCACGAGGCGCTTCGGTACTGGAGCTATGTGAAGCCGCAGGAATCAGCCCGGAATTACTCTCCAAGCCCGATGAAAAAATTGACGGGCATCAGTCGCAGCGGCTCTGGCGCAAAGCGGAAGAATTGCTGGGCGACCCTGATCTGGGGCTGCATCTCGGCGAGCAAGCGCATCCTTCTGTGCTGGGTTTGGTGGGGTTCGTCATGCTCAGTTGTGGCAAGCTCGGCGAGGCGCTGGAAAAACTGATCCGCTACACGAATTTATTGACGGATGGCGTGCGTGGTCAAATTCGCCAGGAAGGGGCGCTGGCGCGATTTGAAATTGCGGTCACGCAAGACAAAGTGAATTTCCTGCTGGAAACTCCGCGCCAGCAACTCGAATCGTCGTTCTCGACCATTGCCACGGTCACGCGCGCACTGACGGGAAAGGCGCTGCCAACGTTGGAAGTTGCCTTTGTTCATGCGCGTCCGCCGCGCGTGACTGAACACGAACGCATCTTTGCCGCGCCCGTCCTCTTCTCTCAGCCCGTCAACCGAATGGTGTTTTCTGCCGCCGCGCTCGACTTTCCGATCCTGCTCGCCAATCACGATCTCTTGCCGATGTTTGAGTCCCAGGCCGAACAGCGTTTGCAGCAATTGACCGCGCGTGAGACCGTCGCGGCGCGAGTGCAGCGCGAGGTTGTCAAGCAGCTTCGTGGCGAAGCACCAAACATCGTTGGCGTCGCCCGCGCGCTCGGCATCGGCGAGCGCACCCTGCAACGCGAGTTGGCGGCGGAGCAGACTTCGTTTCGCCAATTGCTGGACGATGCCCGGCGCGAATTGGCGCTCGGCCATCTGCGCAACGAGAAAGTGTCGGTTGCCGAAGTCGCATTTCTTCTGGGCTTTTCAGAGCCAAGCGCCTTTCATCGCTCCTTCAAACGCTGGACGGGACAGACGCCTCACGCCTATCGGGAAATCCCCGCGCCACCTGCTTCTCGCCCATAATCGTTAGCCCCGCTCGCCTGCCTGGGGCCGACAAAGATTGTCGTAAACATCCATATTTGTGTCGCCAGCGGTCACTGTTTGCGTGAGCTGTTCCCCGTACAATCCGCGCGTCGGTTGGAGAACGGAAATGAGTTCCGGCCTTTTCAGCCAGCAAAACGAGATTTGAAGGAGGAATAAATTATGCACAAAACCAATGCGCAGAAATTAGACGGCACGCTGTCCCTGCCGTCAGAAAAACAAAGCGCCGACGCGCTCCATTCGCTGCCGCGCGAAATGACCAACGCGGTGACGGGTGACCGCTTGAAGCTCATTCACACGCTGTCGGATGGCTACGATTCCATCAAAATTCAGTTCACGCTGCCGCCGCACGCGACTGGTGCGCCGCTTCATTACCACCTGAACTTTGTTGAGACCTTTGCCGTTGTCGAAGGCCAACTCGAAATGTCTATCAACAGCACGCGGAACCGACAAATTCTCGCGCCGGGTTCGTTGCTCGAAGTACCCGCCGGGAGATTGCACGGCTTCAGCAATCCGCACGATGCGCCAGTTACGTTTGTGACGGAAGCCCAACCAGCGGTCGAGTTCGAGAAGTTCGTCCGTTCGATGTACGGCCTGGCAAACGATGGCAAGACCAACGCGGTGGGGATGCCGACGAACTTTCTGCATCTCGCGCTGACGCTGGATTTCGCAGATTTGTATTTTCCGGTCGTGCCCGCCTGGTTGCAGCGGACAGTGCGCAAAACGCTGACGGCTTTGGCGCGCGTCACTGGGGCGGAAAAGGAACTGGCGCAATATCACAACACAACTGCTTGAAACGGAGGATTGATATGAAAAACAAGCTTTCCACTTTGACCGGAACGTTCCTGATTGGCTGGGGCATTTATCTCAATATCCCGTTTGCGATTCTGGGTGCGATCTTTGATTACCCCAACATTTTACGGCAACCGGCGGCAGAAGTTCTGTTGCAATTTCAAGCTGGAGGCGGTCGGTTGCTCGCCACTTGGTACGCCTTCGCGCTGGTGGCGCTGTTGTTTCCGTTCGTGGTGTTGCTGCTGCACCGCGTGCGCGGGAGTGAGAACGAAACCTGGTGGCGATTGGGGACAGTGGCGGGAATTCTGGCAGGGGCGCTGCAACTGCTGGGGCTGATCCGCTGGGTCTTTGTTGTGCCGTCGTTGGCTGCCGTGTTCAGCGACCCGCAATCCAGTCCGGCGAGCAGGGACGCGGCAGTCGTCATTTTTCAGGCGCTGCATCAATACGCTGGCGTCGCATTGGGCGAACACCTCGGCCAGCTTTTTACCGCGCTCTGGGTCTTGTTTGTCGCAGCGGCCAGCTTCCGTTCACGCATCTTTACCAAGTGGCAGGGCGTGGCGGGCGTACTGATCGCCGTTTCGCTGCTGCTCGGATTGGTCGAAGGCTTTGCCACCGTGATCGCGTTCGACCCCGGTGTTTTCGGGGTGCTGCCGATGTTCAGCTTCATCGCGCTCACGCTGTGGGTCATCAGCCTGGGCATCAGTTGTCTGCGTCTGCGCAGCAACAAAGGCCAGGAACAAGCTACAGCGCAGATTCAATTCGTAACCAATTGAAATTTAGAGAGGAAAAATTCTATGTCCACATTCAATCATAAAATCCGTTTGGTTTACTTCATACTTTATTGCACGCTCGTGACCTTTACCGTTCACGGGCAACAACGATCCAATAATGCAACCGAGTTGGAGGCGCTGAAGATTGACACACACGCCGTCTCTTTCAGCGCGCTGGTTTTAGACAAGCAAACGCGCCAGCCCGTACCGGAATTGCGGCGCGAAGAGTTTCGGCTCTTTGTTGACGGACAGGAGCGCGCCATTGATTATTTCGGATTCGATGGGCAGGCACGCAGACCGTTGCGACTCATTCTGTATTTCAATCTGGCCCCGGAAGGCGCATTGCGCTACCTGTCGCAAGCCACCACGCAGAAATCGCTGCTAACGGCTTTGTCTGCGCTTGGTGGCAAGGACGAGGTGATGGTTGTGGCCGCGTATGACTGGTTCGTCGGCAAACCGGAAGTCCTGACGGAATTGACGCACGATTGGAGCCGAGTCGCCGCGAGCATTGCCGCTGCGGCGAACGCCGCGCCCGCTGCTCAACAGACCGACAAAACACAGAAACGCTCCATGAACGACGCCGTTGAGTTGGCCGCACAAGTCGCCGCGACCACAAACTCTGAGGCTGAAGTCGCCCTCGTCTACATTTCTGATGGCGTCAACTCGCTCGACACAATGGAATTCCGCGACCGTAAGGAAATTGCCGCCAAATTGCTGAAGCAGAATCTATCCTTCAGCGCCGTGAACTTTAAGATGCTGCGTTCCTATTCGGCGGCGGCTGCCGTCATCAACCCGCTGGCGTTTGCCTTCGGCGCGAGTGTGACGGGCAGCGCCAACTACCTCGCCGAACAAAGCGGCGGACTGAAAGCCGACGTTGAGCAGGCGGAGAATTTCGGCGCGGCGCTGGCACAAGTTATCCAGGCCTATGGCAGTCGCTATAGTTTTGGCATTGAGTTAGACCCCAAAGAATTGGACGGGCGCGTTCACAAGGTGGAACTCAAAATCAATCCCGGCAGTCAGCACAAAGGACGCAAATTGACGATCAATGTCAAGCGCGGCTTTTATGCCGCGCCCCTGCCGAAGTGAGATCAGACTTCTTCAAAGGTGCAGATGGCGCGCTTCTTTGTCGCCATCTGCGCGGTTGCATGGCTGGTCAACGCCAGAGAAGTGCCGCAGCGGTATTTCCCACAAACGGAAAGTATGTTTCAATCGCGCCGCAGGGAGACTCCCTAAAGCAGTAAAGCTATGCGTGTTCTTGTTACCGATTCCTCCGGGCAATCAGGGTGTGAGATTCTCAATTCAATTTCGCCGCATTGCTCCAACACTTGGCAAACGCATGACTACTTCTCAAAAAGCGACGCCCATCAAACATCTGCGCTGGTACATTGGCGGATTGCTGTTTCTCTCGACCGTCATCAACTACATTGACCGGCAAACTTTGAGCGTACTCGCGCCGACACTCAAGCAACAATTCAACTGGACGAACACCGATTACTCGTACATCGTCATCGCGTTTCGCATTGCGTATGCGTTTGGGCAAACGGCGTCGGGGCGCTTACTGGATTGGGTCGGGACGCGCAAGGGCTTGAGCATCGGCGTCGCGTTTTATTCGATTGCCGCGATGCTGACTTCGCTGGCGTCGGGGTTGTGGAGCTTTTGCGGCTTTCGCTTTTTGCTCGGCGCGGGCGAATCGGCAAACTGGCCGGGCGCGACGAAAGCGGTGTCGGAATGGTTTCCGCGACGAGAAAGCGGTTGGGCGGTCGCGCTGTTTGATAGCGGCTCTTCGATTGGTGGAGCCATCGCGCCGTTCATCGTGCTGGGCGTGTATAAATATTTCGGCTCGTGGCAGCCTGCTTTCATCATTACAGGAATGCTCGGCTTTTTGTGGCTGGCGCTGTTTCGCTGGTTTTATCATCGCCCCGAAGACCATCCGCGTTTGTCGGACGAAGAGCGCGAATTGATTTTATCAGGGCGCGGCGAAGCTGAAGTGGGTGAAGACAAATCTGAACGCCTGAGCTATCCGACGTTGTTGCGCCTGCCGCAAACCTGGGGCGTGATTATCAGCAAGTCGTTGACCGATCCGATCTGGTTTTTCATTACCGAATGGTTTGGCATTTATCTCGTCACGAAAGGCTTTGATCTCGACAAAAGTTTGCTTGGTTGGTGGAGTGTCTTTATCGCGGCAGACGCGGGCAATTTCTTCGGTGGTGGTTTGTCGAGTTATCTGATCAAACGCGGCTGGGGCGTCGGTGCAGCGCGCAAAGTGATTGCCGTGATTGGCGGGCTTGGGATGACGTTGTTGATTCCGGCGGTCTATACCACTTCGTTCTACTGGATCGTTTTCTTCTTTGCGATTTCGACGTTATGCTATGCCGCGTTCTCGACGGTGATTCTGAATTTTCCGGCAGATTTATATCGCACGAACTCCGTCGCTTCGGTCAGCGGGATGAGCGGCACGGGCGCAGGCATCTGCACCATCATTGCGATGCTGCTGGTCGGGCGCATCTCTGACAAATATTCATTTGAGCCAATCCTGATCGCCGCCAGCATCATCCCATTGTTTGCGACGCTGGCGGTGTTGGCGTTGATTCGGAATAATCAAGCGACTGAAAAAGGAATCGTCAATCCTATTTGATTGTGAGCCACGAATTCCACGAATTGGCACGAATTATGATTTGGATTTATCGCGAGTTCTTGCCGCTAAATGTCTTTCTGAATTTGTGGAAATTCGTGGAATTTGTGGCAAAAATCTTTCTGAAAACTTATGAGCCAAAACGTTCTCCCCGCCATTGAAACGAAATCCGAAAAGTGGAACTCTGGGCAATATTATGTCGCCGCGACGGGCTTTCTCAGCCTGTTCTCGCTCGTCGGCATTATGTTTTACGGGCTGCCGTTCTTTTACGATTTCTGGGTCAGCGAATACGGCTGGACGCGCGCCGAAGTTACGTCCGGCAATGCGGTCGGCAAGATTCTGATTGGGCCGTTGTTTGGCTTCATCGCCGGTTGGATGATTGACAAAGTGGGGCCGCGCAAAGTGATGTTGTCAGGCATTCTGATGGGCGGCTTTGCGCTGATTGGTTTGAGCTTTACGACGACGCTGTGGCAGTTTTATTTGTTCTACGTTTTCAACGCGCTCGGCTATGTGTTCGGTGGGCCGTTGCCGAATCAAGTGCTGGTGTCGCGCTGGTTCGACAAAACGCGCGGGCAGGCAATGGGCTACATCTATTTGGGCATTGGCATCGGCGGGATGCTGGTGCAGCAAGTAGCGAAGTGGCTGAACGTAAACTTTGGCTGGCATCGCGCGCTGTTGATTTTAGGCATTATCATGATCGCTGTCTCGTTTCCGATGACGTGGTTTGTCAAAGACAATCCTGACGATTTCACGCAAACGGCAAAGCCCGATGAACCGAAAATCCCGATCAGTGGCATCGTCAAAAGCTGGCCGTTTTACTTGTTGGCGATTGGCAGTATGTGTTCGATTGGCGCGGTCGGCGGGACAAATCAAAACCTGAAATTGTTCTTCAGTCTTGATCTGAAATATTCGCAAGCCGAAGCCGCCAATGTCATCTCGCTCGTACTCGGAGCCAGTATTGTCGGGCGTTTGCTGATGGGTTGGCTCGCGGATCGGTGGCCGAAGAAATATGTGATGTTGTTGATTTACGTGATTGTCGCGGCGGCGATTCCACTGTTGTATTTCGCGGCGACGCCGGGCGTGATTTATCTGTTCGCGTTTATCTTTGGCATCGGGCTGGGCGGCGATTACATGATTATCCCGTTGATGGCGGCAGAACTGTTCGGCGTGAAAGTGATGGGGCGTGTGATGGGGATTATTCTGACTGCCGATGGATTGGCCGAAGCTCTGTCGCCGATGCTGGTCGGGTGGCTGCGGGATCGCAGCGGCAGCTATGCGAATGGCTTTGCAGCCCTGATTTTATTGGCTGCGATTGGCGCGGTCGCCGTCGCGCTCTTACCGCGCAAGGCAGGTTCCCGATGATTTCTGTTTGCACGATGCAACCGCACGAGATTGAAGCCGGGCTGACGTTGTCGCGCGCCGCCGGGTGGAATCAACTGCGCCGCGATTGGGAGATGTTTTGGCACCTTAATCCGGCGGGCAGTTGCGCCGCGTTCGAGGACGAGCAATTGGTTGGCACGGTCACAACCGTGCGGTATGAAGACCGCTTCGGCTGGATCGGGATGATGCTGGTTGATCCGCAACGGCGACGACAAGGCATCGGGACGCAATTGATGCGGCAGGCGATGGAGGTTTTGCGCGACGTCGAAACGATCAAGCTCGACGCCACACCGGTCGGACGCGAAGTATATTTGAAGCTGGGTTTTGCGGACGAATATCTCTTGCATCGCCTGCAAACCGTTGTGTTGAGCGACGGGCTGATGGATTCGTCGGCGCGCTTGTTGACGCCGAACGATTGGCCTGCGATTCACGCGCTGGATCGGGATGTGTTTGGCGCAGACCGGCAAGCAGTGCTCGAATGGGCGCAGGCTGATGTGCCCGAATACGCCTGGGTGGTGGAGGGGGCGAGCGGCATTCGCGGTTATTGTTTGGGGCGGCACGGGCAGAACTTCGAGCATTTGGGGCCGGTCGTCGCAGAGGATTTGGCGACCGCGCAACAACTGGTTTCGGCGTGTTTGCGTGCTCACGTGGGCAAATCGTTTGTGCTCGACGCCGCATCGCACGACGTTGCGTGGCTGCAATGGCTCAATTCGATTGGGTTCGTCGAACAGCGCCCGCTCACGCGGATGTATCGCGGTAGCAATCGCTATGCGGGCGAGCCGGAACGGCAGTTTGCGATTTTGGGGCCGGAGTTTGGCTGATGAAAATGATTCGAGGCACAAGTTGGTTCTTCTTGATGTGGGCTGCTGTGAGCAGCTTCGCACAACCACGCCTGATGCGGGAGGTCAACGAAGTCGCGCGACCTGCGGCGAATCAAATCATCGCCATCACGGGCGCGACGTTGATTGATGGGCGCGGCGGCAATCCTGTGCCAGACGCGGTCGTCGTGATTCGTGGCGAAAAGATTGCGGCGGTCGGAACGCGCAAAACTGTGACGATTCCGAAAGGCGCAGAAGTCATTGACGCGCGCGGCCTCGCGTTGTTGCCGGGCTTGTTGGATTCGCATTTTCACATTGATGGCGACAACGGCTTGCCCGCGTTGTTTTTGCAACACGGCGTGACCTCCATCCGCGATCCGGGCGAATGGATGCACTCGTACGACGCGCCGCGCAAATCCGGCGTGCCGATTCCGCGTTTGTTTTTGGCCGATCCGCATTTGGATTCGTACGGCCCCGCGTACCCGGAAGACGCCGTTGTCGTGCGCGATGCGGACGAAGCGCGCAACGTCGTCAATCGCAGCATTGAGCGCGGCGCGTCGAGCATCAAGGTGTACTTTCGCTTGCCGCTCGGCTTGATCAAAGTTGTGACGGCAACGGCGCACGTGCGCGGTGTGCCGGTGACGGCGCATCTCGAAATCGTGGACGCGACCGATGCAATTCGCGCAGGCGTAGATGGCATCGAACACGTCACGTCGTTCGGCACGTCACTGCTTGATCCGCGCGACGCCGAAGCTTATCGCCAAGCCGTTTTGAAAGACAACAATGCGCGCCGCGATGGTCGCTACAAAATGTGGAGCGAGCTTGATTGGAACTCGCCGCGCGTGAAAGACGTGTTGGACTTGGTCGTCCAGCGCAGCACGTTTGTTTCGGTGACGCTCGCGGTGTTTGAGAAACGTAGCGGCGACCGCGACACAACCGCGATGCACGTGCGCGGTTTTGCGAATATGCTGAAGTTCGTTGGCTTGGCGAAAAAAGCGGGCGCGCGCATCGTCGCCGGTTCGCATTCGAGCGTGCCGCACGCCGCGCGTGGTTGGGCGTATCAACGCGAGTTGGAATTGCTGGTCGAGAGCGGCTTGACGCCGCTGGAAGCGATTGTCGCGGCGACTTCGGAGCAAGCGCGCTTCTTTCGCGTCGCCGAACGTCTGGGCAGCATCGAAGTCGGCAAGCTCGCGGATTTGCTTTTGATTGAAGGCGATCCGAGCCGCGACATCACGGCGATGCGGCGCATCAAGCGCGTGATGCTGAACGGAAACTGGATTCAATGAGTATGATTGAAACCGAAGCCCAACTCGAAGACCTGCTCGCCACGCCGAATGCCAGCGATGTCGAAGCGATGCAGCAGTTGCGCGGCGACGTGATGATTCTCGGCGCGGGCGGCAAAATGGGGCCATCGCTTGCGCGCCGCTGTCAACGCGCGATGGCGGCGGCAGGCAATGTTCATCGTGTGCTCGCTGTCTCGCGGTTTTCTTCGGCGCAAGCGCGCGATGAATTGGAAGCGGCAGGCGTGACGACGATCTCGTGCGATTTGCTCCAGCGCGACGAAGTGGATCAATTGCCCGATTGCGCCAATGTGTTGTATCTCGCGGGGCGCAAATTCGGCTCGACGGATCGCACGGATTTGACCTGGGCGAGCAACGTGATCGTTCCGGCGTACGTCGCCCATCGTTATCGAACAGCGCGCCTCGTCGTGTTTTCGACGGGCAATGTCTATCCGTTTGTGACGGCGGCTTCGGGCGGTTCGATTGAAACCGATGCGCTTGCGCCGCGCGGCGAATACGCGAATTCGTGTTTGGGGCGTGAGCGCGTGTTTGAATATTTCGCGCACGAATACGGCACGCGGTGTTTGTTGTTTCGCTTGAATTACGCGGTGGATTTGCGCTACGGCGTGTTGGTGGACATCGCGCGCAAAGTGTATGAAGGCCAGCCGATTGATTTGACCGTCGCGCATTTCAATGTGATCTGGCAGGGCGATGCGAATTCGTACGCGCTGCGCAGCTTGGCGCTGTGCGATGTGCCGCCGCGCGCTTTGAATGTGACGGGGGCGGAGATTTGTTCAGTGCGCGACACGGCGGAATTCTTTGCCGCCCGCTTCCAACGTCGCGTGACATTTCAAGGCGCGGACGCAGGCGTGGCGTTGCTCAACAACGCTGCGTTGTGTCACACGCTGCTTGGCCCACCGGCTGTGACGCTAGACGAATTGCGCGAGATGGTGGCGCATTGGATTGAAGTCGGCGGCGCAAGCTTGCAGAAGCCGACGAAGTTTGAAGTGACGGACGGACGGTTTTAGGAAGCCAAAAGACAAAATGCAAGACACCCTGACAAGGTTTGCCGGGCACAAAACCGTTCCGGGAAACAGGCGGCTCCGGCTTCGCCATTCTCGATTCTCGATTCTCCATTCTTGAACCGAGAGGCAAGCTCCTGCCTATCTTGTTTCTGGTAAGAGAATGGAGAATCGAGAATCGAGAATGATGTACTCCGCGCCTGCGCCTGTGACCGTTTTGCGCCGTCACCAAATCATGGATTTCCAATGTCTCTTACGAAAACGATGGCGACTGAAATGCACAAGCAATTATTGGACGGCCTCGTCATCCCGGCGCATCCGCTCGCGCTCACTGCCGAACGCAAACTGGATGAACGCAGACAACGAGCCTTAACGCGGTATTACTGCGACGCGGGCGCAGGCGGCATTGCGGTTGGTGTTCACACGACGCAGTTTGCGATTCGTGATCCGCAGGTTGGGTTGTTCGTGCCGGTGCTGCGTCTGGCCGTAGCGACGATGCGCGATTGGGAAGCGCAACATCAGCGGCGGCTCGTCAAAATTGCGGGCGTGTGCGGCGCGACCGAACAAGCCGTGCGCGAAGCCGCGTTTGCGCGTGAAGCTGGCTACGACATTGGGTTGTTGAGCCTCGCCGCGTTGCGCGACGCGACGATTGACGACTTGATTGCGCATTGTCAGCGCGTGGCCGAAGCGATTCCGTTGTTTGGATTTTATTTGCAACCAGCGGTGGGCGGGCGATTGCTTGACTACGAATTCTGGCGCAGATTTTTAGAGATTGAAAACGTCGTCGCCATCAAGGTTGCGCCGTTCAATCGCTATCAGACGTTGGATGTCGTACGCGCGCTCGCGGAAAGCGGGCGTGAAAACGAAGTGGCGTTGTACACGGGCAATGACGACAACATCGTCGCGGATTTATTGACGGAATTTCGCGTGGCAGGGAAGCGGCTGCACTTTGCGGGCGGACTGCTGGGGCATTGGGCGGTGTGGACAAAACGCGCGGTGGAATTGCTCGCGGACGTCAAGGCCGCCCGCACGAATGGTCAAGCGTTTGAGGTGCTGGCGCGTTCGGCGGAAGTGACGGATGCGAATGCGGCGTTCTTTGACGCGCCGAACCATTTCGCGGGCTGCATTGCGGGCTTGCACGAAGTTTTGCGGCGGCAAGGCTTGCTGGCGGGGCGTTGGTGTCTCGACCCGGAAGAAGATTTGTCGCCGGGACAAATGGCGGAGATTGAGCGCGTCTACCAAAGCTATCCGCATCTGCACGACGATGAATTTGTGCAGGAGCATCTGGATGAGTGGATGAAGTGAGCAGCGGTGTAGAGCGATTTGCCATATCGCTGGCTCTGCTGGAAAACCGCCGCGATTTAGCAAATCGCGTTACAGTTTTCGTTCGCGGGGCGAATGACGGCGGCCAGCGTCTTGAGCAATTTTTCGGCGGTGAATGGCTTCGATAAAAACTGCGCGACTTCCTCGCTTCCCACTTCATTCAGCAGCAAACCGCTAGTGGCGATAATGCGACACTGCGGGTTGAGTTTGTGTAAGGCCCGAATGATCGCGCGCCCGTCCATCAGCGGGACGACCATATCCAACAACACCGCTTGCACCTCGTCCAAATGTTGTGCATACAACGCCACAGCCTCTGCGCCTTCGCTCGCGGTGAGGACTTGATAGCCGTAAGTTTCGAGCGTTTCGCGCGTGACTTCGCGGATCGCGGCTTCGTCTTCCACCACCAAAATCAGTTCGCCTTGTCCGACGGGCAGCGTCAGCGAATCGAGTTCAGATGGTTCGGCGTGTGCTTCTGGAACGGCGGGCAGATACACGTTGAATTGCGCGCCGTGCCCGACCTCGCTGGTCACTTCGATAAAGCCGCCGTGTGCGGTGACGATGCGCAGCGCCGTTGCCAAACCCAAGCCCGTGCCGCGTCCCTGTTCTTTGGTCGTGAAGAACGGGTCAAAAATTTGTTCGCGGATGTGGGGCGCAATGCCGTGCCCCGTGTCGGCAACGGTGAGGCAAACATACTGCCCGCATTTTGCTTCAGGATGCGCGGGCAAATCGCGTCCGTTGATCTCGACTTTTTCGGCTCCCAACGTGAGCGTGCCGCCGTCGGGCATTGCATCGCGGGCATTGACGCAGAGGTTCATCAACACTTGAAAGAGTTGCGTCGCGTCGCCTTCAATCGGCCACAAATCCCGTTCATTGTTCACCTGCATCTCAATGGAGCGCGGGAACGTTTCGGTCAGCAGATTCTGGATGTCTTTGAGCAAATATTTGGGACAGATGGTCGTCCGCTCGCCTTCGTTGCCGCGCGCGAAGGAGACGACTTGCCTGACCAGACCGCTGGCGCGTTGAATGCTCGACCGCAAGGTCTCCAGCAGGCGTTGGCTGTGCGGGTCGGACAGCTTCAGTTGCAGGATATGCTCGACCATCATCATCGGCGACAGCAGATTGTTCAAATCGTGTGCGATGCCGCTAGCCAATGCGCCGATGCTTTCCAGGCGCTGCGCGCGCAGATATTGGGCTTCGAGCCGTTTTTTCTCTGTGACGTCGTTGTTGATGATGAGCGTCGCTTTGTGGTTCCCTTGCGCATCGCGCACGAGCGTGCAACGGCTTTCGACGATGATCTCACGTTTGTCTTTCGTGAATTGCCGCCACTCGCCGATCCATTCGCCTTTTTGATGCAACTCCTGACGGGCGGCTTCGACTTCGGCAAGCCGCTCGGTGCCGTGAACTTCGGCGCGCAAATTCTGCCCCAGGGCTTCTTCGGCTTTCCAGCCGTAAATGCGTTCTGCGCCGGGATTCCAAAAGACGATGCGCCCGGCGGGATCGCACGCCACAATCGCTTCCTGCGCGTGATTGAGCAGTGCAGCTTGTTCCAGCAACTGCTCTTCGGCGCGTTTGCGTTCGGTGATGTCGCGATAGTAAATCAGCAAGCCGCCTTGAAACGGCGAAGCGTGGCTTTCGTACCAACGCTCGCGCGGTGCGTAATAGGCTTCGACCACCACGCTCACGCGCTCGTGCATCGCACGATGGTATTCGGTGAAAAAGGGCGTGTTGTGCGCGCCGGGGTATTCGTCCCAGAGCTGTTTTCCCATCAACTCGGCGCGCGCTTTACCAAAGCTGCGTTCGCTGTTAGGGCTGAGATAAATCAAGCGCCACTCCGCATCCACCACCAACACGGCATCCGTCGAAGTCGCTAAAAACTCGATGGCTTGTTGATGCGCCAGGGGATCAAGGTCGGCGACGCCAAAGGCCAGCAGAGCGGGATTCTGATTCAGCAAGCGAAACCTCCTCTCAGTCCAGAGCTATGAAGACACCAGTTACCACAGGGAGCAGCGCAACTTTAGGTTGAAGCAGAATGTGTAAATGAGACCGCGCGACAGATTCTAAACCTGAACCCAATGGAAGGTAAAGACCGCGTGCGAGAAAGACCAGCCGGAAGCGCGTTTATTGAAAGCGCAAGCCCGTGACTTCCGGCACGAGATCGCTGACTTCGCCTTCCGAAATCTTGGACGGCAAATCTACTTTCATCGTGACTGCCATAGATTCGCCCGGCGCGAGGCTGGAGCGTTTGCGCGGAACCGGGAGACTGTAATTCAAGGCTAAGGTTTTGCCCGGCTCGGCATAACTCATCGCGCGGAGTTCCAACTCCACGCCCGTGAGCGTGCGCTCTCCGCGATTGACGAGCTTGGCATTGAGAATGAGTTGGGTCATGCCGAGCGGATTGGATGAGGCGAGTTTGTCGTGATCCTCCAACGTGACTTTGGCTTTGTAGGCATCAAACTCCGGCGTGCCGGCACGGACGGCATTTTCGAGGCGCATTTGCGGGCCGCCCGGCAACTTTTCTTCGGTGGCCAGCAACGGGGCGGTGCGCGTGCCTTTCCACAACAGCAAAATCACCAGCGCCAATGCCAACGCGCCCACACCGCCGAGGATCATCAACGCCCGCGAGCGTCGTTGTTCGGCCATTTGGTCAGTTTCGGATTCAAACATAATAAATACCGATTGTGGAATGCGGAATGCGGAATAGGGGATGCGCAAGGTTTTTTCTTTTAGGTTTCTGCGCTTGACCTATCCTTTATTGCGTTTTGCCGTCTTGATGGAAGCTACGATGATGGCAACTAATTCATCCGCTTCTTTGAGTAAATCGGATAAAAGCTCTTGGCGAACTAAGCCAGATTCAACCAACAACTCCATTCAAAAAATTGACTCGTCTGCTTCTTCTTCAACAATTCCCATTTTGGCAATAAAGTCCGCAGATGATCTCGCTCGGCACGAAGCCCGGTAGTTTGCCCCAACCGAAGTTCCGCTGCGCAATAATTGTTTGCCGATCACATCGGCTGTCCGACTGGCCGGAAGCGATTCGACTAGGCGAATGACCCGCAAAGAGAATGCTTTAGTCCGTGCTTTCAAATCTTGTTCACTCATTCAAGTGCTCTTTCCGCATCCCCCATTCCGCATTCCGAGTTCTGCACTCCGCCTTTCCATTATTCGCCGCTCACCATCATTTTGTGGATCTT
>CAZWAK010000165.1:0-18120 GCA_964631865.1 uncultured Heliobacteriaceae bacterium | reverse complement strand
GGGCTATTCCTGGGAGCGCACGCGGCTCGCGTGCTTCGCCTTGTGAGGCAATTGCGTGCCCGGAAACGAAACCACCTGTAGGCCTGGCACGCGAGCCGCGTGCGCTCCCAGGAACAGGCCATCCTTTTCTTCCCCGAAATTTTTACCGCTACAAAAAATCCATGAAATTTTTAGTAGCGGCACACCGTCCCCTTCCACAATCGAGCCTATTCCAGCTATGCTCACCCAGTCCGCCCCACAAACCCACATTAGGAGCTTAGAAATGAAACCATTATTTTCCTCGCGTTTCCTGACCTTGACTGTGCTGACCCTCGCCACGACGGGTTTGTTGTTGGTGAGCGCCTCGCCCTTTTCGCCCAAGACCATCCGCCGACAAACCAAGATGGTAGATAAGGGGGATTTCAAAGTCGGCGTTTCACCGTCGCGCCCGAAAAATCAGGTCAAAGCCAAAATGGATGCCGAAACACGCGGCGTGTTACAGGAACTGGCGGATGAATTGAACAAAATGTTTATCCTGCCCGAAAACATTTATCTTTCCATCGAAGAGTGTGGCCAAGCCAACGCCTTCTATGATCCCAACACCAAAGAGATCATTCTGTGTACCGAGTTGATCCTGGATTTTGACAAAGCCTTCGCCAAAGAATTCAAGAAAGCAGAAGACGCTGACGCCGCTGTCGGAGACGCGACGGTCTTTGTGTTCTTTCACGAATTGGGACACGCTTTGATTGATGTCTACGATTTGCCCGTCACCGGGAAAGAGGAAGATGCGGTAGATCAACTCTCGACGATTATTATCGCCGATGGTTCGCCGGAAGGCGCGGCGACGGCCTTTAATGGCGCGTTGGCGTTTGCGCTCACCGCCCCGGATGATTTGGATGATTCGGCGTTTTGGGGCGTCCATTCGATGAGTCAGCAACGCTTTTACAACGTCATTTGTTTGTTGTATGGCCAAGACCCGAAGGCGCATAAAGATTTGGTCAACGAGGAAGTCTTGCCGAAAGACCGTGCCGCTAGTTGCCCGTCCGAATTTGCCCGCGCTGAAAAAGCGTGGGACAAGATTCTCACGCCGTTTCTCAAAAAATGAAGAGGACATTGTTATGACGACCGCTACTCAACCTGTTCGTGAACAAGTTTCAGAAGCCGAATGGCAAGCGCGCGTAGACCTCGCCGCGCTCTATCGCCTGACCGCGTTGTACAAATGGGACGATCTGGTCTTCACGCATATTTCAATGCGCGTGCCGGGGCCGGAGCATCATTTTCTCATCAATCCGTACGGCTTTCTGTTTGAAGAAATCACCGCGTCGAGCCTTGTGAAAATTGATTTGCAAGGCAACAAAGTGATGGACTCGCCGCACTTCATCAACCCGGCAGGCTTCACGATTCACAGCGCCGTTCACGAAGCGCGCGAAGATGCGATCTGTGTGTTTCATACGCATTCGCTGACGGGCGTCGCGGTGTCGGCGCAAAAGAACGGCTTGCTGCCGATTTCGCAGCATTCGTTGTTTCCGCTCTCGTCGCTGGGCTATCACGACTACGAAGGCGTCGCGCTGAACGCCGAAGAAAAGCCGCGTCTCGTCGCTGATTTGGGGACGAACCGCGCGTTGATGCTGCGCAATCACGGCCTGCTCACAGTCGGACGCAATGCCGCCGAAGCGTTCCTGACGATGTACATCCTCGAAGCCGCCTGCCGCATTCAAGTGATGGCGCAGGCGGGCGGGGAATTGACGATGATCGCCGAACCGATTCTGCGCGGCATTCAAGCGCAATCCGAACAAGCGACGAAAGGCTTGGGCGGCGATTTGGTGTGGCCTGCGTTGTTGCGCAAACTAGATCGCACGGATGCGTCGTACAAAGAGTAGATTATTGGTGAGAAGAGCGATCTATTTGTAGAAAGCCAGATAGATTGAAGTGAGTATTAGTAGAGCGTGCGATCTATTAGTAGAGATTTTAGTTAGCAGTCTAATTTATATTCGATGCCAGGCTTGCGAGTGAATAACCTGTTATGAAGGAAAAAATAGAAAAAGTAGCAATGATATGTGGTGCTTGCGACAGCATCACTTTTTTACTCATCGTCTACCTAATTTTATTTCTGTCTTCAGGGCAAGGGAATGTAATCAATCTCATTGAGAAATATTCACAACTGCTCGTCTTTTTTATCTTGCCACTGACACTATTAACCTTCTGGCGTGGTCATCACGATGGCGAACGATGGTATCTGGGAACGAATTGGGTTGGTCGTGCGATTCGTGAGGGCTTTGAATATGGGGCGGCCATACCCTTAATATTTTTACTCACTGAATATCTCGCTTCCTTGTTAGCACGAGAAAATATTTTCAATGACCTCATTGGCATTGCGCGACAGGAACCTCTTTGGTTCTTTGGCATACTGGGAATAATGGTTTTGCTAATGGGGCTAATCGGGGCATCGCTTGCATCGCTGTTTCATGCGATCAATCGGGTTATTATTATGGAATAAAACATCGAACGCTTTGTTCGGTGCTTCGCGCTTTCAAGCCAACGTGCTGATGAAAAGACTCTTCAACTCAATTATTTTGTTTACGACGATTCTACATTTGTGCCTGACGGTTTTGGCGCAGCAAGACCTCTTTGACAAGCAACAAAATATTCAGAACACCTTGGGCGTTGTTGTGCGGAGCAAGAATTACGGAGAACAAGATTTCATCAAAATTTACAATGCCGATGGTAGCCTTTGGTACAAATTTACTTTTTACTATGACGACAAGAATGGCCGCTTCCCTTATCAAAACGATAGCTTCAGACCGTTTACGTTTCATCCCAGCTATTTTTTGTTGGCGCTCAAATGTGTCAGGAAAGTAAAAGATCGTTATGAAGTGATCGTAAACGAAGAGACAGGCTCGAAAAAATATGTTCATGCATCTGACGCATCCTTATCCTTTGAAACTTGGGGGCAGCATATTCTCAAAGTATTTTCGGTTGATATAACTCGATCAAAATCTCCTTTGCTTAAAAACAAGCAGGGGACAAGAATAAAATTACCGAAAGATGCCTTCTTGCACCCAGTCAAGGTCGAAGATGATTGGTTAATGGTGAAATGGGTTGTTCGTGAAAGAACACGTACGCAAAAAGAAAAATATGAATATGGGTGGGTGAAATGGAGAGATCAAAAACGATTACTCATTGAACTTGCGTACATTGCATAACGTGAAAACAAAACGAGTTGTTGAGTGTCTTGCTTGCCCTGCGGAAATGGTTTTGAATCGATATGGAAGAAATTTATACGCCAATAGAAACGATGGTTGGGCAAATCAAAGGGCGCGACGCGATTTTTCTCGATGATCTGAAATTCGACTTTGCAAAGAATTCTCTCACGCTAATTGGGCAACTGAACGGAAACTTATGTTCCAGGAATGAGACCGGGCAACAATATATTGATTACTCGTTGACCTTCACCGGCATTTTAGGCTTACAAATGATAGAGCTTGATTTTAGTCTGTACGCCGGGCAGTCCAGTTTTGATTTGGTGAAGAACTCACAATGGCTAACTCATATGCGGGAATATGATTCGGCCTCAAAGGTGACGGCACAGCACCAACTTTACCTTTTGATGACTTATGATGATGTGTTCGAAATTGTCAGCGCATCGTACAGTCTCAAGATCATCGCTTGAAAATAAATTGCCCTCAATATGTCAATTACACCCAACAACTCGTTTTTGATAACAGCTTCACTCAAGTAATTCCAGATGCCTCGTACGCGATGAGGTGAAATTTACGAGCAAAGCCCTGCCAATCGCTGTTCCGTGTCGCCAAAGCGATCCAGCTTCACGTCCATCAAATCCATCAGCGACAGGTACAAACTGCACGCGCGGCGGTTGTCGTTGCCTTTTTCGAGGTAATCGAGGATGCGCCCCGTCTGCAATTGTCCGCCCGCTTTGCCTGCCAGCACGATGGGCAATTGATCGGCGCTGTGGGCGTCACCGTCATACAAACTCGACGCGAACATCAACAGCGAATTGTCGAGCAACGACGTGCCGCCTTCGTCAATCGCTTTCAGCCGCTCGACGAAGTAGGTGAATTGCTGCACGTGAAATTGATTGGTCTTCAGGTACATCGCTTCGAGTTCGGGCGCTTTGCCGTTGTGCGTCAGATCAAGATGCAACGCGCCGCGCACGCCTTCGATAAACTTGAAGTTCATCTGCGAAAGATCGTTGTTGAGCATCAACGTGATGACGCGCGTCTTGTCCATTTGCAACGCGAGCACCATCAAATCCAGCATCAATTTCATGTGCTCCGGCACGTTTTGCGGAATGTTTTCCGCTGGGCGCGGCAGAGTGGGTTTGGCGAGCGTCGGTCGCCAGCCTTCGAGCCGTTCTTCTTTGTTGGCGCGCTCCAGGCGTTTTTCAATGTCGCGGATGGATTCGAGATATTCGTCGAGCTTGCGGCGGTCGTTGTGGCTGATCTTCGGTTGCAGCGATTTCGCATCGGCCAGCACGACGTCCAAAATGCTGCGATCCAGTTGGCGACCTTTGCCGTCGTCAAACAATTGATCGAACACGCGCGCAGGATAGATTTCTTTGGTGGCTGGTTTCGATGGCGTGACCCACGAAATGTTCGAGCCATAAATCATCGAAAGGCCATCTTCCAACCGCAACTCGTTCGGCTCAATGCCCAGCACGAGACTCGGCACAGCGGTGCGCCCACCGATGCGTTGCGCGAGGATTTGATCGAACGACGTGCCGACGCGAATTTCTTTCGGGTCAAGGCTGACTTGCGCGCCGGACAGCAAATTCATACGACCGAGATGCGGGCTGGTGGAGACGAACGCTTTCGCGTGATACAACCCGCGCAGAAACACAATGTCTTCGCGGATGGGCGCGAGCGGTTGTGCCGCCTTGCCAAACTCCATCGCCGCGCCTGCGCCCTTCGCCCACCAATGCGCAGGTTCGACGCCGTTGGAGAAGAAGATGTGCGCGAAGCGAAGCGGCGGTTTGTTCGCGGCTTTCGTGCCTTGCGCGAAGACCGGCAAAGATTCGAGCCAGGGAAGCGTGAGCGCGACGCCTGCGCCGCGTAAGAAATTTCGTCGTGAAGTTTGTGCTGTGTTCTGCATTTGATGTTTCCTTTATCTTATCTCGTTCCTGTTTTAGAATGCCTGTCAAGGGGGAAAGCTTATGAGCGCAATCACCACCAATTCCCTGATCGTCGAAACACCACGTGGGCCATCTCTTGCCGGTACGCGCATCACCGTTTATGCCGTGATGGATTACCTAAAAGGCGATTGGAGTCGCCATTTCACCAAGCAGATGCTCGGCATTACCGATGAGCAACTCGACGCTGTGCTGGCATACATCGCAGCGCATCGAGAAGAGGTCGAACGCGATTACGCGGTCATTCTCTGCCGGGCGGAAGAACTGCGCGCGCGCTATGAAGAGCAGAATCGCCCGCGTTCGCCCTTTCCACCGGGAACTTCTCTGGAAGAGCAGCGCCAGTTGATGTTGCAAAAACTGGCGGCGCGGCAAAACGGAACTGACAATGGTCAACACCATCCTGCTTGACAATGATCTGAAAGGGCACGGCCTTTTCCTGGAAGTTGCCTGGCGCGAAACGGGATGGAGCCAGCTACTGCCGCTCGATTTCAAAATGCTGCGTGATTTCGGCCTCCCGGACAATTGTCCCGATCAGGATATTTGGCGCTTTGTTCAGGAACAACGATTATTGCTCATCACCCACAATCGCAATCGCGAAGATGAAACCTCGTTGCAAGCCACTCTCGAACGTGAGAATGCGCCCGAATCTTTGCCTGTGCTGACCGTTACGAACAAAGAACTGCTGGTTACCAGTGAGTACCGTCAGCGTGTCGCCCACGCACTCGCCGCCATTCTGATGTACCCGGAAAATTATTATGGCGCGGGGCGCATTTTTGTACCATAGGGCTAATCGCTGACCTTTGTTCCACTCTGGGGCGGGCCTTCATCCCGCCCCAGCCGATAGCGAAACTGCTTGCTCGTCGCAATCTCCGTTGCCAATTGCGTAAACGTTGCGTCGTTGCCTTTGGCCGTCATCCGTTCAATCAACGCTTGATCTGCCGCGCTGACGGTGCGTCCGAGCGCGTAACCGACCAATTTGTACGACAGCGTTTTGCGCACTTGTGAGTCTTTGCTTTTCAGATAGCGCAGCAAGCCGTTTACGCCTGCGATTTCGGTTTTGTCGGGCAGGACAGTGCTGTCTTCAACCGCGTTGCCGTCCGCATATTTGTCGCGCCAGCGTCCGGTCGAATCGAACCGTTCGAGCGGAAAGCCGAGCGGATCAATGCGCAGGTGGCAATTGGCGCAGGCCGTATTGCGTTTGTGCTGTTCCAGTTTGGCTTTGAGCGACAGACCGCCGAACAGCTTGTCGTCGGCGGGCAGCGAACCGGCATCGGCAGGCGGCGGCGGAGTCGGTGTGCCAAGAATGCGCCGCAAAATCCAATCGCCCCGTTTCACCGGGCTTGTGCGCAGCGGCGCGGACGTGACTGTCAACAAGGCTCCCAGCCGCAACAATCCGCCGCGCTGAAAAGCGTTGGCTCCTTCTACAATCTCGACCTGATCCTTGGCTTTGATGTCTTTCTTCACGCCGTAAAATTTGGCGAGGTCTTGATTCAGAAAGGTGTAATTGGCATCCAGCAGTTCATGCAACGGACGCTCTTTGCGCACGATATGCTCGAAGAACGACACGGCTTCGTCGTACATCGCGTCGCGCACGTCGTCCGTGAATTCGGGGAAGCGCGTCGTGTCCACGCCTCTGTGTTCGTTGAAGTGATAGAAGCCGAGCCATTGGCCGAAAAATTCGGTCGAGAGGCGGCGCGCTTTCACATCGGCGAGCATGCGTTTGACTTGCCGTTGAATGCCCGCCTCGTTCACCAGTTCATTGGCCGCAGCCGCGCGGCGCAGTTCGTCATCAGGAATCGAAGACCATAGGAAAAAGCTCAAGCGGCTGGCCATTTCCCAACTGGTGAGGGGAATGGTGTCGGTGGTTGGTGGTCGGTGGTCGGTGGTCGGTATCGTCCTCGACGGGGCGGTTGCAAACAGGCTTCTTCCCCAATTCTGCATTCCGCGTTCCGCATTCCGCATTCCGACTTCCGACTTCGCCCCCTGCTCGACGCGATACAAAAACTGTGGTGCGACAAGGATGCGGGCGATGACGGCGCGCATGGCTTTGCG
The DNA here is from genome assembly GCA_964631865.1 of uncultured Heliobacteriaceae bacterium. Taxonomy (GTDB): domain Bacteria; phylum Acidobacteriota; class Blastocatellia; order RBC074; family RBC074; genus JAFDVL01. The sequence goes on along the minus strand of CAZWAK010000165.1, from coordinate 10,943 downwards.
ATGATCGTTTTCCGTCGTCAGTGCTTTCTCGTAAAACGCGCGCAAGCTCTGTTTCTCGGCTTCGGTCAACGGACGTCGCCACGCGCGGCTGGCGAATTCGAGCGACTGGTTGACGTGACCGGGTTGCGCGGCTTTTTGTGCCGCCATCACCGCGTCGTAATGCGCGCGCAGCGGTTTGACGTACTTCTGCATTTCGGCAGGCAACGCAGCAACGGTCGCCTTGTCCATTTGCGCGATGCCTTGGTCTTTCAGCGCGATTTTGTAATGTGCGGCGAGCATTCCCAAATATAGATCATAATACTCAAACGACGCATACAAATCATTCCACGCCTGATCCAACCGTGCGCGCGTTGCTTTGTCTACCAAATTCTCCGCGACGAAGCGATCCGCGCGAATGTATTTGATCTTCTGCACAAACTCGTCGTGTTCCGGCGTGTTGTAGTTGTTGTCGAACGGATCGGGAATCGGGTCGCGATCTGCCGGAGTCGGCTCGGCGTGCGAATTTGGCGGCAAGAGCGCGGCGTATTCCTCGACGCCTTTGCGGAACGCTTTGTATCCAGCGCTTTTCATATCGCCGACCAATGCGCGCGTGGGCGTGCCGCGTGTTTGCCCATCGGGACGATCCGCGATGGTGATGCGCACAACGTGATTGCGGTCGCCGCCAATTTCGGCCTCGACTTGCAGATTCAACGCCATCGGCTCTTTTCCGTCCGGCATCGGAATCTCGAAGACCGTCGAACCGACCGACGCAAAATCTTCCGCGTTCATCGCCGCGCCGTCGGGGCTTTGTCCGAACTGCAATTGCGCAGCGGTGGCCGCGCTGACGACGTCTTTGAGTTTCTGCCGCGCGCCCGGCGGCAATTCGCCGCGTCGCAACGCTGCTGTGAACGCCTGTTCTTCGGCAGTCGCCACGACGGATTCGCCCGGTTTGGCGACCGTCCGCCGAATGATCGGGCGAAACGCCACCGTCATATTGCGCCAGATGACGACCGGCTTTTCCGTCACCGTGGGATTGACCGGCACTACGTTCAGATAAATTTTCGCCGGCCCCGGCGCGGCTGCGAAACGACCACCGCCGCGCACGTAGATGAAGCGATGCGGCGATTTGACATTGAGCGTGCGATCACTGAATTCGAGCGGGCTTTCGTCGCCCGCGCCACCCGCTGCAACGTCGCCGCGCGCGAACAACCAACTCGCCCACGTGACGACGAACTTCTGCAAATCATCGCAACCTGCGCGAATCGTTTTTTCATCACTTTTGGCATCGGGTAGTTTGCGCCAACGCGCGATGACTTCGGACGTGGGATAGCCCGCCGAGGGGCGATTTACGACTTGCCAGATGTGTTCGGCAAAACGCGGCGTGATGCCTTCGCGTTCGGCCAATGTTTTCAGCGTCGCCGAAGCTTCGCCGAGCGCCGCGCGATGTTTGTAGCGCCACGCGGTATAAAACGCTTTGCTGTATTTTTCGAGACCGAACGGTCTGCCGCCTTCGCCCGACACCGTGCGAAAGCCGTGTTTGGCGTAAATGTCCCGAATGCGCGCGACGGCGGACATTTCAAACCCGGTCTTGCCTGGCCGCTCAAAAAATTCCAGCGGCCCCGCGCCGATGACCGCGTGTTCCGCCACCGTTTTCGCGGCGGCGAGGTAGCGTTCCAGATTGGCGTCCTGCATAAATTGCACGTCGCCAAAATTCGTGAAGCCTTCGCCGCCGACCGCATCGCTTGACGCATCAATCCCCACATTCAACGCCACGCCCGTCAGGTCTTGAATCGCGTAGGCATATTCGCCGCTCGTCAATCGTCGCACCGTGACCGCGCCCGGATCGCCGTCGTGTTTTTTGGCGTATGCGCTCAACGCGCCGCGAATCCACGCGATGGCTTGCGTGCGTTCGGCGTCGCTCGGCTGCGGCATCGCTTTGGGCGGCATCGTATGTTGCTCCAACACGAGCGCCACTTTTTCCCAGGTTTGGAAATGGTCGCCAACCGAACCTGGCTCCAGCAAGCGCGTCAGATTGACGCCCGCTTTCGCCGCCGTTCCGCTGTGACAGGCGACACAGTATTGTTGCAAGGTTGCGGGCGCGTCACCGACCGGTGCGGCTTGCGGTTGGGCGGTTTGCGCAAAGCTGACGAAGCGCGCGGCGCGCGTGTGCGCGACAAGGCTCACCGCCAGCAAGCCGAGCAGCAGCAGGATCGAGAGTTTTCCGTAGCGTGCCTTGTGGTTCAGACGCAAGGCGAAAGCAAGCTTCATAGTTCAGATACCTCACCACGAGGAGGACAAGAATTTCAGAAACGGTCACCGGAAAGCGGTACTATGACCGAACCTCCAACCAGCGTCAAGCATTGGTTTTACCAAATAGACTCTGGCTGAATCGGGGCTATAGACGGACGAGGCGTCCGCGTGGTTACTGATTCTTCTCGGCTTGAAAAGCTGCCCGCCGCTGTGATTACATCCTGGCGCTGCCACGAACATTTTCTGGCGCGGCTCATTGACCTGAACACAATCATCGAGGAGGAGCAAAATGCTGCGGTCTGAATTTTTGCGAACATTGTTGCTGGCCGTGCCGGGCGCGATGGCGCGGCCAGTACAAACCCCAACAACGTCTGCGCCGATGCTCAAAGAGCAGTTTGAAGCCACACGACAAAAGCATGGCTTGCCCGCGCTCGCAGGCGTCACCGTCACGACCAATGGCGTGGGAGAAGTCACGGTCACAGGCGTGCGCAGAGCAGATACGACGGTCGCCGCGACCGCGAATGACCTGTGGCATCTGGGTTCCGATACGAAAGCGATGACGGCAACCATCATTGCCACGCTGGTCGAAGCAGGCAGATTGAAGTGGGGCACGACGCTCGGCGAAGTCTTCCCGGAACACCGCAAAACGATGCGCGCCGATTTGCAGCGCGTCAATCTGTTGCACCTGCTGTCGCATCGCGCAGGGTTGCCTGCGAACGTGGATTGGTGGTCGTACAAGAAATACGGCAATCTTCAGCAACAGCGCCTCGCGGTGCTGCGCGATCTGCTCGACAAACCGCTCAATGCCGAACCGGCCAGCAAATACGTGTACTCCAATCTCGGCTACGTTCTTGCCGGCACAGTGGCGGAAAAAGTGACAGGGCAAAGTTGGGAAGCACTGATGCAGGAACGCATCTTCCGTCCGCTGGGGATGAAAAGCGCAGGCTTCGGCGGTGTCGGAACCGCAGGCCAGGTTGATCAGCCCTGGCCGCACCGCGACGATGGTAAGCCTCTGCCGAAAAACGGCCCGGAGCAGGATAACGCGGCGGTGCTTGGCCCGGCGGGAACGGTGCATTGCTCGCTCGGCGATTGGGGGTTGTTCATTGCCGATCAATTGCGCGGCGCGGTGGGCAAAGGGCAATTGCTCAGACCCGAAAATTATCAGCGCTTGCAAACGCCGCCGTTCGAGGGCGACTATTGTTTAGGTTGGATGAGCCTTAACCGCACCTGGGCCAAAGGCAAAGCGTTGACGCACGCAGGCAGCAACACGATGAACTTTGCCGTCGCGTGGCTTTCGCCCGTGCGCGAAACCGGTTTTCTGGTTTGCACGAATATGGGCGGCGGCAAAGCCGGCAATGGCTGCAACGAAGCGACGGGGCATTTGCTGACAGCGCAATTCCCCAATGGCTAAAGCTCATTACGCCTCGCTCTCGCCTACGATTTTGCCGTCGAATAAACGAATGATGTGGCGGCTGAACGAGGCGTTTTCTTCCGAGTGCGTAACTTGCACGATGGTCGTGCCCGCCTGATTCAGCTTCACAAACATCTCCATAATTTCGCGCGCCTGCGCCGAATGCAGATTGCCCGTCGGTTCGTCCGCGAGAATCAATTTGGGCTTCGCAATCATCGCGCGCGCCACGCCGATCAATTGTTGCAAGCCGCCGGACAAATGCGTGGGATATTGCTTACGCTTGTCGGTCAGGCGAAAGCGTTCGAGCGCTTCGTTGACCAATTGATCCCGCTCCGCCCGCCCGTAATTGCGATACGAAAGCGGCACTTCGAGGTTTTCCTGCACCGTCATTTGATCCAGCAAATGATAGCTCTGAAACACGAAGCCGATGGTTTTGTTGCGCAGGTCGGCGCGGTCTTTCGGCTTCAGTTTATGCACAGCCTGATCGTAAAAATAATACTCGCCCGTCCACGCCGTGTCGTGCATGCCAATCGCGTGCAGCAGCGTGGATTTGCCCGACCCGGACGGCCCCATAATCGTGATGAAGTCGCCTTCTTCGATGTCCAGGTTGACGCCCCGCAGGACGTGATTTTTCTCTTTGCCGTAGGCAAACGAGCGTTCGATGTTTCGTAAGGTAATCATAACGTAGTTCCTCAATTCGGTAGCCAATGCTGCGCCCCACGGTTTATCATTGGGCGGTCAACCAACAGGAGCAAGTCGTATGCCAACCATTCAAATCGAAACCGAGCAGTTACTCAACGCCGCCTTGCAATTGCCGCGCGAAGAACTGGAACGTTTTGTAGCGCGTCTTTTTTCACTCAAGGCCAGAGAAATTGCGCCCCTGCTGTCCGCGAAAGAAATCGAGTTGCTGCTGAAAATCAATCGCGGCTTACCGCCAATCATGCAGCAACGCCTGAACAAACTGATTGAGAAGCGCCAAGCCCATACCATCAGCCAGGACGAACTGACCGAGTTAATCGAACTGACCGATCAAGTCGAACAATTCGATGTTGAGCGGTTGCAATATCTGCGCGAACTGGCGCAGGTACGCGGCGTCACTCTCGACGAGGTAATCAAACACCTTGACCTAAAGCCGACCCCGCATGACTAAAAAACGCATTCCGAAAAAGCTGCGCAAACTGGTCAGAGAACGGGCGCACGGCTGCTGCGAATATTGCATTTGCCCGGATTCGCACGCAACGCAGGAACACTCACAAGATCACGTCATCCCGGAAGACCTCGGCGGCAAACCTACGGCGGACAATCTTGCCCTCGCTTGTCAGGGTTGCAATAACGCGAAGTACAACAAGACACATGTCATTGATCCTGTCAGCCGCGAATTAGTTCCACTTTACACCGCGACCGGGTTTGCGCCTTCGATCTCGGCTTCGGACGGTTGCAGCAAACGACCTTGTTTGGCCTGCACGCCCAGCACGTCAAAGTAATTGCCCGTCACCAGTTCGCCTTTGATGCGCGCGGCGGTTTTGTCTGTGCCGAGATGAAACGTCTGTTCGCTTTTGGCGGCGATCCCGGCGAACGTCGAATTCTGCGCGACGTAATCGCGATAATCAGGGAACGACACAGAATTGAACCCTTGCCCATTCGTCGTCATGCCAACTTGCACGAGGCGCTCCTGTTCGGCGATGCCGGGCAAGGGCTTCAAAAACAGCGTGTCGAGCAAACTGAAAATCGTCGTGTTCGCGCCAATGCCGAGCGCCAGTGTGAGCACGGCAATCAAAGTGTAGCCGGGATTTTTGCGCAACATACGCGCGCCGAACAACAGGTCTTGCCACAAAGTATTCATACGCATCAAACCTTCGCTGGCCTTCACTAGGAAGTTGCAATACTTCCGGTTGATAACAACGGTCGTATGAACCAACAAGACAATGCGCGTGCCAGAAGCGCAGCAGGAGTATCTGGTTGAGGAAAAGACAGATGAGAAACGACTGCGAAGATGCGCGGCGAGAAGAGATGTCCGCTTCTGGGAATGCGGCGTGCCAAAAGCGGGCAACAACAGCCTCAGACGACCGGTTCGCATTGTCGTTGCGCGAGATGTTGCGCGCCCCGTTCCAAGGCTTCTTGTAATTCGGTCATGCGCACGGGCTTGGAAAGATAATCGTCCAGCCCGGCGGCCAAACAGGCGTCGCGGTCTTCTTTCATCGCGTTGGCCGTCATCGCAATCAGGTACGGGCGCGTGGCGGGTTCCCATTCGGCGGAGATGACGCGCGCCACTTCGAGGCCGTCCATCTCCGGCATCTGAATGTCGGTGAAAACGATGTCGTAGGCCTGGCGGCGCAACGAGGCCAACAACTCCTGCCCGTTGGCCACCACGTCGGCGCGATAGCCGAGTTTTTTCAGTTGCCGCACGGCGACCATTTGATTGACCGCGTTGTCTTCGGCCAAGAGCAGACGAAGCGCCGTGTGAGGCAAAGAGGTAGTTGGTGTCGGCAAGGGCGCAGCGACGTGTGCGGACGGTGACGCAGACGGCGCAAAGATATTTTGCAAAGCGTTGTGGAGCGCCGCCGCTTTGAGCGGTTTGTTGAGCCATGCCGCCACGTTCGTTTTTTCCGATGGCAAATGTATCTTTTGCCGCCCGATGTTGGAGGCGATGATCAGCGGCAAGGTTCGTGCCGCCGCCTGGAACAACGTCGGCGCGTCCGTCTGTGGCGGACGAACGTTAACCAACGCGGCATCGAACGGCTCGCCTTGTGTGAGGCAGTCCAGGGCTTCTGCTGTGGAGTTGGTCAGTGTTGCCTGGATGCCCCAAGCCGCAACCAGTTGCTGATAAATTTTCTGCTGCGTCGGGTTGGCTTCTACGATGAGCAGTCGTTTGCCCGCGAAGGGCTGCGTGTGCTGCTCGGTCGGCGCGACGGCTTCGGCCAGGATCGTAAAAAAGAACGTCGTGCCTTGGCCTTCTTCGCTTTCAATCCACATTTTTCCGCCCATCAATTCGCACAACTGGCGGCTAATTGCCAGACCCAGCCCCGTGCCGCCGAACTTGCGCGTGGTGGACGAATCGGCTTGCGTGAACGGTTGGAACAATTGCGCAAGCTTGTCCGCCGGAATGCCTATGCCGGTGTCGCGGACGGCGAACTGCAATTCGCATTGCTGCGGTTCTGAATGCGAGGTGGCGCGCACGGTCACGACGATTTCGCCTGCGGCGGTGAACTTCACGGCGTTGCTGACAAGGTTCACCAGAATCTGGCGCAGGCGCGTCACATCGCCGACGATCCTCGGCGGCACGTCGGGGGGAATGTCGGCGACCAGATCAAGTTGTTTTTCCGTCACCTTCAGCGCGAACAAATCCAGCGCGTCTTCGAGGCAGGCGCGCACATCGAAGGGATGGGCTTCGATGTCGAGTTTGCGGCTTTCGATTTTCGAGAAATCCAGAATGTCGTTGATGATCGTGAGCAACGTCTCGCTGCTGCTGCGCACGGTTTCGACGAACTCGCGTTGCTCTTCGCCCAGCGATGTATCGAGCAGCAGCGACGTCATCCCGATCACAGCGTTCATCGGCGTGCGAATTTCGTGCGACATGTTGGCCAGAAAATCACTTTTGGCGCGGCTCGCTTCTTCCGCTGTCGTCTTCGCGCGCTGCAATTCGACTTCGACCAGTTTGCGTTCCGTGACGTCGCGCACAATGCTGATCCACGCCGGGCGGCCTTGATATTCAATCGGCTTGGAGAGAATTTCGACCACCATGCGGCACTGATCTTTTGTCACCTGGACATACGTGTTGGGCAAATCGTAATGACCGGCGTCAATGTTTTGCCGCACTGCTGCTGCGTCTTCTGCCGGATGCAGCGCAAACACTTTCATCGCGCGCAACTCTTCGGCGGCGTACCGATACAAGTTGACCGCGCAGTCGTTGAAATCCAGCACTTGATAGCTTTGTCGGTCGAAGATGAACACGGGGTCGGCGATTTGATTGAACAGCGCACGATATTTGTTCTCGCTGGTCAGCAGCGCCGCGTGCGCTTGTTTGCGTTCGGCGATTTCCACTTGCAGTTCGTGCGTGCGTGCGGCGATGCGTTCAGTCAATAATTTTTCGCTGCGCACCAGTTGCCGCACGCGCCAGCGATAGCCGCCGCCGATGAGGCCGAGCGTGACCAGCACGCACAACAGGTAAAACCAGCGGGTCTGATAGAAACGCGGCTTCAGATAAAACATCAGCGTCGCGCCCGCCGTGTTCCAACCCCCGTCGTTATTGCACGCGATTACTTTGAACTCATACTCGCCGGGCGGCAAATTCGTGTAGTAGGCCACGCGCCGTGTTCCCGCTTCGACCCAATCGGCATCGAAGCCAATCAGCTTGTATTTGAACTTGACGTGGTCGGGAACCAGCATACTCAAACACGTGAAGTGAAATTCGAGATCGCGGCTGCCGGGACTGAGGCTGAGCTGCTCGGCGGGGCGCAGCGCCGCTTTGTCCACGATCAATTGCTCAATCAACACGGACGGAATCAGCGGGTTCGTCGTGAACTGCCGCGTGTTGAGCCAGCCCAGTCCTTTGGCCGTCGAGAACCACAATTTGCCGTCCGGCGCTTTCACGCTGACCGGTTGCGCGCCGCTCGTGATGCCGCCGACGGGCAGGCCTTCCGCCGCGCCGCTGAAGACGGGCGTGAGCCGCTGAATTTTGCCCGCCGCGAGTTCATCAAACTGCTTTTTTGCATAGCGCGTCAGACCACGCAGCGAAGCGAGCCACAAAGAGCCGGAATCGTCTTCGAGAATTTGCAGCACTTGATCGTCGGTCAAGCCCTGCGCCGTAGTGAACGTGGTGAGACGACCGTTCTTGAACTGATTCAACCCGCCGCCATTTGTGCCAATCCACAACGTGCCGTCCTTATCTTCATAAAGCGTGCGCAGGGAATTCACCGACAAACCTTGCTCGCTTGCGTAGTTCGTAAATTTGCCGTCGCGCAAGTGGCTCAACCCGCCGCGATAGGTGGCCGCCCACACGCTGCCGTCGCGCGCGCAAAGCACCGCGCGGATGCTGTCGTGCGGCAAGCCATCCGCCGTCAGATAGGTTTTGAATTGACCGGCTTGGAAGCGCGTCAGCCCGTAGCCTGTGCCGAGCCAAAGACCGCCTTGTTGATCTTCGGCAATCGAAAAGATGTGATCGTCCAACAACCAATCGCCGCGCGGCACGGCCAGTTTTTTCCAGGTCGTAAACTGGCCGTTGCGCAGCACGGCCAGACCGAGCCGCGTGCCAATCCACAGGCTGCCGTCGGTGGCCTCGTGCAGCGCGAGAATCGCGTTGTCGGGCAAGCCGTGTTGCGTGGTGTAAATCGTGAGTTGCCCGTCTTTCAGATGCCCTAATCCGCGCTCTGTGCCCAGGCCGATCCACAGACTGCCATCGCGCGCCGGACAGAGTGCGAGCAGACGTTGCCCCAACAACTCTTCGTGTGTGCGCAGCAGATTGAGCCGCGCGGGTCGCAAGCGCACTAAGCCATCCGTATCCGTGCCAATCCACACACTGCCTTCCGCATCGGCGAACACGTCCCAGACCTCGCTCGCGGGCAAACCGTCTTTCGCGGTGTAGCTGTACCAATGGCCATCGGCCCAATAGTTCACGCCGCGCCGTGTCGCAATCCATACTCGTCCCGTCGGGTCTTCCGTGATGCTGCGCACGTCGTGGCTCAGCAATCCGTTGGCAGTTGTATGTGACGTGAGTTGCCCGTTGCGATATTGATTCACTCCGCCCGTGCTGCCGATCCACAAATTGCCTTGCCGGTCTTCGTACAAGTTCGTGATGTCATCGGCGAGCAAGCCGTCTTTGGTCGTGAGCGATGTCAGCCGGTCTTCTTTCAAGCTGAACAGACCCGCGTTCGTGCCAATCCACACGCTGCCGTCGCGGCGCGGGAGCAACACGTTGACGTCGGTTTCTTCACGGTTCACTTTTCCCAGCACGAGCGGATGCGTTTTGAATTGCCCGTTGGCATAGCTGCACAGCCCTTTGTCCGTCGCGATCCAGAGCACGCCGCGCAGGTCTTCGCGCACGTCCTGGATGGTTTCGCTCGGCAGCCCATTTTGTTCTGTGAAGCTCGTGATGCGCCCCTGTTGCCAGCGATTCAACCCGCCTTTCGTACCGAACCACAGGCTGCCGTCACGCGATTCGCAGAGCGCCGTCACCGCGAGATTGCGATTCGCGTATTGCTGCCGATCATTCCACAACGTGAATTTCACGCCATCGAACTGCGCCAAACCTTCCTGCGTCCCCAGCCACAAATAGCCGTCGCGGGTTTTCAGCAATTTCTGGACAGCATTGTTGGGCAGGCCGTGTTGTTCCGTCCAGACATCGCGTCCAAACTGCGGCGCATGGTCGAGCCGCGCCGGAGCGGAACTGGATTGTCCCAGCGTTGCGTCGTGCAGTGAACACACCAAGAGCAACATCGCATACAAGCTCTTCAGCCAGGGGGAGTAGGTCATAGTCAGTAGCGTCGGGGGCGTATATTTTCTGGTGGGCGTTCAGGAATTTACTGGGGCGGGCGACGAGTGGGGCGGGGCGCGTAATATAGCATTACTTGGCCAAAATCCCACCGCATTTTCCATTTTTCATAGGTCATTTTTCATCTGTCATAGCTGTCCCGATACTTCTGACGCAATGACAAATGTGAAATGGAAAGGGGGAAATGTACCGTTCCAATATTGGGACGAATTCATCCCAAAAGCGAACAACCTGTCTGTGTCTGCCGCGCCGCAGTTGCCCATCCTCTCACGACTTAGCGTCTGGCACGCGAATTGGTGGTTGGCTGGCAACCTTTCATTCACGATTTGGAGGAAACTAAAATGAAACGAACCTTGCTTTTCACTGCCGCTGTCTTGTTGGCGGTTCCCTTCCTGCTTGCCGAAGTGCGTTCGGCGAACGAAAAAGAAGCCGTGCGCCAGGCCGTGTTGGATTATGTCGAAGGTGTGTATAACGTTGACCCGTCGCGCATCGAACGCAGCGTTCACCCGGAATTGACGAAGTTGGGATACTATCGCGCGAAAAATGCGACGAGCTATTCGCCCGGAAAGATGAGCTACGAACGATTGATCGAAGTGGCCAAGACCTGGAACAAAGAAGGCAAACTGCCCGCGACCGCGCCGAAAGAAATCACGGTTTTTGATGTGCAGGATCAGACCGCTGCCGCCAAGCTCGTTGCCGAGTGGGGCAGCGATTATTTCCACCTCGCCAAATACGATGGCAAGTGGAAAATCATTCACGTGTTGTGGCAAAGCCCTCAAGTAGACAGTAGACAGTAGACAGTAGTCGGTAGTCGGT
>CAZWAK010000164.1:0-18318 GCA_964631865.1 uncultured Heliobacteriaceae bacterium | reverse complement strand
TTGGCCCTTGAACTACAAGATATGGTGGCTTACCACCTGAGTTCTTGGAGAACCGTTTTATTTGATGAAGTGGAAGTCCCCGAGGTCAGCATCATTCACGTAAAAATCGTGAATACAGGTAATACTACGATTGCTGAAAAAGACTATGCGACTCCCGTGGAAATACGCTTTGGTAAGGACGCAAAAATATTGCAAAGCACTTTAATTGCTACTTTCCCTAACGACATACATGCAGCAATAACAAATGAAGGGGATCGTCTAACTTTCAAACCAGTGATGTTGAATTCAGAAGACTACATGCTGATTAAAGCCTACGTCACGCAAGTTGAAGAGATCAGAGTGACCGGGAGAATTGAAGGCGTGAAGCAAATTGGCAAACGAGCGATGTCAGACCCTGGCCATCCTTTTCACTATAGGTCACGCTTTTGGTTATTCGTATTGCTTGCTTCAAGTCTATTAACCGCCGTCCTGAAATCTATGTCACTAGGACGATGGGCAGTAATCCCATTCGCAGTGGCCTCATTTATACTAATCCTTATAATTACGCAGCTTATGAATTTCTATGGTGATCAGTTTGAGAAATGGGTTGTCAAATCAATTGAAAATATTCAGAAGAAATCTGATAACTCATGTTACGCAGCGAGAGATCGTGAGATAAACTTGACCAATGGACAAGACCGTGTTTGACCTCTACACCGATTATTTACTGTGTTCGTTTGGTTCTGTCACCGCCACCGGGTTGTCTGACTTAGTGGACGGTGCGATCAGTCACGATCAAATTACCCGCTTGCTGGCGAGCGAAGAAAAACGTTCGGCTCATTTGTGGCAGAAGGTCAAACCGCTGGTGCGGCAAGTCCAACGCCCGGACGGGGTGCTCATTATTGACGACAGCGTGGCCGAAAAACCCTACACCGACGAGAACGAATTGATCTGCTGGCATTGGGATAATGCCAAAGAACGCAACGTCAAAGGGATCAACTTTGTCAGCGCCGTCTATCACGTGCCGGGCGTCACCTTGCCGGTCGCCTTCGATTTGGTGACGAAAACCGAAACCTATTACGATGCCAAAGCGAAAAAAGAAAAACGCCGCAGCGCGCTCTCGAAAAACGCGCGCTTTCGTACCCTCGTGCAAGCCGGTGTCCACAACCACCTGCCGTTTGCTTATGTCTTGGCAGACTTGTGGTTTGCGTCCGCCGGGAATATGAACTTTCTCGTGCAAGTGGTGAAAAAGCATTTTGTGATGCCCTTGAAAACCAATCGCAAAGTGGCGTTGCGCGCAGAGGACCAACGCCACGGTCGGTATACGACAGTTGATGCGCTCGCGCTCATCCCTGGCCAAACCCGTGAGATTTGGGTCGAAGACGTGCCTTTTGCACTGCGGCTGACCCGCGAAGTCTTTACAAACAAGGACGGTTCGACGGGCGCACGCTATTTGGTGACCGATGATTTGACGTTAAGTGCCGACCAGATCACGAAGCTCTATCAAAAACGATGGGCGGTCGAAGTGTATCACGAAGCCTTGAAGCAAAATGCCTCGTTAGAAAAGTCGCCCACGCGCACCCCGACCACGCAACGCAATCACTTGTTTGCGAGTCTGTGTGCTTATATCAAACTCGAAAGTGTCAAACTCAAGACCGGCGTGAACCAGTTCGCCTTAAAATCAAAGATCTATGCGGCGGCGCTCAAGACCGCTTATCAGGAACTTGTCAACCTCGCACCCGTTTCTCTCGGTGCGTAACATGAGATGCTAATTTATTTTCGTGCCCAAGCCATAGTAATCAGAGTACATTCTCAGAAAAGAGGCCTCACGAATGGGAAAAGATTATTGGGAAAGCCGATTTGCGCAGCAGTTTTCTAAAGTTGAAAATAAACAAAAACCAGGAGTGCTTCTCTCCTTAATTCCGAGCCGTGACGAATGGCCAGAGTTTCGAGATTTTGTGCGCCAGGAATGGTGCTATGAGGAAGGCTATTACTCTATCCGCAGAGAGCGCCCGCACTGTTTTGTTGCACTACTTGGAGGGGTGGCGTTTTACGAATATGAAGAACATCGCTTTTGGCCACATTTTGCTGAACAGGTTGGGGGGACATCAATTCCGGCTAGTAAACAGCACGAAATAAACACAGATTTTGTACGAGTTGCAATGCAGCTTGGACTAAAGATGCTCGGCAAAGACTATGTCGGTTCGGCAGTCTATCAGATTGGTATTCCCCTTTCGCTCTGGCAACACTTTCTGAAGTTTTGCGAATGGGCTTGGTCGAATGAAGAATGGCAAACGCTTTCGTCTATTGACTGGGAAAGGGTTGTCGAAAAGCGAATCATTAACATCCCACGTCTGAGAAACTTTTTAGTTGGCAATCGTGAGGATGCAACCGCTTTTACGCAAGAAATCCTTGATGCCCGTCTCAAATTGAGCGAAGACGAAAAACTAACTCTCAATGACCTGAAGCAAGCCTCTGTGTTGCGGCAGGAGTACTTCGATGAAGTCCCTGAAACGGCTGAATTTCTTCGCCCTTCAAATCCTGATTCGCTCTTCCAGAATCGCGCGAAACTTTATTGGGACGAGGGACGCATCAATTTGCACTTGCCTGCTGTCGCTAATGATAAGCTGCCCGCTACTTGGAAAATAAGTCAAATTCAACAAAAGGCCGCTGCAACTCCTGACAGCCTGCCTCTTGATTCAGCGGCATTTGATGAGACGCTGTTATTAACCCTACAGTCTGGTGAGCGTGCAGAAACACAAAGCTTAAATGGACTCAGACCTTTTGGGTTGTGGGATGCCGAACGAAACAAGTTCGTTAACCATCATCGAGAAGCCTTGCCTGTGGGACAATATACACTTATTTCGCGTAGCGAACTGCCCATCACTCGGCGTGGTTTTGACGAAGATGATAATCCGGTAAATGAAGCATTTGAGTTGAGGGATGGCACAATCTGTTATGTCACTTCTCTTGCCCCAATTGAGAAAAGTGCAGAGGTTTGTTTCCGCGACTTAAAAGAAAAAATCAGCTTTCGCTCCGGCCTGAAAATTGATGCACGCATCTTTGCAGGCCAAAGAAACTTTGCGGCGAACTTCAGCCGCTATCAAGAATGGATCAAAGTTGAGCGATTGCCCTTGCTTTGCCTTGCTATTCCGTTTGGGGCTTTTGAGGACTCGGAAAAGACTTTACGCGAGAAGTTCAAAGTATGCGTTGGCGTAGAAACAACGGAAGGCACATGGGAAAAGCAGCACGAAGATGATGCACAAGAGTTTTATATTTGGCATTGGGACAATGAGCCACAGCTAAAAAAGAAAGTGACGATTGCAATTCAAGCAAAAGAACTTGGCATTAGGTTCGAGTATCAAATTGAAATGCTGCAAACGAGGTTGCCCGAAGATTGTTGGAAAAATTTGCCGGGCGCATTTTTGCCAATGGTGTTGCTGGCGCAGCCTATCACGCAGATGAAAGAAGGAATGAATTGGCAGGACTTGTTATTGGCGCGAGAAGCCATTGCCCCCGAAGGGCATAAAGTTTGGCGTCCTCGCTTGAAAGAATATGTCAATCGCGGGTTCCTTGAATTTCAGGGTCATCGCTGGCGCATCATTGAATCCAGATGCAAGCTTGAATCTACTGATGAAGGAGATTGCCTGATGAGTTATTGCGGCAATCCGGCAATTCTCTGGGGGATGTTCAGGCGCGTTCACGAGCTTCATCCGCAATGCCCCTTGCCAGAAATTGAGGTTGTCAAAGATGAGTTGCCGTATTTAGAGATGCTGTGGGATGCGCAGCAAACTGAAGTCGTCAAAAAGTATCTGGGCAATCACAAAGAAGTTCGCATTGTTTCTGATCTTTGGAGACCTTAGCCATGCAATCACTCACGAATCGTTTTGAAAATGAAGTTTTTGCTCATTATGTCGAACTCCTCAAGGCGGAGTACCGCATTCACCCGCAATTCTCACACGCGAAACACATCTGGGAAGAAAAGTTGACAATGCAGGAATTGGTCAATGGCCCATACCTCGAAAAATCCCAGATGTATGCGCCAGGCGATGGCTTGGAGCAACTTGCATTGCACGAGAAAACGCGGACAACGATTAGTCAAAAGCTTAAGGGGCGCGGGTTGTACAAACATCAAACAGATGCGCTCAAATTGATTCTCAACAAACAAAACGCTGTCATTGCTACCGGAACGAGCAGTGGTAAAACGCTGTGCTATCAAATTCCGATTCTGGATGATTTGTTGCGCGATTCATCGCCGGGCCTGCGCGCGATTATCATTTACCCGCTCAACGCATTAGTGAACGATCAATTGACCGAATGGGAAGAAATGTTACGCGCCTATTCGCAACTGACCTTTGCGCGGTTCACAGGACAGACGCCGAAGAATCAAAAAGACTATGAGGCAAGAGAGAAAGATGTCATCACACAGCAATTGACGGATGAGCGAATGACTCAACATGAGTTGCAGCGGGAAATTCAGCGCCGTTGGCAAGAGAAGTTGGATAACGATCCCCAGAATCGTCTCAATCATCGTGAAGCCATTCGCGCAAATCCGCCACATATTCTCATCACGAATTTTTCAATGCTTGAATATTTGATGGAGCGCCCCATAGATGCGCCGATCTTTCAGGGCGCACGATTGAAGTTTTTGGTACTTGATGAGGCCCACGCTTATCGCGGCGTGCAGGCGACAGAAATCGCTTTTCTCGTGCGTCGTCTCAAAGACAGATTAGGGCTTGAAAAACTGACCTGCATCGCTACCTCTGCGACGCTTGGTGATCCGAACAAAGATGAGAGTAAAGCGAAGGTTCGACAATTTGCCTCTGATTTATTCGGCGAACGATTCGATGAACCTAATCCGATTTATGGCACACCTGCGCAACCCAAATTCGCGTTTCCATCACACTATCCAACACCACAGGAATATATTGAGGCTGTAGAACTAATACGTGCTGGGAAAGTAGATGCAGCCTTAAAGCATCTTGCTCGAAATTCCCCAGTCAAGTCTTTAAATGATTTCTTTTCGCACGACCAAAATTTATATCGCTTACGAAAAGAGATTTTGACCAAACCAACCTTATTACAGGATGCGGCAGCCCTGCTTTGGGAAAATGAAGCGCAAGCTGTAGACGGCTTACAGGCGTTACTTGAAATCGCAGCCTTTATCAAACAGGATCAAGGACACGACGATTTGTTGCCAACGCGGTTGCATTACTTTGTGCGCGCACAGGATGGATTGCACGTTTGCTTGAACCCGACCTGTGCAGGCAGGCGTGATGGCAAAGCGGCATATTTTGTCTCGCGCAAAAACGGAGATGAAACACCGGAAGGTAAATGCACATTTTGTAATTCGCTCTTGGTCGAAGTTGTCACCTGTCGGAAATGCGGTTGGTTGTATGGTGCGTTGCAGGATATGGGGCCACGCCGCGCCCAAAACCCCGAACACGATGAAACAGAGGTGAAGCCCGCCTTTGATTCTTTCCAAACAGAACTTGGGTGGGCATCCGATTCTTTCTGGTCATACTTCAGTGTGGCAGGTGATTTGCCTTTTCCTGAACGCCCTCAAAATGATGAGGACGAAGAAGAAACTGGCAAACTCTTTTTGAAACAATGGTGTACCACCTGCGGCAAGAAAAAAGACGATGGCGCTGGTGATAATTGCGCTTGTGCAGCCCCGCAATTACGAGAGATTCAAATTTTTCATCGTCAATGCGAAGCCAGCAAATACGAAAATATTTACAACCAGAAGAAAAAGCCGCTGACGGCTTGCCCCAACTGTGGCGCAAGAAACGCCTCTGGCCTTGAACCCGTACGTCGCTTTCAGGAATCCGATGATGAAACGGGCTTAGCGATGGCTTTGCCGCTTTCACATTTTCAAGTCAGCCCGCCATCCAGCAATAACAAGCCACCGCGCAAATTGTTGTGCTTCACCGATCACCGACAACGCGCCGCTGCGTTTCCCGCATTGCTCGAAGAAGAAACGTTTGCTCATGATCTGGGGCGTAAAATCGTTGAGATTATTGGCGCAAAGCAAAGGCTTGAGTTGGCTTCGCTGGGAGAGGCGTTAGCAGAGCTTGCCGATCCCCAGGCAAGCAAGCACGATCCTGATTTCTTCTTGCCGTCTTCACGCATGCCCGATGATAAGCTTGATGCAAAAGGCAAAGCCAATCTATGGCTGGCGGAAACGTTCAGCTATTTTGGCATTCCCGATTCTGCACGTGAATCAGCGGAAGACCTCGGATTGGTCGCCGTTGAGTATTCAGTGAAGGAAAATGAGCAGCAGATATTTCACTCATTGTTGCGTCAGGAAACGGCCTTAACAGATTTTTCGCTGGCGGATTCAACCGCTGCATTGCAAACATTGCTTGGGTATTTGAGACAAAAGAAAATCTTCACGCTACCCAAAGGAGTGTCTCACGATGATGTAGCATTCGGGCGCGTGACGGCGGATATTTCCTGCGCAGAAAAACGTGAAAGCAATACGATTATCGGTTGGCTGCCGAGTTACGGCGATAACCTTTTCAGCGACTATCTGCGGCGGCTTTTCAAGTTATCGTCTGAAGAAACGTTGAAGCTGGCGAAATCCATCTGGCAATTCTTGATTGACCGTTTGCTGATTGATTCCTCTAACAAAGGGCGTTGGAAGGTAGATCACGAACGGTTGTTTGTAGTGAAACCTAAAGCACGGTTCGTTTGTGATCGTTGCAATATTGTGACGGCTTACTCGGCACAGCAATGCTGTCCGCGCAAAGGTTGTAGCGGGCAACTTCATCCGCAACCGTTTCAGGCTGAACAGGAAAACTTGATTGGGCGTTGGGTCGCTGGTGATGAAAAGATTCGCTTCACTACGCTCAAGTCCGAAGAGCATACAGCGCAAATCAACAAGGATATTGCCAAGCGCATTGAAGACGATTTTCGCGGCGAGGGCGTGAATTTATTGAGCAGCACCACGACGTTTGAGATGGGCATTAACATCGGCGACTTGCAAAAAGTGTTGTTGCGTAATGCGCCGCCGACCAGCGCGAGTTATGTGCAACGAGTCGGACGCGCCGGGCGCGGTAAAGATAAGAATGCTGTTTGCGTGACTCTCTGTCGTCGCACGAAATACGATGCAGATGCCTGGCTTGATCCGTCGTCGAGGCTGATGTCTGGGAACGTTCGCACTCCTACCGTTTTTACCCAAAATCGCATCATCGCGCAACGTCATTTCAATGCGGTTGCCTTTGCTCGTTTTCTCCGCATCAGACTTGCCGATGAGCAACAGTTTGGCACAGAGGTAGGGCAGCAAATTCCGCTGGCAGCATTTTTACCGTTGGAAGCACGCGCCAATATTCCCGAAAGCTGGTTGCCATTTTTGCGCGCAAATTTGTGGCTGAATTTTACCGGATGGCTGGAAACGCAAAGTGAAGCGCAGATTTTTTCGACGCAGGCAGGGCGCGACCTCTTACTCGGCTTGTCAGATTATGAGATGGCGTGTGCAAAAACGAAAGAGGCCTACAACCAAACGTTGCAAGATGTTGTTGAGGAGCTTTCGGTACTGAAAGAAGAGTACAAGAAAACCGTCACTAAAGTTGGCGCAAGCGCGGCAGTTAATCTGGAGCGTGCCATTCAAAGCTTACTCAAAAGCGATGTCATTGCAGGTTTGGCAAAACGTGGTTTTCTGCCACGTTACGCCTTTCCCTTAGACACTGTAACTCTGGAAACAAGTTGGAGCCGGTGGGAAACAAAGGAGGTTGAGCTAAGCCGTGATCGTGCGATTGCGATTGCTGAATTTGCTCCTGGCGCACAAGTTGTCGCCCGCAAAAAGATTTTTACAAGTGCAGGTTTATACATTATTGGTAACGATAGACCGTCGCGCCGCTGGTTCTATGAATGCCCTGATTGTAAGCAGATTCGAACTTCGCTCCCAGAAGCCAAAGAGTCGCTGAAGGGCGAATGTGATGTTTGCAAAAAATCTATTACGGACCAATACATCAAGCCGTTTGTAGAACCAGTTGCTTTCAGTATCAAAATGGACAAAAGCAAAAACGCGGGCGAAAGATTGCGGAGGACATCATTGATTCGACAACGACAATCCGCAACACGCTTTATTGACTCTATGGCGGATACCGACTTTCAAGAATCTGGGAATTTCCAATTGGCTTTGAAAGAAGCTGGAAATCTTTTTCGTTACAATCTAGGGCCCAAAAACGAAGGCTTCATTTTATGCCCGGCCTGCGGACACAGCGAGCCAAAACACGGAGTAAAAGCTGGCAAAAAGCATCAACGGTTACGCCCTATGTCAGGCAACTTTGATTGCAAGAACGAACGTCCGTGGACGAAGCCTTTGGCCTATGGGCATCAATTCGAGAGCTATTGCCTCATTGTGCGTTCGATTTTTACTTGTTCAGAAGGGCAAACGATTTCTTTAGCCTATGCATTGCGAAAAGGTTTGTGCAGCCTCCTCGAAGTTGAGGCTTCAGACATTGGTGTTTCGTGGCGTTGGCTGGCGAATAAGAAACAAGGCGATCAACGCGCCGAAATCATTTTGTATGACCTTACGCCGGGCGGTGCAGGCTTTGTCAAAGAAGGGCAAGAACACTGGGCATCAGTCGTAGCAAAAGCTAGAGAAGCCTGCGAGAAATGTACTTGCGAGAAAGCCTGTTACGATTGCCTAAAAGACTACAGCAATCAAAGCCATCACGAAAAATTGGATCGCCGGAAAGCTTTTGAAGCGTTGTCATCGTAAAACGTGCAATCGCCTTGAGAGAATCAATACCGCCAACTCGTCACATCCGCGCCCGCCGCAGCCGTCTTCCGCCATCGCGCAATCGCTTTCGGCACAAACATCTGGTGATAGCGCAAGCGGGAAATCGCGTTCGGGCGCGTGTGATCGCCGTTCCAGCAATGTTCGGCGCGGTCGCTGTACTCTACCTAGCCGTCGTGGCGAAGAGATTGCCATTGTCGAAAGCCGCGCGTGCTATACTGCTGACCGAGGTGAAACAACATGCCAGTCATCCGACAAATTTACGAGAGCGTGCCGCAGGTGATTCCCGTACCCGCCGCGTTACAGCACCGCCGGGTAGAGATCATTATGCTGCCACTGGATGAAACCGATGATACGGCGGTGAACTTGAGCGACACACAACGGCAACAGGCTTTGCAGCAGTTGATGCAACATGCAGGAGCGGTTCGCAGCGGCAATCCAAACGCGGCGGACAACGAACAAATTGATGCCGATTTGGCGCGTGAATACGGCAAGGATTTATGAGAATGTGATGCTGATAGATACCTCCGGCTTCTATTGTTTCTTTGATGAAAATGACCACCGCCATGCGGACGCCATAGCCTTTATGCAATCGGCTGATGCGCGCCTGACGACCAGTTATGTGTTGGCGGAACTGATCCCCTTGTGCTACGCGCGCGGCTTCCATCAACCGCAAACCCTGGCCTTTGTAGCTACTTTGTTGCAAAACCCCTTGCTGGAAATTGTTTGGGTGGATGAAGCTTGGCATAAGGCGGCGTTTGCTTTGTTGCAGGAGCGGCAGGACAAAACCTACTCGCTGTGTGATGCCGTGAGCTTCGTATTGATGCGGGAACGCGGCGTACTCGAAGCCCTCACCACCGACAAGCACTTCGAGCAGGAAGGTTTTGTCCGCCTTCTTCCTTAGCCGTTCGGCCAAATCCGCGCCGCAAAAAACAGGTGGGAATGTTGCTCCCCCATTAGTACCGCCAACTCGTCACATCCGCGCCCGCCGCAGCCGTCTTCCGCCATCGCACAATCGCTTTCGGCACAAACATCTGATGATAGCGCAAGCGGGAAATAAGCTGAGGCGAATGCTGAGACGAACACGCAAACGGATACGCTGGTTACGCAACGCTACGGTTTGACGAACGAGGCGATGGTCGAGGGGCAAGCGAAAAAACAGTAATGATGGTAAGATGCGCGCGGAGGTAGTAGCGCCATACAGATCAATGTCGAAACCCTGTATGAAACACGATTATCTTGTTTGGACAAAGCCCAGCAATTGCGCTTACTGGCGCTGCTGGCCAACGGGCTTACGGTCACGCTTGCCCCGATATGCCCGTTACATTTTATTTGCGATAATTCACACCGAGGACAACTTTGGTTGTTCAGGGCAGTAGCTCCTTGAGATGAGTTTTCGGTCAAGCTCATTGTAGGAGAAACTACTGCCTACTTTTCAACCTTTCGGCATTACTTTTTCATGACTACCCATAAGTGAAGCTGCGGCCTAACCATCCTTACACTAGGCGCTCAACGGGCAGCACTTCGCTTGCTGGTTGAGTGTTCTGTGCAAAGCCGTCGTTCAGTGAGTCGTTACGGTATATTTCAAACTTGAGGAGTTTTCGCATGAGAAAAGCGACAATATATATCATCTTGGTCTTGGCAGGCGCAGCCGCAATGGCGTTCGCGCAAGCGGTCACATCACAAACAACACCATCCCGACCCAATCCACAAGCCGCACGTCCTGGCCCGCCGCCCATGCCGCCGGGGCCGAATCCGAATTCGCAATATCGTCTTGGCCCCGACTCGTTTCCGCAGGAAGGCGTGCCGAAAGGCGAGATTCGCGGGCCGTACACGCTGCCCAGCACGAGCGGCGCATATCCCGGCACGCAGCACACGTATTGGGTCTATGTTCCGGCGCAGTATGACAAGTCCGTTCCGGCGGCGCTGATGATCTTTCAGGATGGGCAGGCGTTTATGAATCCAGAGGGTGACATTCGCGCGCAAAACGTGATGGACAATCTGATTTATCGGCGCGAGGTTCCGGTGATGATTGGCGTCTTCATCAATCCTGGTCGCACGCCCGAACAACCCGAACCGAACGCGCAGGAATGGGGCGACCGCACGACGAATCGGCCTACGGAATACAACACGCTGGATGACAAGTACGCGCGCGTGATTACCGAAGAATTGATGCCCGTGCTGAACAAGGAATACAACATTTCCAAAGACCCCGAAATGCGTGGCATCGGCGGTTCCAGTTCTGGCGCAATCGCCGCGTTCACCGTCGCGTGGCAACGTCCCAACGAATTTCGCAAAGTCCTGAGCAACGTCGGCAGCTTCGTGAATCTGCGCGGCGGTCACGTCTATCCTGACCTTGTTTTGCAAAGCGAAAAGAAACCGATTCGCGTGTATCTGTGCGACGGACGCAACGACAATCGCGGCTTGCGGGCTAATGGAGAATATGACGAGAAACGCGACTGGTTTTATCAGAATGTGCGGTTGATGAAGGCGCTGACCGAGAAAGGCTACGACGTGAATTATTCGTGGAGCATGAATCTGCACGGGCAAAAATACGGCGGGATGATTATGCCGGAAATGATGCGCTGGTTGTGGCGCGATGGGCCGGTGTCTACGGACGTGAACGATTGGACGGAACGGTCGTTTCGGCAGCCGCCTGCGAAAAAGAATTAACGGGCAAAATCGTGGTGTCGCTGGCGTAGCGCGATTTGGTAAATCGCGGGGCTTCACTTCGGAACGCACGCGATTTACCAAATCGCGTTACGTCAGCGCGGATTGAAGTTGGAGTGCAACGCGCCGCCTTCGAGCGGGATGATGTTGCCCGTCATTAGGTCGGGGCCGGTGATGACGTTGACAATCGCGCCGGCAACATCTTCCGCCGTGCAGACTTTGTGCAGCAGCACACGCTCTTCGGTAGTTTGTTTGGTTTCTTCGTAGCGTTCCGCGCCCAATCCTTGTTGCAGCCAGCGTGTTGTAATGAAGCCCGGCGCGACCGCGTTCACGCGCACCGTCGGCGCAAACACGCGCGCCAATGTCACGGTCAAACTGTTCACGGCGGCTTTCGAGGCACAATACGGAATCGAGCTTCCGGTAGCGGCAATGCCTGCCACGCTCGACACATTGACGATTTCGCCGTTGCCTGAAGCGAGCAAGGCTTCTCGTGCCGCCCGCGCACATTGAAACACGCCGATCACGTTCGTCGAAAAAATTCGATCCCAATCTTCGAGTTGCACGGCTTCCAAATCTACATGCTTGATGAACGACGTCACGCCCGCATTGTTGACCAAAATGTCCAAGCGCCCGAATTCGCGCACGGCAGTGTCCATCATCCGACGACACGCCGCGTCATCGCGCACATCCGCCTGAATCGCAAGGCCGCGCACGCCCAATGCAGAGATGTCGGCAGCGGTTTGTTCCGCATCGTCTTTCGAGCGGCTGTAATTGATGAGCACGGCGCAACCGCGCCGCGCGAGTTCCAATGCTGTAGCGCGTCCGACGCCGGTTCCGCCGCCCGTGATGACGGCTGCTTTGCCTGCAACTTCCATGATTCGTCCTCCGAAAATTCTGTTTGCAATAGGTTGATTTGTAATTGTGTAGAACTGCGATTACGCTTGCGTCAGTCTAGGCATCGCGGCAAAGCGTGTCAATCAAGCAACGAGAAAAACAAGCAGCAATATCGTATGCGCTACCTTCTCTTCGCTGTCCTTGCCTGTGCGGCGTGGACAGCTTTTTCGCAAACCAAAATGACGGATTCGCAAACTTCTCGTCCCCGCGCGCGTGATCTCGGCTTGGCACCGGGCGTGTTTCCGCCGGGCAAGCTCAACGCCATCACCGACGTCGCAGGCGTCAAAGTCGGCCACGTCACGCTGATCGAAGGCGAGCACATTCGCACGGGCGTGACCGCGATCCTGCCGCACAGGGGCAATCTGTTTCAGGACAAAGTCGCAGGCGCGGTGTTCGTCGGCAATGCCTTTGGCAAGCTCGCAGGCTCGACACAAGTCAACGAACTCGGCACGATTGAAACGCCGATCATTTTGACAAATACGTTGAGCGTCGGCGCAGCTATCGAAGGCGTCGTCGCCTACACGCTCGCGCAGCCGGGCAATGAACAAGTATTCTCGGTCAACGCTTTGGTCGGCGAAACGAACGACGGCGGGCTGAACGACATTCGCGGGATGCACGTCAAACAAGCGCACGTCATCGAAGCGATCAAGAAAGCAACGGACGGCACGGTCGCGGAAGGTTCGGTCGGCGCAGGCACGGGCACGGTTTGTTTTGGCTGGAAAGGCGGCATCGGCACGTCATCGCGCAAGTTGCCCGAACGCTATGGCAGCCACACGGTCGGCGTGTTGGTACAAACGAATTTTGGCGGCGTGTTGACGATGGGCGGCGTGCCGGTCGGCAAAGAGTTGGGACGTTATGCGTACAGCCCCGGCAGCGGCGATGGTTCGTGCATGATTGTGGTGGCAACGGATGCGCCGATAGATGCGCGCGATTTGCAGCGGCTGGCGGCACGCGCGTTGTTCGGTTTGGCGCGCACTGGCTCATCGTACAGCAATGGCAGCGGCGATTTTGCGATTGCGTTTTCGACTTCGCCGGAGATGCGCTCCAAATTTGGAGACGCCAAAGCCCGCCCGCGCACTGTCCTGCCGCCCGATGCGACGTCGCCGCTGTTTCAGGCTGCGCTGGAAGCTACAGAAGAGGCCGTCTACAACTCACTCCTGCAAGCGACAACGATGCGTTCGCGCAATCGCACAGTCGAAGCGATTCCGATTGAGCGCGTGAAAAAAATCTTGCAGGTCAAATAAATTGCCGTTTTCATTCGTTATGGAAGACTTTTATTTCGTGACTCGGCGGGCACGTTTTGAGTCGGAGTTGTACGCGGGTGTGACAACTAACGGCACTTCTTTGCTCAGGAAAAAACCGTCCGGGGTTGTGACGAGAATAGAGTATTTGAACGTCTGTTCCTTGGTGATGCGTTTGGCGGGCGTGCCGGAATAGGCTTTGCCGCCACGCGCGACTTCAAACATATCGCCGAGGAAAGGATTGGCCGCGCGACTAAAACGAATTTCCAGGCGACCATCAGGACACGTCCAGGCAACTTGTTCTTTGGTCGTGAGACTGACCACTTCGGGTTTAATCTGCAAAATTCTCCCTTGGGGATTTTGCGGGTCGCGGGTGACTCTGATAACGACTTCTTTGGTAGGTGGAAGCGGCGGAACTTTATAAAAGAGTTCCTGGATTTCGGACAGTTTGAGGGAAAAGATAATTTTCCGCACTTCCTCAACTCGTGATGAAGGCACAACAATTTGCGTATCTGACATGTGTATTCTCCTCGGTGAAAGATGAATGAATCGCGCCAAACCAGTTTTTGAATTAGTTTTCAGAGAGTAGCTCTTGTAAGTGTTTTGCGCCGCACTTTGATATGCGGATCCAGATTGACCAGGGTGACGGTTCTGCCATCTGTAGTTTCGACTGTCACGTTGTATTTGTACAACCGTACGGCCTCCTCGTCTCTTCCTACTGCGCTCTCCAAAACATGGCTGGTGACCACTCCCGCCGGGCCTCGATACGCAACGTAAGTTTCCACTGTGGGTGAGGGGGTAGCATTGAAAGGGGTTGGGGTAAGGGTGAAAGTAACAATGAGTTTATGCGCGCGAAACGAAGCGGGGTTTTCGGGGTCTTCGACCAGAATCCATCGGATATTGATGTTTTCATCCTCTTCTGTGAACACCGCAACGGTCGTGGTTAGTGGATGTAAATTCAAAGAGTAGTTGCCGGCGGAGTCTTGGTGTAGTGAGACGTTAATTACTCTAGTAAATGTTCCAGGCATGTATTTTCCTCCATAAAGTAAACCGTAAGCGGGTCAAGTTACGGTGATTTGCGGAAGGCACGAATCCGATCCGTATATTCCAAAGTCAGTCGCAGCAATTGTAAATCAGGCTCGTGCTCGAAGTCTTCCAGGCTATATCCTTGGCGCAATGCTCTTTCGCAATAGTCAATCGCTTTGGGGGTATCTCCAGTTAGGTGATAAGTCAGGACGGCGCTCGCTAAAACCCCCGCCTCCTGCGGTGCCGTCGCTAGGGCGAGACGAATGAAATAAGTTGCTCTGGACTTATCCTTAGCCCCTTGTGAATCTGCCTCTAATTGAATGCGGCTCCGCTTGGCAAACACCTCTGCCAAATGGGCCCAGCCCGTGGCCCCACGTTGATGCTTTTGCAATAACGTAATCGCTTTCTGATAGGCTTGAAAGGCTTCGGCTCCTGTCCCGTTCATTTGATACAGGGCATCGCCCTGATTGATCTGAAGCAAATAAGACTGCGGATACTGCAAGAGTCCCGTGGTAAAAATGGTGACCGCCTCTTCAAACCTTTTCTGATAGTAAACGGCTGTGCCCCAGCCCAGATAGGCTTCTTCGGCGGTTTGCTGTTGCGCCGCCAATTTATCGAAGACCTGTCGAAAAGCCATTTCGGCCTCTGCATATCGTCCAAGCTTGATGTACACATTGCCTAGATTGATATATCCCGATGGGTAGTCGGGATTCAATTCAATCGCTCTTTTCCAGGCCGTGGCTGCCAGATCGTAGCGTCCCTGATCGAAATAGAAGCCGCCCAATTCGTTATGGCTGCTCCAATACAAAGGCCAAAAGGTAACGGCGGCGTTGAAGGTTTCCTGCGCTTTCTCTAGTAATTCTTTGCGCTGAGTATCAGTGAGGTTTTTTTCTTGTGCTTCGTAGAGCGCCTTGTGCTGATAGGTCGTTGCCAAGTGAACCAGAATCGTCGGATTGCTCGGCTGTTTCTCTCGCGCCTTGAGAAAACTTTGAATCGCCTCGTCATATTTTCCTAAGAAGAGAAACGCCTGGCCTTGCACCAAATTCACCTCTAGCGCCGCGTTCGTTATGTCGAGTGCATCTTCCACAAGTCTGAGTGCAGTGGTCGCGGCATCAATATCATTGGCAAGTTTTGCTTTCTGAAAATAGGCTTGGGCTAAGCTGGCCAAGAGCTGCGCCGATGTGCCTTCAGTTTTGCGCAACTGCTCAAATGAGCGAATGATTGGCTCGATAGTTTCTTTGGTCAAATCAGCTTGCAGCGCTCCCAGCAAAGACAGGTATTCTTCTGCGGACGTCGGGTTTGAGAAAACGGCGGACGTCGGCAGCGCTGCCGGATCAAGCGTCAAGGCAGATGTTACCTTTGTTGCTATCTCATCCTGCAGCTTAGCGTATTGATCGCTGTTGCCTTTGACATCGCCGCTGAAAATGGTTGTGCCGCGGTTGTTTTGCACGCGATAATGAATCGTCACGGCTTCGCCTTCGCGCTGCACTTCGCCCGTGAGCACTAGATTCACGCCTGCGCTTTTCATCACGCGGGCGGCGGTCGCGTTGGCCACATTCGCTTGCACGGCTTCGGCAAACGGCAGCACGCGCAAGTCAGCCACCGAGGCCAATACGTCTTGCAAGGCTTTGGCCAAGCCGCGTCCGAGCTTGTCTTCTTGCGTCGGGTTGCCTGCTTCTTTGAAGGGCAGAACGAGTAAGGTCTTGTCTCTCGGAATCGGCGTGAGCGCGTCCATCAGCGTTGCGATTTGTGCCTGCATCGGTTGGCGGTAGACGATGCCAAAGGTGAGCGCGAGGCTGGCGGCGATGGTAACTACAAATTGTTTCTTCCACCGCTTCAGTTTGGCGATGAGCGGCGAAGAGAGCGATGGCGCGGCGGCGGCGAGCACGTCGAGGGCGTCGCGGGCAGACACCGAACGGTTCGCTGGCTCTTTCTCCAGGCACTGCTGCAACAGCTTGCGCAGCGCGGGCGGCGTGTCGGCGGGCAAGGCTTGCCAATCGGGTTCGCGCGTGCGAATCGCGCTGAAAAGATCGAACGTGTCTGCGCCGTCGAACGGTCGCTTCCCTGCTAACGATTCGTACAGCACACAACCAAACGCCCATATATCCGTGCGATGATCGAGGTCTTGGCCGTAGGTTTGCTCAGGACTCATGTACGGCACGGTGCCGATGATGATTTGGCGACCTGTCGTCCAATAGGTGCGCGTCGAGAGCATTGCATCGGCGGTTTCGGCGGTGGGTGCTTCGTGGTGCAACAATTTCGCCAAACCGAAGTCGAGAACTTTGACTTGCCCGGCGGGCGTGATCTTGATGTTCGCGGGTTTGAGGTCGCGGTGGATGATGCCTTGTTGATGCGCGGTGGCGAGCGCGTCGGCGATTTGCCGAAACAGCGGCAAAGCTTCGGCGACAGACAGCGCGCCGTGTTGCAAACGATCCGCGAGCGTTGCGCCGGGCACGTATTCCAGCACCAAAAACGAAGCGTCGTCGCTTTGTTCGAGCGCATGAATGATGGCGATGTTTTGATGATTGTCGAGCTTGGCTTGCAGCTTGGCTTCGCGTTTGAAGCGTTCTTCGCGTTCGGGATCTCGCACGAGCAGCGGCGGCAACAACTTGATCGCCACTTCGCGGTCGAGCCGGGTGTCGCGCGCCAAATACACTTCGCCCATCCCGCCTTTGCCCAAGAGCGCAAGGATTTTATAGCTGCCGAGTTGTTGCCCGATGAGGGGCGATGGCGCAAGCGTGTTGGGCTGTGTTGTGACGCCAACTTGTTTGATGTCAGACGGCAACGCGAAAACCGGTTGTTCGAGAAAATCACTGGCGCGGCTTTTTTCAATGAGGAAGGTTTCGATCTCCGCGCGTAACGAAACATCGCCGTTGCACGCGCGTTGCAAAAACACGCTGCGTTCGTGGGCAGGAAGCGCGAGAGCTTCGTCCAAAATGGGTTCGATTTGTTGCCAGCGTTCGGGACTCATTGGGCTGTTCGTTTCAGGGAAGAACGACGAGATTACGAAACATACGAAAAAAACGAAACATACGAAAATTTCAAACACAGATGCGATTTTTTCTGTTTGTTTTGTTCATTTCGTATGTTTCGTAATCTCTCTTCTCTCTTCCGACTAATGCAAAATTGCCAGTGGCTCTGCTTTGCTCAATTCGCGCAGCAGCCACATTTTGGCCAAGCGCCAATCGCGCAGCACCGTGTCGGGTTTTACTTTGAGCACCTGCGCGGTTTCTTCGACGCTCAAGCCGACCAGGTAGCGCAACTCCACCACGTGGGCTTTGCGCGGGTCTACGGCTTCGAGCGTTTCGAGCGCATCATTCAGCGCAATCAAATTGCCGTCGCGCTCTTCGGCAATCGTCAAGGCTTCTTCAAATTCAACGCGATGTTCGCCGGGCGTCCGTTTGACGCGGCCTCGCGCATTGGCAATGTCAATCAGAATGCGCCGCATCACGCGCGCGCAGACGGCAAAGAAATGCGTGCGATCCTGCCAATCTACCGCTTTGCCTTGCGCCAACCGCAAGTACGCTTCGTTGACGAGTGCGGTCGTTTGCAAGCTGTGACCGGGGTTTTCGCGCCGCATGTATTGATGCGCCAAGCGGCGCAGTTCGTCATACACAATCGGCATCAATTGATTCAACGCGGCTTGATCGCCGTGACTCCACGCATTCAATAATTGCGTAACTTCGTGGGGATTTTTGTCATTCCCTTGGGCTGATGTCATAAAACGCATTCTCCTGGCTGAGTGAAAGCGGGGCGCATTAT
>CAZWAK010000163.1:0-18580 GCA_964631865.1 uncultured Heliobacteriaceae bacterium | reverse complement strand
TCTTTGCCTGCCTGACAGCCCATCACCGTTGGCAGCGCGTGCCAATGATCCGGCGTGCCCACGACGATGGCGTCTACGTCTTTCATCTCCAGCACGCGCTGAAAATCTTCGTGGATGGCCACTTTGCCGGATGCGGTGGCTGCCGCCGCCGTCGCGGCAATGTCCGCATTCGTCTTGTAGACATCGCACACGGCGACCGGATTGGCGTCGGGTTGTTTCAGGAAAATATTCCAGATTTGCATGCCGCGATCCCCGCAGCCAATCAAAGCCAGGTTGATGCGATCATTCGCGCCGAGAATCCGTGCGCGGCTTAAAGCTGTCGTGGCGGTGGCAGCCAGGGTTGTCTTGGTAAAATCTCTTCGGTTCATGGGTGGTTCTTTCTGCTCAAAAAAAAGTAGTGGTCAGCCAAGTCACAGAAACGGACGGCGCGGCGCTTTGGCTTCAAAAAAATCGCCCGTAAGATGCGGGCGCACGATCAGGGCTTCTTGAGTTCGATGTAATGCTGCGTGGTCAAATCCTGATACGACTCGTACAGCCCGTCATCGAAATCCTTCACAAACACCTGCATATACTGAAGCAACGTCGTCAGCCGATGCCCCGGCAATAAAGTCGGATGCCCCCAACGCCCGACCGCCGCGCGAATGAACAAGCTCTTTTCGGTCATCGGCAATTTCTTGATGTTGTTCGCAAACGCCGCAAACACGTTGTTGCCGAACAGATATTGCTCGACGTTCGAGGTGTAATACGCCGTCACGGGAACGCCGATTTTCTTGAGATACGCGGCGACCGAAGCGATGGCTTTCGGGCCGCCGAAATCGCCGACGACCGGGATGATTAAGTTTTTCCGGTGCATCCCACGCACGAATTCATACTCTTCGACGCTGGCCAGAAAATTGCCTTGCTTTCCGTTTTGATCCGGCTGCGCAATGATTTCGCCGAGCGTGGGAAACGAACTGTTGCCCCAGCTTCCTTCGACGCGATACGCAATGCTCAAGCCGTCGTCGCGGAAGTTTTTGTACACGTACTCCAGGCTTTTTTGATCGGTGTCGGAGAGCGGGAATTGAAACTCGTCCTGAATTGTTTTGCGAATCGTGGCGAGGTTTTCCGCGTAGGCTTTGTCGTCGGCTGGCGTCTTGCCGAAAAAGGCTAACAGTTCATTGATGGGCGCGTCGGCGGCAGGCGCTTTGTCCTTCGGCAACGGTTTGCTCAGCAAGCGCGCGAAGAATTGCGGGCGCGTTGGTGAGAGATGAAACACGGCCTTGTACATCAAATGCTGAAGAACGGCCTGCCGACGAATATCAATGATGAAGGCAATGCGCGGACGAATCTTGGCGATGTAGGTGAAGTTCTGTTCCGGCCCGACGCCAATGTACGCGCCGCCAATTGCACCGATTTCGCGCATCTTGTCCACGACGTGCAAATACGAAGTCTCGTTCGAGGTGAAATTGTCGGAGCGAAAGTAGCCGCCCTCTTCGGAAAACTCTCGACTCAGCCGTGAGAACTCCGCAGCAGACAAACTCTCTGGCGGTTTGGCCTGCGCGGCTTGCGGCGCTTGCGCAGCGGCAGAAGTGGCGTGAACGGTGAGCCACAAAGCAAGGCTCAAAAAGAAAGGCAGAAAGCGAGACTTTGGTTTCATACAACTCCCAAACAGTAGGTTTTGGTTCAGGCGCGCAACGTTTGTGTGCCTGGTTCGCCTGCCCTGCGGGGTATTCGTTTGCCAACAACTCGGCAGGCGCGCTGGTGTCCCAACTATAACCTACTCGTCGTTTGGGTTCTATCTCGGCGTGCGTGAATTTGAGAATTCCATCGCGTCCGCAAAAAATCGGGCGCTTCATTGCGAGGTCATAAAACCGCGCCCAGAGCGGCGAGGCTTTTTCGTCGTGCGCAGTCCCGTGAATTGCCCAGCAGGAGTGCCCTTAACAAGCTTCGTCCGTGCCAATGCTTCAGCGGTTCTCTCTTACCCAAGCGTCGTCGGGATGTCCAGGCGAACGTGCTTCTCGGCGGATTGATTGGCCGTCACTACCGCAAGCGCCGATTTCATCGCTTTCTCCGGGCCGCCGCGAATTGCACTGCCCGTGCGAACGGCGGCGCAAAATTCGGCGATTTCGTTTTTGTACGAGATGTTGCGATCAATCTGCCCCGGCGATGCGGCGGCGTTAACCGTACGACCGGGCGCATCGGCGGCGCGCGTCGCCGAACTGTCGGCGACAGGCGCGGCGGTTTGCTTCGTGACTTCAACTTTCGTCAGCGTTTCATTGCCTTCGGGGAACAGATAGACCTCGATTTCATTCTGTAAAATCAAGGTTCCTTTCGTCCCCATAAACATTTCGTAGTGATCTTCAAAGGCGTTCGATTCAACTGAAGAAAATGTCGCGGTGCGTCCGCCGGGATATTCAAACGTCGCGTAGACATGATCGTTGACTTCGCGCCCGTCATTGAACCGCGCGATGCCGCCCGTGCAATACACTGCGCTCGGAGCCGCTTCAAAAAACCAGTTCGTCGCCGTCAACAAATGGCTGCCGAGTTCCGCGACCAAACCTTCGGAATATTGTTTGTACAACCGCCAGTTGACCAGATGCTCCCAATCGGGATAGCCATATTTGCTCGGATCGAAATTCGCGGTGGGCGGGTCTTCCTTGCGCCGCCAGTTCGCATTGCGATGCCATACGAGGCGCGCGAAATACACATCACCGATTATGCCTTGCTTGACGATGTTGTCATACGAAGCTTGATAGACGGGGTTGTAATAACGCTGGTAACCGATTTCGAGAATGCGTTTGTTGCGGTCGCGGGCTTCGATCATGCGCTGACAATCGGCGGGCGTTTTCGCCATCATCTTTTCGCACAGCACATGCTTGCCCGCGTCGAGACAACCAACTGCGATTTCAGCGTGCGCCCACAACGGCACGGCGATGATGACGGCTTCGAGGTCTTCTTTTTGCAGCATCTCGCGCCAATCTTCGTATTGCTTCGGTTCCGCCCAACCCGCTTTGACCATAGATTCCGCAATCGCGCCGCGTCGTTTCGGATTGATGTCGCAGATCGCTTTGAGGTCAATGAATTCTTGCTGACATTGCCCGATCAACCCGCGCCCCATTCCACCCGTGCCAATGACTGCCGCTTTGACCGGGCCGCCTTTCAGCGGGCCTTGTGATACGACCGCCGCACCCAATGCCGCGAGCGCAGGCGTGCCGGCTAATACTTTTAGGAAATGGCGTCGCCCTTGTTCTTTTTGTTCGTCGTTCAGAATCATAACGTTTCCTTAAATTACAAAGCACTACAACTGACAACCGACAACTGACTACTGATAACTGCGAGCAAATAAACACCAGGTTTTATTTGTTCGCAGTCGTCGGTAATCGGTAGTCAGTTGTCAGTTTGAAAACCACTTGCGGTCTGTGCCGAAGTTTTGCGCCACAATAAATCCAAGCCTGCGATTGCACCGGTATTGAAGCTCAACAACACCAGTACGGCAGCGGCTTCGATCAGCGTTTTGTTGACGAATAAATAGGTGCCTTCGTTGCCGGGTTGCGGGCTGCCGCTGGTCGGAATCGCCAGCACATAAAACATCGCTAGCAACAACAATGCGCCCCAACAACCGAGCCGCGTGAAGAATCCAAGCAGTAACGACAGGCCGATCAGCAACAATCCCAGCTTCACCATTCCGTCCATCCACCCGACCCAACCTTTATTCACCATCCCTTGCAACAGCGGAGCCAACGGCCCCGTTGCGGCTTTCAGATACCCGGCGGAAGTCCACGCGGCCAACGGTTTGCCGTCCGAACTCCAACCCGGCAGCATCAGCTTGTAGTAGCCTTCGTAGAGAAAATGCCAGCCGATCAGCGTGCGCAACGCGATCAGCGCGATTTGTTGCAGCGATGTCAGGGCGTTATGCATGAATCAATTCCACCTCGCAATGCTGGCTGTTGCCAATCAGGATCGGTTGTGTTGCGCCGCCTTCCAGCATCAAAACCAACACGTCCGAATGCGTCGCGCAATACGCTTCAGCGAGTTCCGCGCCGCCCACATAAAACGCGGTCGCTAAGGCATCGCTCAGCGCAGCCGACGACGCAATCACGCTGACCGTCGTGACACGATCCGCAGGCCAGCCCGAACGCGGATCAATGATGTGACCGTAGCAGCTTCCTTCATATTCAAAAAACTGCTCTTCGCTGCCGCTCGTCGAAAGCGCCGCATCGCGCAAATGCACGATGGCAAGGCGGCGGTCTTTATGTTCAGGATGTCGCACGCCGACTGTCCAACCATTGTTTGCGCCACGACCAACCCCAAGAAAGCTGCTCGAACCCGCGCTCAGCAAGGCGTTGCGCAAGCGAGCCTGTTTGGCAATGCGATCCAGCGCGTAGCCTTTGCCGATGCTGCCCAAATTGATTTTGACGCCGGGTTGCGCGAAGCGAATCGTGCGCGCCTGCGCATCAAACGACAGCTTGTCGCTGCCCACTAAATTTCTTGCCGCTGCAATTTCATCCGGCGTTGGGATGCGGCCTTGTCGTCGCAAGAAGCCCCAGCATTGGCTCAACGTGCCGGAGGTGATGTCGAATGCGCCGCTGGTTTCCTGTGCCAGTTGTTGCGAGCGTTGCAGCAAGTCGAAGAGTGAAGCTTCCACGCGAATTGCGCGTTCCGCCGCGTATTGATTGATGAAACTGACTTCGCTGTCCTCGCGAAAAATCGTGAGTTGTGCTTCGAGTCGTTCGACTTCATCCAAAGCCGCGCTGGCGACGCGCACGCCGTTCGCCTGGCCGAGCGGCATCGTTATTTCAAACCGGCACGCCATCGCGGTGCGGCTGATGTGTTGCCAATAGCCGTTGACAGGCGCAGGACGCGCCCCAGACAACTTCAGGAATGCACGTCGCTTCAGCATAAAGAGAATTACACGCCTGCGAAGGCGGAGAAGCCGCCGTCTATGGGCACGACGATGCCCGTCACAAACGAAGACGCGGGCGAAAGCAACCACAACACCGCGCCGAGTAAATCTTCCGGGTCGCCAAAGCGTCCCATCGGCGTGTGCGTAATAATGCTGTTGCCGCGCGGCGTCAATTCGCCGGTTTCGACATTCGTGAGCAATGAACGATTTTGCTCAGTGATGAAGAAACCCGGCGCAACGGCGTTCACGCGAATGTTGGGCGAATATTCCTGCGCCAAATGCACGGCGAGCCAGCGCGTGAAATTGTCAATCGCGGCTTTCGCGGCAGAGTAGCTGATGACGCGCGTCAACGGGCGCAGCGCGCTCATCGAAGACACATTCAAAATCACGCCTGCTTTTTGTTCGGCGAGGTGACGACCAAACACTTGCGTCGGCAAAATCGTGCCGTGCAAATTCAAATCGAAGACATAGCGAATCGCGTCTTCGGGCAAATCAAAAAAGCTGTTGCCGGGAATCGTCGTCGCTTTCGGACTGTTGCCGCCCGCACCGTTCAGCAAGCCATCAATGCGCCCGAAGCGCGCGAGGACTTTGTCTGCCGCCGCTTGCAGCGTGTCCGTTTGCAGCACGTCGCCGGAGACGATGATCGCTCGTTCTGGTGCTTGCAATTCAGCCAGCAACGCCGCGCCTTTTTCTTCGCTGCGCACGAGCACCGCGACATTTGCGTTGCAGCCGACTAAGGCTTTGACCATCGCACCACACAAAATCCCGGTGCCGCCCGTCACGACAAAGGTGCGACCTGTGAAATCATAAAGTTTCAGTAATTCTGTTTGGTTCATGAACGCTCCGGTTGTTTGGTTAATCTGCGCTCACGGTTTTATTCACCGCATCGAACGGCGCGAAATGTTTGCCGAAGTGAATCGCAACCATGCGTGAATAGGTCTCTTCGCCCGCGCGCAACGTCGCAAAGAAACGATCACGGAACGGTGCGTGATGCAGCACGGAACCGAACGTGACGTGCAAGACTTCGCGCGCGTGAAAATCATCCAGCAAGGTCACGAGTTGATCGTCGGCCAAGCCGTCCACGTCGGGCATCTTGCTGACTTCGGCGGAAACGTGATAGGTCGCGCGGTCTGTGCCGTAACGCTCTTTGGCAAACGCGACGATTTCGCGGAAGAGCGTCGGATTCAATTCGCCAATCGCGCGCAACGCTTCCAAATAGCTCGTGCCTGCCGTTTTCAAATGCACCAGATCGCCCGCCAGCCGCGATGCAATTGGATAGATGCTGAATTTGTCGGAGCCGGAATGCAGGCTCAATTTGTACGGCCCGAACGTGTGCGACACGGCCAGATGCTGCGCAAACGATTTTTCAAATTCATCCAAATCGCCGATGTAATCCACGCCTTTTTCAAAATCGCCGACGTAACGCGGCGCGAGGCTGACCCATTTGACGCCGAGTCGTTTCAATTCGTGCGCGATGTAAATGTGCTCGGCGAGCGTCGTGACCGTTTCGGTTTCGTCCACGCTCATTTCCAACTCGAACGGTTGGCCGTTCATCGCTTGTTCGAGGTGGCGATACATTTTGACCGTGTGCGCGACGACACGCCCGTATTTCGCGGCGGCGCGCAACAAATCTTCTTCTGTAATCGTGACGCTGAATGTGCCGAGATCAATCGGCGTGTTGCCGAGTTGTTGTTGCAACGTTTCCCACGTCGTATCAAGTTCGCTCCAATCGAGCGCAGCGACTTTCGGGCGCAGCGTTTCGATTGGGTCGGTGTTCGCGTGATTATCCACGTGGGCGCTGGGGTCAATTGTGTAGAACGTGTAGCCAGCGGCGACGCACGAATCAATGTCTGCGGTGGTTTTCAAGTGATCGGCGTCCGCGCCAAAGCCCTCGCGCCAACCTTCCTGCAACACGCCCCACAACGCATCGTCCATCACTTCCTGCGGCGTGCGACCGGTGCGCGCGTTTTCGCGGATGGATTGCTGCGCCAAAATGGGAGCCATCGTAGACTGGCGAATGGCTTGAATGTGCCCGGGCGTCGCCAAGCCGAGACGATCCCCGCAGCCTGCCGATTTCGCCAAGCCGAGCGGCTTCGGCACGAGGAAGGAAAAGATGGTGCGGAGCGCAGCGGCATGGCTTGCGTTCGTGTCACAAACGGTCAGCGTCAGCGCATTGCCCTCAACGGAAACCGCGTGGGCGGTGCCGGAAAATTTGCGGCTCAACGCATCGCTGCCGGACAAAATGCCGAGATACTTTTGCTCGCCTTTGCGACCGAGAAAAAACAGCGTGTGGTCGGTTGCGGTCAACGAACGCGGATAAACGTCGAGGTCGCTCAAGCGGCTCAGTTCGGTGGCGAGTGGCTGCGCGTCCGACTCCATCAGTGCAGGCGCAAGCGAGGACGAATGGATGTACTGCGAAAGTGTCATAGTGGCTCTCCAATGAAAATACAGGATGTTGTGCTCGCCAGAAATTTACAGCGATTCTTGTTATCTGTCGAGTTGCGCACGGCGCAGGCGAAAAATTCCGGGACGGCTTGTCACTCGCGGGGTTTTTCGCTACTATCCTCGCCGTTCCTGCGGATGTGGCGGAACTGGTAGACGCGCTAGTTTCAGGAGCTAGTGAGAGCAATCTCGTGGAGGTTCGATTCCTCTCATCCGCACCAAAGTTCTGATTCAAAGGGCGACCAGGCATCGGTCGCCTTTTTTACTTCGGGAACAGACAGAAACTACGAAACAGACGAAAATAACGAAACACACGAAAGATCGCTTGAAAAGAAAAGCTGTCGCGTGTGAGCTAACCCTCACTTTGCCAGTTTCCATTTTCGTTTATTTCGTTATTTTCGTCTGTTTCGTGGTTAATTAAAAATCTATGCCAGAGACTGCCTCAACTTCCGAAATTCGTTCGCATTTCCCCGCGCTCGAACGCACGCACAATGGTTTTCCCGTCGCCTATTTCGACGGCCCCGGCGGCACACAAGTGCCGCGCGCGGTCGTCGCAGCGATGAACGACTACCTGTTCCATCACAACGCCAACACGCATTGGGCCTATCCGACGAGCATTGAAACCGACGACATCATCGAACGCTCGCGCCAGGCGTTGGCGGATTTCCTGAACGCTTCATCGCACGAAATTGCGTTCGGGCAAAACATGAGTTCGCTGACGTTTCATTTGGCGCGCGCGCTCGGCAGGCAATGGGGCGCAGGCGATGAAATTATCATCACCGAGCTTGACCATCACGCGAACCAGGACACGTGGCGCACGCTGGAACGCGAGCGCGGCGTCACGATTCGCGTTGTCCCGCTCGACATCGAAAGCGGCACGATTGATTTGCAGGATTTGGAAAATCTGCTCAGCAAACATACTAAACTGGTTGCCATCGGAGCCGCTTCCAATGCACTCGGAACCATCAGCGATGTCAAGCGCGCCGCCGCGTTGGCGCACAGCGTCGGGGCATTGTGTTTCGTGGATGCCGTGCATTACGCCGCGCACAATCTGGTGGATGTGAAAGAGATGGATTGCGATTTTCTGGCCTGTTCGGCGTACAAATTTTATGGCCCGCACATCGGCATTTTGTACGGCAGACAACATCTGCTCGACATCACAGATTTCCCCAAGCTGCGCCCGTCGCCGAACAACGCGCCCGACCGCGTCGAGACTGGTACGCAAAGCCACGAATCCATCGCGGGCGCGGCGGCGGCTGTAGATTTTCTGGCTTCGTTGGCCGAAGGCACAACACGGCGCGAACGATTGGCCGCGACCTTTGCGGAATTGCATCATCGTCATTTGGCATTGCTGCGACGCTTGTGGAATGGCCTCGCAGCGATCAACGGCGTGCGCATTTATGGGCCTCCGCCCGATGCCGCGCGCACTTCGACAATTTCGTTCACGCTGAAAGGGCACAACTCAGAAGCCGTCGCGCGCGCCCTCGCGGACAAAGGCGTGTTCGTGTCGAATGGTGATTTTTATGCGCTGACGGTGGCCGAAAAGATGGGCGTGGCCGACGAAGGATTTGTGCGCGTCGGTTGTGCGTGCTACACGACCGCAGACGAGATTGAGCGCGTGATTGCAGGCGTGCAAGAATTGGCTTGAGGCTTGCGGCCACCATTTGACTGAAACCAGATCGCAAAAGATGTAGTCTTAACCTGCACAAGTTCACTGTCTACGACATTGCCAAAACCCTGGAGGACGCATGAAAAACCAAGTCATCGGAATTTCGTTACTGCTTTCGCTGATTGTTTCTATCGCTTATGCCGACAACTGGCCGCAATGGCGTGGCCCGGCGCTGAACGGCACAAGCGCGGAAAAGAATTTGCCCGTCAAATGGAGTCCGACCGAAAACGTGACGTGGAAGCTGGAAACGACGGCGTGGAGCGGCGCGACGCCGATTATCTGGAACGATCATATTTTCCTCAACATGGCCGACGGTACGGACAGCCCGACGCTCTCGCTGTGGTGCGTGGATCGCAACAACGGCAAGGTGCTCTGGAAACAACCGCTCGGCGCAGGCAATGTCAAACTGCGCAAACAAAATATGTCCTCGCCTTCGCCTGTGACCGACGGGCGCAACGTTTGGGTGCTGACGGGAACGGGCGTGCTGAAGTGTTTTGACTTCAAAGGCAATGAAGTTTGGGGACGCGAGATTCAAAAAGACTACGGCAAATTCGGTTTGAATTGGGGCTATGCGTCGTCGCCGCTGCTGCACGAAGACGCGCTGTACGTGCCGGTGCTGCACGGCATGCGCACGGATGATCCGTCGTACATTCTGAAAATTGACAAGAAGACGGGCAAGACGATTTGGCGCGTCGAACGGCCTACACAAGCGATTCAGGAATCGCCCGATTCGTACATCACGCCCGCGCTGCTGCGCCATGGCAACACGCTGGAAATCATCATCAGCGGCGGCGATTGCGTGACCGGACACGACCCGGCGAACGGCAAAGAATTGTGGCGCGCGTATGGCCTGAACCCGGAGAACAATCCGTTCTATCGCATCGTGAATTCGCCGCTCGTGTACGACGGAATGATTTACGCGGGCAGCAAATACAAACCCTATCTGGCCTTGCGCGCGGGCGGACGCGGCGACATCACAACTTCGCATCGCGTGTGGGAAATTCAAAACGGCCCCGATGTGCCGACGCCTGTGACCGATGGCAAATACATTTACATCGTGCGCGACAACGGCGGCATCTTGTGTTTGGACGCGAAGACGGGCGAAGAAATCTACGCGCCGCAACGCATCAAATCCGGCACCTACAGCTCTTCGCCTGTGCTGGCCGATGGCAAGATTTATGTGACGAGCGAAGACGGCGTGACGGTCGTCTTCAAAGCCGGGCCACAGTTTGAAGTGCTAGCGGAAAACGATATGGCCGATTATTCCTTGAGTTCGCCTGCGATTTCGGACGGGCAAATTTTCATCCGCACGGCGAAGCATTTGTATTGCATTGGCAAACGGGTGAAGAAATGACGCGCTTGCCACGAAAGCCATTGCGCAAGCTCTCGTGGCTGGCGGCGGTCTTTGTTTTATTTCACAAGCCGCCGGAGCCAGAGTCGCCTACGGACGTCCTCTTGCAAGACGAGGACGACGACCCAATGTTCAGCCGCATTCGCTGCCCCTTCTGCAAATGGCAACCGCGCGCATCCGATCTTTGGCAGTGCGGCGATTGCGAGTATCCCGAATATTTCTTCGATGGTTGCGGGACGTGCTGGAATACATTTCGGACGCACGGACTATGCCCCGGTTGTGGGCATCAATGGCGCTGGACGGCGTGTCTGCATTGCGAGCAATGGTCGTTGCACGAAGACTGGTATACAGACGAACTGGATTGATCCTTACCCCTGCGGTTTGAAATACAACACCATCCCCGCGCCCACAATCGCCAACAAATAGCCCACATACAACATCGGATTCGGCGGCGTTTTCGGCGGATGCAAAATGACCGTGACCAGCACGTTGATGAGCGGTGCGCCACCAAACACGAGCGGCATCACGTAATTCGGCAGGCCGCCGGATTTGAAGGCTAAGATAATGCACACTGCGCCAATCGCTCCGAGCGCGCCGGCGAACGTGGCAAGCGTCGAACCGCTCATATTAAAGCCGTCGGCGATATTGCCCTGCATTGCCAAAGCTGCGACCGGCACGAGCACGCCGATCAAAAAATACGCGATGCCGACGCACAACAACGCGCGCATCGGATTGCCGAGTTTGACCTGGCCTTGATGCAACACGGCTCCGTAAATGCCCCACGACAGGGCGGCTCCCAGCGCAAACAGTACCCACAACATGGATTTGTTCCTCTCTACGTTTTTCATAAATTATTGATGATCTTAGCCACGAATTTCACGAATTTTCACGAATTACTTGGCCACAGGTTACACAGACTCACACAGATTATTTGAAAACTATGTCGTTGAATCTGTGCCAATCGGTGTGAATCTATGGCTAAAAATCATTCGTGTAAATTCGTGAAATTCGTGGCTAATGTCTGATCTTACTTTCCAAAACAATACAGCATGCTTTGCGTGCGGATGTACAGCTTGCCGTCCGCTGCGGCAGGCGTGGCGAAACATTCGTCGCCGAGCGAATTGACCGCGACGACTTCCCAATCGCGTTGCGCTTTGATGACCGAGGCCGTGCCGTCCTGACTGATGAGCCAGATTTTGCCGTCGGCGGCGATGGGTGACGCGAAGTAGTTATCAATCGCGCCTTGCAAACGCGCGCGCTTGATTTCGTTGCCGGTCGCGGGATCGAACGAAATCAGGATGCCACTGTCGTTGATCATATACAACACGCCTTGATACAGCACGGTCGAAGGCACTTGCGGCACGGGCTTTTGATACTTCCAGCGAATCGCCTTGTCCGTCATATCGCCTTTGCCGCCGAGTGTGATCGCCAGCAAGCCATTTTCGGCGGACAACATCGCGCGGCACTGTTCCCATTCTTTTTGATCCAGCCCGCCATCTTTGTCGCTGTCGAAAATGAAGAAGTAGCCTTTTCCTTTCGGCATTTCCGCCGCCGCAATCTTGCCGTTCTTGTCGGCATCATAATTAGCAATCGCCTCGGCAAAGGTGGGCAAGTAGATTTGCTTGCCCGGTTGATTTTCTGCCATGCCCCAGCCGTTGACGTACAACACGCCATCACCCAACGCCGGGACAGATTTCATCTCGCACGCCAAACCGCGCACGAACCACTCGCGCTTGCCGTCTGCGACCGCGTAGGCCGAGAGTTGATACGATTCGGCGATGACGATTTGTTTGGTTGCTTTGTCGGGCTGATAAAGCAGCGGCGTCGAATAACCGGAGATCACGCCGGGACGCTCGACTTTCCACTTCACGCGGCCTGTGTTTTTGTCCACTGCCAGCAGGTACGAAACCGAATCCTGATCTACGGGCAGGATCACTTTGTCGTCCACCAACGTGGGCGAAGCGCCGAAGCCGAACGCGATATTGAACGGCCCCAGCGGCAAGCGCCACCGCTCTTTGCCGTCTTTGGTGTACGCAATCAAACCGAAATCCTGAAAGAACACATACACATTTGCGCCGTCGGTCACAGGACTTGGGGAGGCAGGGCCGTTGACGTTTTCCAGCCCGCTCTGCTTGGCCTTTGGCACCTCGTGCTGCCATAAGATTTTGCCTGTCTTGCGGTCGAGCGCGATCACGAAAAGCTGATAGTTGTATTTGTCTTTCTTCGTCGTTGGCGTGTGCGCCGTCACAAAGATGCGGTCGCGTGTCAGCACGGGAGAGGAATGCCCCGGCGGCAACGGCGTCTTCCAAACCACGTTTTTGTCCGGCCCAAATTCCGTCGGCAGATTCGTCGCCGCAGAAACGCCCGCACCATTCGGCCCACGAAAGCGCGACCAATCGTCGTTGGCAACAACAACGTGAACGAGCAGGAAGAACAGAACGGTTAGTTTGCGGATGGAAAAGGAATGCTTTTGCATAAGAGTCGGATTTGTGACGAAGTACATTCTCAACTCTTCATTCTCAACTCTTCATTCTTAGACAAAGTGGAGCGGCGCGTTATTTTTCTTCTGGCAAACGAATGAAGAATTGAAAATGAAGAATGAAGAATGTCGGCTACTTTTTCTCAGAAATACAGAATAGCGTGTTCTGCCCGCGCAGGAAAATCTCGCCGTCCAGAATTACGGGCGACGCGATGAAGATTTGATCCGCTAACGTATTCGTCGCCAGTACTTCAAACTTCTCGCCCATTTTCACGACGACAATGTCGCCTTCTTCCGTCGCCAAATACAGTTTGCCGTTCGCGCCGACCGGTGAAGCCTTGAAGTTGTACGGTTTGGGCAACCGCACGCGATGATACAGCGGCGTGCCGGTCTTCGCGTCGAAGCAACTCAGCATGCCATTGTCCGTCAAAGCGTAAAGTTTGCCGTCAAACAACACGGGCGAAGGCGTATACGACAGCCCGCGCGTCTCGCTCCACACAATCGCGTCCGTGCCCGTCAAATCGCCTTCTTTGCCCAGCTTGATCGCCAGCAGTTTCGGATCGCGGTGGCCAGTCATCGTGTACACAATGCCGTCGTGAAAGACGGGCGCAGGAATCGCATTCAGCCCCAGCCCCGCGCAATCCCAAAGCAGTTTGCCCGTTTGCAAATCGTAGCTGCGGACTTTGTTCGTGCCGCTTGTGACGACTTGCGGACGACCCGCGTGTTCGATGACCAAGGGCGTTGCCCACGTGCTGACTTCATCGCGTTTGGTGCGCCAGAGTTGTTTGCCCGTCGCTTTGTCGAGCACGACGAGGAACGAATCGCTTTCCTGATCGCAGTTCAAAATCAGCTTGTCATGGTGGACGACGACTGCCGTGCCTTCGCCGAATTCGTTGCGCATTCGCAGCTTCACGCCGAGGTCTTTTTCCCAAATCAATTTACCGTCCAAATCAAAACAGAAAATCCCGCGCGAGCCGAAGAACACGTACAGATGCTGGCCGTCCGTGACCGGCGCATTCGAGGCGAAGCTGCCGTACATCCGGTGATAGCCTTCGTGCGGCACAAGGGTTTTGGCGACTTTCTGCCATAAGATTTTGCCCGACTTTTTGTCGAGACACAGCACCACAAACTGATGCTCCTGATTCGCGCCCGCCCCGCCGTTCGGATGCCGTGCCGCGTTTGCCGCCGTGCTGGTTTTGCCCGTTGGCACGGCAGTCGTCACGAATATTTTCTCGCCCCACACGACGGGCGTCGAAAAGCCGCGACCGGGAAGCGCGGCTTTCCATTTGATGTTTTCCGTGTCGCTCCATTTCACCGGCGCATCACCGCGCGCCATCCCGTTGAAGTCCGGCCCGCGCCACTGCGGCCAATGCGAAGCGCTACCGTTTTGCGCGCTCGCCGTGACCGCAACGAGCACAAGAAGAAGGAGGGTCTTTGTCCAGTTCATGATTTTTTCTCACTGATGCAGAACAGCGTGTTTTGACTGCGCAGGAAAATCTCGCCATTCAAAATCACAGGCGACGCGATGAACATTTGATCTTCCA
Organism: uncultured Heliobacteriaceae bacterium; assembly: GCA_964631865.1. Taxonomy (GTDB): domain Bacteria; phylum Acidobacteriota; class Blastocatellia; order RBC074; family RBC074; genus JAFDVL01. Next base: position 4,213 of record CAZWAK010000163.1, on the reverse strand, counting down.
GCGTGTTCGTCGCTAAGACTTCGTACTTCTCGCCCATCTTCAGAATCACGACATCGCCGTCTTCCGTCGCCAGATACAGCTTGCCATTCGCGCCGACGGGCGAAGCTTTGAAGTTGTAGGGCTTCGGCAAGCGTTGCTGGTGATAGTACGGCTTGCCGGTCTTGGCGTCGAAGCAGCTAATCATCCCGTTGTCAGTCAAAGCGTAAAGTTTGCCTTCGTGCAACACAGGCGAAGGCGTGTAGGAAAGCCCGCGCGTCTCGCTCCATAACACGGCATCCGTGCCGGTCAAATTGCCTTCGCGGCCTAATTTGATCGCCATCAATTTCGGATCACGAAAGCCGCTCATCACATAGACAACGCCGTCCTGATGCACGGGCGCGGGGATGGTGTTCATGCCCAGTCCAGCGCATTCCCAAATCAATTTGCCATCGGTCAGATTGTAGCTGCGCACTTTCGTGGTCGCGCTGACGATCACTTGTTTTTGGCCGCCGTGCGCGACGACGAGCGGGGCTGACCAATTGGAAATTTCTTCGCGCTTCGTGTTCCAGAGTTCTTTGCCCGTTGCTTTGTCGAGCGCGACGAGGAACGAACCGGCTTTGTGATCGAAGTTCAGCAGCAGCTTGTCCCCTTCGAGCACGGCGGCTGTGCCTTCGCCGAATTGCAGGTGCATTTGCATCTGCACGCCGAAATCTTTTTGCCAAACCAGCTTGCCGTTCAGGTCATAGCAATACACGCCGCGCGAGCCAAAAAACGCATAGATGTTCCGGCCATCGGTCACGGGCGAGTTCGACGCGAAGCTGCCATACGTGCCGTGATAGCCTTCGTGCGGGACGGCGGTCTTGGCGACTTTCTGCCATAAGATTTTGCCCGACTTTTTGTCAAGACACAGCACCACAAACTGATGCTCCTGATTCGCGCCCGCGCCGCCGCCAGGGCCACCGCGTCCGCCGCCACGACCGCCGCCGGGATTCGGTTGCGCGGGTTGCGGCGCAGCCGCTTTGGCGGTGGGAATCGCCGTCGTCAGAAAAATCCTGTCGCCCCAGACGACCGGTGTCGAATGCCCGCGACCGGGAAGCGCAGCTTTCCATTTGACGTTGTCGGTGTCGCTCCATTTGACGGGCGCATCGCCGCGCGCCATGCCGTTAAAATCGGGGCCACGCCATTGCGGCCAGTGGCTGTTATTCGCGCTGTTTCTTTGCGCGACAAGGCTGACCGCGAAAACAGCGGCAGCAAGAAAGGCCATACAAAACACTCGTTTCATGAACTCTCCTGAATCTGAAGAAAAGGTAAATCCGCAGTGACGGGTTATTTGTTCGTATCTTCTGAAGACGGCGGCAACAATTTCAATTGATCACGCAATTCCTAGTTTTCTGCTTCCAATGTCTGAGCCTTTTGCTGCCAGGCTTCGCGCTCTTTCATCAAGCGAATTTCAAATTCGAGGCGAAGCTGATTCTCGGTTAATGTCCGAACTTGTTGACGTGTTTCTTTCAATTCTTCACGCATTAGTTGTAGTGTTTCATTGATCGTGAAGACGAGTCGAACCAGATCGAAAAGGGCTTTCCACATTTAAGCCGCCTTTCCCAACTGCTCCATCAACACGCGGGTTTCATCACGGAGCCGATAAATTTCTTCCCAGTCTTTTTCTGCCTGCTTATTTTTTTCCCGCATGACCTGTAGATATTGGGCAATCAACTTTTTGATTTCTTTGGGATCGTCGGTCGTCAATTCGGTTGCTAATTCTGGATGAATGGTCTGCTCCATAAAGTTACCTCCGCGTGCGATTCTATCACAGGCTTAGAATGTCAACCGCAACGCCAATTGAATCTGCCGCGCCGAAGTTGTCGTTTGTCGGATGATGCCGAACGAAGGCAACTTTTGACACGGCTTCGTCGCGTCGGGATTGCCGCTCGCGTCGAACGGTTGACAGGCGATGGCGTTCGCCGCCGTCGAAGGCGCGTTGTTTGCGGCTGCCGTTCCTGCATACACAAGCAAACCGGGATTGCTGAAGTTCGCGCGATTGAAAAGATTGAATGACTCAACACGGAACTGCACGTTGAAGCGTTCGGCAAAGCGCGTGTTCTTCACCAATGCCAGATCAAACGTGCGCAGGTTCGGACCAATGAACGCATTGCGCCCCGTGTTGCCGAGCGTGCCGGAAGGTTGCAGCACAAATGCTTTCGGATCGAAGTATTGATTCGGATCGCCGATGACCGCGCTTTGGTAGGTATAGCCGGCGGCAAGGCTCGGACGATCCGGGCCGACGAGCGGGCTGGCCGAGGGCGACCATTTCGATTGCGAACGATTCGCTTGCAAAAAGACCGTCAACGGATTGCCGCTGCGCATTTGCGCAATGCCCATCAGGTTCCAGCCGCCGAAGACTTTGCCCGCCGCACCTTGCCAGCCTTTGGCAAACGGCAATTCCCACGTGAAGTTGGCGACCCAATTGTGCGCGGCGTGATAATCCGCCAACCCTTTGTTGTAATTCAGCCCCGCGATTTCGGGCAGCGCGGACACGGTGGCATTCGTGGCGTCAGAGAAAAACGTCGAAGCCTGCGTCGTGTCAATGTTGCGCGAGAAGGTGTAGGACGATTGGAAATCCACGCCTTTCGTGAAGCGTTTGCGGACTTCAAAGAGCAGCGCGTTGTACCACGAATTGCCGTCGCTGGTTTTCATTTCAATCACACCGAAGCGCGCATTGCGACGCGGCGCATTGTTCGGGAAAAACCACGTTCCATCGGCTTGCTGCACGGGCACGGACGTGTTGATGTCCGCGTTGCGGAGCAAGTGAATTCCGCGCGATCCCATGTAGCCAATCGTCACCACCGTATCAAACCACAGTTGGCGTTGAATGTTCAGATTGTAGGTGTGAACGTTCGGATTTTTGATGTCCCATTCCACCGGACGCACGGCGGGGATGGCCGTCGTCGTAAAGCTCGGCGTTGGGAACGTCGGATTGGTGATGATCGGGCGCGGCGTGGCGGGCGGATTCGTCACGGTCACGATGAGGTTTTGCTGATTGTTCGTGTTGAAGTAAATGCCATAACCTCCGCGCAACGATGTTTTGCCATCGCCGAAAATATCCCAGGCAAAACCGACGCGCGGCGAAATGTTTTTCGTCGTCGGGTTTTGAAACAGCGGCCCCGGCGTCAATGCTGTGTCCGTGAAATTGCGCAGCGCGACGTCGCGGCGATCCTGCGGCACAGTCGCGTATTCATAGCGCAAACCTAAATTCACGGTCAGCCGCTGCGTCAGCTTGTAATCGTCCTGCGCGTAAAAACCGAGCAGATTGGAACGCCAGTAACGATCAAATTGTGCCTCCGGCGTCAGGCCGATAAACGTGCGCGGCACATTGCGCAGGAAGCTGCTCAAATCCGCGAACGAATAAATCCCCAGCGAAAACGTCGGGTTGACCATGTTGTTTTGATAGCGTTCGATCATTCCGCCAAATTTGAACAGGTGCTTGCCGCGCGTATGCACGATGCCCTCGTTGAAGCTGAAAACGTTTTGCGTCAGCTTCACGTCTACGGAATTTTGCGGCCCGATGCGCAGCAAACCGCCGACGTCAATGTTGCCCATAAAGCGACGCCCGGCGACGAACGGCGGCAATTGCGTAGCCAAGTTCGCCTGCACGTCCTGCCCGATGCGCGTGCGGCTGAAACCGAAGCGCGAAGTACTGACTGTGTTGGCCGAAATCAGCCACGTATGCTCAATCGTCGTGAACTGATTGCGCGACAGAAACGAACGCGGGAATTGCGGATAATCCGTCGGCAAAAACTGCTCGGCATCGTCCAGCGTGTAGCGCACGAACGATTGATGATCGTCATTGAATATGTGATTTATTTTCCCTGAAGTGAAATTCTGATCCAGCGTTTGCTTGAAGCCGAAATAGTAATTGGCAATGCCGCCGCCAATGCTCGGCCCGTTCGGCAGCGGGTACAAATCAAGATAAGGCCGAATGACGGGGCTGACGGTCACTGTGCCGCTCGGCAAAATGCCCTGCCGCGCGTTAGCATCGGGAACGAACGTGCCGACGGTGCGCCCCAAACGTTCGAGCAATCCTTCGTAGCTGCCGAAGAAAAAGGTGCGATCCGATTTGACGGGGCCGCCGAGCGTCGCGCCGAATTGATTGCGTTTGAATTCGGGTTTGCCAATCGGCTGGCGATCAAAAAAGTTGCGCGCGTCCATGTTGTCGTTGCGATGAAAATGATAGAGC
>CAZWAK010000162.1:0-18704 GCA_964631865.1 uncultured Heliobacteriaceae bacterium | reverse complement strand
CTGATCTGCGTTCGATTCACAACAACGTCGCCAACATCAGTTCGGGGCAGCCGGTGTTTGAGTTCACCAACTCGCTGGTCGGCGCGAACGGCATTTACGGCGCAAATCCGCAGGCGACCGAAGCCGTGACCGTTTCGACGCGGCTGACTTCGTATGGCAATAACGGTTCCGGCCCGACGACGCCGATGCGCGGCTATCGTTCGCAGCAACAGGAATACTTCGTGCAAAACGATTGGCGCGTGCGGCGCGACCTGACGCTGAATCTCGGCGTGCGGTACAGCTTTTTCGGCGTCTGGCGCGAAGTGAACAATGCGCTCTCGAATCTGTTCGCGGTGGATGGCGGCGGCAACGTCGTGCCGGACGTGAATCCCTTCAAGTTTGGTCGCACGCAAAATCGCATCGTGCGTTTGACGGACGACCTGCGTTATTACCAGCCCGATTACAACAACCTGCAGCCGCGCCTCGGCTTCGCGTATGACCTGTTCGGCAAAGGCCGCACGGTCGTGCGCGCGGGTTACGGCTGGTATTACGACCGGCTGATTCAGATTCAGTTCACCGCCGCCGTCGGCAACGTGCCGTATGCGATTTCGAGCAACACGGCGAACGTGCCGTTTCGTTTGAGCCAGGCCTTGCCGATCACCGCCGCGCCGAATCCCGCCATCACCATCGTCAATCCGGAAATCGAAAACCCGCGCACTGAACGGTGGAACGTCGCCGTCGAACAGCAACTCGGTCAGGCGACGAGCGTGACGGCGGCTTACGTCGGCATGCGCACGAATAACCTGTGGTCACAAGCGCAGCCCAACGGCTTCAGCGGCTTCCCGACGGCGGCGCGTCCCGACCCGCGTTTCACGACGCAGCAGTTGATAGACAATCTGAATCTCTCGCGTTATCGCGCTTTGCAACTCACCGCCAAACGACGCTTCGCGCGCGGCCTTGATTTCACGGCGGCTTATACGTTCAGCGAAGCCAAAGACAACAACTCGCGCGATTCGTTCACGACCTTTCCGACCTTCCTGAATTCCGGCGCGAATCCGGCGCAGGCAGGTGTGCAAGGCACGGGCGCGAACTTCGTCCCGCGCGATGCGCGCGCCGATTTTGCCCTCTCGGAATTCGACGTGCGCCACAACCTGACGATCACGCACGTTTGGGAATTGCCCTTCGGACGCGGGCGCACGCTGCTGAGTGATGCGCCAAGCGTGGTGAATGCGTTCATCGGCGGCTGGGCGTTGAACGGCTTGGCGGTGTTGCGTTCGGGCGAACCGGTCAATCTGTTGCGCGGCGTGGATTTCAACGACGACGGCGACGCGACGGCGGATCGTCCGGCGCTGTTGAATGGCAGCTTGAACGATTTGTACAGACGCGGCGACGGTGAGCGCACGCAATTCTTGATTCCACAAGCCGACGCGCTGACGCGGTTGGCGACCCCGGCGACGATTGATCCCAAAGCGATGATTCCGCGCAATGCGCTGCGTGCGCCGCGCGTGCTGTTTTACGACTTCGCGCTGCTCAAACGCTTTGCCGTGCGCGAACGCTACAACGTCGCGTTTGAAGCGAATTTCTTCAATGTTTTCAATCGCGCGAATTTCGGCGCGCCAGTCAGCAATCTGAGCAACGCGCTGTTTGGCCGCATCACGAGCAATCTGGCAGGCACGAATCCACGCCAGATTCAGCTTGGCTTGAAACTGTCGTTTTGATGGGCGACGTCAATGACTCCTTGTGCATTGTTGTATTTTTCAGATTTGTGCTGTCCTCTTCATGTTGTCACTTTGCGGCGGGACGGCGTGTGCTGATGCGCCTGTGCCATCGGTCAATCTCGCGCGGCTCGCCGCACCGCCCAACATTGACGGCGTTCTCGACGAAGCGGAATGGAAAGGCGCGCAACGCATCGAACTCCGCCACCAGATTCAGCCGGGCGACAATGCGCCGCCATCCGAAAAAACCGAAGTCTTCCTCGCCTACGACCGCGAGCATCTGTACCTCGCCTTTCACGCTTACGATTCCGACCCGCAGGCGATTCGCGCGCGCGTGGCAAGGCGCGATGACGTCTACCTCGACGATTACGTGACGGTGTATCTGGACACGTTCAATGACCGGCGGCGCGCGTATGTGCTCTATTTCAATCCGCTCGGCATTCAGGCCGACGGCATCATCATCGGCGGCAATCTGGGCGAAACCAGCGAAGTCAAAGACCTGACGTGGGACGGCATCCTCGAATCGAAAGGGCGCGTGGCCGATGACGGCTACGTGGTCGAAGCCGCGATTCCATTCAAGACGCTGCGCTTTCAATCGGGTGGCAAACAGACGTGGGGCTTGCATCTGCAACGCTGGATCGCGCGCAAGGCCGAGCGCATTCATTGGCAGCCGATTTCGCGCGCCGTGCAGGAACTGCTGCCGCAGATGGGACAGCTTGAAGGACTCGAAGACATCTTCGCCAAACGCACGCTTGATCTGATTCCGACGCTCACCGGTTCGAGCCACAGCGAACGCGAACGTGACGTGCTGCTGCCCGGCGGAGCGCGACTGAACACCGTCAACAAACTCGATCCCGGCCTGACACTGACCTACACGCTGACGCCGAACCTGACGCTCTCGGCGACGGTCAACCCGGACTTTTCGCAGATCGAAGCCGACGTGCCACAGCTCACCGTCAATCAACGCTTCGCGCTGTTTTATCCCGAACGGCGCACGTTCTTTCTGGAAGGCGCGGAGTTCTTTCGTTCGCCGGGCTTGCGCACGTTCGTCAACACACGCCAGATCATTGACCCCGATTGGGGCGTCAAGCTGACGGGCAAGCTCGGCAAACAGCAGCTCGGCTATCTCGCGGCGAGCGACCGCGCGCCGGGTTTGCGCTTTGCGCCGGATGACAAACGCTTCGGCACGAATGCGCTCTTCAATGTCTTCCGCGTGCGGCGCGATGTCGGCGCAAATCCGCGCGTCGGCGCGTTCGTCACAGATCGTCGCTTTGCCGGAAGCTCGAACACCGTGCTGGCGACGGATGGCGAGCTTCGGTTTACGCCAGCCGATACGCTCGGCTTTCAGGGCGCGTGGACGACGACGCGCGAATTGGATGGCGCGGTGAAGAAAGGTTCGACGAGTTACGTCTGGCATCAACACAGCGGGCGGCATTGGCGCACTTTCACCAACGCCTATCACACGACGCCCGCTTACATCACGCAGACGGGCTTCAACCGGCGGTCGGGCGTTTACGGCGCGCGCGGCAATTACGGCTACCTGTTTCAACCGAAGGAAAATTCTTGGTGGGTCAGCCTGCGGCCTTTTGTCGTGCCGCAACTCATCAAAACGTGGGACGGCAGGATTGACGAATCGTATTTCGATCCGGGCTTTGATTTGAAACTGGCGCGCGGCATCAGCTTCTACATCTATCGCAGTTGGAGCCAGGAATACTTCGGCGGACGCGCGCTGGCGCATCAATCGAACGTGGCCTCTTACACGATCCATGCGTTCCGGCGCATCAGCGTTGACGGGCGCGTCCGCACGGGTGAAGGCGTGTCATTCAATCCGCGCCAGCCGCAGGTCGGCCAGCGGCTGGAGATGGAACATACCATCACGTTCAAACCCAACGACCGGCTGAATGCTTCGTTGCTCTATCTGTCCGACCGCATCAACGAAAAAGCCACGAACCGGCGCTTGCTGCGACAGGACATCCTGCGCAGCCGCACGACGTACCAATTCACGCGCGCGCACGCCGTGCGGACGCTGCTGGATTACGACACCGCCGCGCGGCAATTCGGCGCGAGCCTGCTCTATGCCTGGGAGCCGCGCCCGAATACGGCGTTGTTTCTGGGCTACAACGATCTGCTCTACAACGGCTACGACCCGCTCAACCGCGAGCGCACACCGGATCAATTCATTCGGCAACGGCGCACGTTGTTTATGAAACTGTCGTATCAGTTTCGGCGCTAGAGGCCGTTCATTGCCCACAAGTGACTGTTGATGGGCGAAAAATGTCCTTTGATGAAAAATTTATGGCGCGCTCATAAGTCGCAGGTAGACTTTCGCGGAAGCAAGCAATCCGTTCATGAGGCAAAACAACTATGCTGGAAGCAATCAATCTAACCAAAGCCTACAACGGCGCGAAGGCGCTCGACGCGCTGAACCTGAAAATCGAGCCGGGTGAAGTCTTCTGCCTGCTTGGCGCGAATGGCGCGGGCAAAACGACGACCATCAATTTGTTTCTCAACTTCATTGAGCCAACCTCTGGCACAGCCAAAATCAAAGGGCTGGATGTCACCGCGCAACCGCTCGCCACCAAACGCCACATCGCGTATATCCCCGAACAGGTGATGCTGTATAAAAACCTGACCGGCTCAGAAAACCTGGAATATTTCAGCGCGCTCGCCGGACACGAGGAATATGCGCGCGACGAGTTTTTGCGGTTCTTCGATCAGGTCGGTTTGCAACGCGAAGCGGCGGACAAGCGCGTCGGAGCCTATTCCAAAGGAATGCGGCAGAAGGTCGGCATCGCCATCGCGCTGGCGAAAAAGGCCGAAGCGTTGTTGCTGGACGAACCAACGTCGGGGCTTGATCCGAAAGCGTCGAATGAATTTTCGGAGTTACTGAAAACGCTGAGCGGCAAAGGCGTCGCGGTGTTGATGGCAACGCACGATTTGTTTCGCGCCAAAGAATCCGGCACGCGCGTTGGCATTATGCGGCACGGCAAGTTAATGACGACGCTCAAGACCGAAGAGATCGGACACGCCGATCTCGAACGCATTTATCTCGAACACATGCATGATTAAACCGGTGGTTGGTGGCCGGTGATTGGTGGTCGGTTACGGCGTGCTTTGCTGAGGTAATACACCGCCAACCCGCTCAGAATCGTCAACGCCGCGCCCAGGACTTCCCAGGGATTGCGCTTCACGGCCAGCGCCGCAAACAGCACTGTCGCGCCGACATACAGCGCGGGCGTGAACGGATAGCCCGTGACGACCACCGCCTTGCCTTCACGACGTCGCAGCACAAACAACGAGGCCACCGTCAGCGCAGCACACAACGACAGCGTGAAGCCGAGATACGTCAGCAGTCCTTTGACGCTCGACAGCATAATCACCAGCACCACCAGCACGGCTTGTAACCAAATCGCCGCGCGCGGGCTGTCGCCGCGAAATTGAAAGAGGCGCGGGAAGATGCCATCATCCGCCATTCGTGCATACACACGCGGGCCAGCCATCATCATCGCCGACACGGACGTGATCAATGCCAACGCAATAATCGCGCGGACGAACAATGCCAGGGCGTCGCCTCCGATGCTTTGTGCAGCGACGGCGGCAACGTCTTCTTTTCCCGCGACCGTTTGATATGCGGGCAAATACACAAACACGGCATTCAAGGCCAGGTAAAACGCCATCGTGATGACCGTCCCCAACCACATCGCGCGCGGCACAGTTTTGGCGGGATCACGCGCTTCTCCGGCAATATAGATCGCGGCGTTGAAGCCCGAATAGCTGAGCGAAATCCAAACCAGCGAACCGGCAAACGCGGTCAATGAAAACGCGCTGCTCACGCTCGGCGCGGCGCTTGCCGATTGTCCGCGCGCGGCAAAGAATAAAAACACGACGAGCAACAGCAGCTTCAGCGCCACGATAAAGTTTTGTGAAATCGCGCCGAGGCTGACTTGAATGCTGTGCAAAAGCGTGAAGACGAGAATCGTGCCGATGGCAATGCTGCCCGCAGGCAACCACGCCGGGAACAGATAGGCCAGATAACTTTCAAACGCCAGCGCCGCAAACGCGATGGCTCCGGTGAAGCCTGCGAGCAGTGACACCCAGCCCGCGAGAAATCCGACCGCCGGATGAAGCACGCGCGCGAGAAACAAATATTCGCCGCCCGATTCGGCGAAGTAACGCGCCAGCCCGCCGTAGCTCAATGCGCCGCACAACGCGATGACGCCGCCGACCAGCCAGCCGAGCATCACCCAATGCGGCGACCCCAAATCCGCGAGCGCGAAGCCTGATGTCGTGAACACGCCTGCGCCAATCATATTGCCAATCACCAGCGCGGTGAGCGTCGGTAAACCGAAGCGATCTTTGTTATGCATGAACCTTCTCTTTTTTCAGCAGGCGCTGGACGAGCGTGACCACCGCCAACACAACGGCTCCCACCGCGATGCCCACCAGGACATCGAACAAAAGCGGCACGATCACTTTGAGCAGGAAGCCGATGCCGCCAATGCCAGCCACCTGATGCGCAAGCGATTCGCTGAGTTCGGCCAGCGTGTGCCAGCCGTGTGTGAGGATGCCGCCGCCGACCATAAACATGGCTGCCGTGCCGAGAAACGACAGCGCCTTCATCAGCCAGGGCGCGGCGAGCAACAAAAACCTGCCGAGGCTTTTGGCCAGGCTGCTGCGTTGTTGATGCAGATACAAACCGAGATCATCAAGCTTGACGATGCCCGCGACCAAGCCGTACACGCCGACCGTCATAATCAACGCGATGGCAACCAAGACTGTCACCTGTTTGCCGAACGCCGCCGTCGCCACCGTACCCAAGCTGATGACGATGATTTCTGCCGACAGGATGAAGTCGGTGCGCACCGCGCCTTTGATCTTGTCTTTTTCGAGCGCGACCAAATCTACGGCTGGATCAACCAGCGCGTCGTGCAATTCCTCGGCGTGCGCGTCGTCTTCGTGTTTGCTGTGCAAAAAAGCGTGCAGCAGTTTCTCGACGCCTTCAAAGCAAAGAAACGCGCCGCCGATCATCAACAGCGGCGTGATCGCCCAGGGTAACAACGCCGAAATTGCCAGCGCCGCCGGAACCAGAATCGCTTTGTTCACGAGCGAGCCTTTGGCGACTGCCCAAACTACCGCCAATTCGCGGTCAGAACTAAATCCCGTCACCTGTTGCGCATTGAGCGCGAGATCGTCGCCCAACACGCCCGCCGTTTTTTTGACGGCGACCTTCGTCATCACCGATACGTCATCCAACATCGTTGCGATGTCATCAATCAAAGCCAGCAAGCTGGAAGCAGGCATAAAGCAAAGTCCTCTTGAGGGTTGATAATCACGAGGCGCGCATCTTAGCATCACTGCGGCGGTGCAAGCGAGCCATCCATCCGTCAGCGACCATCCGGGCGATGGTTTTGTCCGGCCAGAGCGCACGAAAAGAAAAAGTGCTTGCAGTCGCCGAAGCACTTGTGCTACCAATGCGCTGCCCTTGCTGAACTTCCTGGTTTGGTCACTGGCCTCAACCCCAAACAACCCCTGCGCATCAATTCCCTGGTGCGCGCCCATCCAAATGGCGCGACACAGCGGAAGTCAGCGTTTTGCCCCTGACCACCTTGCTCGCCCCAAGTTCGTCGCCTCGCCACCCGACGCAACCCAATCTCCTGCCCCCGCAGGAACTGATTCTCTGCTCACTGGCACTGCTCCTTGTCCGGCGACCTTGCTATGTTTATTTCACCCTCACTCTTCACGCACGTGGTCGAACTCTACGATCAGAGTATGTACGTGCGTGCCTATCACGCCGCCGAACAGATCGCGCCACTCGGCCAATGGGAAGGCACGACAGCGCGGCTGCTGGCAGGCCGTATCGCTGCCACAGTGGGGTCGCCGAAGCTCGCTCGCAAGCTGCAACTCGCTGCCTATCGCCACGATCCGCACGATTGGGAGGCGCGTTATTATTATGTGCGGATGATTTTGCGTTATCGCGGCGCGCTCGAAGCCTGGCAGTTTTTGCAACAACATGACCGCGATCCCACGCTCGCGACGGCTGATCCCAAAATCCATTCCGATTGGTTGGCGTTTCACGCATTTGTGCTGGCGCAGATGCGCGATTTCGAGTCTGCCGAACCCTGGTTGTCACGCGCTGAAAAAGTTGCGCCGGACAACGTCTGGGTCTGGGTCGAGCGCGCCAAAGTGTTTGAGTTGCAGGATCGCTACGAAGACGCGCTTTCCGTGCTGCGCTATGCGTTGATGCTTCAGCCCTGGTTCCGCCCGACGATTCAAACCTCGGCGCACTCGTTGGTTTTGCAAGGCCGCGATGACGAAGCCTTGCGCTTGCTCGCGCAGGCCACACAACACGTCGAATGCGCCTGGCTCGTCGAGCAGATGACGAATTTGCAAATCGAGTTGGGGCAATACGAAGCCGCCCGCCAGAGCCTCGAACGCTTTGCCGAATTATCGCCGCGCATGGAGCCGGAAGTGTTGGCGCAATGGCAGGCACAACGCGCCGAAGCTGCGTATTTAAGCGGCGACACGACGGCAGCGCTCGAATTTGCACAGCAATGTTCTTCGCCCGCATTGCACAAATTTGCGCACAAATTCGCGGCGCAATTGCAACAAGGCACAGGCCGCCGCGTCGTCTTGCCCGTCGGCTTTGTGCGGCAACATCATTTGACTTGTACGCCGGCCACGTTGGCCACACTCAGCCGCTATTATCAAATGCCGGCGGAACATTTGAGCATCGCCGAAGCCATTTGCCACGACGGCACTTCGGCGTACAACGAACGGCAATGGGCGCTCAAGAACGGGTATGCCGCGCGCGAATTTCGCGTCACGTGGGAGAACGCCGTCGAATTGCTGAATCGCAAAATCGCGTTCACGCTCGGCACGATTGATCCGGGCGGCGGCCATCTGCAAGCGGTCATCGGCTACGACGAATGGCACGGCTCGTTGATTCTGCGCGACCCGGCAGAGCGACCGTATCGGGAAGTCGAAGCGGACAGGTTGCTCGCGCGCTATCGGGCTTGCGGGCCACGCGGGATGGCGCTGGTTCCGGCGCGTCAGGCCGAAGTGCTCAACAGTTTGCCGCTCACGGAATCGGACGCCTACGACCATCTGTTCGCGTTGCAAGAGGCGCTGGAACATCACGACCGGGCTGCCGCCAATGGCATTTATCAAACGATGCGGCAAAGCTACGACGAGCATCGTCTGACCTTGCAAGCCCGGCTCGCGCTCGCCACCTACGACGGCGATCAAACGCAGCTTCTGGCGTGTTATGACAAGCTGTTGGAGTTGTACCCGGACGAGGTCAATTACAAGCTCAGCAAGGCACTGTGTCTGCGCACGCAAACGCAACGTCAGCAGCGGCTGGACTATCTGAAGAAAATTTGTACCGACCGCCGTTCGCATCCGCTGTTGTGGGTGGAATATGCGCGCACGCTCGGCGAAGACGCGCGGCAATTGCCGTTGGCGCTGCGTTGGTTGCGACGCGCGTTGCGACGTGGGGCGCTCAACGCGCGCAGCCTGCATCTGCTCGCCGATTTTCATTGGCAACAACAACGCCGCGACGAAGCGCTGGCGCTCTATCGCTTCGCCGCATGTTTGGACGAAACTGATGAGCAATGTGCGCAGGCGTTTTTTCTCGCCGCGCGTCAACTCGATCAAACCGAAGCCGCGCTGGATTTTTTGCAAAGCCGCGTGCAACAGCAGGGCGAAAAATCCGGGCAACCGTTTCAGACGTTGTTTCAGGCGCTGGAACAACTTGGCAAAAAGAAAGAAGCGATGGCCGCGCTGGCGACAGGCTTGGAAAAACTCCCGCGCGATGGCCAACTGAAATTGTATGCGGCGGAAATCTACGCGCGGCACGGTCAATTTGAGCGCGCCGCCGCGCTGCTCAACAAAGCGCAAGCCCAAACGCCGCGCAACGAGTATCTGCGCGCTGCCGCCGCGTTGGCGCAATATCGCAACGAACGCAAAGAAGCGTTGCAGCATTGGTTGCAAATCGCCGAGGCGGAACCGCTAGCCACCGACGCGCATCAACAAGTCGCGCAACTGCTGGCGGAAACCGACAGCCCGCAGGCCGCCATTGATTATTTGCGCGAACGCCTCGCACGCTATCCGCACAGCACGCGGTTGCGGGAATTGTTAGTGACCCAGTTGCACAGCGATCCTGCCGCCGCCGAAGCCGAGTTGCAAATCCTTCTCAAACACGAGCCGACCAACGATTGGGCGCAACGACAACTGGCCAACGTGTTGCTGCCGTTGCGGCGCGCTGAACAGGCGTTGAGCGCGAGTGAAGCGGCCTGTCGGTTGAACCCATCGAATCCCGAAAATCATTGCACGCGAGGGCAAATTCTGGCGCAGATGGGACGTGCCGCCGAAGCCAGCGCAGCCTTCCGCGCGGCCATCCAATTGTCCGCCGATCACGTCCCCGCCATCGCTCATCTGCTGGCGACGACGACCGCCACGGAGCGGCGCGAGGCTTTGTTTTTGGTGCATCAGGAACTCACGCGGCAGGTCATCTCCGGCGAAGGCTTGTTGGCGTTCCGCGATGCAGCCAAAGAAATCATGCCGCCGGAAGAGTTGTTGCCGCTGCTGCGCGACACCTTCAAGCAACGCGCGGAGATGCCGTTGGTCTGGTCGGCGTTGATTACGCAACTCACCGAAATGCGCCAGCTCAACGAAGCGTTTTCGTTAGCCCGGCAAGCGACCGAGCGATTCCCGTTGACGGCGCGCGCGTGGTTGGATTTGGCCGCTGCCCACGAAGCCCGACAGGAACGCGAATCACAATTGCAAGCGTTGCAGCACGCGGTCAGCCTTGATCCGAGTTGGTTGCTGGCCGTACAAAAGCTGGCCGATGCGTACGAACGACAAGGCCAATTGGCGCAGGCGCAAGCCGTCCTGGAGCAAGCGGTGGCGCACGCGCCGCTGAATCCGTACCTGCGCGGGGCGCTCGCGGAGGTGCAATGGAAAGCGGGCGAAAAGGCCAAAGCGTTGACTTCGATTCAGCGCGCGTTGGCGTTGGAACCCGATTACGATTGGGGCTGGCGCGCGTTGCGGATGTGGTCGGAAGAAGCACGGCATCCGTCGCTGGCGTTGCAATGCGCACGCGAGTTGACGACCAAACGCCCCGGCGATCCGCGTTCGTGGTTGATTTTGGCGCGCACGCTGAAAGGCGACGATGCCTTGCCCGAACAACTCACAGCGTTGGAGCGCGCCATTCAATTGCACCCGCGTTTGATTGAAGCGCATAGCTGGCGCGCGTTTTTGTTGGCTGACGCCGGACGCTTTGACGAAGCCTTGCGCGCCTGTCGCCCGGCGGTCTTGGCTCCGCTGTTTCCGGCTGAATTGCTCAGCGCCGAAGCCCACATCACAGCGCAGTGCGGCGATCTGCCGAAAGCCTTACAGAAAATCCGCGCTGTGCTGAAGGCCGAACCCAATTACGCGCCCGGTTGGGAACGGCTGGCGCGTTGGTATCGCGCGTTGGAACAGGAACAAGGCTACCTCGAAGCCGCACAACAACTCGCGCGCTTAATGCCTGATTATGCGGTCGCGCACGGCTATTTGGGCGAAGCCCGGCTGTGGAACGGCAACCGCGCGGGAGCCAAAGAAGCGTTTCGCCGCGCGTTTGCATTAGCGCCTGATTACGATTTCGCGGGCTTGACGCTGTTTGATTTGCATTGGGACGACCAGGAATGGCGCGCAGCAGAGCAGGTCTTGACGCAATTGGAACAAACGGCCTGCGGCGATGCCACGACGTTGCGCGCCTTGAAAGTAGCGGCGCAAACCAAAAATCGCGTCAAAATTCAAAAGCATCTTTTCACCTTGTGCGTGTCGCCCACCTCGCGCACCAGCCATTTGGACGAAGCCGTACAGTTGCTCGTGGCGGCCAAATTTCAAGCGGAGGTGGACATCGTGGTGGAAGATGCACTGGCGTTGCCCGGCGTCAATCCGCACGTCGGACGTTTGTGGGTGCAACGCTGTGACGCGCAAAACAAGCTTGATCATTGCCTGCGCAGGCTGCAATTTTATGCGGACAACGCCGGTCGCTTTTGGCATCGCGCCGCGCAAACCTATTTGGAAATCGCCGCCGCGCAGCAAGCCAGCGAGCCGTTACGGCAATTTGTGCAGAAATATGCGGTGCTGCTGAATAACGAAACCGAATCGTGGGCAGCAGTCGGTTCGGCGCTGTATCACATCGGCGATTTGACCGAAGCCGTCGAATGGATGAGCGATTGGCACGTGCGCCCGGACGTGGCCTCGTGGATGTTGTGGGAACTGTCGTTGGCGCTGCGCGATTTGCAGCGCGAAGAAGAAGCCAAAGAAGTCGGCTTGCACGCCGTGAGCTTGCCCGAAGACCATCGCACCGGCTCGCATTTGGCGCTGCTTTCGTTGGACGAAGCGTTGGCCGGTCATATCGCCGACGCCACACAACACGTTGAAAAAATCGCCCCGCACGCCATGCACGACTGGGAACAATTCATGGTCACGCTCGCCACCAGCCTGAGTCAGTTTCATCAAGCCCGCAGCGAAGGCCGCGCCATTGGCACAGCCATCATTGACGAGTTGATGAAAGTCGCGCAACAAGCGCCCTGGCTACGGAAAAGCCGCCCGCTCGTCACGCTCTTCCAACGCGCCATTGACACGATCTTAACCACCGAAAACGACGCGATGCTCAAGATCAAAACCAAACTCAAGATGAAGTGGTTTGAATATCGCGCGCCGGGTTAAGCCTCAATCAGCTTTCGTGATCGCGCCTTCCGAAGCCGAGGTCACGAGCTTCGCATACTTCGCGAACACACCCGTTCGGTAGCGCGGTTCCGGCGCTTGCCAATCTTTCAAACGCGCCGCGATTTCTTCCTCGCTGAGAGCAACGCGCAAGAGTCGGTTTTCAATATCAATCTCAATCGTATCGCCATCGCGGAGCGCCGCGATGTTGCCGCCCGCCGCTGCTTCTGGTGCGATATGCCCGACACAAAAACCGCGCGTCGCCCCGCTGAAGCGACCATCGGTGAGGAGCGCGACACTTTCCGCTAATCCCGCGCCCGTGATCGCGCCCGTGACGCCCAACATCTCGCGCATGCCAGGGCCGCCTTTCGGGCCTTCGTAGCGGATCACGACAACATCGTCGGGCTGGATGCTGCCATTCAAAACCGCCGCCATCGCGTCTTCTTCGCATTCAAACACGCGCGCCGGGCCGGTGTGTTTTTGGCGCTCGAAACCAGAGAGTTTCAGCACGCAACCTTCCGGCGCAAGATTGCCTTTCAGGATCACGAGGCCGCCCGTTTTCTTGTACGGATTTTCGGCGGTGAAGACCACATCCTGACCGGGCGTTTCGACGGCCAATTCTGCCTCTTCCGCAAGCGTCAAGCCCGAAACGGTTTTTTGCGATCCATCGAGCAAACCACCATCCAGCATGCGTTTCGCAATCAACGTCGTGCCGCCCGCCGCGCTGAGTTCGACCGCCGTGTATTTGCCGCCCGGTCGCAAGGAAGCAATCGTTGGCGTGCGCGAACTGATCGTATCGAAATCATCAATATTCAAAGGCATGCCAAGCTCGCGCGCCATCGCCAGCAAGTGCAGCACAGCATTCGTCGAACCGCCCGTCGCTGCTACGCCCGCAATCGCATTGTCAAACGCCTCGCGCGTCAAAATATCGCTCGGACGCACATTGCGTTTGAGCAAATCCACGACCGTCTTGCCCGTTTCAAACGCAACCGTTTCTTTCTTCGGATCAACCGCCGCCACGCTCGCCGTCCCCATCACGGACAAGCCGATGAATTCCATCACCTGCGCCATCGTGTTCGCCGTGAATTGTCCGCCGCACGCGCCTGCGCCGGGACAAGCCAAGTCTTCGACCGCGAGCAATTCGGCGTCCGTAATTCTTCCCGCCGCATTCGCACCGACCGCTTCAAACACGCTCTGCAACGTCAGATGCTCGCCTTTGTAATCGCCGTGTCCGATGGAGCCGCTGTACAAAATCAAGCTCGGCACGTTCAGTCGAATCAAGCCCATCGCGGCTGCCGGAATCGTTTTGTCGCAGCCGACAATTGCCACGACCGCGTCGAACATATAGCCGCGTCCGACGAGTTCAATCGAATCCGCAATGACTTCGCGGCTGACCAGCGAGGCTTTCATCCCCTCCGTTCCCATCGTCACGCCATCGCTGATCGAAATGGTGTTGCACTCCATCGGCGTCGCGCCTGCGGCACGAATGCCTTCTTTGACTTTGGCGGCAAGGTCGCGGTGATTGAAATTGCACGGCATCGTTTCAATCCATTCGTGAACGACGCCGACAATTGGTTTTTTCAAGTCATCGTCGGTGAAGCCGATAGCCTTGAGCATCGAACGCGCCGGCGCGCGGTCACGTCCGTTGGTGATGTGATAGCTTTGGTGTTTGGGATCGAAGGTCATAGTGATTATTTGTTCGTGGTATGAGTTGCTAACCAGTTATTGAGATCTGTGATCGAAGTGAAGTCGAAGCTGGCGTCGAAGAGCATTTCCAATTGCTCTAACGGCAACGTGCGAATGAAAGCCTGCTGCTTTGCGGGCGGACTCCCGACGCGGCGCTGAAGCAAGCGCAATACATTTTTGGCAGCCTCTTCCTGTCGGCCTTCCTGTCGGCCTTCCTGTCGAAATTCTTGTGCAATCGTAGGCATAAATTCTTCTCCTCTCTTGCCCGTGAGCACATCGCGCAGAACCGTCTGCAAATCGTTGCGCCTCACATATTCGGCGGCATTGGCGATATACGTCACGCACGCCTGAAAAAAGTCACTGGGCTGTTGCGCGAACCTCGTAATGATGCTGCGCAGTTGCGTGCGCAAGTGCCGACGACGAATATTTTTCATCAACAGCATTACGGTCTGCAAGGCTGATTCCCCGCTCAGTTGCGAATCATCCAGTTGCGACAAATCGCAGAGAAAATACTGATACTCTGGCACGTAGGGTTTGAGATATTCGCGCGCACTGAAATCCACCAGCGCATTGAAATTCACCGGCACGCGCCATTTCGTGTTGCCGTGATAAAACACCACTGGAAAAATCGGCGGTAATTTTTTGACGCCTTCGCGTTGCAACTGCTCCCAAACTTCCAACAGGTAACGCAAAATCTGCAACGCTGCCCACACATCCGGCACGCTCTTGTGCTCAAAGAGCAGGAAAATATACGCTGCGGTTTTCGTGTCCCGCAGTTTTACCTTGTAGAGCAAATCCGAAAAATGCTCTTGCAGGCTTTTGTCAATGAACGAATCTTTGACCAGTTCCGGCGCAGTCAAATCAAGCGACGCGACAACTTCGGGCGGCAAATAATTCGCTATGAACTCCGCCGCAATGTCCGTGCGCCCGAAGGCTTCTTTGAAAAACTTGTCATGCGGATTAGTGATTTCGGTAGTCACGTTAATTTCACTGTTCGGCGTCGTTGGACTTCATTTCATCAGCGAATGTCATACAAGCAAAGCAACGCGGCCCATCCTGACGGAAGTAGGGAGGGTGACGTTTCTAACTCGTTGCCGTATTTGACAGCCATCTCCAAAAAGTAGCGGGCGTGCAAGAACGCCTCGACCAAAGGGCGAGTGTGCGCAGTCCAGTTCTGGTTATGTTCATATTCAAATTGTTTCCCTGCGGCTCCGGCCTCGCAAAGCTCCTGAAATTCTGCACAAAATCCCTGGCCTTCGGGGGCAATCATTTTGAGTGCTTCGATGATTTTTTGCGTCGAATTTTGTACCCAGTACACCTTGAACGAGTGATGATAAAAGCGATAAATCGGGTCTTCATAGCCCCAATGAGAATTCACGTCTTCCCACAAAGCCGTTAGTGCTGGCAAACGAGCTTTGATGTTGGCAAGCAGTTCTTGATCCGTTTCCATCTCGCTTCGCTCCGCTTGAATTGCAGGTTCATCTTTCTCCGCGCACGCTGCTGACCACATGCAACACCGTTCCCGTTAACGCCAAAATCATCGCCATCAAAGACAGCGGACGATCCAGCAATGCTTTGTTCTCGAAGAAAAACGCCACAATCACCAACCCCGTCGCCGTCAAAATCATCAACGAGCCGACGAGTTGCAAATACGCGCGCCAGACGGTTTGGCTGACTTTCAAGTACGCGCCCAAACTCAAATTCAGCAAGCCGAGCAGCAGAATGTAAATGTGATTCCCGCGCAGTGAAAACCGCAATCGTTCATCCGCTTCCATCACTTGATGAATGTGGAATTTCATGTGATAGCCCGTCAGCAAAAACACGGCGATCACGAATATGCCAATCACCAGATGAACCGTTCGCGTCTGCATTACTTTTGAATAATCGTTTGCAGGCCGTATTCGATGCTTTCGAGAATCGCTTGCCACGAGGCGGCGATGATGTTTTCCGCGACGCCGACGGTATTCCACGAACGCTCGCCGTTGCTGGTTTCGATGTGTACGCGCGTCTTGGCTGCGGTGGCGTGTTCGCCGTCCAGAATGCGGACTTTGAAATCAATCAGGTGAAACGTTTCGATGATCGGGTAATGCTCACGCAACGCTTTGCGCAACGCTTGATCGAGCGCGTGAACAGGGCCGTCGCCAAGGCTCGCGGTGTGCATGACTTCATCCCCGACTTGCACACGAACAACCGCTTCGGGTTCGCCTGCGGAGCCAATCCAGACGCGGTATTCGAGCGGCTCGAAGAAATATTTGCGTTTGCCGAGCGCGCCCAATGCACGTAGATGAAACGACGCATCGGCTTCTTCAAACGAATAACCTTGATGTTCGAGTTCTTTCAGTTCTTTCAGCAAACGACGCCCGGCTTCAGGATTCTTTTGAAAGTCTTCGCCAAAATCTTTTGCGGCAAAATTGATGTTGCTGACGCCGGATTGATCGCTGACGAGCACGCGCGTTTCGTTGCCGACGAGTTCGGGATCAATATGTTCGTACGTCGCTTTGGCTTTCATCACCGCCGACACGTGAATGCCTCCTTTGTGTGCGAAGGCGCTGCGACCGACAAACGCCGCGCGATCATTCGGCACGAGGTTCGCCACTTCGTTGATGTAGCGGCTCGTATGCGTGAGCAGTTTCAATTTGCCTTCGGGCAAACAGCGACGATCCAATTTAATTTCCAGGTTCGGAATGATCGAAGCCAGGTTCGCATTGCCGCAACGTTCGCCGTAGCCGTTCATCACGCCTTGCACATGCATCGCGCCCGCTTCGACAGCGGCAAGCGAATTCGCTACGGCAAGTTCGCCGTCGTTGTGCGCGTGAATGCCGATCTTTGCGTTTGGGAAACGATTGCGCACAATGTCTACGGTTTCTGCAATGCGTTCCGGCAACGCGCCGCCGTTCGTGTCACAAAGGATAATCGTTTCGGCTCCGGCTTTGACTGCGGCATTCAATGTGTCGAGCGCGTATTCAGAGTTCGCGCGAAAGCCGTCAAAGAAATGCTCGGCGTCATAAAACACGCGGCGACCTTGCGCCTTCAAATGCGAAACCGTGTCGGCAATCATCCGCAGGTTTTCGTCGAGCGTCGTCTTCAAAGCAACGTCCACGTGAAAGTCCCACGACTTGCCAAAGATCGTAACAATCGGCGTTTCCGCAGCGAGCAAACCTTGCACGACCGCGTCATCAGCGGCGATGCCGTTCGCGCGGCGCGTGCTGCCGAACGCTGCGAATAACGCGCTGTTGAGCTTGATGGATTTCGCGCGCTCGAAAAATTCCACGTCTTTCGGATTCGCGCCGGGCCAGCCGCCTTCGATAAACGCAACGCCAAGTTCATCGAGCGCGCGCGCGATTTTCAATTTGTCTTCGACGGAATAGGCCAAGCCTTCGCCCTGTGCGCCATCGCGCAATGTCGTGTCGTAAATTTCGATCAAGTTACTGCTCATAAAAATGGTGGTCGGTGGTCGGTGGTCGGTGGCTGGTAAAAGAAGGTTGTGTGCGAAACCATAAATTGGCCTCGCAAAGAACCGACCACCGACCACCAGCCACCAACCACCAATTTAGTTTTTCGCTTTGTCTACGATCTTGTTCGACGACAGCCACGGCATCAGGCCGCGCAGTTGTTCGCCGACTTCCTCGATCTGATGTTTCTTGCCTTCCTGTACCAGACGATTGAAATTCGGCTTGCCGGACTCGGCTTCGGCCATCCATTCATCCGCGAATTGACCAGATTGAATTTCGGCGAGGATTTCTTTCATCCGCGCTTTCACCGCCGGATCCACGATCCGCGGGCCGCGCGTCAAATCGCCATATTCTGCCGTGTTGGAAATCGAGTAGCGCATATTCGCTACGCCGCCTTCGTATAACAAATCCACGATCAACTTCATTTCGTGCAGGCATTCAAAATACGCCATCTCCGGCGCATATCCGGCTTCGGTCAACGTCTCAAATCCGGCTTGAATCAAAGCCGTCAAACCACCGCACAGCACAGCCTGTTCGCCAAACAAATCGGTTTCGGTTTCTTCCTTGAAGGTCGTTTCAATAATGCCCGCGCGTCCGCCACCAATGGCAGAAGCGTACGCTAAGGCAACCTGCTTCGTATCGCCGCCGGGGTCTTGCGCCACTGCGATCAAACACGGCACGCCCGCGCCGCGTTCGTATTCGCGCCGCACCAAATGACCGGGGCCTTTCGGCGCGACCATGAACACATTCACGTCAGCAGGCGGCACAATTTTTTTGAAGTGAATCGAGAAGCCGTGTGCGACTGCGAGATACTTTCCGGCTTTCAGATGGGGCGCGATTTCACGCGCGTAAATGCCCGGCGTCAATTCATCCGGCGTCAGCATCATAATGATGTCGGCGCGTTCGGCGGCATCGGCAACGGGCAACACTTCAAGTCCCGCCGATTGCGCTTTCGCCACGCTGGGGCTGTCCGCGCGCAAGCCGACGATGACGTGCGCGCCGCTGTCTTTGAGGTTGTTGGAATGCCCGAAGCCTTGCGAACCATAGCCGATAATCGCAATGGTTTTGTCCTGCAAGAATTTCGGGTCAGCATCTTTGTCGTAATAAATGTTCATGAGATTTTGCTCCGTAAATTATTTTCCGCTGTCAGTTTTCT
>CAZWAK010000161.1:5676-18741 GCA_964631865.1 uncultured Heliobacteriaceae bacterium | reverse complement strand
ATGAAAAATCCAGGGATGTTGTTATTTCGCGCGGCTGAATTTGATCCGCGCGCCGCCGCGCCGCCTGCCGTGCGTGTCGGAGCCGCACAACTCGAAATGGTGAAAGCGCCGACGTCGCAAGTTGCCACCGCGCAAGCCAGCGATGCCGCCTATTTGATCGTGCAATTCGACAGCGCCATCAAACCTGCGCAAACCGATTCGTTACGCGCGCGCGGCTATGAAATCAAAGCTTACATTCCGCACAACGCCTACATCGTCAAAGCGCCGCGCACGCAGCAAGTGCAGTTGCTCGCCAATCGCACGCGCGAATTTCGTTGGGTCGGCGCGTACGGCGCGGGGCTGAAAGTCCAACCCGAACTCGCGCAACTCGCGACGAATATTGCTGAACAAAAAAGCGAAGGCGAAGACGAAGTGACGATTGCGTTCGTGACTTTCAGTGGCGAAAAGTCTGATCGAAGCAAAGCTGCGCTGGCCGCGCTCAATTTGAAATGGCCGAGCGACGTGATCGAACGATTTGACAGCGTCACGGCGGGGCGCGTCGTCGCCACACGCGCCGAAGTTGCGAAGATCATCGTCGCGCTCGCCAATCTCGAAGGTATCGAATGGATTGAGCAAGCCGACACGCCGAAGCCCGAAAACGACAACGTGGTCAGAATTATTCAAGCGGGGCCGAACAGCACCGACACGCCGCTGTATCGCAACGGCCTCACAGGCACGGGGCAAATCATCGGCATAGCGGATTCAGGACTCGACACCGATCACGCGCAATTTCGTTTGAGCGGCGATGCGTCGGCGCAAACGCTCTCGTTCGCTACGACAACGCAAGCTCTCGTGAATGGCGCGTTGCCCGCACAGGTGACGAATCCGAACAATAAAATTTTGACTTACTATGTGCTCGGTTTTGGCAGCCTGATTGACAACACGAACAACCCGAACGGCGGCAAGACGCTTGACCCCAACGAACAATCGGGCAGCACCTATCGCAACGCTGTCGCCTACGACGACAGCAACGGCTATCACGGCACGCACGTCGTCAGCGTCGCGCTCGGACGCGATTATGCGGCGAACGGAAGCGGCGCTGTGCCAGGCCTTGCCAATCGCACGAGTAACGACGGCGCTGCGCCCGATGCGAAATTAGTGTTTCAGGATGTTGGGCATCCGTCGGGGCAATTGAATGGCTTGAGCGTGGGGCAAGCGTTGGTGATGCAACAGGCGTACAGCACGGGCGTGCGCATTCATTCGCAAAGCTGGGGCGCGGGGACAAATCCTTCGTACAACACGCAGTCCGCCGACGATGATGACGCGATGTGGCGGCTGCGCGATTTCAATATTTTCTTTTCGGCAGGCAACAGCGGGCCAAGTCCCACAACGATTACCAAAGACACGAAGAACGGCATCTTAGCCGCGCGCACCGGTTCGCCGACCAATGGCACTGACCCCGAAAACCTGATTAGTTCCAGCAGTCACGGCCCGGCGCGCGATGGCCGCATCAAGCCGGATATTGCAGCTCCCGGCTATGTGCGTGCGGCGACGGAATTCACGGGCGTCTCGTCCTCGTTTACTTATTCGACTTCGACGACGGCGAATGATGCGGCGGTGAATCCTGTCGCGCCGAATGCCAACCGTGACTTCTCCGGCATTGGCGGCACAAGCTTTTCTTCGCCGCTCGCAGCAGGCGGCGCGGCGTTGGTGCGGCAATATTTTGCCGATGGGTTTTATCCAACCGGCGCGCGCAATGCCGCGAACGGCTTCAATCCCTCGAATGCGCTCATCAAAGCCATCGTCTTGAATTCCGGTCGCAATATGACCGGCACGTTCACCGCCGATGATGGCGCGGGCGGACAAAGCGCACCGCTGCCAAATTTTGGGCAAGGCTGGGGGCGGATGACGTTGGACGATCCGTTGTACTTTGCGGGTGATCGCCGTCAGCTACAGGTGCTCGCGGATATTTGGAATGGCGCGACAGCGAGCGATGCCACACGTCCCGCGCCCAACGCGGCGATCACGACGGGGCAAACGCACACGTATACGTTGACGAACGTGAGCACGATTGAGCCGCTGCGCATCACGCTCGTGTGGGCTGACCCGAAAGCTGCGGTTGGCGCAAGCGTCGCGCTCATCAACAACCTCAATCTCGAAGTGACTGACCCGGCGGGCAATATCTATCGCGGCAATGTGAATTTCAAAAATGCCTGGTCGCAACCTGCCGGGAGCGCCGCTTTCGATGACCGCAATCCGTTGGAGGCCGTGTATTTTCAATATCCCGCGCAGGGCACGTACACGATTCGCGTCAGCGGCGCATCCGTGCCGGGCAACGGGCAATTCGGCGTTGTCGCGCAACCGGGCAATCAAACGATTGACTCGAATCGGCAAGGCTATGCGTTGCTTGCGACGGGCAATTTTTCGACGCCGCTCACGCGCGCTTCGGTCACGACAAATGGCGCGAGCTTCACACCTGCTGAAACTGCATCGGGCGCGTTAGTTTCGTCCTTCGGCAGCGGCTTCCCCAACGGCACGAACATCAATGCTGCCGCCACGAGTACGCCTTTGCCGACGATATGGAGTGGCGTGTCGGTCAGCGTCAATGGGCAACTCGCACCGTTGTTGTACGTGGGCGTGGGCACGCGCTTTGGTGGCGAAGGCGCGTTTCAGATCAACTATCAATTGCCGTTTGAAGCCCCCAGTGGTTTGGCCAATGTCGTCGTCACGCAAAATGGCACGCCGATCACGGCGGAATTGCTGGCCGTGCGCACTGCTGCGCCCGGCATTTTTAGCATGACGCAAAACGGTCAAGGGCAGGGAGCCGTGCTGAATCAAAACAATTCGTCGAACAGTTCGTCTGCGCCCGAAGCACGCGGGCGCGTCCTGCAAGTCTACGCCACTGGCAACGGCGCACAATTGCTGAACTCGATCACGCGGCAACCGATTACATTGGCAAGTGGTGTGGCGACTCCGATTCCTGCGACGACGAATGATCCGCTGTACATCACGTCGTTCACGCCGACGGTAACGATTGGCGGCGTCGCGGCGACAGTCGAATTCAGTGGCTTAGCGCCAGGCTTTGTCGGGCTGTGGCAATTGAACGTGCGCATCCCCGCGACCGCGCCGACGGGCAATGCCGTGCCGCTGCTCGTCACTGCCGGAGGCCGCACCGGCAATCAAACGACGGTGGCAATCAATTGACCTGAGAAAAAAATGTAGCGCGATTTGCTAAATCGCGAGGCTTCGCATGAGATCGCTCGCGATTTAGCAAATCGCGCTACGCTTTTGCTCCCACGAGTTGTCAGGTGATTTGCAATCGGCTCGCTCTCTCCACTAGAATCCCCTCGCTTTGTCCAATTTGAAACCGCCTCCCCACGCCACTTTAGGAGACTTCCGACCATGAAAAAGCATTGGTTTGTGTTGAGTGCGCTGCTTGTTGCTATCGCTGCGGTTGCGTTCGGTTCCCGTCTGTTCTTTTCACGTGAATCTGTCAAGCCTTCGATCATCGAACCCAAACGCGAAGGCAAAGGCAACGCGACGGCAGAATTTTATCGGCAACGCGCGTATCCGCTGGACACAATCCCGCTGGACGCGCGACAAACGGCCCTCGAACAGGCCGAGCGCGAAGAACAGCGCTTGCGCGATTTGCCCGCCTTCGCCAGCAGATTCGCCCGCCTCGAAGCCGACAGCGATATGGGCTGGACGCAACTCGGCCCGCAACCGCTCACGGTTTCGACCTTTCCATTTCGTGGCACGCATTCAGGCCGCGTGACGGCGATTGCGTTGCATCCGCAATATGACGGCACGAGCAACCGCACGGTGTTCGTCGGCGGCGCGCAGGGCGGCGTGTGGCGTTCGACCGACAACGGGCAAACGTGGACGCCGTTGACCGATGCGCTGCCATCGCAAGCCATCGGTTCAATTGCGATTGATCCGACGAATGCGAACATCATTTTTGTCGGTTCGGGCGAAGGCAATCGCAGCGGCGACACGTACTACGGCGCGGGGTTGTACAAGACGACGGATGGCGGGGCGACGTGGCGCGTGATTGGCGGGCCGACCTCAACGCTTGCGCCACAGCGACCTGTGTTCGTCAATGCTGCGATTCCCTCCATCGCGATTGATCCCGTCACGCCAAACGTGATTTTTGTGGCGACGACGTTTGGTGCTACTTCCACTGCATCAGGAAGCGTTGGCTCGGTCGAAGGCGGCAAACAAAAAGGCGTATGGAAATCCACCGACGGCGGCGAGACCTGGCGCAATGTTGATCCCGACGGCAGCGCAGGCGTGCAAAGCGCACACGGCGTCATCATTGATCCGCTGAACCACAACATCGTGTACGCCGCGATTCGCACGCGCGGCATTTACCGCTCGAAAACCGGCGGCGAACCCGGCACGTGGGAAAAGCTGACGAACGGTGTAGCCAACACGGACAACACCGCACAAGCGTTTCTGCGCTGTGCCGTAGCCGCTGGCCCGGCCATCGCACCGTCTACAACCTCCACGCTGTATGCTTCGTTCGAGCGTACGAGCGACAGCACGATCTTCGGCTTTTATCAATCGAAGGATGGTGGCGACAGTTGGTCGCAAGTCGCCACGCCGCCGACGGAATTCGCCGAAAGCGCGCAAGCTGGCTACAACATGTTCATTGCCGTAGACCCGACCGATGGCAACACGGTCTATTACGGTGGGCAATACGATTACAACCGCTTGGCCAATTGTTTGGTGCGCAGCACGAACGGCGGCGCAAGCTGGACGGACATGAACAGCAATTCATTGCATCCCGACACGCACGCCATCGCCATCGCCAAAAACAATCGCAACATTTTGTTCACGGGCAATGACGGCGGCATCTGGCGCACCGACAACGCGACGGCGAGCGGCGTCACGTGGACTTCGCTGAACCCGGCTTTGCCCATCACGCAGTTTCAATCCATCGCCCTGCATCCGACCGATCCCAACATCCTGATCGGCGGCACGCACGACAACGGCACGAACCGGCATACGGGCACGGTAGGTTGGAACCAGATTGCCGGTGGCGACGGCGGCTTCGCGTTGATTGACCAATCGAATCCGAGCGTGATGTATCACACGTTTTTCAATGGGACGGGCCAAATCACGCCGCACGTTTCGCTCAACGGTGGATTGTCGTGGCAATTCATCGGCTGCGACGAATGCACGGCTACACCTGGCGGGTTCAATCCCACTGACCGCGTGAAGTTTTACGCGCCGATGGCGTTGAACCCCGCGTTCACGGGCGGCAGCGGCAATGTCGTTTACCTCGGCACGCATCGGCTTTATCGCACGGCGAATCAAGGCACAACGTGGACAGGCTTGGGCAGCAGCAGCGATGGCTTTGGGCAAGACCTGACGCTCGGCTCAGGCCGCATCTCCGCCGTCGTCGCGTATCCGAAAGTAGACACCACGACTTCGCCTGTGACGGAAATCGTTTGGGTCGGCACGGACGACGGACAGGTACAAGTCACGAGCAACGCCGGAGCTTTGGCGTCCGCGACCTTCACGAACACGACGAAAGCGCCGTTGCCGAATCGTTTTGTCGCAGACATCGCAACGGACAACACAAACCCGAATCGCGTCGTCGTCGTGTATTCGGGCTTCGATGCGAATACGCCGACGACGCCTGGTCACGTCTTTCGCACGCTGGATCGCGGCACGACGTGGACGAACATCAGCGGCAATTTGCCCGACGTGCCCGTGACGACGGTTGCGCTTGATCCGAACAACGCGAACCGCTTGTGGATTGGTTCGGACATCGGCGTGTTTGAGACGACCGACGGCGGCGCGACGTGGCTGCGCTTGAGCAAAGGAATGCCGCAAGTCGCCGTGTTTATGCTGCGCTATCACAACGCGACGGGCAATTTGCTCGCCGCCACGCACGGACGCAGCGTCTATCGTTGGCGCACGTACACGACCGCCGCCGCCGTCTCCGCCGCAAGCTATGTGGCGAACGCCGACGTGGCGCGCGATTCGATTGTTTCGGTGTTTGGCGTGAGTTTGGCGACCGCGACTGCGCCCGCGCCCGCAGGCGTTTTCCCCTTGCCGACTACGTTGGCCGGGACGACCGTGATGGTGCGCGACAGCGCCGGCACGGAACGCTCCGCGCCCTTATTTTTCGCGGGGCCGGGCCAAGTCAATGCACAAATTCCACCGGGCACAGCGGACGGCGTCGCGACGATCACAGTGAGAAATTCGCTCGGCGAAACGTCTTCGGGAACGTTTCGTGTGGCCGCCGTCGCACCGGGCTTGTTCACGGGCAACGCCAATGGCAGCGGTGCGGCAGCCGGGTTTGCGATTCACGTCGTCGGCTCGCAACAAACGCGCGAAAGCCTGTTTGTCGTGAACAGCGGAACCGCCGCGACGCGCCCGATCAGCTTCAACCCGGTCACCGAATCGCTGTTCCTCGAACTCTACGGCACAGGCATTCGCAATCGCACGAGTTTGACGAAGGTGAGTTGTGAAATCGGCGGTGTGACGGCGACGGTCGAATATGCCAGCGACGCGCCCGGCTTCATCGGTTTGGATCAAGTCAACGTGCGCGTTCCGAACAGCCTGGACAATCGCGGCGAAGTGGATTTGGTCATCATCGTGGACGGCAAGCGTTCGCAAATCGGGCGCGTGAATATTCAATGAGCCTGTGCTATGCTCGCCGCGCGAGGAGCTAACATGCCTGAACCATTGATGGAATTACCCTACGATTTGCGTGCCCTCACCGCCGCGCTTGTGACGGAGGATGACACGCCTGTGGACAATTTATTTTCCGCCAAACAACGTCGCTTGTTGGTCGAACCGCTGTACAGTTCGTGGTCGCCGCCGCCGCTCGAAGACGCCGCAGAACCGCGCATTTTTTTAGCGGATTCGGATGTTGGGGTGTTTATTTCGCCCTATCAACCGCCGGTTGCGCCCGACATGTTTTTGAGTCTGGATGTGGCCCCGAACCCCGCCTACATTGCGAATGAGCATCGTTCGTACTTTATCTGGGAATATGGCAAACCCCCGGAAATTGCCGTCGAAATCGTCTCGAACCGCAAAGGAAAAGAGATGGACGAAAAGATGCGCCAGTATGCTCGGATGGGGGTTTCTTACTACGTCATCTTTGATCCTTTTGACGTTTTGCACGGGCAAACGTTGATGGTGCATGAACTGACGTTTGGCGGGCGGCGGTATCATCGTCGCGCCGATTTTTTGCTACCGGAAATCAGGTTGAGTTTGCAGCTCTGGCACGGTGAATTTGAAGGCATGACGACCGAGTGGCTGCGTTGGTGCAATACAGAAGGGGTGTTGATTCCGACCGGCGAAGAACGCGCGAACGCCGAAGCCGAACGCGCGAACGCTGAAGCCGAACGCGCGAACGCTGAAGCCGCCGCGCGGCAAGCGGCTGAGGCCGAACTCGAAAAAATGCGGAGCGAATTGCAACGACTCCAATCCCAACTGAAAAACTGACGTCTGCTCTCATCTGCCCGCCGCAAACAACCGTTGCAATAAAAAGGCAACAACGCTAAGATCACGCCTCCCTAGCGCGATTGTATGAGCCAGGCCAGCGAAAAAGTTGCCCCTTCCGTGTTTTCGATCTTCCATCGAAAGTTGACAGTGGTCTGACGCCTCAGCGGCCTGAGCAGCCGCTAGGCGGTTGACTACGCGATTGCCCCAAAAGAAAAATTAACCAACTGATCCAGGAGGTATTTCATGTCTCGCAAAGCCTCATCTTTGCTTCTCACCGTTTTTCTCGTCATTGGTACAGCGTTCGCCCTGAAATTCAAATCCATAACACCACTAACCAACTCGACCACGACGGCAACAGTTGCGCCCGAATCACAGCGCGCCGCCGAACCGCTTCCTATTGCCTCTGCCACGCCAACAGTCGCGGCAGCCAGCGCACAAACTACGGCCACGCCCGTCAACTTGCCACGCGCGCACCGACCAACTCTGGCCCGAACTGTACCGCCATCGTCGGCCACGCTGCCGGATGAGATCGCGCGTCGCACGGAGGCCGATGAGCCTGCGCCACCGTCTCAGACGGGCAGTTGGCTCGTTCTGGCTAAAAAAGCAGAAAAAGAACGGAACGGCAAACGCTATGACGAACCGGATGAGGCGGCTGAATTTTATCGCTTCAAACGCGCGCCCCGAAACGCGACGGGCATTCCCACCGAACGCTACGCCGTTGCGCGCGAACGGATGAAACAAATGCGCGTGTTTTCCTCCGAAGCCAATCGCTTCGTGCCGCGCAGCGAACAAGCTGCACCCGAAGCCTTGCTGGGCGGGGCTTGGACGAATCTGGGGCCGGGCAACATCGGCGGACGTACGCGCGCGTTGCTCATCAATCCGGCGAATCCGAGTATGGTCTATGCCGCAGGCGTCGCGGGCGGCGTCTGGCGCTCGACCGATGGCGGCGTGAACTGGACGGCGCTCGGCGATTTGATGGCGAATATGGCCGTGTCCACGCTCGTGATGGAGCCGAACAATGCGATGGTGATGTATGCCGGCACAGGCGAAGGCTTCTTCAACGGCGATGCGGTGCGCGGCGCGGGCATTTTCAAAACGACGAACGGCGGCATCACCTGGGATCAATTGCCCGCGACGAACAACGAAGACTTTTACTACATCAACAAACTTGTCATCAGCAAAAACGACAGCAAACGTCTGTACGCCGCGACGCGCACAGGCGTGTGGCGTTCGCTCGACAGCGGCGCAACCTGGACGCGCGTGCTCGAACCACTCGATGGCGGTGGCGACGTGGTGACAGGTGGCTGTCTGGATTTGGTGCTGCGTACGGACAAAACGACGGATTACCTGTTTGCTTCCTGCGGCACGTTTACGCAGGCGACGATCTATCGCAACACCGATGCGGCAGGCGCAGGCACGTGGGACGCTGTTCACACCGAAACGCGCATGGGGCGCACATCGTTGGCGCTCGCACCCTCGAACCAGAACATCATCTATGCCGCGTCGGCGAGCAATGCGCTCGGCGACTTCGATCAGGGCTTGCACGCGATCTTTCGTTCGACGAGCAGCGGCGATGCGGGTTCGTGGACGCCGCAGGTGCGCAACACCAGCACGACCAAACTCAATACGGTGCTGTTCTCGAACCCGCTGTTTGCGTTTTATCGCGATTGCCGCATTTCGCCTGCGAGCGGCAATGCGTTCCTCAATCAAGGCTGGTACGACAACGTGATCGCCGTAGACCCGCTCGACGCCAATCGCGTGTGGGTCGGCGGCGTTGATTTGTTTCGCTCGGACGACGGCGGGCAAAACTGGGGCATCGCTTCATATTGGTTTAGCAATGGCGGAATCGCGCCGCTCGCTCCCTCGTACGCGCACGCCGATCAGCACGCGATTGTGTTTCATCCGAACTACAACGGCACCACGAATCAGACGATGTTCGTGGGCGGCGACGGCGGCATCTTCCGCACCGACAATGCACGCGCCAACGTCGCCACCGGAGCCGCCGCCGCGTGCAGTCCGCTCAATTCGCAAATCGCCTTCACGCCGCTCAGCAACAACTACGGCGTGACGCAGTTCTATCACGGCGCGGTCTACCCGGACGGCAAAACCTACTTCGGCGGCACGCAGGACAACGGCACGGTGCGCGGTTCGGACAGTGCCGGAAACAACGGCTGGCGCGAAATCAACGGCGGCGATGGCGGCTATGTGGCCGTGAATCCGCAGAACACAAACACGCTGTTTGCCGAATTCACCGGCATCTCGTTGCGCAAATCCACGAACGGCGGTTTCAGCTTTCACTCGGCCACCAGCGGCATCGCTTCCAGCGGCCTGTTCATCACGCCATACGCGATGGATCCGAGCGACCCGGCGCGGCTGTGGATTGGCGGCGAAGCAATGTTTCGCACGACGAACGCCGCGACGAATTGGCAACGGGCCAGCCCGTATTTCTTTGGCGGCGGCCTCATCAGCGCGATGGCGATTGCGCCGACCGATGCGAATGCGGTGCTGGCGGGCAATGCGACCGGCGATCT
Source organism: uncultured Heliobacteriaceae bacterium (assembly GCA_964631865.1). Classification (GTDB taxonomy): domain Bacteria; phylum Acidobacteriota; class Blastocatellia; order RBC074; family RBC074; genus JAFDVL01. The sequence goes on along the minus strand of CAZWAK010000161.1, from coordinate 8,767 downwards.
GCTCGGCACGGGCGAAGCGTTGACGAGCACGTCGCGTGACAATTGGGACAGCGTTCATCCGCGCGATGGCTTTGTGTCCTCAGTGGCGATTGATCCGAAGAACAAAGAGATTGCCTACGCGACCTATTCGACGTTTGGCGATCCGCACGTTTGGAAAACCGTAGACGGCGGTCAGAACTGGGTTGCGATTGATGGCGCAGGCGCGAACGCGATTCCCGACATCCCGGTGCATTCGCTCGTGATTGACCCGAGCAACACGCAACGTTTGTACGTCGGCACAGACCTCGGCGTATTTGCTTCGCTCGATGGCGGCGCGACGTGGAATATCGAAAACACAGGCTTCCCGAACACCGTCGTCGAAACACTGGTCATCAACATACACAACGGCGTCACGACGCTCTACGCCTTCACGCACGGACGCGGCGCGTGGAAAGTAGACATCAACAACACGGGCTGCAACTTCACGCTCAATCGCATGGGACAAACCATCGCGCAAACGGGCGGCACGGGCAGCGTAGATGTGACGACAGCGGGCAACAGTTGCGATTGGACGGCGAGCAGCAATGACGATTGGCTGACGGTCAATTCGTTCAGCGTCGGCGCGGGCAAAGTGAATTTCACGGCGGCGGCGAATACGACGTTCTGGCCACGCATCGGCACGCTCGCAATTGCCGGTCGCAGCTACACGATCACGCAACCGGGCTTGCGCGATACGACTGCGCCAACGGTGCAAATCACCAAACCGACGACGCAGAAAACGTTCACGACGACGGCTCCTGACCTCACGCTCGAAGCCATCGTCAAAGACAACGATGCCCTCAATTTTGTGGAATGGCGCAATGAGCGCGGCGACGAAGGAATCTTTATCCCCGGTCTGGACGAGGATGTTTGGGTTTCCAGCATCATCAATCTGCGGCGCGGCTTGAACAACCTCACCGTCACCGCCGTAGATCGTAGCGGCAATCGCGCGACGGCGATGATCGCGGTGATGCAGAATCCCGACGCTGGCGACACGCAAGCGCCGACCGTCAAGATCACGTTCCCGACTGCGAACGCGACGTTGATTACGAGCGCCGGTCTGCTCTCGCTCGAAGGCACAGCGGCGGACAACACGCGCGTCACGCATTTGTTCTGGAGCAATGATCGCGGCGGCGGCGGGCGCGCGTTCGGCACGACCGATTGGTTCGCGGACGACATCCCGTTGCAAGTGGGCGTCAACAAAATCACGATGACGGCGTTCGATGGCAACGGCAATGTGGGAAGCGCGACGATTCAGGTGCTGCTGAATTTGAATGCGCTGCAAACCACACGTGTCATCGCCGGAATCGCGTTCCAACCGGGCTTCAATGGCGACAATCAAGCGGCGCGCAATGCACAATTGTGGTCGCCGGATGGGCTGGCGTTCGATGCGCAGGGCAATTTGTATGTCGCCGACGCGAGCAATCATCGCGTGCGCAAGATTGCGCCGAACGGCACGATCACAACCTTTGCTGGCACAGGCCGCAGCGGCTTGGACGGCGATGGCGGCCCCGCGACACAGGCTTCGCTGCATAGCCCAACCTTCCTCGCCTTCGATGCCGCAGGCAATTTGTACATTGCGGACAGCCGCAATCACAAAGTGCGCAAGGTCACACCGAACGGCGTCATCTCGACCGTCGCAGGCAACGGCAAAGCGAGCTTCAGCGGCGATGGCGGCAAGGCCGTAGACGCCACGTTGCAACAACCGACGGGCTTGGCGCTCGATGCCGCAGGCAATCTCTACATCGCGGACACGGACAACAACCGCATTCGCAAAGTGGAAATCAGCGACGGCACCATCAGCACGTTTGCGGGCAACGGCTTCCCCGGCTTCTCCGGCGATGGCGGAGCCGCGACGAATGCGAGCTTTAATTTCCCCATCGGGCTGGCGTTTGATCGCAACGGCCAGTTGTTCCTGAGCGATGCGGGCAATGCGCGCATTCGTCGCATCGCTACGGACGGGCGCATCAGCACAGTGGCCGGCACAGGCGTGTTCGGCTTCAGCGGCGACGGCGGTCTCGCCTCAGCCGCGCGCATCACGGACGTCTATCAAATGACGTTTGGCCCGGACGGCAGTTTGTATTTTGCCGACGGCTCGAATCAGCGCATTCGCCGCATCGCGCCCGACAATCGCATTTCGACTGTGATGGGCGACCGGTTCGGCACATCAAGCGAAGGCGTCGCGCCTTCGGCCTTTGCGTTCGCGTTCCCCCTCGGCGTGGCGGTGGATGCGGCAGGCAATGTCTTCGCCGCCGATGAAGGCGCGCATCGCGTTATGGCGGCCCTCAATCTGAGCAGCGTTGCGACGGTTGAAGCGGCGGGCTTCACGGGGCCGATGGTGGCGCGCGATGCGATTGTGTCGGCCTTCGGACAACGGCTGGCGACAGCGGAAGCGTTTGCTCCGTCGAACCCCGCGCAATTGCCGACGACGCTTGCGGGCACAACCGTGACCGTGCGCGATAGCAAGGGCATAGATCGCCTGGCCTTGTTGTTTTACGTTTCACCGACCCAGGTGAATTACGTGATGCCGATTGAGGCTGCCGAAGGGTTTGCGACGGTGACGGTGCGGAATTCGTTGGGCGAAGTGGCGACGGGCTTTGTCGAAATCACGCCTGTGATGCCGGGCTTGTTCACGGCCAATGCGGACGGCGCGGGCGCGGCGGTGGGCTGGGCGATTCGCGTGCGCAACGGCGTGCAAACGCGCGAGCCGATCACGATGCTCAATCCGACGACGAACAAATTCGTTGCGCGCCCGCTTGACTTCGATCCGGCAAATGAACAGTTGTTCGTCGAATTGTACGGCACGGGCATTCGCTATCGCAGCAGTCTGGCCAACGTGAAATGTGAAATCGGCGGCGTTTCCGTGCCGGTTGAATACGCTTTCGTCGCGCCTGGCTTTTACGGTTTGGATCAGGTTAATATCCGCGTGCTGGCCAGCCTCGACAATCGCGGCGAAGCGGACTTGGTGCTGACCGTAGACGGCAAAAAGACGAAACCCTTGAAAATCAACATCCAGTAAATTCAGTGTGGCGGGGGTGGTGTAAAATCAGGTTAGAATATTGGCGTAACCACA
>CAZWAK010000161.1:0-5666 GCA_964631865.1 uncultured Heliobacteriaceae bacterium | reverse complement strand
AAAAAAACATCACTTATTTTATTTGTGGCTTCTTTTGCAAAAGCGAGTTCTTTTTTGGGGTAACCACCGCTATTTGTAAAATCGCGCTACAGTTTTACTCTCACTATGAATTTCATGTCCCACGAACGACTCAATGCGTTGACGAAAGGCTTACCGTTTGACGCCGATGTTGCGCCCGGCGAAGTCAAAGCGCGCGGCTGGAACGTGCTGCGCGGCGATCTGACGTTGCCTTTGATGGTGCTGAAAGAATCGGCGCTCGCGCACAACCTGCAAGCGATGGCCGCGTGGTGTGCCGACAACAATCTGCTGCTCGCGCCGCACGGCAAAACGACGATGTGCCCGCAACTTTATGAACGCCAATTAGCACACGGCGCGTGGGGCATCACTGTTGCCAACATCGCACAGGCGCAGGTCTGTCAGCATTTCGGCGTGCCGCGCATCGTGATTGCGAATCAAGTGAGCGGCACGGGCAATCTGCGCTCGTTGGCGCAACTGCTCAACGCTGCGAGTGAGGTCACGTGTTTGGTGGACAGCGTCGAGGGCGCGCAACAATTGGCAAACGGCTTGGCCACGTTCGGCGCAACACGCCCTATCAATGTGTTCGTTGAAATCGGGCGCACGGGCTGGCGCACGGGCGTGCGCAGTGCAGAGCAGTTGCGCGCCGTGTTGGCCGAGGTTCGGCGGCACGAAGCGCAACTCAAACTCGGCGGCATCGAAGCGTTTGAAGGGTCGGGCGCGAGTGCTGCCGAAGTGGATGAGTTCGCCGTGTTCTTCAAAGCCGCTGCGCAAGAGTTGTTGGCGCAATGGACAAGCGACGAGACGCCCATCGTCAGCATCGGCGGCACAGCGTTTCTGGACCGCGTGTTGTTGATTGCCAGAGACTTGCAACCCCGGTTTCGCGTGCTCGTGCGCAGCGGTTGTTACGTCACGCACGATCACGCGCGCTATCAGGTGCAGCATCGTGAAGGCATCGAACGCCTGCGCGGCATCGCCGTGATGCCCGACTTCCAACCCGCGCTGGAATTGTGGGCATACGTGCAATCGCAGCCGGAACCGAACCTCGCGTTTTTGACCTTCGGCAAGCGCGACGCGCCGTTTGATTTGGATCTGCCGATTCCGTTGTTTGCGCTGTCCGAAGGCCAATCACTGCGTGAAGCCAAATCATTAACCGGTGCGACCGTCACGAAGCTCAACGATCAGCATGCGTATTTGCAGTTGACGGACGACCAGGCGTTGCAATTGGGTGATTTGGTGTGCTGCGGGATTTCGCATCCTTGCACGGCGTTCGACAAATGGCGCGTGCTGCCGGTGGTGGATGATGAGTACAACGTCGTGGATTTGTATCAAACTTACTTCTAGTTCAGCCGAAAGTGTGTTGCACTCTCCACTCTGAACTCTTCATTCTTTTGATTACGAGTGGAGAGTTCAGAGTGGAGAGTGGAGAGGTCAGCTTATATTCAGGACAGCAAACGTCGCCAATGTTTTCGCCACCAGTTTGCCGGAAGCCGATTTGACGGTCGCTTCCACGACGAGGTTGGTGTCGCCCTGATGAATGACGCGCGCTTCGGCGAAGCAATCCTCGTCCTGCACGCCGCTGATAAAATTGATCTTCATCTCCAACGTCACACAACGCTTGCCTTCGGGTTGCACCGAATGCGCCGCGCGGCCCGAAGCCGTGTCGGCCAATGTGAAAATCGCGCCGCCGTGCAATTGCCCGAACGATTGGCGCAACTCAGCGCAGAAGGGCAGTCGCAACCGCGCGCGTCCCGGCTCGGCTTCGAGCAATTCGATCCCCAGCGCAAACGGCAACGGCGACCAGAAGACTTTTTGTGGCAGGTTGTCGAGCGGCACATTTCGCATCGCCGCCAACATTGCTGAAACCAACGCTCGGTGTCAAGGCGTCTTTAGGCGGTAGGAAAGAAGGCGTAAGATTCCGATGGTTCGTTTGCAAAAATCCGCGCGCACTTCTAAAATGCTGACTCAATTCACACAATTCCGCTGCTTCCAAAGGAATCGCAAGGATACTGAATGAAACAAAAAGAACAAGTAATCGTCGCTGATGTAGAGCCGCTTGTAGCAGGCAAAAAACGTCCGTCCGTGGAAACGCAACTCGGCTGGTATCGTCTGCTCTATCAGGCTCGTTTGCTGGATGAAAAAGCTCGCAATTATAGCAAGCAATCGAAAGGCTGGGGCTATCACGCCTCGCACGTCGGACACGACGGCATCCAACTGGCGTTGGGGCTGGCGTTTCGCGGCGGGAAAGATTTCCTCTTCCCCTATTACCGAGACATGCTTACCGGTTTGGCCGCTGGCATTACGCCGTACGAAATTTATCTGAACGGACTCTCGAAAGCCGATGACGTGGCGGGCGGTGGTCGCCACATGAGCAACCACTTCGGCAAGCCGTCCATCGGCATTCAAAACGTCTCGTCCGCGACCGGCAACCACGCTTCGCAAGCCGTCGGCACCGCGCGCGGCATCAAGTACTACGAAGCCGATTCGATTGCGTTTTCGAGCCAGGGCGAATCGTCGTGTTCCGAAGGCTATGTGTTTGAAGCCTTGAATGGCGCGGCGCGCGAGCAAGTGCCCGTCATCTTCGTTGTGCAAAACAACGGCTACGGCATTTCCGTGCCGGTGGCGGAGCAAACGGCGAACCCGATTGTGTCAGACAACTACACGGGCATTCGCGGGCTGAAGATCATCAACTGCGACGGCACGAATCCGTTCGACTCCATCGCCGCGATGAACGAAGCCGTAGCCTACGTGAAAGAAACCGGCGGCCCCGTGTTGGTTCATGCTTCGTGCGTGCGCATTTACGCGCACAGCAACTCCGACAACGACAAGAAATATCGCACGGAAGAAGACCTCGCCGAATGTCGCCGCCGCGATCCGCTGCCGCGTTTGAAAAACCATTTGCTCGAAGTCGAAGGCGTTGATCCGGCCAAGCTGTTGGCGATGGAAGAAGAGGCCAAAGAATTCATCAACGCCGAACAGGTGCGCGCCGAAGCCGCGCCGAATCCTGATCCGGCGACCGCGACGCAGTTTGTGCTCCCGCCCGAATTGCCCGTGCCTGCCGCAGGCGTGCAGCCGAAAGAAGGCGGCAAGATGATTTCGTTGCTCGACGGCATCAACGCGACGATGAAGTCCGAATTCCGCCGCAACCCGAACACGTTCCTGTGGGGACAGGACGTCGCGTCGAAAGAAAAAGGCGGTGTCTTCAATGTGAATCAAGGGATGCTGCAAGAGTTCGGCAACAAGCGCGTCTTCAATGCGCCGATTGCCGAAGATTACATCAGCGCCACCGCCAATGGCCTCTCGCGTTTCCGCGAAGACATTCGCATTGTCATCGAAGGCGCACAGTTCGCCGATTATTATTGGCCGGCAGCAGAAATGCTGATTGATTCCTCGCACGATTATTACCGCAGCAACGGTCAATTCTGCCCGAACATCGTGATTCGTCTGGCGTCGGGCGGTTACATCGGCGGCGGTTTGTATCACTCGCAAAACATCGAAGCTTGGTTGCTCAACACGCCGGGTGTGCGTGTGATGGTTCCGTCGTTCCCGGACGATGCAGTCGGGATGTTGCGCCACGCGATTCGCAATCGCGGCATCACGTTCTTCCTCGAACCGAAATATCTCTACAACCAACCGTTCGCCAAAGCGGCTGATCCGGGCGAAGACTTTGAGATTCCGTTCGGCCAAGCGCGCGTGCGTCGTGTCGGCACAGACCTTTCGATCATCGCTTACGGCACGCCCGTGCATTGGGCGATTCGTGCGGCGAACCAATTGGCACAGGAACACGGCGTCGAAGCCGAAGTCCTCGACCTGCGCTCCATCGTGCCGTTGGATATGGACACGATTGCCGAAACCGTGAAGAAAACCGGCAAAGTGCTGATCGTTCACGAAGACAAAGTGACGGGCGGCGTTGGCGGCGAAGTCGCGGCGCGCATCGTGGACAAGCACTTTGAATATCTGGACGCGCCGATCTTCCGCGTCGGCACGCCGGACACGCCCGTGCCGTTCTCGCGCATCCTCGAACGCGCCATCTTGCCGCAAGTCGAAGATGTGTTCGCGAAGGCGTTGGAGTTGGCGAAGTATTAAATCGCGCAACCAGCGAAACAAAGAAAGGCCGAGTAGCAATCGTTACTCGGCCTTTTCTCTTTTGACACAGACGATGTGAGGCGATACATTCGCCCTTCCAGAAAGGAGCATTCTCAATTCTCCATTCTCCATTCTTCATTCTCAGGCAGAGGAAAATCGAACGGTTTATTTCTGCCAACGAATGAAGAATGGAGAATGGAGAATTGAGAATTTTTGCTGCCAACGTCTCAACGAGGTGATCCCCATGACCAAATTCAAACTCAATCTGACTCTCACCCTGATCGTCGCACTCACCTTTGGCGCGTGTTTTTGGCTGGCCACAGAATTTGCCGCGCCGGTTGCCGCGCAAACGAACACGCCCGAACTCAGCGATCTGGACAACGGCAAAAGCGAATTGCGCCCGGTCATCGAACGCTACATCGCAGATCGTTTCAGTCTGTCACGCACACATCCGGTCGAGAGTTCGCCCACGCGCCAAACCCGCTTCCAGCAGTTTTATCGCGATTGGCTGGCGCTGCTCGGCAAAATGAATTTCGACAGCTTGAGTCAGGACGGCAAAGTGGATTACGTGCTGCTGCGCAATCACCTCGAACATCAGGCCCAACAACTCGAACTGGATCGCAAGGCGCTCGCGGAGATCGCGTCGCTGCTGCCGTTCGCAAACACGATCACCGATTTGGCCGAAGCGCGGCGGCGGATGGAAAAGATTGATGGGCAGAAAGCGGCGGTGCAATTGCACGAAATGAACAAGCAGATCGAAGCCGCGCGCCGGTCACTTGAAACCTCGTTGCGCGGCGAACCCGGCAAGTTGAAAAAGACGGCAGCGAATCGCGCGGCGGCGGCCATCACGACGCTGCGCAATCAACTGCGCACGTGGTACGGCTACTACAACGGCTATGACCCGCTGTTCACGTGGTGGGTCGAGGAGCCGTACAAAGCGGTGGATGCGACGCTCGGCAACTACGCAACGTTCTTGACCGAGCGCGTGGTGGGCTTACGTTCAGCGGACGCGGGCGCAACGATGGCGCAAGGCAATGCACCAGGCGGCGGACGCGGCGGCGCGGCGGGCGGTGGATTCGGTGGCGCGGGTGGCGGACGTAGCGGCGCAGGCGGTGCAGGCTTTGGCGCGCAACGCCCCGTCAATGCGCGCGTCGGCGACACGAGCGACATCATCGGCGATCCGATTGGACGCGAAGCGTTGATGGTCGAACTCGCCGCCGAAATGATTCCGTACACGCCCGAAGAATTGATTGCGATTGGCTGGAAAGAACTCGCGTGGTGCGAAGCCGAGATGAAGAAAGCCGCGCGCGAACTCGGTTTCGGCGACGACATTCACAAGGCACTCGAACACGTCAAAAACAAATACGTCGAACCCGGCAAGCAACCTGAAATGATTAAAGCGTTGGCGCTCGAAGCCATCGAATACGTCGAGAAAAACAACCTGCTCACCGTGCCACCGCTGGCCAAAGAAGATTGGGGCATGGAAATGATGTCGCCCGAACGCCAACTGGTCAGCCCGTTCTTTTTGGGCGGGCAGGATATTATTGTTTCGTATCCGACGAACA
>CAZWAK010000160.1:0-18967 GCA_964631865.1 uncultured Heliobacteriaceae bacterium | reverse complement strand
CGCACTCCAAACGCTTCGCGTCTCCCAGGTAATTGAAAACGATGCTACGCTCATGGGCAGATGTCTTCACAGATATACCAGAACTCCAATTTCCAGCCCGTTCTGGTGCACGTAAACAAGCGAATATGGCGAAAGTGGCGTACAGAGGCGTACCGATCCTGCGTCCGCACCAGCGCCGTCACCAGCGCCTGACGGTTGGTTCGCAACACAGGGAGTTCTTCCAGCACTTCCAGTTCATAATCCGTAAAGAGAGTAGGCAAGTTGAGGGTTTGCAGAAATTCTGTTTTCCCGATGACCTCGCCATTCGGACGCCGCAGAATCAGCTTGGCCGCGAGTACTTTCCGAAAGAACTTTTGTGCTGTCACGCCGCGCTGTTGCTCCATCACGGCCATCGCTTGATTGAGTTGCCAGAGATCAGCGTTCGGGGCAATGGCTTCTTTCATGAAAGGTGGAAAGGGGAACGGGGCACAAGCTGCTTGTGCATTTGTGGTCAATTCCCACGGCAGCAAAGTGGTCAGATGTCCCATAAATCCGCCTCTCACCCGAGCGCGAGATGTTCGCTAACAGCCACGTTTATTTGGCGGTCGTTGGGCTAGGTGAAATGGTCGAGTTATGCGCGGTGAGCAAGACCCACTCCCCTTTGCGCCTGACGTACACGTCGGTCGTGCGGAAGTGCATGACCTGCTCTTTCTCTTTGAACTTGGCGCGAAAGGTGACGCGATAGTTGGCAATCGCGGTGTCGCCGTTGAGGAAAACTTGCACCTCAGAAAACTGCCAACTCTGTTGCATGCCCTCCGGCAAAGGCTGAGCGAGGGCTTGCAGCATTTCCGCCCGCGAGATAATTCGTCCTTGCGGATCGGTTTCAAAATAAGTGGGACTCATCAATCGCTCCACAAATGCTTTGTCGGCACGATTGAGTGCGGCCTCTATTTTGCTGACCAAGTCACGAACTTCTTTTTCTGCGGATGGGCTTGGGTCTTTTTCCGCTTGACCAAAGGCGGTCATTGCAACAGCTATCAGGGTAGTGAATAAAACTTGGTTCAGTATTTTCTTCATTTGAATCATCCACACTTTATGAAGCGCCTCAGCAAGAATCTTGTGGGCGAAAGACGTAGCGCGATTTGGCAAATCGCGTGTCAGCACCAGGAATCCACGCGATTTGCCAAATCGCGCTACATCTCAGAGCTTTTGCTTAGGTGTTTACAAGCCTCTATTTCAGCGCCTGTCCACGCTCATCAGGGAGTTGGCTTCCGCAGTTCCCATCCTGTTTTTCCTTCGCTCGTCCCGCCGAGTTCCTTCCACAGTTTTTCGGCGCGCTCGTTTAGCATATCTACATGGGCTTTCGAGATGAACTGACTGACGATTTCCTTTGGCAGGGCGGTGATCGCATTCTGGTAATGGATCAGCGCGTCGAGCTTGCGGTTCTCGGCTTCGGCTAAGCTCCCACGCGCTTCCAGATAAAGCGCCTGGAACCCCGCGTAGTTATTTTTCACGAACGCTGGCACAGTCTCGGCGGGTTTGTGCTGCGCCAAATCGGCATTCAGTTTTTCCAGCGTTTCGCGCGCTTTTTGCGGCTGCCCCTGCTGTGCGTAATACCTGGCCAAGACCGCCCAGCCACTCCAGTAGGCAAAGCGGGAATTCACTATTTGATTGGCTCGTACTTGCGGCGGCACTGAGTCGTATTGCATAAGCCGTTGGAAAACATCGTCCGAGGCTTTGAACCCAGCTTCGATCATCGGTTGAATCTGCGCAAGGCGGATATTGCGACGCAAATATTCATCGGCGATGGGCGCTATTAAGCGAAGCACAAAGGCATTGAACGAAGGGGCCTCCTTATTTTTCTCCGCAGCTTTTTGCCAGCCGTCAACAGTCGCTTGCACTTCAGCGGCAGAAAGCTCCGGCAGGCCCAGCATGCCTTCCACACGGTCAGCCCAGATGCCAAGATCGAGCGGCCATTTGGCGAGCAGTTTGCCACTGTCCTGCCACACGCCTTGATAATACGCGCGGATGGCTTCAGGTGTTGCCGCGCCTGGGGGCAGGCGATTTTCCGCGTGCAGCCGCGCGTCTAATCGGCGAAGAGTGAAGAGAGACTTCGGGAATTGACGCTCCAATTGCTCATAAGCCCAGCGCAATCCTTCAGCATCATTAGTCTGTCTATAACCAGCCAGCAGTGCGCCGAACCAATCCTTTTCCGTGGTCAGATTCAGGGCGCGCAGCCGTTTCAGATCGTCTTCCTGCAACTGGCGCGCCTCTGCCGGAGCAAGGTTGTTTCTTTCCATCAGCCAAAGCCGTGCGTAGGCGGCGAGCGCCTCAGCATCACGGCGCTCCTTGATCTGTGCGCGAAACATGGTCGTCGCGGTGTTGAGCAATTCTTTATTCGTGGCAGGGAAGAGCCTGCTGTGATACTCCAAGCTTTCCGGGCAAGTAGCCCTAAAATTTTGCAGGTGAGCCTGGAGTTTGGCCGGGTCGGAGAAGGAACTGTTCCCACCATACAGTATGAGCAGAAACAGATGCGCTTGTGGCAATTGCGCCGCACGCTCCAAAAGGCTGACTGCCTCTTTGGTTTGTCTGCCGACCAGCGTGCGCGCGTAGAGGTATTGCGCCACTGGATCATTGGGAGACTTCTCCAATCTGGCGCGGTATTCCGCACTCATCGCTTCATCAAGTCGCAGTCCCAGCCCTTTGATGTCCTGGTAACGCTCATTCATGAAGACATCATTGGGATACTTTTTGAGCAGTTCGCCGAGCAGTTTCAGTTTCTTCTCCCTGACCAGATCAAAGCCGATCATTGGCTCTTCATCTTCTAAAGCCGTTACTTGCTGTAAGGCTTTTTCTATTTCTGGCGAGGGGCCGCAAGAAGGCTTGGAATTTTGCCCCCAAGTAGTGTTTGCCCCAAGACCGACAAGTAATCCAGAGACGACGAGGCAACGGAGAGACTTGCGTGACAGGAAAAATGAGATATTCATTCGACCCTCCAATCGTTTGAGATGGTGTAATGGTTGCTGCAAATAATTTCCCTGCTTACCTATTGCGTTATGAGAAGTGAAAAACCGCCAAGCCTTGTAAAAAAAACTTTGTCTCAAGGAGATGCGTGATTGGAGGCTTTTGTCTTCTTGTGTTACTTTGCCGACATCAGACCATTTTTACCGCCGGAAGGAGTGAGGATGATTGCGCCTCCTACAAATGAAATTACCCAACTCTTGCTTGCTTGGGGCAACGGCGATCCACAGGCGTTGGAGCAATTGACGCCATTGGTCTACGAGGAACTGCGCCACTTAGCTCGTAAGCAAATGCGTGGTGAGCAGCATAACCGGTTGCTCCAAACGACGGATTTGCTTAACGAAGCGTTTGTGCGCCTGTTCGAGTGTCAGGAGACCCGGTGGGAAAACCGCGCGCATTTCTTTGGGTTGGCGGCTAAATTGATGCGGCACGTCCTGGTTGATTACGCGCGCGGGCATCACCTCGCTCGTCGGAGTGGTGCGCTGAAACGAGCGGACTATGATGAGGCGGCGTTGGTGGCGGCGGGCAAGAGCGATGAGTTAATCGCTCTGGATGATGTCTTGCGAGATTTGGAAAAGATAGATGTGCGCAAATGTCGCATTGTCGAATTGCGTTTCTTCGGCGGCCTCAGCGTCGAAGAAACCGCCGAGGTGTTGCACCTTTCGAGTCGTACGGTGCAGCGCGAATGGCAATTTGCGCGCGCCTGGATTCGCAAATCGCTGTATCAGGTCTGAGGTGTAACGCGATTTGCCAATCGCGCTACAGCTTAAAGAACTTACTGTTTGTGAGACAAAATCTATGAACTCAATGCAAGGCCCAGCCATTTTCCTGGCGCAATTCCTACGCGACGAAGCGCCCTACAATTCGCTCGCCAACATCGCGGCGTGGGCGGCGTCACTCGGTTACAAAGGCGTGCAAATTCCGTCGTGGGACAAGCGTGTGTTTGATCTCGAAACTGCCGCCGAATCGCAAAGTTACTGCGATGATCTGCGCGCGTTGCTCGACAAACATGGCCTCGTCGTGACGGAACTCAACTCCGCGTTGCAGGGGCAATGTCTAGCGATTCATCCGGCGTATGAAGACATGTTTGCGCCGTTTCATCCGGCGGGTTTGAGCCGCAACGAACGCACCGAATGGTGTTCGTCGCAATTGCTCAAGAGCGTTCAGGCAGCAGTAAAATTAGGCACGACGGCGATTCCCGTGTTGTCGGGCGGGTTCGCGTGGCACTTGTTTTATCCCTGGCCGCAACGTCCGGCAGGCATCATCGAAGAGGCCTTCAAAGAGATGGCTGCACGCTGGACGCCCGCGCTGGATGCGGCGCGCGATCACGGTTTGAGCTTTTGCTATGAACTGCATCCGGGATCGGATTTGTTTGATGGTGCGACGTTCGAGATGTTTTTGGATTACACGAAGCAGCATCCGGCAGCCTGCATCAACTACGATCCGAGCCATTTCGTCTTGCAGCAGTTGGATTACTTGCAATTCATTCAACTCTACGGCGACCGCATCAAAGCGTTTCACGTCAAGGATGCGGAGTTTCGTCCGAGCGGCAGGCAAGGCGTGTACAGCGGCTATGCGTCGTGGGCGCAGCGTGCGGGGCGCTTTCGTTCGCTTGGTGATGGGCAGGTGGATTTCAAACGTATATTTACGTTGTTGACCGAAACGGGCTATCGCGGCTGGGCCGTGCTCGAATGGGAATGCGCAGTGAAAAGCCCGGAACAAGGCGCACGTGAAGGCGCACCGTTCATTGCGCGGCATTTGATCGAAGCGACCGCCTTCGCGTTCGATGATTTTGTCGGCGCGGAATCGGATGCAGAGCGCAATCGAAAACTCTTGGGATTGGAGTAACGAAATGAGCCTGCGAATTTTTCTGATGATAGCTGTTTGTCTGTTGAGCGGTTTGGTCATGGCACAACAAGCGACGACAAGCTTCAAATGGCCGGACGGCAGGCGCGTGGCTTTGAGTTTGAGCTTCGACGATGCCCGCGCGAGTCAGGTTGAAGGCGGGACGGCGTTGCTCGACAAACACAACGTCAAAGCCACGTTTTATGTCGTTCCATCGGCGGTCGAGAAAAAGCTCGATGGCTGGAAAAAAGCGGTGGCGAGCGGGCACGAGATTGCGAATCACTCGCTGAATCATCCGTGCTCCGGCAACTTCGCGTGGGCGCGCTCGAAGGCGCTCGAAGACTACACGCTCGACAAAATGCAGCGCGAGTTGGTGGACGCGAATCGCCGCCTCAAGGAATTGCTCGGCGTGACGCCGGAATCGTTCGCCTATCCGTGCGGGCAAACGTTTGTCGGGCGCGGGTTGGACACGCGCAGTTATGTGCCGCTGGTGGCGAGTTTATTTGTGACGGCGCGCGGCTGGTTGGACGAAGCACCGAACGATCCGGCGTATGTAGATTTTGCACAACTGACCGGCATCGAATCGGACGGCAAAGACTTCGCGCAAATTTTGCCGGTTATCGAAAACGCTCGCAAAGATGGGTTGTGGGTTGTGTTGGCGGGACACGAAATGAATACGAGTGGCAATCAAACGACGCGATTGGCGATGCTGGAAAAATTGTGTGCGTATGCGAATGATCCGAAAAATGGTGTTTGGATTGCGCCTGTCGGAACGATTGCGAAATATGTGCGCGAACAGCGCGGTAAAACACAATGATTGCGAAACGGTTCGCTGCGTGCTGAAATAGCGCCGTTTGATGGAAAGCGAGGTTTTTATGTCATCAGCATTGGCAGAGTATTTGGATGTCACGCCGGATGTTGAGAAGATTATTACTGAAGATGACAACCCGTTAGTCAATCTACCATCGGAAAAGCAACAACGCCTCCTCACCGAAACTTTATACAGTTCGTGGGCGGGGCCGGGCGACGGGCGACCGTTCCTGGCAGCGGCGAATGTCGGTGTGTTTTATTTGGCGCGGCGGCCTGCCATCGTGCCCGATATGTTTTTGAGTCTGGATGTCGAAGTGCCAGAGGATTGGTGGGAAAAAGAACATCGCTCATATTTTCTTTGGGAGTTCGGCAAGCCACCTGATCTGGCCATTGAAATAGTATCCAACAAAGAGGGCAAGGAAGATGGCGAGAAGAAACTGACCTACGCGCGGATGCGAGTTCGATATTATGTGATTCTTGATCCGCTCTGTCAGCTCATGCCCGATGTCTTGACCGTGTACCATCTGGAAGGATTCGCCTATCAACGGCAAGAAGCTCTGATCTTTCCTGACCTCGGACTCAGCTTGACGCTTTGGGAAGGCCGATACGAAGAGAAAGAATCAACCTGGCTGCGCTGGGGTGAGGCAGACGGAGCAATGGTGCTCAGCGGCAGAGAACGTGCGTTGGAAGAGAACGACAGCGGGCCGAGGAAGAACGACAGCGGGCCGATGCGGCGGAGCGACGTGAAGCACAAACGCTTGAGCGTGCCAGGCAGGCGGAATTACAGTTGGAACAAGAAGGCCAACGGGCTGAGCGGTTGGCGGAGATGCTGCGACAGTTGGGACAAAATCCGGATTAGCGGGCGAGGCTTTCACGGGCTTTCATCAATTCTTGCTGGACTTGCATCGGTGAGGTGCCGCCCGTACGGTTCTTGCCTGCGAGACAGCTTTCCAACGAAATCGCTGTGAACAAATCCTCAGCAAACAGCGGCGAGAAGTGTTGGTACTCGGCGAGCGTCAATTCAGACAATTCTTTGCCGTGCTCAATCGCAAACACAACGACGCGCCCGATGATGTCGTGGGACTTGCGGAACTCGATGCCTTGGCGGACTAAGTAATCGGCCAAATCCGTCGCGTTGGTGTAATCGCGGATCGCGGCGGCGCGTGCTCTCTCCGCATTGAATTCAATGTTGCGCAGCACGGTTGCCATCACCCTCAAACTGTCGGACAACGTGTCAATCGTATCGAAGAGTGCTTCTTTGTCTTCCTGTAAATCTTTGTTGTAGGCGAGCGGCAAGCCTTTCGTCATTGTCAGAAACGCCGTGACGTGACCGAAGACGCGCGCTGACTTGCCGCGAATCAATTCCAGCGAATCGGGGTTCTTTTTTTGCGGCATCAAACTGCTGCCCGTCGCAATCGCGTCGCCGAGTTTGATGAAGCCAAATTCCTGCGTCGCGTAGATAATCAAATCTTCGGACAAGCGCGACAGGTGCATCATCGTGAGCGCGGCGGCGTGGGTGAATTCGATCAGGTAATCGCGGTCGCTGACGGCATCAATGCTGTTGTGCGTCACACTGGCAAAGCCTAATTCCTGTGCCATCCATTCACGGTCTACGGGAAAGTTTGTACCTGCCAATGCGCCCGAACCAAGCGGCAAGACGTTCACGCGCTTGGTCACTTCCGCCAACCGTTCGCGGTCGCGCGCGAGCATTTGAAAATACGCGAGCAGAAAATGCGCGAGCAGCACGGGCTGGGCTTTTTGCAAATGCGTGTAGCCGGGCAGTGGCGCGTTCGGGTACTTTTCGGCCAACTCCAGCAACGCACGTTGTGCATCCACGATCAGCGTATCAATCGCTTTGATCTCTTCGCGCAAGAACAACCGCGTGGCCGTAGCGACTTGATCGTTGCGGCTGCGACCGGTGTGCAGTTTGTAGCCGACCGCGCCGATCAATTCGACGAGACGGGCTTCGATGAAGCTGTGAACGTCTTCGGTCGGCGCGAATTCCGGGCGCGCGAGGTAAGTTGGGTCTTGCGCGTGCGCGGCAATTTGTTGCAAACCTGCGACGATGCTTGTGACCTCGTCTTCGTTGAGGATTCCGGCTTGGCCCAGAGCTTTGGCTTGCACCGTGCAGCCTTGCAAATCGGCTGCGAGCAAACGTTGATCGAACCGAAAGCTGGCATTGAACGCCGCGAAATGTTGATCGGCTGCGCCCGTGAATCGTCCGCCCCAGAGCCTCATAGATTTGAGATTTGAGATTTGAGATTTGAGATGGAGGACATTCTTTTATTCCGCAATCCCCAATCCGCAATCCGCAATCGTTTTATTCCTTTCGTAATAAATTGCCGTTGATTAAATCCACTACGATGTCGGCTTCAGCGGGCGTGTTGAGGCCGAGCACGACGGTGTCGGGCTTGAATTGTTTGTTCTCGTGTTTGATGACGACAAAGTGGGATTGCAGAAAGCGCGAAACTTCTTTGACTTGCGCACGCGCAAACGTGGCCAACGGTTTGTCCGGCACGTTGAAATCCGCTACGACCAGTTGGGTGGCTGACACGCGCAGCCAATTGACTTTCAATTCTTCAAACGCTACACGCTGTGTCTTGCGGTCGCGGTTCGGTCTGCGCCATTTGGCATCGTGCGCGATTTTGAAAATCGCTGCGCCGCCGAGTTTGAGGGCTTGCAACATCGTGGCGGACGCCTTGACCTGATCCTTCTTGAATTCGTTGTAGAGCAAACCGAGATATTCATACGCGCCGGGTTTCTTCGGATCGTCCTGCGCCAGCCGTTCGAGTTGCGCGATGGACTCGTCCGGTTTTTGCGGCGAAAAGCCTTTGACGATTTGCTGCAAGCGAAATTGATAACCCGCTGCGGTCAAGCCGGTGTGGATGAGTTTGAGCGTGAACGGAATGGGCGTGGCCAAGGTCGGGCTGGGCGCAACCGAAACACGCACGCGGTACGTGCCGTCGCCGGGCAAAATCAAGCCGTCCGTGTTGAGCCGATAGAGTCCCGACCGTTCATCGCGTTTGAGCGGCACATTGATTTTGTTGGCGTCATAAAGTTCGACTTTCACGGCGGCTTGGAAACTATTGACCTGCACGTCGAACAAATCGGCGTCTGTGCCGGTGAAACTGAATTCCTGATAATAAACATTCGGCGGAATGCGGCCTGCGGTTGGCGCGTCAATTTTGCCTTCGACCAACTGATCGAACTCAATCTCTTCGACTTTCGCCGGTTCTTTCGCGGCTACAATTTTGGGCGTGGCTTTGGGCGCGGGCGCTTTGGCTTTGCTGGTCGTCGCAGGCTTGGGCTTGGGTTTGGTCGTTGTCGCTTTGGGCACTGGCGGCAAATCGCCACCACCGCCTTGCGCCAAAACCGGTACAGCCAAGAGCAGCAGCCCAAAAAGGATTGCATTCAGATGGGTGATCTTCATGTTTGCGGTACGTCTTGCGCACATCGAAAACCGATGGCGGTGTAATCAATTTTGCTGGGGTCAATGCCTTCCGGCCAATCCTTGCGCGTCGCCGGCCAGCCACGCCGATACGTCCCCGAAGCTTGTTTGGGATCGCTGCGCCACGAGCCACCGCGAATGACTTTCAGGTTTTGATAGCTCTCCGTTTCAGGCGGCAGCTTGCCGCCCGCATAGGCTTTGAGCGCGCTGGCCGTCCATTCAAAGGCATTGCCTGACATATCCATCAGGCCGAACGGACTTTTGCCATCGGCATAGCTCGCTACCGCTTGCGTCTTGACCTCGTTGTTTGTCGCGGCGGTATCGTCGTTGATGTTCGCGACGCCCGGCTTGTAGGTTTCGCCCCAGGGATACAGTCGCCCATCCGTGCCCCGCGCGGCAAACTCCCATTCTTCTTCGGTGGGCAAGCGTTTGCCCGCCCATTTGGCGTAGGCATTGGCGTCTTCCCACGTGACATCGGTGACGGGGAAATTCTCCTGGCCTTCCGGGAAGGTTCCGTTTTTCCAAAGCGGTGGCGCGGGGTGTTGGGTTTCGTCTATAAATTTTTTGTACGCCCGATTCGTGACTTCGGTGACATCGAGATAAAAAGGCCGCACGGTCGCCATCTGCGAAGGTTGATCCAAATCGTTGCCATCGTCGCGCCCCATCTTAAAGTCGCCGCCCCCGATGAACAGCATTCCTTCGGGCGGCGTTTGCGCGGAGGCCGCGGGCTTGGTCTCAACGGGAACGGGCGGTGGTGGCACTTGTGCGGTCACGCCTTTGACGGCGGGCGACGGAGTGGGCGCAGGAGCCGAGAAAAACTTCCACCAGACAAGCCCTCCGGCCAACAACAGCGAAATCGCGCCGACGGTCGCAAACAACGGCAGCCTGGAACGAGATGAGCTGGGAGCCGCTTGAGACGAGGATTTGGCACGCGTTCTCACCGCCGTGTCGGGGCGCGTGGCGACTGGCTCGAACGACACGGGCGCGAATGGTTTGGGGGCGGCGGGCTGGTTGACGGCTTCCGCAAATTCGCGCGCCAAATCCATCGCCGACTGTTGGCGCGCTTCCGGTTGTTTCTCCAACGCCTTCAGCACGACGCGCTCGACGGCAGCGGGCAATTCGGGATTCAACGCCTGCAACGGACGCGGTTTTTCCGTCACGTGTTTGATGACGATGCCCGTTGAGTTTTTTGCCGTGAACGGCTGCACGCCCGTGAGCATTTCATACAGCACCACGCCGAGACTGTACACGTCTGACCGCGCGTCCAACGACTCGCCCTGACATTGCTCTGGCGACATGTAATTGGGCGTGCCGACGACCGTGCCGACTTGCGTGAGGGTCGGGTCGTGTTCGCCCGTTTCATTCGTGCGATCCAACAATTTGGCGATGCCGAAGTCGAGGATTTTGACGTGCGGCACACCGTCGTGCGAGTCGAGCAAAATGATGTTGTCCGGTTTGATGTCGCGGTGAATGATGCCGAGCCGATGCGCCGCTTCGATGGCCGCACAGGCTTGCTTGAGAATGCCGACTGCCTCTTTCGGGGCGATTTTCCGTTCGGTATTCAAAACCTCCCGCAAGCTCCGGCCTTCGAGCAGTTCCATGACGATAAACGTCGTGCCGTCGGGGTCTTGGCCGAAGTCGTGGACGACGACGGCGTTGGGATGATGCAACTTCGCCGCCGCGCGGGCTTCGCGCTGAAAGCGTTCGCGCGATTGCGTATCGTGAACGACTTCGGGGCGCAGCACTTTCACGGCGACAGCATCACCGATGTGAATGCGCCGCGCCGAATAAATCGCGCCCATCCCGCCGCTCCCGATGCACTCGCGAATTTCGTAGCGACTGCCCAAGACCTGGCCGCTGGTCAGTTCTCGTGCGACGGGCACATCGGGTTCCGCTTCATTCAGGTTCTGCGTGGGAGCCGCGATGAGCGTATCCGCCGCCTCACGCTTCAGGATCGTTTGTTCGGTGGGCGGACGCTTCATCCCGCAGTGCGGGCAGCGTTCCAACTCGGCACTAATGGATTGACCACAGTTGATACAAAACATCATCGTTGGTTCTGAGTCGCGCTGCGCAATAATTGAGGGAAGGAGTTGATTGCACAGCCATGTCGTTCCCCTCAACTCAAATGAGGCGGTAGTCTAGCACAGCAGATTTCGATTCGCTATTGTTCCGGTCATCTCTGAATCCATGCACGTAAACGCGCGTGAAGGAGCCGATTTCTTGACAGGAATCCACGTCGCCCCTATCATACGGGGCAGGTTTTGGTCGTAAGAAATTGATATAGGAAACAGTCGAAACGTCAAAGAGTCTCAAGCGAAGCGGGCGCTGGTTACCACCGACCGGGCCGCGTACACCGCACAACCTGATTTATGTTAGGCACGTACATAGGAGAAGCGTGCGGGCGCGTCATCAACGGCATCGTTCGCAGCATCGTTCGATTCAACCCCGATCCCAATTTGCTGACGGTCATTGGACTGTGCATCAACATTTTTGCCGCGTGTCTTTACGGCTTCGGACAATTTTTTTATGCCGGGCTTGTCATGATTTGCGCAAATATTTTTGACATGCTCGATGGTCGCGTCGCGCGCTTGACCGGGCGCGTTACGAAGTTCGGTGCGTTTCTGGATTCGAGTCTGGATCGGCTCTCTGACATGGTCGTTTTTTTGGGCATCATTATTTTTTATGCGCGCGACACACAAGCGCACAGCACGTTGTATGCTGCCTTGACCGGAGCCGCGTTGATTGGTTCCGTGATGATTTCGTACACCAGCGCCCGCGCCGAATCTATCCTGCCGAAAATGGATGTAGGTTTTTTTCGTCGCCCGGAACGAGTCGTATTGTTGATTATCGGTTCGCTGACGGTTTGGCCGAACTCGACCCACTGGGCGCTCAACAAAATGCCAGCCACGATCTGGTTAATGGCTGTGCTATCATACTGGACGTTTGGACAACGACTATATGACACCTGGCGGTTGACGCGCGAGATGGAGGCGCGGAAATTGCACGGATCGAACGTGACGAGTTGAATCATCAGACTGAAACCGAGTCATAGGACTTAGGAGAACGAATGAAAGGTAGTCCCGAAACTGAAACTATGATTTGTCCTTGCTGCGGGTCTGGCACCCGAATTGAAGATGACGCCTGTCCGACTTGTCAGGCGCGTGCCGTCGGTGCGCCTTTAGTGCAACCCGCCACGAAACTGCCCGGCTTAGGCCCGGCGCTCACGGCGTTGGTGGTCGCCATCGTCATCATCTTCGCATTTTTGGCCGCGTGGTTATTGGGCAATGATATGAAGGTCGCGCGGGTCTTGCTCGTGCTGCTGCTGGGCGAAAACACGACTTTTACCAAGTCGTTGTTACAGCTTGATCCGAGCTTGTTGCAGTATCGCATTTACAGTTTCGATGCGTATCAATTGGCGTGTTACCTGTCGGTTGTACTGGCTCCGCTCTCGCTCGTCGGGATGTGGCTGGCACGACGTGCGCGCAAGTTGCAGAAGCAGGAACCGCTGCAATTCGGCGGACAACGTATGGCTGCGACGGCGCTCTTGCTCTCGATGCTGTGGTTCGTGTTGTTCAGTGCTGCCGGCATCAGTTCGATTCCGCGCGCTTTGCAACGCGGACGCGCCAAGCATCTGGCCGCTGTGCGGGCGCAGTTTTATCGCATGCACAATGAAGCCCTGACGCGCTACTACGCCGAATTTGGCACCTATCCGCAAGAGTTGTCTGATCTACGAGACTTCGTCCCGGAAGTGATTCCGGTGACAGATTATTGGGGTACCGCGATTAGTTATTCTCCCACCGCCCTGATCGCTTCCAAAAACAGCACACCGGGTTTTAGCACCTATCAATTGGTTTCTGCCGGGCCGGATGCCGTGATGGGCACGGCGGACGACATCCAAATGATTGACGGTGTGATTGTGAACGCAACGGATGAGGACGATTGGTTCTCCAGCTTTTTCAAAACGAAGAACAATACACCTGAGCGGTAATGGACTGTGACCCCGGCGAGCTTGCTGTGTAACGACTGCGCAGGCGTAGGCTTCGACATTCAACCGGCTATGGGAAAAACGATCATTGGCCGTCTGGTAGATAAAATTCTGCGGCGGCGCACCGCCGATGACTACCGGCGGTGGCTCTTAAAATACGGACGTGTCGTGGAAGGGCGCGTCATAGATTCGGACGATGCCGATTTGTCCCCGACGATTTACTATTGCTATAACATCTCGAACGTGCGGTACGAATCATCGCAAACCTTAACGCCCGAACAAGGGCAACATCGCGCCCGCTATTATCCCGGCGCTGCCGTCAGCGTGCGTTTTGACCCGCGTCATCCAGGGCACGCAGTTGTCGAATAGGTGGGTGGTGGTTGGTGGCTGGTGGCCGGTAAAAGCGATAGACGTGATTGCCGACCACTGACCACCAACCACCACCCACCAGTCACCAACCACCATGTTTCAAAAACTTCTCATCGCCAATCGCGGCGAAATCGCCGTTCGCATCATTCGTGCCTGCCGCGATCTCGGCATCTCTCCTGTCGCGGTGTATTCCACTGTGGATCGCAACGCCTTGCACGTGCAACTCGCCGACGAAGCGTATTTCATCGGCGAAGCGCCTGCTGCGCAAAGTTACTTGGTCGGCGAAAAGATCATCGCTGCCGCGCAACAAGCTGGTGCCGAGGCCATTCACCCCGGTTATGGTTTTTTGTCCGAACGCGAATGGTTTGCGCGCGCGGTTGAGCAAGCAGGCATCACGTTCGTCGGGCCGTCGGCAGATTCCATCGAATTGATGGGCAGCAAAACCAATGCCCGCGAAGCCGCGATTCGCGCGGGTGCGCCCATCGTCCCCGGCACCGCCAAGCAACTTGCCGACACGGCGGAAGCCCTCGCCACAGCGACTGACGTCGGCTACCCCGTGATGCTCAAAGCGGCGGCGGGCGGCGGCGGCAAAGGCATGCGCATCGTGCGTTCGGCGGAGGAAATGCAATCCGCCTTCGATAATGCCAGCGCCGAAGCACAAGCGGCGTTTGGCGATCCAGCCGTGTACATCGAAAAGTACATCGAACGCCCGCGCCACATCGAAATCCAAATCGTCGCGGACAAGTTCGGCCACACGATTCACCTCGGCGAACGCGAATGCTCGATTCAGCGCCGTCATCAAAAGGTCATCGAAGAATGTCCCTCGCCGCTCAACGATCCCGTGTTGCGCGCGAAGATGGGCGAAGCCGCTGTCAATATTGCCAAAGCCGCAAATTACTACAGTGTCGGCACGCTCGAATTTCTGGTGGACGTGCAGCGCAATTTCTACTTCCTCGAAATGAACACGCGCTTGCAGGTCGAACATCCGGTTACGGAATTAGTGACGGGCATTGACCTCGTGCGCGAACAAATTCGCATTGCGGCGGGCGAGCGATTGACGATTCAACAAGACGATGTGCAGATGACTGGCCACGCCGTCGAATGCCGCGTTTATGCGGAAGACCCGGAGAAAAACTTTTTGCCTTCGCCCGGCAAGATCACGAAGCTGAGAACCCCATCCGGCCCCGGCGTGCGCGACGACAGCGGCGTGTACGAAGGTTGGGAAGTGCCGTTGTTTTATGACCCGATGATTTCCAAACTGGCGACGTACGACGCAACGCGCGAAGAAGCGATCAATCGTATGCAACGCGCCTTGCGCGAATATCACGTCGGCGGCATTCGCACGACGATCCCGTTTTTTCAGGAAGTGCTGGACGACGCTGAATTCCGCAGCGGCGAAATTGATACCGGCTTCATCGCGCGGTATTTCGAGCGTCGCGCGGCGCAACCCAAAGCGGAAGCGATGGCGGAATTGACCGACGCCGAATTGGCTGCCGCGATGGTTGCGGCGCACGACTTCGCGCGTCAACAACCGCAGCCCGTGACGAACACAACGCAAGCCGTCAGCCAATGGAAAGCCGCCGGACGAGTCGCGTCGTTCACCAATCGCTAAGCCCCGTATGAAAATTCAACTTCACCTCAACGGCAAATCTCTTTCTGCCGATTTCACCGCGACCGCAGGCACAGCCACGCTTGCTTCCGACAGCGCGCAACACGAAGCGCACTTCGCCGAACTGCAACCTGGTGTGTTCACCGTGATTCTCAACGGCAAAGTCTTCGCCTCCGTGTTGGACAAGCTGCCAAGCGGCGCGACGGAAGTCATCGTCAACGGGCAACGCATTCCCGTCACGATTCAAGACCCGAAACGCCTGAGCCACAACGGCTCTGTAGCAGGGCAGGCCGGAGGCCGCGCTGTCCTGACTTCGCCGATGCCCGGCAAAGTCGTGCGCGTGTTATGTGCAGCAGGCGATGAAGTGGCGGAAGGGCAGGGACTCCTCGTCGTCGAAGCGATGAAGATGCAGAACGAAGTGCAAGCTCCGAAAGCAGGCAAAGTCACTGAGCTTAAAGTCAGCGAAGGCCAAACCGTCAATGCGGGCGAAGTGTTGGCGATAGTCGAATAGCTCGGTGACCGAATAGGAGCTTTGTTACTTTGCTGTCCATTAACCTTATCAAGGAGGCTGACGTTTTCGCGACCGCCTGCGCACGCCTACCCTGCGACTTTGCCCGGCGCAAACCTTACGACCGTCTCACCCTTGTTGAAGCTGCTCAGTGTGTTTTAGCTTCGTTGTTCCATCGGCGCAAAATCACGCACATCGCTGCCCAGATAAATTTGACGCGGGCGCGCAATCTTCTGGTCGCCGTCCAATAACATCTCTTCCCACTGCGCAATCCACCCGGCAGTGCGCGGAATCGCAAACAACACGGGGAACATTTCGACCGGGAAGCCCATCGCTTTGTAGATGATGCCGGAGTAGAAATCCACGTTGGGGTAAAGTTTGCGTTTGACGAAATATTCATCGTCGAGCGCGATCTTTTCCAATTCCAAGGCCACATCGAGCAGCTTGTCCTTGCCCGTGACTTCAAAGACTTCGTACGCGACTTGTTTGATGATCTTCGCGCGCGGATCGTAGTTTTTGTAGACGCGATGCCCGAAGCCCATCAGACGAAAATCTCCGTTCTTGACGCGCGTGATGTATTCCGGCACGCGCTCCACCGAGCCGATTTCATTCAGCATTCGCAGCACCGCTTCGTTCGCGCCGCCGTGCAGCGGGCCATACAACGCCGCCGCTGCGCCTGCCAGCGCCGAGTACGGATCAACGTGCGAACTGCCGATGCTACGCATCGAATTCGTGCTGCAATTTTGTTCGTGATCGGCGTGCAAAATGAACAGCACATCCAACGCGCGTTCCAGCACAGGATTTGGCTGATATTTCATCTCGCTGATTTTGAACATCATGTTGAGAAAGTTGCCCGTAAAGCTCAGATCGTTGTCGGGGTAGGAATACGGCAGGCCCACGCGATGACGATAGGCGTACGCCGCAATCGTGGCGACTTTGGCGATCAGGCGATACACCTGTTTGCGGCGTGTTTCGGCGTCGAAGATGTTTTTGGCTTCGGGGTAAAAGGTCGAAAGCGCGGCGACGGTGCTGATGAAAATGCCCATCGGATGCGCGTCATAATGAAAGCCGTCCAGCACCTTCTTGATGTTTTCGTTGATGAACGTGTGATGGGTAATGTTCCAAGTCCAATCCTTCAATTGCGCTTCCGTCGGCAGTTCACCGTGCAGGATCAAATAAGCCGTTTCCAAATAGGTGCTGCGCTCCGCGAGTTGTTCAATCGGATAGCCGCGATAGCGCAAGATGCCGATGTCGCCGTCAATCAGCGTGATGCGACTCTTGCACGACGCAGTGTTGGTGAAGGCCGGGTCGTACGTCATCAAGCCAAAATCGTCGTCGTTGACTTTGATTTTGCGCAGGTCTATGGCTTTGATGGTTTCGTTTTCAATCGGAATTTCGTATTGCTTGCCCGTTCTGTTGTCCGTGATGGTCAGAGTGTTGGTGGACATGGTTTGCTCCTTGTTGGTGAATCAATAATTCCGCGTTGCCAAAGAGATTTTTTGTTGCCGCCCGATGTGACGATTTCTGTGCATACTTGGTCAATTTACGGCAGCAACGGTCAAGATGATGACAAAATTTGAAAATAATTGCACGCTAAATGAATGGAATGATTGATTTTTAACAAAAAGTCGTCAAGTTGAACATTTTTTACTTGCGTTAATCAGTGTTGAATGTATAATGACCTTGCTTTCGCGGTAGTAGTCAAATTGAAAGCAACACATAGTAGGGGCTGTCAAGGAATAACGGGGCGTTCCTGGCAGCCTTTACTATTTGATAGCCGGTAGTAATTGGCCGTTCGCTTTAGATCAGATCAAAAGCAAAGCAGCGAACGACTAATTGTTACCGGCTATAGTGTTTTTCAATTGCCATTATCTTCGCCACGCGCTTGCCGTGCCGCGTCTCGCCTTCGTCAGTCGCCAGCCACGCCGTCACAACCTTCCGCATCTGTTCTACCGAAATCATTTTCGCGCCGAGCGTCAAAACATTCGCGTAATTGTGTTCGCGCGAATTTTTGGCTGTCGCTTCGTCGTAACAAAGTGCCGCGCGAACGCCCGGCACTTTGTTCGCCGTCATACACGAGCCAATCCCTGCGCCATCGAAGATGATGCCAAGATCGCAAACGTGATCCGCGACGGCACGCGCCACCGCATGCGCGAAGTCGGGATAATCCACCGCCTCGCTGGACGACGTGCCGAAATCGCGCGCTTGATAGCCCCATTCGCCGAGCCAACGTTTCAATTGCTCCTTCATTTCAAAGCCGCCGTGATCGGCTCCAAGCGCGATGATGCGTTGTTGCCCCGCGCGCGTGCTGCGTTTGCGATGTTGGAGCGTGATGTTGCGTTGACGAATGACATCTTGTGCGGACGGCGTGAGGATGGCGTCTTCTCGAATCAGCAAGCTGCCATTGATCGGCACGTCGCGCACTTCAGCCTCGGTAATCACATCTTTGAGCGATTCATCCACGACGTTTGCAGCCGATGCGCTGGGCGTTGGTTGTGCTTGCTTTTCCAACGCCTCGCGCACGATTTGTTTGATTTGCTCGCGGTCAATGCTCATACCTACCAATCCACCACCGAACCGTCATCCGCGTCATAACTTTCCTGATTCTTCCAATCGTGATTGTACAGGTCGCGCGCTTTCATGCCTTCTTCGTCTACCTCGATCCCTAAGCCCGGCCCGGTCGGCAAATCCACGAAGCCTTCGCGCACCTTGAACGGATTCTTGATATAGCCTTCGCCGAGGCTGACTTGCTCCTGACACAGGAAATTCGGAATCGAAGCTGCGATTTGCAAGCCTGCCGCAAGCGAAATCGGCCCCAACGGATTGTGCGGCGCAATCGAAGCATAATAGGCCTCGGCCATCCCGGCGATGATGCGAACTTCGGTAATGCCGCCCGCGTGACAGAGATCAGGCTGCAAAATAATCGAAGCCCGTTTTTCGAGGATTTCGCGGAAGCCCCATTTCGTAAAGATGCGCTCGCCCGTCGCCAATGGAATATGCGTCAGCTTCGCCAATTCGGCCATTCCGTCCACGTCCTGACAATTGATGACTTCTTCGTAGAAAAACGGCTGATACGGCTCCAATGCTTTGATGAGCAAACGCGCCGTGCCGGGTTGAATCGCGCCGTGAAAATCAATGCCGAGATCGCCGTCTTTGCCGACGAGTTCTTTCAGCGCGGCGAATTTCTCGATGGCGTTGTCAATGTAGGCTTTGTTTTCGACCAAACGCGGCGCGCGATCTTTCAACTTCGCCGGGCCGCATTTGAAGGCGGTGAAGCCTTCGGCCTTGCGTTTCACAATATCTTCCGGCGTACGCGCGTGGGCATAAACACGAATGCGTTCGCGCGTCGGGCCGCCGAGCAATTCATACACCGGCACGCCGAGCAGCTTGCCT